>JADJHE010000001.1 GCA_016707685.1 Bacteroidota bacterium
GTACGCCCAGGAATATCAGTTGATCGGAGTGTTGTTTCTTTAGTCTTGCATTTTCCATTGTTTGACTTGCTGGTTATAGTCAGGATCCGGGGCTACCTGCTGTGCTGGTATTCAGTGTTTCTTTAACTGGTGCAGAAGCCGGTTGAAAAACTGAAAATGAAGATATGATTTACGGTTGAGATTTATATGTTCACTCCGGGTTACAGTTGATAGTGATAAAAGATCAAAATTTGGTTGGTTTTATAGAGTTCATGTTGGTAGCCTTCCTTTCTATTTCTAATTAACTATTGTTAGTATTTTATTATTAGCTGTCTCGATGAGTAAATTGTCAAGGTGGCGGGGAGTTAATAAAATATTGTGTTGTTCATTAATTGTCTGTCGAAGATGAAAGCATTTGTAAAAAAAGTGTGAATATTCTTTGTCGATATTTTGTCTGTCTGCCAAAGCCTTTAATTGTTTTGGAAGGCGGCTTAAAAAATGCCTCATTGCAATTACTGCTCGACTGTCATAAATAAAGAATAACTGAGGCAAATGAAAATGCAAATACTTTGAGCTGAATGACCGCTTGTCAAGGTTAGTAATTTCAAACAAAGTTTTAGTCAAATAAAAGTGAGCATCAATAATCTTAGGTAATGTGTCAACTGAAAGATTATTAATTTGTTTAAGCTCTGTCAATATTGTGTCGAGCCTAGAGTTTTTAAAAGTAGGAGCAACAATGTCAATATAAAAATTGTCGTTGATGTCTCTTTTTGTTTTGCGGCGTCTCAATAGCGGCTGCATAAGTTCTGCCAATAATTAAAGTCTTTGCAATTACTTTTTCATCAGTGTCATGGGTGAAATTTGTCGCACAAAGGTCGTAAAGGACTTTGTTACTCAAGTCCCATACTTTACTTTTTATGCACTTGTCAATTTGGTCTGAAGTTATTGAGGGTTGCATTTTAGGTGGCGACTTACGTTCGAGTATTTGCAAAGACAGGGAATTCATTAATTGTCCAGTCTGGTACAAATGCCCATTTGAAAAAATGTTGTTGAAATTATGAACTAAAGCTGAACAATGAACGTCGAGCTCGAGCCGCTGCTGATGCTTGCACATAGCTGATGTTACAATGTCAAGCCCTGCTTTTGCAAATACTTTTGTTGTAGGCAACCCTTTTAATTGTCAGGTAATTTCGCTAGCGATTTGAGCTAATGCTAATGTCACGACATCATTTAAATAATTCTTAATATTGACGTGTCTTTCCATTATATTATCGGATTCAAGAGAAATTTTATAAGGTTTTATTTCTAAAGGAACATTTGTAATAATCATGCCATCAGAACTTTTTCTAAAATTATCATCCTGAATATTCCGAATACTCTTTGCTTCATCTTCGGACTCAATAAATTCAAGTATAGCACCAATTGCATATGAATCATCTTCATATCCGAAATGATGTTCGCTAACGATTAATTGATAAATCTTTTGGTCAGAAATTTCAAATACTAACCTAAACCAACTTTTTGGAAGAAAGCGATTATAATAGTAATTGTATTTACTTGCAAACTTTACTATTTGATTTGTGAAATAGGGTTGTTTAGTAATTGCATCTGGACTACAACTAGTTAAGTAGATATGGGCAGTTCCCCGCATTTTATTTTGAAGCTCGTCAGTAAAATTGTTTAGTACTTCATTTGATATTTTAAATATTGTCAAACGATTGGATTCAATTTTTGCAAGCCGTTCTCTTTCCTTATTAACTTGTTGCTTTTTGAGTTTTTCCGAAAGCAAATCTGCAATTTGGTCAAAAGATGAAGTTGATGGAATTGATTTCAGATTAAGGGCCTTCTCAATATTTATTCTTTGCAGGTCAACAAAATAATCAACTATTGGTTGAGGATTTGCATTGTCAGCAGATTCAAGCGATTTAATGTACAATTCTTTTGCATCCTCTCTTAAAACAGTTAAAGGGAAAAAGCCAAATTTTTTATGAATATTAGACTAGCCAATAATCGAGCGAGCCTTCCATTGCCATCTTGAAAGGGATGTATGATACTAAATGCATGATGAAACCATGCAGCAATTATAAGCGGGTGAATATTTCGTTGTAGTAGGTCTTCATAAATGGAAATGAGATTATCCATTTCTGCGGCTACATGGAGTGGCGGACAATATCTAAAAGTAATTTTATCATTTCCATCTTGTCTAGATGGATTATTTTCCCTTTCTTTAAACTCCCCTTTGATAAGCGGAATATTATGTTTATTCCCGAATTGGTCTCTTCCCTCAGCAAAATCTTGATGTGCAGTCACTACTTGATGTAAATCTTTGATAAAGCCGACTGTGAGAGGTCTGTTATTCTTAACATAATCAAATACAAAATCAACAGCGGTAAGATGGTCTCTAAGGTGATTCATTAATTGGTCTTTGGTAATATTGTCACTATAATCACCATGACTTACTAGTGTTTCAGCAAATCCCTTTTCAATGAGTGTTTCAGTAACACCTTTCGAAATATCATACATTCTTTCAACAATACCTGTTTCAATGGCATGCTGTCTTTTAAGTCTTTCCATGAACTCTGCATATTCAGAAGATGTTTTTTCTAATTCATCTTTACGTCTAAACCATGAAGGTGATATTTCATCAAGTTTAGACGTGTCACAGTTAGTCCATAAATCATCAAATGAAATGAACTTCCAGATTTCTATGATTTTAATTTCTTCCATTTTAAGAACAAAGTTAGTTTTAATATTAAACTGTTGAATAGTATTATAAGGCTGGGTCGGATTGCCTACAACGAGCAGGTATTGCCGAAGTGCAGGAAATAGAATTCCGTCCGCCCGGCTGACCGCTGCTGAGTAAAGATAAAAAAGATGATGATATGCACATAGCTAAATAGATTAGGTCAAGCTGGATATGCAGCCCAACAGAGTTACTACAGTTGTAACACGGCTTCCGTCCGCCCCCATTTTGGCAAGCCCCATGTAAGGCGTTCGTGCTTCTACTCTGTCGGTCTGTGTCGCTACGAATAGAAGGGTGTGTCCTGTGTGTGGGAAAGTAAGCTCTTTTGCAAGGTTTGGCATTGTGTCAAGCTTTGTGTGCCTTGCAAATCTGCCTGGATTGGTGTGTCGGCTAATCGTTTATGATTTTAATAATTTCTACAAAGTTGTCAAGGTTGCCAATTTTTACGATGTCGCCAACAGTGTGTCCAATTAATGAACCTGCTAAAGGGGATTTGTAATATACTTTTTGAACACCACTTGAATTGTCGTTTTTGTTGTTCTCTGTCGAGACAAGTTGAACATTCATGTCTTTGCCATTATTCATATATTTAACTTGTACTTTGCTATTTAATTTTACCTCTTCCGTAAAAATCTTTGTCTGAGATGGAACAATCTTTTCAATTGCCTGAATTGTTACGTTGTCCTTTTCGGTGTCAATAAAAGATGACTGTGAAACATAGTCCTCAATGATTACAATGTCGTCAGTAAAAGCAAATGCCGTATGAGAATGGTCTTTATAATTTGGATTTGTTGTTGATTCAATCTGTTTAATAAAATCAACAACTTTTGTTGTTTCTCTGCTCGAATTACGCCACCAGTTTGTACTCCAAATTCTATGAAACACAAAGCCGTGGGTCTCTAATATTTTTTGTCTGTGTCTGTCATATAAATATGCTTCTCGGCTTGAATGATACTTTGCTCCATCACATTCAATAGCAACTTTGGGAACACCAATTACTTTTGGGTCGTAAACAATATCAATTCGAAATCCTGCAAACTGTAATTGAGGAATTAATTTATCAGTTCCTAAATGGTCTGCTAAACATTGGTAAACCTCTTCTTCAAAAGGAGATTCTAATTCGCCGAAAGTTTTAGGGTCTATCCCTGCACTTTTTGTTGTGTTTTCAGCAAGCGTTGTTAGAACAGACAACCGCAAATCGTTATTTGACTCGCTTACCGCTTTGCAGTAAGCCAAATATGCAAAGAAAACTGCAGACTTATTATTTGAACCTTCGGTTATTAAGGATTCCTTATAATTCATGAAAATTTGTTCAGGAATAGAAGAACAACAATAAACTTTGAACTTTGCTCTTGTAATAATTACGTTCAATAGCTTGTAACCTTTGGAATGATTTATTGGACCAAATCTTCGTGCAAATTTCCTGTCTTTCCCGATTCCATAAGTTGTTGAAAGAATAATTACATCTCTTTCATCGCCTTGAATATTTTCCAAGTTTTTGATAAACATTCCGTTTTCTTCTAACTCTTGAATTTTGGCGTTAAATTCCTCAAACTTTGAGAATTTTTGTCGTTCTAAAATTTTGCTTTTAATCAAATTTCGTTGAGTAATATTAAACGTAGCAATTCCTACAGTCGGATATTCTCCGTTTGGCAATCTGTTTATGTTTTTGTCAATGATTGATAAAACCATTTCGGCTTCCGCTTCATTTGTATGTTCCGAAAACGTCCCGTTAACTTGGATATACTTTATTGGCACATAATCAAAGTTATTTGGCAAAGGCTTTAGCCTTTGATTGTAAAAGGCATAGTTGGAAAAATCAATTAAAAATGGATGCCTTGAACGGTAGTGAAAGTCTAAGTGTTTTCTTTGAAAGTTTAATTCAGAGCCAAAGTCAAGCAACGATTCGCAAGACAATAAAAGGTTGTCTTTGTCAACAACAATTTCTTTTTCTTCCTCTAAATCTTCTTCATCTTCAACCGCTCCGTCAAAAACTTTGCTGAAATAATTTGATGGCGGCATTTGGTGTTCATCACCTGCAATGATAATTTGCTTCCCTTTCAAAATCGCTGGTAGATTATCTTCTAATCGCAATTGACTGGCTTCGTCAAACATTACAATGTCAAAATAGCCGTTCATTCCTTTAAACAAATTACTTGCTACATCGGGAGAAGTAAGGATTATTGGGAAAAAGGTAGTGAATAGATTTGCGTCATATTGAACAATTTGCCTTAATGAAAGTCTCTTGAAGCGATTGCTACTTCTCTTGTTATATAAATTTTCTACTGAAAGGTTTACATTCTTTTGTTCAAACTCTCTTGTAGTGTCTATCTGTTTGGAAAACCAAAATTCTTTTATAAATTTTAATTGCTCTTTTTCTACTCCGTTTAATGTCTTATCAAGTTCTTTATGTTCTTCATCATTTGTTGGCAAATCCAAATTAGCAGAACTTACGAGCATTGAATTTAGATAAAAAACCAAGAGTGATTTTCTCCAATTGCTTTTAGGCTTTAGTTCATTTACAATTGCTTGGTTTGTTTCTGTTAAGCCGTTGTAAAACTGGAACCACTTAAATTCTATTGTAAATAAATCCTTCTCTGCTTTGAAGTATTCAGTTTTATTACGGATAAGAGATTCAACGTCAGTTATGAATTTATAAAATTCTGTGAATTTTACTTTTTCATCTGTCCAATTGTCGCTTTGAATTTTTTCAGCTAAAGCATTTACTTTTTCTTGAAGAATTGGAAGGCTTTTTATTTCAATATCCTTTGGATTTGCTTTTAGCAAACTTATCTGTTGAAATTCGGTTTGAATTTTAGAATCAAATTCTGTTTTAATTAATTCTATTTTTTCATTTATGTCTACTAAAGCCACTTTATTTTCTGGGAAAGCAGCATCAAAAATGTAAGGCAATTTAATGTCTTTGCTCTCAGCTAAATCCTTTCCGAGTATTTGGAATACTGAATTTATTTCTGATAAATAGTTTTTGAATGTGGACTGAATAGATTGAAGTATTGACTTAAAGTCTTTAGAATTTATTGAATCGTTTATTGCTGTAACTATTGTTTGGAAACATTTGTTATTGTCACTTGTGTTTAAGATTGAATGAAGTTTAAATGAATCGAACTCGCTTTGGATATTATCATTGAAACCATTTTTTACTTTTGAAATTTCACTCCTAAGGGTATTAAGTGAATTTAGTTTTGTTTCTAAAGTTCCGTTAAAGTCTGTTGCCGGAATATCTTTTGTGCCTTTTAAACAATCTTCAAGATTTGAAAAATTATTGTGCAATTCTAAATGGTCAGCAATTGTTTGTTTTTTACTTTTAGAAAAAATAGATAAGAATTTAAAACTGAAACTATTAATCTTTGATTGGTTTGTTAAATCAGGATTGTTTTTGTTAGTGGTAAAAATGGAATCAATTTGAGAAATATGTTGGGACAGGCTTTCAACTTGTTGGCTTAATTCAATAATTCTATAATTAACGAACTCATCTTTTGAAGTTGAAACTAATCCACTTAATTCAAGTTCTTTTGCAGCTACTTTTTTAATACTAGTCTCAATTGAAGTAATTTGATTTTTTGAGTTCTGTTTTTCTCAATTCAACGTATTCACTTCGGTTTGCTTCGAGAATTATTTTTATTAATTCTAACTGCTTAGAATAAATTTCAAAATCGTCATTTATATTTTGCTCTATTAAGTAAGGATTGTCACCAACCAGTTTTAATGAATTAATAAAGGATGTTGATTCTATTGGTAAAAATTCGGCGTAAAGAGCTTGTCCTTTTTGAGCAAGGTCAAGTAAAGCACTTAATTCTTGTGTGGTGTATGTGAATACATTCCTTTCGATATTCAAATTGCTATCGTCACTATTTCCTTTTACTTCTGCTAACAAATCGCCAACAACATCAGACCAAGATTTATTTCCAATAAGTTTTTTATCAAGTTTTTGATGTTTCTTATTGATGCTACTAATTAGGTTTTTGGCTCGTGTAATCAAATTATCCAAAGATTCTTTTGAATAATTATATCTGTAGCGTTTGTATTCGGAGGTATCAACTCTGTCCCTAACTGAATCAACAACAGTTTTGCGGTCTTTGACAATATCACGGACTAATACACAGTGGTAATTCAATCCTTTTTCAATAAGTGCTTTGTGTAAGACCTCAAGTGCAGTTCTTTTTTCACATACAACAATAGTTTTTTTATTATTCTCAAGGGCATTTATTAGAACTGCAGTAAGCGTTTGACTTTTTCCTGTTCCTGGAGGACCTTGAATTAAAATATTTCTCGTTGCTTCTAAGGAATGTAAAATGCTTTGTTGAGAAGGGTCGGTTTCAACCGATGAAATCGGTTGAAATGTATGCCCTTCTAAATCTTCAAGGTCAATTGTAAGCCCTTCAAGCTCCATAAGGTTACCGTAGTCATTTATTATATTTTGTTTTTGTACCTCATAAATTGAAAACAAACCACCAAATTCAATAAAAGAGTTTGTTGAATTAAGCGGCAATTTTTCATAATGAGTCTTGTCGCCAATTGAAATAATTCTGTCAAGTTTTGCTCTAAAAGTTTCCTCTAAATCTTCAGGAGATGTAGTATTTACAGTTCTGATTAATTTTGAGCAAATCTCAATGAGTTCATTTTTATGAATGAGACCGTCGTCAAGCATTTCGCTTGGTATTTGTTCTATTTCAACATTTGAATCGCTTTGAAGGTGATTTATCAGAACTTCATTTATATAAATTGGGTCATCTTCATTCCTTAAAATTTCCCATGTATTAAATTCTTTTGTTCGCCTTAATTCTTAAAGACCAAATTAGTATTGGAGCAACAGTGAGTTTGTTATCTGCTTTATCCCGTCTTGCTAAAATAGGAAACCCAAATCCAAAAGTATTTATACCTTTTTCAGATTCAATTGCTTCAGTTTGGTTGATAAGATTTTCAAATGCCTTGGTAATTTTAACCAACTGGGCTTGGTCTTCTTCAAAAAGAGAGTTCAGGTCTGGCACATTTTCTTTCCAACTTATTCTGAATTTAAGTGGTAATTCAGACAGCAAAGCCTTTACAAAATTGTCTGGCAGGTTTTTGTCAATGTAGGAGAGTCTGTTTAAGTCGAACTTGTATCTTGAATTTGCTGGAATAGCATTTAGATGAACGCCTCTGCGATTCCCAATTTTAAGTCGTCTTTGAAGTTCAGTTAAAAGTTTCTCTGTTAATTCCATATTGTCAATAGTGCGAAGGTAAATTTAGCTTTTTTAGTCTTGCGAAACGCTGTTTTGTAGGGGGGTGGGTGGGCATGGTCGCTGAATAATGGATTATTGCTGATGTGTTGTTCTAATGTTGATAGATATTCGTCAGCCGGGGTGGGTGGGCTGTGCGTTGGCATTTTTAGCTCTTTGCAAGGTTGGCTTTGTGTCGGGGTTTTGTGTGCCTTGCAATGTGCTAAAAATAGCGTGGGGTCGGGTGGCAAAGTCATGTTAGCTTGAATTTAAGTAGGATGCTGTTTAGGGTGACATACAACGTTCGAGGCTTTGAGCAGTTGGGGAACTGACCAACTGTCAGCCCGGATCTGAAGCTAAATTTATAACTAAAAGCCGAAGTAAAAAACTACTGCCCAACAGAATTCCGTCCGCCGAAACCAAAGCTTGGATATGCACTGCCGATGATTGCTTCAACGTCATGCCCCAATTGCACAAAACCTTTTGTTGGGCGAAGTTTTTCACATGAACCTAATCTTTTTTAGATGTCGCTTAAAAATTTCGATATAGTTCGTATCATTCGTTTCAAATTCGTATGTCATCATGTTAGGATATTTTAGATTACTGCCGACATATACGACTAGCTTGCAATTTTCTTGATCAATAGTAATATTCAAAGGAGGATAATCTCTAAATTTATTGTCACCTTCATTGTCATAATGAATCTCTGTCCTAAAGCTGGTCGTATACTGATCTGTAGAAGCTACAAATAAGGAGACTATGTCTAAAAAATCTTCCACCTCATCATTCTTTGGCTTTGCATATTGATGCTCCATTAAGTTTCTTGCCTTATTTATCTTATTAAGTACTCTTGGAGCAATAATTTCACAGGATTGTATTTTCTCAAGTTTTCTTGGGAAGCCCCAAAATTTATCCTGAGATTGTTTATAAAAACCTAAAAGTTTCAAAAGACGATCTGCCTGACAATCGAGGGCCCTTTTTGCATTCGATAATGCATTTATGTAATTGTGCTTTAAAAAGCTGTCTAGGTCATCCTCTGCGAAGCCAATATATTCACTTGGCATGGTTTCAAAGGAAGTGTCAATAAAATTTGAACCCCAACCTTTTCTTTTGGTTTCAACGTGATCCAAATATTCTAAAATGTCGGGTACTGTCATAAATTGAAGAGTGTTTTAAAATTTCGCCCAACGTATGTATTATCGCTATTATACGAACCTACAATTTTTTTAAAAATTTGACAATCAATATAAACTAGAATTTTCGCTGCGACAACATCCGTTCATATGCTTATTAGCGATTGTACATGGACGTTTCAACTTGCCCAATCATAACACTCCCTGTTGGTTATTAGAACCTGCATCCTATCTGAGCCGAGGTATGAAGTGTACTTAATGCACTTACATTTTTGAAAGTTAACGGATTAGGTTTTTGTAAACAATACCACTTTCAGGTAAAGTTGCTGTAAGATCAGCGGGTATTTTGCTGCAATTTTTCTTTCACCCCAGCCAGCCACTCTGTTTTTAATATGCTCAGGATGATACTGTCCCGTCTTCCACCGCTGGCAGGGCATATGGTTATGCGCAGTATACTTTCTTCCACACAGCCAATGGCCTTCATAGCAGCAATGCTCCCGGCATTATTGGCATCGGCACGAAACTCCGGCGTTCCATTCCCCATTCTTCAAACACATAAGCGAGCAATAATAATTTGCAATGCCTGTCTAACCCGGTCCGCTGAAATCCTTTCCATACCAGGTGTAGCCCAGTTGTGTCGTAAGTCAGGATTGCTGAATATCATAAAATCTTGTAATGGCTTGCATAGCGATTGGCTTTTTTATCAAAACAACAATAAAAGCATATTCTTTTTTTATCCTCCTTGTTCTTAATGGCTGTTGTAATATGTTATGGAGATATTCTTCACTCCGCCGCCGTTGCCAAACCATATTTCCCATCTCGGGTTCGTGGAAGAGAAGGGCAAAAGGTTTTGAAAAGTCACTTTCCTGTATGGGGCGAGTAACACTCTTTCGTTTTCAAGAAGGGGTTGTTGCTGAAAAATATCTGTTGACATTGCAGCGGCTTGGTTTTTTAATGATTGTTTTTTTTTGGACCGATTAACCAGGATATAAATGACCAGCTTCTGTTAGTATTG
>JADJHE010000002.1 GCA_016707685.1 Bacteroidota bacterium
GGAGTGCGGTATTTCCGCCTGTTACTTTCAATGTAGCAGCGGGTACTTATTCCGAGCAGGTGAGAATGCATCGACCACCGGCGCTGTCTAATACAAGCCGTGTTACTTTCCAGAGTGCTAATGGTAACCCTGCTTCTGTTATTTTAACTTTTTGATGCGACGCTGCAGCTAATTATATTACAGTTAGACAGCGCCATTATATTACGGAACATGACGATCACTGCAATCAATGCCTTACGAACGGAAGGGCAGTGGATATAGCCAATTTAGCATCAATGACAGTTTGGTAAATAATATCATTAATGTACCAACCGCTACCGGTACTGGTACAACAGTGGTGGGTATTCATGCGGCTAATCTTGCCGGAGGTGATCATACAATCAAAGGCAATACAGTGAATGGTGGTGTGACAGGTATCTATTTCGGTTCTACCACTACTTGCCAAGTGGCCACAACTTTATGGATAGTAATACGGTGACTGGTCATATTATTATCTATTTATAATTCAAATACACGGTTTACCTCTGTAAGCAAGAACACCGTTACAGTAGCTGCTCCAAGAAATACCACTACTTATAGTATTTACCTGACCAGTGCTGATTCAGCTTACCAGGTAAATAATAATAAGGTTGATATAAACTGAACCACTTCAACTACATATGGTATTTATCTTACGGGATGTGGTGCCACCGGTCATACCGGAAGTGTGTCAGGTAATAAAATAACATGACTTACAGAGATAACCGGAACATTATATGGATTATACCAGACTTCTTCAATTGGTAACTATACAAAGAATAACGTTATTAATATCAACACCAGTGCTACGACAGCATACGGTCTGTATTCTACAGGTGGCAATGGTATCAAATATTATAATACTTGTGCAGAATGCATCTCCTGCTGCGGGTACTACAAATATCGCAGCTCATAAGTCATACCACTTCTTCGCGGAGTAGGAGATATTAGAACAATATCTTCTCGCATACTGCCAATGGAATAGCGGCTAATTATTTGAACGTAGCAAATATTTACACCGACTTCAATATGTTCTATACGGCTGGTGCAACATTGATCAGGCAGAATACAGTAAACTATGCTACGTTACAGGATTGGAAGAATGGCCAGAACTGGGATTATAATTCTATTGTATACACTCCAGCTTTTGCAGCGGGTAATGAATTACAACCCGATGTCACTAATCCTGATGTATGGGCTATGCAGGGCCGTGGTGTTCAGATAACTGATAATGCAACAGATATTAATGGTAATATAAGACCTACAACTTTGACGGCAGGTGTTCCTGATATGGGAGCTTATGAGTTCCTGCCAACTGTACAGCCGCCTGTATTGCCTGCCACACCTGCTGCTCCTGCTGCAGGTACCACGCAGGTATTTATGTTTGGTACAGATACAGTGCAAAAAATAACATGGGCGCCTGCATCTACTGTTCCAACAACTGTGGATGTGAGAAGATACTCAGGTATCATTCCTCCGGGTTTGGCACCTGGTCAGCAATCCATGTATTATTATACTGATGTTGATATCACCGGAAGTGCACCAACCAATTTCACAAATCAGCAATTCTATATAGATCCATGGATGAGGGATATACCATCAGAACCAACTGTAAAATTGGGCCGCACTAATACAGCAGGCACCTGGTTGGTTGCATCCGGAAGTGTGGTAGATGACCTGGGTAATGTGATCACAGAAAGCAATCTCAGTTTCCTTGATAAATTTACCGGCATGACAGATGGCGTAGCACCTCCACCAGCCGTACCTCCTGTGTTTACACTGGATACTTCTAACAGGGGCAAACGATTCTGGGTGGGTTATGGCCACCACTATGGATTCAGCAGCAACTCACAGGACATGGCACTTTACCTGAGTGCAGAAGATTCAGCCAACGTTACCGTGAAAGTAAACGGAACGAACTGGGTACGTACTTATGCTATCCCCGCTAATTCGGTAAGGGTAAGTGACTTTATGCCAACATCAGGACTGGTGGATGCAAGATTAACAGATGAAGGACTCTTCAATAAAGGTATCAGCATTGAAAGTGATGTGCCTATTGTTGCGTATGCTCATATCAGTGACGGAGCCAATTCCGGCGCCGGTATGTTGTTGCCAACCGGTGTATATGGTTATGAATACAGATCACTGAACTCCCGACAGTACTATCCAACTGGTGGTGCAGGTTCTTACTCCTGGATGTTTGCGATTGCAGATCATGATAGTACATTGGTTGAAATAACTCCGTCTGTTACAACGAAAGGTGGTCGCCCAGCCGGTGTACCGTTCCAGGTATACCTGAAGAGAGGGGAAGTGTATAACGTAATGGGTACTCAAGCCACCGGTGGACAGGGAACTGATCTTTCCGGTTCAACAATCAAATCAATTCCGAATGCCAGTGGTAAATGTTACCCTATAGCAGTTTTCTTATTCCCGGCCAGCATGGGAACCAAGTACCTGACTTTTTGCCACCGCCAATTCTGCTTCCAATACCAATTACAATTCCAATGGCTGGAGAGTGATGGTAAAGATCCGGCTACAGTGGTAAGGAGAAATGGTGTGATACTTGACCCTGCTACTTTGGTAGTGCCAGGTAATTATTATGAGTTCTTCGTTGGAAATAATACCGGTGCTAATACAGCCAGCTTTATAGAGGCTGACCAACCGGTTATGGTAGCACAGTTATGCTGTCTACCAGTGGAACAGGTTGTTCAGGTGTACCTGCACCAACTGGTAATGGTGATCCTGAAATGATCTATATCAGCCCGATAGAACAGGGTATCAAAAGCAAGGTTCTATAACACCAACAATAATTCGATCACTTCCAATTATGTGAATGTTATATTACCGACAGCTGCATTCAAGTTTGCAGATAGATGGCAGCACTACATTTACAGAGTGTTTGCGCATCCTAACCTGGCAGGTTATACTTGTGTAAGACAAAACTTTGCCGGAGCAGCAGCTCAGCATTATATTACCTGTGACTCTGCATTACTGCAATTACATATGGATTGGGTAGCGTGGAGAGCTATGGTTATAATGCCGGTACACTGGTGAAAAATCTCAGCGCAGTTCCTTCGTTCAATAATGTGTTTAATACAAGTGGTACTAACACTTATACCTGTAAGGGAACACCATTCCGCCTGAGCCTGCAGATCTCTGTAAAACCAACACAACTGGTATGGCAGCTGAGCCAGGTGAATAATGTAACGCCAAATGTCAATGTAACACAGGTGAACCCTGTGCCTACTGACTCAGTAACGGTGAATGGTAAGAAGTTCTATATCTATACACTGGCCCAGCAGTATACTTTCAGCCAGGTAGGTACTTATAATGTACCAATCACCGTGTTCCATCCAAGTATTGAAGGTTGCGGTGGTTCAGTAGAGATCGCATTACCTGTAACTGTAATTGCAGCACCAGTTTCCAATTTCACTACCAATTTTAGCGGTTGTGTAGGTGATGCAGTACAATTCAACGCTACAACAACAACGAGCAATGGTGTACCGACCAATCAATGGACATGGGCATTTGGTGACGGTAACAATGGTGCCGGTCAGAACCCGGTTCATACTTATGCAACAGCAGGAACATACAATGTATCACTGAGAGGTATTGCTGATGACGGTTGCATCGGTGATACAACCAAACCGGTTGTGGTGAATCCAAAACCAACAGGTGCCATCACGCAGGATACGGTGTATGTATGTAATAACGCCAGCGCCACCTTTACGGTGCAAAACCCTGTAACGGGTGATACCTACAATTGGTATAGCGCCGCAACCGGGGGTTCATTACTGGGAACAGGATCAACTTTTGTTTTGAATAATGTTACCGGTTTTGTGAATGTATACCTCGAAGTGATAAGACTGGGTTGCGCCAGTGCTACCCGTGACAGGGCCACTGCTGCTATATTGCCAACATTACCGGCACCTGTTGTAACTGTAGATTCTGTAAGCACCAATACAATAGTATTCAGATGGACAGCCGTTACAGGTGCTGCCAGCTACCAGGTATCTACTAATGCCGGTGGTACATGGTCAACACCATCATCTGGTCCGCAGGGGTTGACGCATACAATAACAGGTCTGCCTTTGGGAACTTCAGTTACACTCCTGGTGAGGGCACTGGGTGGTTGCTTACCGGCAGTCTCACAGCCTGCTACAGGACAAACAGTAACAGACCAGGTATATATTCCGAACAGCTTTACTCCAAATAATGACGGGCTGAATGATGTGCTGCGGGTGTATAGTAATGTGATCCGCAGTATGAAGTTTGTAGTGTTCAACCAGTGGGGGTGAGAAGATTTTTGAATCAAACAGCCAGTCGGTGGCATGGGATGGTACACATAAAGGAAAACCACAACCATCAGGAGTATATATCTATGTATGTGATATTGTCCTGAACACTGGTGAAAAGGATACAGCGCAAAGGATCGATCAACCTGGTGAGATAAAATATAGAATTAACGTACCGTATTAAATGAAAAGGAAAACACAAATACTATTTCACAGCCAGCCTGTTATTGACAGGCTGGTTAGAAGGGTATTGTCAAAACATTACAAATAAAGGCAGAGATTTTGGGTTGGTTACTGGACATCATCAGTTCATGGAGCCTGGTCAATCCAATGGACAGGATATGATTTTGTATTTCAGTGCGGAGCAGGCTGCTAATGTAGTAGTAACAGTACAAGGCAGAACAGCAGTACAAACATTAAATTATGCGGTACCTGCAAATACAGTTATATCATCTGCAGTAATGCCGAAAGCCGGACCAAATGATTGTCGTTTATACGATGTTCTCCAACCTCGGTGGAAATGGAGGAGAGGGATTATTTGGCATGTCTATTCATATCGTGAGTGATGTGCCTATTGTTGCCTATGCACATATTTTTGGGAGTGTGTCTTCAGGGGCTACAATGCTGATGCCTGTTGAATCATGGGGTTATTCTTATATGTCAATAAATAGCCAGCAAATAGATGCAGGCGGTCCTGGTTTTTCCTGGGTTTATGCAATTGCTCAACATGATAACACAGTAATTCAAGTTACTCCATCTGTTACAACCAGATTAGGTAAACCTGCCGGTGTACCTTTTAATATTACACTCCAAAGAGGGCAGATATATCAATTTATTGGTCAGTCAGATGCAGGTGGTAATGGAAACCAGTTTACTGGCTCTACAGTAAAATCGATTGCAAATGCTGCCGGTGATTGTTATCCAATTGCCGTTTTTTCCGGGAGCAGCAGAACAAAGGGAGAACAAGTGCCATGTGGGTCAAGCTCAGGCAGGGATAATGATATGCAACAATGCTTTCCAACCCAGGCTTGGGGTAAAAGATATCTAACTGCGCCATTTTCAACTTCTTCCGGGCCTTCAACAGCTGTAATATTGAATGCCAGTACATTTCAAACAAAGGTCAAAGTTGCAGTAAAAGATCCAACAACAGTAGTTAGAAGAAACGGAATTATTCTAACTGGTCTTATTAATAACAGTTATTATCAGTTTTCAAGTAATACTGCTGATTATATTGAATCTGATAAACCCATAATGGTTGCACAATTTATGTCTGGAGCTGCAGGATGCAACTCCGGAACATGGGGCGATCCTGAAATGGTTTTTTTAAGTCCTGTCGAACAAGCAATAAAAAGGGTTGGTTTTTACAGAAACACAAGACAATCAATTTATGCAAATTATGTAACAGTAATTATTCCAACGGCTGGTGTATCATCACTTAGAATCGATGGGTCGGCTACATTTAATTATACATATACTCATCCGAATTTACCGGGATATTCAATTGTTGTAAAAGGATGGCAGGCAGCACAGGCTCAATGCCAGATGTATAGCGATTCTGCTTTTACAGCAATCACTTATGGTTTAGGAAGTGCTGAAAGTTATGCATACAATGCCGGTACCTATCTAAATAATCTGAATGCAATTAGTCACACAAAATACACCTGATCCGACTGTTCCTCAACACCCTTATACTTGTGTCGGGACACCAATTAAACTTTCTGTGTTAATGGCTTATCAGCCTACCCGGTTAGATTGGTTATTAAGTCAGCTTGGCGCCAATATCACACCTAATACGGACATAATTGATAATGCACCGGTTTCCCCCGGTACAGTTGTAGTAAACGGAATTACTTATTATAAGTATACTTTACCCGGTACTTATATTTTCAATGCCGCTGATACATTTGATTTGCCTGTAAATGGTTATCACCCAAGTATCGAAAATTGTTATAACAGAGAGAATCTTACTATATCATTTATTGTGAAGCCTAAACCACTGGCTGACTTTACGTTTAGTCATACCGGGTGTACATTGGATCCTGTTAACTTTTCTGGTGTGGCTTCCACCAGTAACGGTTATACTATTCGTGATTACAACTGGACATTTCCTGGTCCTGCTACTGCTACAGGGCAAAACGTAATCAGGATATTACCACCAGGTATACATGACATCAATCTTTCCGTTGTTTCCAATGAAGGTTGTGCCAGTGATACCATGAAACGTATTACGATTTATGATAAACCACCGGGTGATTTTATGGTAACTCCTGCTAATTTATGCGAAGGCAGCCAGTTTACTATTACCGATACATCATCCGCAGCAATAGCTGTAAATGAATGGTACTGGGATTTTGGTAATGGTGTTACGCAGGTTGTTACAAATGGTCCATCTGTAACTTACACTTATCCCGCATTTGGTACTTATACAATTAAACATGTGGCCCGTTCCAGCGCCAGTTGTGTAAGTGATACGGTGAGCAGGGTAGTGACCGTTTATGCCAAACCTGCAGTCTCGTTTACCAATGATGCAGCCGGTTGTTTGTCTCCGGCAGGATTGGTACAGTTTACCGGTACTGCTACAACCCCTGACGGGCAAACTATAAGTACCTATGCCTGGAACTTTGGTGATCCAAATGCAACACCCGGCAATCCGAACACTTCGGTACTGCAAAACCCGACACATAATTACCAGCAGGGAACCTATACGATCAATTTCAGTGCGACAACTGCTAATGGCTGTACAGAGAATACAACACAAACATTCACCTTTAATTTAAAACCTGCTCTCACTTATCCATTGCTGAATGCAGTTTGTGAAAATGCGCCAGCCTATTCTATTGCGAATGCGACTGTTACAAATGGTGTAACAGGTACAGGTATTTACGAGGGGCCGGGTACTACTGCTGCAGGTCTGTTCACACCAGCAGCCGCCGGCTATGGCACACATACTATCTGGTACAAGCTTACTTCCGGTGCCGGTTGTATTGATTCTGTTTCACAAACCATACTGGTGCATGCAAGACCGAGAACAAACTTTACAATCCCGGCCAGTGGTTGTCTACCAGCTAACGGACAGGTACAGTTTACCAACAGCAGTACTATTCCTGATGCACAAACTATGACATGGTTGTGGAATTTCGGTGATCCGAATGCGACACCAGGAAATCCAAACACATCAACAGCACAAAATCCGGCACATAACTATTTGGAAGGAACCTATACGATCAATTTACTGGCAACTTCCGCTAACGGCTGTGTGAAGGATACAAATATCACTACCAGTTTTGCTGTAACACCATTACTTTCTTATGCTGCATTACCTGCAGTATGTGAAAATGCAGCAGCTGTTTCCGTGGCTACCGCCAACGTTACAAATGGTGTGGCGGGTACAGGTGTATATAGTGGTCCGGGTACTGATGCAGCAGGTATGTTTAATCCTGCTATAGCTGGGTATGGAATACATACGATCACTTATACTTTCACGTCAACCGGTGGATGTGTACAAACAACCACACAGAACATTCAGGTGCATGCAAGACCGAGAACCAGCTTTACATTACCTGTTGCAGGTTGCTTGCCTACTACAGGACAAGTACAATTCACCAATACCAGTACCATACCTGATGCGCAAACCATGACATGGTTGTGGAATTTTAATGATCCCAATGCAGGTGGAGCTAATCCAAATACATCAACAGCACAAAATCCAACACATAACTATTTGGAAGGTACCTATACGATCAATTTACAAGCAACTTCCTCTAATGGATGTGTGAAGGATACGAATATTACAACCACTTTTGCGGTAACACCGGCATTATCGTTCCCGGCATTGACAAATGTATGCCAGAACCCGGGTGCAGCACCATCTTCCATTGCATCAGCATCAGCAACGAATGGTGTAACAGGAACCGGTGTATACATTGGTCCCGGAGTAAATGCCGCCGGGTTGTTTGACCCCAATGTGGCAGGCCCGGGTGTACATACCATTACCTATACTTTTACTACTGCTGGCGGATGTACCGGTACGGTGAATAATACAATTGAAGTTTACCCAAGGCCAACAGCCTCCTTTACTGCCAGTGGTAATAACGGCGCTTGCCTGGGACAGGCAGTTACATTAACGAATACATCTGCTGTTCCATCCGGAACCATCACTACCTGGAACTGGAATCTTGGGGATGGCAATACTCCATCTTATACCAATGGCAATCCATTTACGGTTAACTATACATCGGCTAACACGTACAATGTGCAGTTAGTAACAGTGAGTGACAGGGGATGCTTTAGTGAACCTGTTTCTCAAACAATCCGGATAAGCCCGTTGCCGGTGGCAGACTTTACTGTACCTACCGGTATTTGTATGCCGGGTGGCACTGCTGCTTTCACTAACCTTACTGCGGTAGCTGATAATTCTGCATTGACACATGTATGGAATTTTGGTGATGGTAATACATCAACTCTCACTAATCCTTCACATGTATACGCCGCATCTGGTAATTACAATGTAACATTAGTATCGACTTCTGCTTTCGGATGTGTGCAGCAGGTTACTAAACCAATGAATAGTTTCTTTGATAAACCACTGGCTTCATTCAGTGTATCACCACAGGAGCTTTGCCAGGGTGCAGATAATGTGTTCACCGATGGCAGTTCCGCACCAAACAGCACCATACAATCATGGGCATGGAACTTTGCTGACGGCGGTACATCTTCTGCAAGCAATCCTACCAAACGTTTCAATACGCCGGGAGTGTATAATGTAAGGCTGACAGTAACGAATGCAGTGGGTTGTGTTTCAGAACCTTTTGTATTGCCGGTTACGGTACACCTGCAGCCGGTAATTGATGCGGGCCAGTCTTATGTACTGCCACAGGGAACTGTATTGCAATTGAATGCCACTGCAAATTCATCTAACCTGGTTTTCAACTGGTCTCCTGGGTTTGGATTAAGCAGTACTTCAATACTGAACCCGACACTGACAGCCCTCCAGGATCAGGTATATACACTCACAGCAACAGGAGATTTTGGTTGTACAGCTACTGATCAGATGACAGTGAAAATTCTGAAGCAGGTAAAAGTGCCGAATGTATTCTCACCCAATGGTGATAATATACATGACCAGTGGATGATACCTAACCTTGGTGACTACCCGGGTTGTACCGTAGAAGTATTTAACCGCTATGGTCAGCAGGTATATTTTTCTGCTGGCTATGGTACTCCGTGGAATGGAACGTACAAAGGAAAAGAACTGCCTGCGGGCACTTATTATTATATCATTCAGTTGCAAAATGGATTCAGCCGCTGAGCGGATCGGTAACGATCATCCGGTAGTTAATATAGCAACTGAACAGAGGTAAAATTTTTAATGAACCAAAATTAAATGTGATGCGAAAGAGCTTACGAATTTCATTGTTGATGCTGTCAATTGGCCTTGCAGTTAGTAAAGTAAATGCACAGTTTGATCGGCATTTCTCACAGTACTATGTGTATCCGTCCTGGCTTAATCCTGCGTTGACAGGTACTTTTGACGGACAGTACAGGGTTTCTGGTGTATACCGCAACCAGTGGGGCAATATTTCCAGTCCGTTTACAACGTATGGCGCCAGTGCTGAATTCACAACAGAAAAAAATCAACCTGGGTGTAAGTGTCTTGAAACAAACTGCCGGAGACGGAGGATATGGTTATACCACTGCGTATGGAAACATTGCCTATACAGGTGTTCGATTTGGCAAAAATGAAGAACACCGTGTGGTATTTGGTATGCAAGCTGGTATCATTCAACGTCGTTTTGACCGCAATAAGATGACATTTGGAGACCAATGGAATCCTGTTTTTGGATATAATCCCGGTAATCCATCGTCTGATGTACTCAACAGAACTTCAGCCACCGCATTTGATATGGGCGCTGGTGTTTTATATTTTGATGCGCAACCCGGTAAGAAAGCTAACCTGTATGCAGGTTTCTCTGCATCACATCTCACCAAACCGGAAGATAAGTTCAGTGCCAGCGGAGATGAAAAATTTCCGATGCGATATACTGCACATGCAGGTATACGGTTCACTTTATCTGACAGGTTCAGCATCACACCTAATTTTCTTTATTTATCACAAGGTACCGCAACGGAAAAAATGGCAGGTGCATACGGGCAATACAAAGCTACTTCAGATGTTAACCTGCTGATCGGCGCCAACTATCGTTTTGAAGATGCGATATCACCTTTCTTTGGATTTACCTATAAGAATATGATGCTGGGTGCCAGTTATGATATTAACTCTTCAGATCTTGGAAAGCTGGTGAATGGATCCAATAGTTTTGAGATTTCCCTGTCTATCATTGGAAAGAAATCAACCAAAACACCGGAGGTGGAATTTGTTTGTCCGAGATTATAATATTTGAAACCGAATTTTAATTACTGCAACCAACTAGTATGAAAAAATTTTTGTTTTAACGGCTGTTCTTTTTTCTTTCGCTTCGTTGCATGCACAATTTGTGTATGATTATCTGAAAGCTGCTGATGATTATTTTCAGAAAGGCGACTATGCGTCTGCTGCTGAATACTATGAAAAATATATGGGTGGTGATAAGACCGGCAAAGACAAAGAGTTTAAACCCTACACTCCCCAGAATTCATCTAAGAAAACAGCTGCGGCTGCCGTCAACAAGGGAGCAGGCAATGTATAACCTGGCAGAATGTTATCGTTTGCTCAACTATCCGTCGAAGGCTGAGCCTCAGTATAAAGAAGTGATGGTGGCGAATAAAAAGCAATTCCCGCTGGCGCAATATCATTATGCGGCACAGCTAAGAGCTTTGGGAAAATATGCGGAGGCAGAGCAAAATTTTAAAACATTCTTAGCAGCATATCCGGCAAATGATGAGTATAAGAAAAATGCAGAGAGAGAATTGAAGAACCTGCAATTCATACAGGCGCAGTTTGTTAAAAAAGACCTGAAGTATTATACTATTAATAAAGCAGGTGGAGAATTGAATGCAAAAGGCGCCAGTTATGCACCAGCCTGGTTGAATTCAAATACATTGTTATTTACATCAACAAGGCCGCAGGACACTACCGCCAAAACCATGGTATACACCAATCGTGTTTACCAGGCTGTGTACGATGCAGGGACCCTTGCCAGTATAAGCCCGGCTACTATTCCCCAGGAAAAAGGGATGCAACAGGGTGTGGTAACGGTGACGCCTGATGGCAACACCATGTACCTGACCAAATGGGGTATTTCAGGTGATAAAAAATTAGCCGCTATCTATTCCAGCAGTAAAACCAATGATGGATGGAGTGAACCTGTTAAACTCGGTGAATCGATCAATGCAAACGGAGCTAATACACAGCAACCTTTTGTTACAGCTGATGGCAAATATCTTTTATTCTCCAGTAACAGGACAGGGGGACAAGGGGGATATGATCTATGGTATGCACCATTGGAGAATGGAACAGCCGGTACTCCGGTCAACATGGGTGCTGCTATCAATACCAGCTATGATGAGCAGGCACCTGCATATCATGAAGCATCTGCTTCGCTTATCTTTTCTTCAAACGGTAGAGTGGGAATGGGAGGATATGATTTCTTCCGCAGTAAGGGAAATATCGGTAACTGGACTGAACCGGTGAATATGGGCTATCCTGTCAATTCAGTGAAAGATGATATTTACATGGTGAGCAGGGGATCTGCTAAAAATGTACTGGAAAATGTAATGCTGAGCTCTGACAGGGATGCAGTGTGCTGTCTCGAGCTATTTGCATTACAGAAAGTAAGACCACTCAGGCAACTGAGCGGCCGTGTGCTTTCCTGTGATCCTTCCAAACCATTGAGTGGTGCCACTGTAACCATTGTTGATCCGGCCAGTAATAAAACAATTTATACAAAGGAAGTCGGAGCTGACGGTACATATTCCTTTACTATGGAAGATCACCAGCCGTTGAAAGTACAAGCCGAAGCCAAAGGGTTTATAAGCAATGCTGCCAATGTTGGAACACCGGCTGACCTGGAAGAAGAAAGTATGAGGTATCCTGATCTTTGCCTGGTGCCAGAAGCGCCAAAAGTGGATGAGAAATTTGTTATAGAGAATGTATATTATGACTTCAATAAAGCTGACCTGAAGCCGGAATCATACCCGGCATTGGATGAAGTGGTTAGGATGCTGAATACATATCCAAATATGGCCATTGAACTGGGTGCACATACCGATAGTAAAGGTTCTGACACTTATAATATGAAACTGTCTGAGGCAAGAGCACAAAGTGTGGTGAAATACCTGGTGGAAAAAGGAATTTCGGCTGAAAGATTAGTTGCAAAAGGATATGGTGAAGCAATGCCGATAGCTCCAAATGAAATTGATGGTAAAGACAATCCTGAAGGAAGAGAGAAAAACAGGAGAACTGAATTCAAAGTATTAAAGAACGAGTAAAAACAACTATAACAGGAATAGGCCCCGTTTTTAAAATCCGTTTACTGATCTGAAAGCGAAACAGCAATGAAGAAATATATTTTTCTTGTGATAATGATTGTGTTGGGTGGTATGGCAACATTGCCAGTTTTAGCGCAGCAGAAACCACATTACACCCAATACATCCTTAACCAGTATATTGTCAACCCGGCTTTGACGGGAATCGAGAATTATACTGATTTGAAAGTTAGCCACCGTCACCAGTGGGTAGGTATCCAGGATGCACCTATTACCTCTTATCTTTCTGTTCATGGACCAATTGGTAAATCAGACTATCGCAAAACAGCTACTTCATTTGATTTAAAAGGGGAGAATCCCCGTGGTAAGAGATACTGGGAGGAATATACAGCCCCGGCACCCCATCACGGCATCGGATTGCAGGTGATCAATGATATTACAGGGCCGTTGAGTAATTTTTCCCTTTATGGCACTTACGCTTATCACCTGGCTCTTTCTGCCCGTACCAGCCTGTCCGCAGGTTTTGGGGTCGGATTTAATCGTATTAGTCTCAATGCTGATAAACTCGATTTTGGCGATGTAACTGCCGATCCTGCTGTGTTTACTTCAGGTATCCTGAACAAAACAAGACTGGATATGATGGCCGGTTTGTACCTGTATTCTGCTGATTATTTTATTGGCGTTTCTGCACAGCAGGTAGTGCCACAAAAAATTGATTTCTCCAATGGGTATATCCGGCCAAAGGAAGGCAGAACAGTGCCCCATCTTTTTGGAACTGCCGGGTATCGCTTTTCGCTGGGCGATAATTTTAACCTGATACCTTCCCTGATGGTGAAATATGTAGATCCTTTGCCGGTACAGGTAGAGGGTAATCTTAAATTGCAGTATCTCGACAGGTTATGGATCGGGGGTAGTTACAGGCACAAAGATGGCTATGCCGGCATGATGGGTCTGAATGTCTCTAATATTTTTCATGTTGGGTATTCCTATGATTATACCACATCCCGTTTGAATAATTTCAGTAAAGGGACTCATGAGATTTTGCTGGGATTTGTTATTGGTGGGTACCCGGATAACTGCCCGCGGAATGTCTGGTGATTATTAATTTCCCTTTACCAATTATGATTAAGGAATCTGTGGTGACAATGCCTGTTACCTGGCAATATACCGTTCAAAGGGTATTATCTAAATTCAAAAAGGGTGGTATATTCGATTATAAATTAAAATGAACAATATGAAGAGGTACCTGATTTTAACAACTGTTTTGTTTATTGCAGGCAATATATCTGCACAAAAATTTCCTAAACCGGGTTGCAGTACCGTTTTGGCAGAAGCAATGTTTTCCGAAGTGGATACAACGAAGCCAAGGGGGGTAAGTGATAATTACCATACCTGGGAAAATGGCGCTGTTCTTTTGGTGAAATTTATGCCTGGTGGTAGTAAAATGCTGAGAGATAAAGTAATACTTAGTGCAAAAGAGTGGGAGAAATATGCCAATATCAAATTTCAGTTTGTAGCGGATACCGTCCGCAATACAAATATCAGGGTTAAGCTGGGAAAAGGTTCCGGGCATAATTCTGCTGTTGGTACCGAGGCTAATTTCAGATCGCAGAGTGAGCAGACCATGAATTTCGATACTTTATTCTTTGCGGATATTGATTATTATCTCGCAAAACTTCAGAGAAAGGGTATTAAGCCTCCCTATAACCTGAACCAGCTGGCTGCAGAAATGAAAGAAGAGCCCAATCGCTGGAATGAAAAGGAATTACGCCGCGTTGTTACACATGAATTCGGCCATGCAATCGGATTATTGCATGAGCAAAGCTTTCCGGGAGCAGTTAACTGGAAAAGAACAGACTCCGTTTATAATTATTACTTACAATCACAGGGTTGGGACAGGGCTAAAGTTGACTTCAACGTATTTGAAGTGGCTGACCAGTTTTATACCAATGGAACTACCTATGATCCAAAGTCGATCATGCATTACTCCATTGAACCATGGCAAACAACAGATGGATATTCGCTGAAAGATAATTATGAGCTTTCACAGGGTGACAAATCGTTGATTGCTGCATTATATCCAAAAAATCAAAAAGTTTCCAGCCTGGTAGTTCCTAAAGTGGATATTACAAACTTTGCCAAACTCAATGTTGTATCAAATACTACCCGCAACGGTTTGGTTATTGAGCCTTCATTTGATCTGAAGACCAATCCGAAATTAGGTGAAGTATATTTTGTAGCGAGGCTGGCAACAGAAGACGGTTATTATTTAAAAACCAGTAGCCTTTATTATAACTGGGGCGGAACAGTGGCAGCCTATAAAAAGATGAATCTTTTACCCAATACTAAAGTCAGTTATAATAAAACAAAGAAGAATTTTGAATTGTTTTTGCCATTCGACTATGTGCCTGAAACCTATGGCAAAAAAGTAATTGTTGTTTTTGCTGTTTACCTGGATGATGTTGCAAATAAGCAAATGGATAAGTTGATGTATTTTTCAACAACCACTCCATTAAGCCTGCCCAGATAAAATTACCATAGAATGAAGTACAGGCCTGCCTTTGGCGGGCCTGTTTTGTTCAGGAAAAGTTGCCCGATTATTCTTTTCAAAAAACCACGGTAAATAGGTCAGAAGCCTTTATATTTGCACCCCAATTCCGACTTACGGATTGGAGGCCCGGGAAGTAGCGCAGGCCGGTAGCGCACCTGGTTTGGGACCAGGGGGTCGCAGGTTCGAATCCTGTCTTCCCGACATAAAAATTAAGCAAACTCAATACTGTAAGGGGTTTGCTTTTTTTTATCCTAAATGTGTAGCAAATGGCGTAGCATTTATTATTAAATACCAGCTTTGAATGACGGAATTTTAAGAAAAATGATCCTTTTTGAATAATGAACACAAAACATTGCAATTGCCAATAATTGGGCTTGATTTTGAATCTAAATATTTACTCCGTCTGTAATGCCTTGGCTATTGCTAGTTCAACAAGAGGTATCATGACTTTATACCCAGCTTCATTCGGATGGACCCCGTCTTTTGAATACTTAATTCTCAACCCCTTTTTTTCGTCAACCATGGATGTGTAATAGTCGATGTAAATCAGCTTATTATTAGCTGCATAATTTTTTATCCACTTATTGAGAGAAGCTATTTTTTCGGAGGGGTGAAGACCACGTTTCCATGGGTATTCATAAACTGGTAAAACAGATGAAAGGATAACTTTAATGCCGTTAGCTTTGGCCAATTCTGCCATGGAAGTTATGTTGTCTTTAATCATTTCAAGTGTAGAAGGCCCTGTATTACCTGCAATATCATTAGTGCCGGCTAAGATTATTACTGCTACTGGTTTTAAGTTAATTACGTCAGCCCTAAACCTAAGCAACATTTGAGGTGTAGTTTGGCCGCTGATTCCCCGATTAATATATGCTTTACCAGCAAAAAAGTAGGGACAAATCTTTCCCCAACTTTCAGTGATCGAATCTCCAAAAAAAACAATTCTTTTTTCTGCTTTCTTAGGCGATCCAATTTTTATATTGTCTTTTTTATAATATCCTAAATTAGCCCAATCCTGGGCCTTAGAAGTTTGAAACGAAAAAATGCCAGCAATTAATAGACTCAGAGGTGATTTTATGTTTTTCATATTTATTATATGTTTTAATCTAAAGGGAACGGCACTAAATATTGATTAATTTTTTATTTTGTTTATTGGTAAATATGTAAACTAAATCGGTTTTGCCGTTTTAAGATAGCCATAAGGGTTTATGGGTCTTGGATAATTATTCTCATCCAGTTTTAGTATCATTAAATGTAAATGAGTTGGGGAGCGTTTCTTAAATGCATTTAAACCTGTTCTTCCACAGGTTGCAATCTTTTCACCCGGCTTTACTATTTGCCCGGGTTTAATAATTACTGTGTTATTGTGTGCATAATATAAGAGAAGCTTATTGAGCGGATCATAGATCCAAATATATTTTCCACCCCGCAATGCACTGGCCGTATCCCAATTCATTTCAGCAGCTAATACTACCCCGCCTGTCATTGATAAAACATCTACTTGCTTTTTTGTCCTATCATCTGCACAATCCTGATTGGAGTCTGTGATAAAAATATCAAGTGCAGCATGCCCTTTATGATCGTTGCCATCAAAAAAATTATACCTGCCAGGGATGTATCCTTCATCTTTACTATTTCCTATGGAAATGTCTGTGGTGTAGTCTTTCAGTGGGAATACCCATTTGTCAGAATTGTATCGGGTGATAGCTTGCTCATTGTATTGCTCTTTAATTTCATTTAGTAAATCCTTGAATTTTGGAAGTGAGGAATCTTTATCTAGTTTTCCATCCCTAATCAAAGAAATCAGTGTATTGCTTTTGAAGGCCAAAGAAGTACTTATAAAAATAATATCCTTATCTGAGTTAGCCCCAGAATTGTCTTTTTCATTTCGATTCTTACATGAATAAAGTAATATTAAACATGCACTAAGATAAGTTACACACCTATTCATTTACAGATATAATATTTATAATTTTCATCGATAAAAATCATTACCATACTCGCCAACATATTTTTCATATCTTTTAATAAATTCGATATTGCTTTTCTCAATTTCAGAAAGCATGCTGTTAACGTCATTATATAAGGGAGAGTACCATGCCTGGGTGGAGAAATAATTCTTCATTTCAGTGTTTTGAAAAATATAGCCATGCCTTGCATAAATTTCATTTCTCATTATACGCAGGGTATATTGTGAGAGATTCTTCACATCTTCATCATTAAGATGTCTCTGAGATGCAAAAGGGTAGGTACCTGGAAATGTTTGATTATCTCCTATTTTGGGTTGTATTATTTCCTTGTTTGAATTTTTATTGAAAAATGCAAAATATCCACCAATGCTAAGCCCTGCAAAGGCTATAATTCCAATAATTATCCAGGGGATTCTATTTTTAAAGGGAGAATTTATTTGTGGAGGCATTGGTGTTGTTGTCAAAACTGTTAAGGCTGCTCCGCAACTTGTACAGAATTTGGCATTTTCCAGGTTCTGCTTACCACATTTGGTACAAAAGGCCATAGTTGATATTTTAAAAGTTATCGAATTTCAACCCTTGTATTGTCAAAAGATACTTTTATTCCATACCAGAAACGCCCTGTTTTTGGAAGGGACTTTAAATTATTCTCACATTCGCCATAAGACTTGAAAGGACCAACAAATGGGGCATAAAACTCTTTGCCGCTAAGTGATGGATAATCTGGGATCCACAAATAGCCTGCATTAGCATAGCCTTCATTTATCATTCTTCTTACTTCTGTCTTTGCATCCCTTTCGTATAAAAAGGAGCCAGTAATTATGACAAAACAATCTGATTTATATACTAGTTTACCATCGATATTAGTAAATGAGGCTTGACCCTGATCATCATTGGATGGGGTACTTGCATCATTATTGGTACCACTATCTGTTGATAAACTATCAGAATTTGCAACAGTAGTTGAGCCGGTATCTCCCTTTTTCTTAGTGAAAAACAGAAAATAAGCCCCTGCCAACAGACCGAGTAATACAATTGTTCCTACAATTACCCATGTCGTTTTGTTTTTCCTGTTAGATTCAGGTTTTAAAGAATTTGAAGCATTTGGAATTTTAGTTTGCTGAGCCGGTTGTACAATAGCATTGGTAAGTGTTGCACCACAACCTGTACAGAATTTTGCCGGATCAGGATTTTGCTTGCCGCATTTAGTACAATAAGCCATAAAGTTAATTTATGAAAGATTAGCGAATATCAACTCTTGTATTATCGTAAGATACTTTTATGCCATACCAATATTTATTTGCGCCCTTTAATTTCTTTAAATTGTCTTGACATTCCGAATAAGCAGTATATGGCCCTATGAAAGTAGAAAATAAATGTCTATCATTTATTGAAGGATAATCGGGCCGCCATAAATAACCAGTATTCGTATAGCCTGGTATCCTCATACTGCTGACAGCGTCTATGGTATTTACTTCTTCTGTATAAGAACCAGTTATTATGACAAAACAATCTGAACGATAAACAAATTTTCCATTTATGTCGTTATAAGAGTCATTCCCAGACGTTGTTGAGGGAGAATTAACATCAATATCTTTTGAATCTGAAACTTTAGAATTGTCACTTAGTTGTTCTGTATTTCCCTTTTTTGATTTATTAGTAAAGAAAATAAAATAAGCTATAGTTCCCAAACAAAGGAATAAGGCAATAAGAGCAAGAGTGAGTTTATTTCTTTTGGAATTGCTGGTTTCTAAAGGGGGAATGCTTTTTAATGTTGCTCCACAACTTGTGCAGAACTTTGCTGAATCAGAATTTTGTTTACCACATTTTGTACAAAAAGACATTGATTATTTTTTTAGAGAAACTGTTTTTGTCTGAAACATTGCATCTGGATTTAAATCATTAGCCCATTTTTCCATGTCACTATAACTCACTATTACATATCCCCTTTTATCAGGGTCTTTTTTAATTAGCTTCACACCCTTTTCGATCAGATCGCAATGGATTGAAAAAGGCTCAACTATACTTTTCCAAAGTCCATTTCTGAAAGTGATACCTTGCCCGGTTCTCCAACAACTTGTAAACCATGACGGCACGATAGCCAGTTCATCCCCGGGATTATCATCTACATTACCAATATTTTGTAGTACATCAGCACCAATACTCATATCAAACCTAAGGGAAGGAATCGAAGTATTAGAAAAAGTTAACAATGCAAAACACTCACCAGCACATGACTCTCCGGTTTCATCAATTTTAGGTGGAACAGTCCATGCATACTCAGTAGTACCATCACCATCAAAATCTCCGGGTATTCCATAAGATGGAATAATAGCTTGTTTTTTACCCAGGTTATAATCAGTAATCTTGTCACCTTCCTCCACAATTTTCCATGCTCCATTTTCTGAAGAAAATCTTAAGTACGATGGATAATCGGTAGGCTTGCCATTTAAAGTAACCGTTTTCTGAAAATTACATTTTATTTCATTCTCTTTTTTTCGACTGTGACTGCACCGGTTATTTCCTGCCGGTAAGAAACATTTTTCTTAAAAAAATCATTTAGCATACTAGTAGCGATGCCTTTGCCCATCTGAATGTGATAGAACACTAACTCATCAGCATATAGATCCGCTATGTCATTTGAATTTCTATTGTTAAGTCGGGTATTCCATTTGTTTACCAGGTCTTTTATCTTTAACTCATCAGCGTCGCTTACTTTGGTATAGCCAGATTCCGTGGATTTATCTTTTTCCGGTTTATGGAAAAACAAAAAATATGAACCTCCAAGTAAAACGACTAAAATAAAAACTCCTACGGCAAACCAATTAGTGTTTCTGGTTTTTCTGGCAGGTTCTTCAGTTGGTTGAAATTGCTGGCTCGAAAAGTCTTGAGATGCAGGTAAAGTGGTTCCGCAGCCAGTACAAAATTTTGCTGTATCTGGATTTTGTTTACCGCATTTAGTACAGTAGGCCATAAATTTATTCTTAAATTGTATTTTAATTCGGGAAAATTGATGTTATTTCATAGTTATTGTTCATGATTATAGTAAGATGAATATTCTGAGTTTTTCTGTCGTCTCCACTTTGACTAGCTGATGTATATTCGGCAAATAGTAGGGCCTTATATCCGCCTGAACTTAGCTTTTGTACTGAGCTGTAACTCCACTTAATATTTATACTGTGATAATAAAGCTTGCCGTTAAATGCTTCGGCAACCATTTTGTGAAGCTTACTGTAGCTAACATTATAAAGCTGATAATATCTATCAAGAGGAAATCTGTAATAGCTTAGCAGGTTAGGAATGTCTTCCCTTGTCTCAAAAGTATAGAATTCGTCAATTCGGCGGGACACATTATCTACTTCAGCTTGGGAAATTGTTATTTCAGCGGTTTGGGTTCCAGGTTTTAACGGGACGGGATCCGAATCTGTTGCCACCGGAATTGTTGATTCAGTTGTATTTTGTTGTTCATCTTTATCAACGACTGGGTTGTCTTTGCTTTTTTCTTTATTTAGAAATATGAAATAGACAGCTGCAGCTATAAGCAAAGTTCCAAGGCTGGCAAAAATCACCCAGTTTATTTTTTTCCCTTTTGTAGGGGCACTTTCTTTAGGATAATTAGCAGTAGGAGTGGTTTCTTGTTTAGCAACAAGTGCCCCACCACAACCGGTACAAAATTTAGCCGTATCAGGGTTTTGTTTGCCACATTTGATGCAATACGCCATAGAAAATATTTTTCAATTTTACTTAAAATAAAAATTAGTATAATCCTACATTACTCAAATCGCAACCAATCATTTGAATATCTATAACAGTAGGAATACCTTCATAACCCCTATTCTCTGTTATATAGAATAAAGCAATCCTGTTTTCATAAGAGCTTTTCAAATAGCCAAGTATATTATTGGATATGGTTGATGAAAAGTTTTCAGCATAAGTATATTTTTTATTAAACACTTTCTTTTTCGCAGCTCCATTTACAAGCAATGAAATAGTTGTGCTCGCAATCATGCTTTGTTCAAAGTCGCTGATATAAATACTGCGGTTGCTGATTGAAAAAGTGCATTGATTGTTATTAATTACCATCGGTAGTTTTTCAAGTCTGCTGACGGGCAGTGGCTCTACTTGGTATTCATTCAGCTTCTGGCTAAACAGGGCATTGTTTTTAGCCCATACTTTTTGAAAATAAAATGCATTGGCTTTCTCTACCTGATACCCTTGCTCCTTATCCATGTCCAGTTTCCAGTTCCAAACCATTTTATCTGAATACATATCCTGAATATAAATATTGAAGAAATAGCACCCACAGGCTTCGTCAACCGGTTCTTCTGCATAGGCAAACTTCCCATCTCTAGACCAGCCAATGGGAAATATTTTGGGATACAAGGGATTTATATATCCTTCTTTTTCCCAATTACGAGGGAAAACCAGTTCCTTCGGCAAATCATAAGAACTTTTGAAAGCAAAAGGTTCTGGTTGTTGAATAGCAGTAGTATCAGCAGTAATTGGAGAAGTAATACCAGGGTTTGATTTTTTATGGAAGAATAAAAAATAACATGCAGCAACAACTACCAAAGAAGTAACTGAGATAATAATCTTTAAATTATTTTTAGAGTTTACTGGTTGCTGAATAGAAGTTAATGCACCACCACAAGACGTACAGAATTTTGCTTTATCGGTATTTTGTTTACCACATTTGGTGCAGAAGGACATTTTATTCTTTTTTGGGATTATAAAAACACATCATTATTGAGCCAATAATTGTAATTATTAGTCCAATACCAATTACATTTAAAAAATCATCTCCCATGCTCATACTAAAATCACTATTTCTGTCTTCAGTTTTTGACGCAATAGCAATTATTGCAATAATTACTAGTGTTAATGGGATAAAACGAACGCCTTTTACAAATGCAGATATATTTCCTGAAAAGGCAGAGAAAAGAAAAATTACTGCTGAAACAGGTAGTAAATATAAAAGAGTAGAATAGGCACTATCATCACCGCCCGAATCAGCAATAAACTTAGCAATATTAGCGCCATTAAAGCTTCCAAAAACCTTTATCCAAGGCATAAAAAAACCTACGATTACGAGTATGGATCCCCAAAATGCTCCAGTCATTAATGATGGGTTTGTTTGTGCCGTTCCTGTATTCATAGTAATACTTGAAAGAGACAAGGTTGTTCCTAGTTTAACGCCACATTTAATACATACAATCGCTTCAGGATTTGTCGTGGCACCACAAGCATTACAAAATGTTTTACCTTTATTTGGCGGTAATCCACAGCTAATACAAGCAACTGCGCCAGGCAATACTTCTTTTCCACAATTTCTGCAATACACTTTTTTTACATCGACGATTGGAGCCAAATTGCTGCTTTTATTTGTTAGCTTAATTCCACATTTTATGCAAACGACAGCGTCAGTGTGGCTAGCTGCACCGCAAGAATTACAGTAGCTATTTGCTTTCATGGGCGGCAATCCACAATTCATACATGCAAACGCACCTGCGGCAACTTCCTTTCCACAATTACGGCAAAACTGCTTTGGTGGAGGCGGAGTCTCAACAGCTGGAATCGCTTCAACATCGGGTATTGGGGGTGTAATAATTGGCTCTTGCTTTTCGGATATAACGGGTGCATGAGTTGATTCAGCTTTCGGGATGTCAGCAGCTATTTCAGATTTTTCTGTTTTTGTTCCACATTCAGGACAAAAAAGGGCATCGTTCTGTAATCCGGTGCCGCAATTGGCGCAGTAGATCATGGTGGTGGTTTTGGTTTAAGCCAAACATGCCTCACTAAAACTATAAAGGCATCAGTTTGACGTTTCTAATATTACAAAAAAAATATAACTAGGCAATGATTTATAGCCATTTTCGCTTTCTGGTTATTTTTTAAGATAGCTAAATCCCCCTTTGGCATGAGTTAGGAAAACAAGCGATGAATCAATTATAACTCTACGTAATTTTTTTATATTCAATTAGTTGTGCATGTTTTGTTGTTGCTAAGCTATTAACTCCTTCAACCCTGATTTAATGGAAATGCCTTTTTATTGAAAAGAGCTAACGAACTGTATGTAGGCATGAAATACTTAAAATGAGAAAATAGCAAGAGGTTTTGATTTATTAAAGTTTTGCCCTATATTACTATTTCCAACCTTAGAAAAACTTTGGTTTTGTTAGTAGCCATAGGTACGTTTTATTAAATTATTAAACCAACTAGCCTTTATGAATAAGAATCCCTTCTTATTTAGTGAATCTATTGCCCTTTGTTTAATAATAAATACGCATACAAACAAAAAAATCACAGAGGCTATATTTTCAAGATTTATAATCAGTTTTCTGGTTCGTAAATACTAATCGCTGTGGTATATACATCCAATAAATATTCTTGTTTTAAAAATATTTTGGCCCTGGCTCTGTTTATGGCAGGGTGGAAACTGACGGTAAATTGCCAAGAAAATTATTTTAGGGGACATTTTATCATAGCATACGATGTTTCGTCACCATTCGTTACTGTCGAAAAATCAAACCTATTATTCAATCAGGCACTAATTGATTTATTTACTAACAAAAATGTTACAGGATACGATGAATCAAAGCAATTTGCAAACTGAACAAAATAATAAGTTATTATTTTTTAATACCCAACAGGATGTTTTATCTTAATCAAGCTATATCAGGATTATTACCTAAAACTAGTCAACCAAATTCATTACAAGATATCTCTCCAGTTATTAGGAGTTTGATACGGCTGGTGCTATAGGTTCTTGGTAGAACTTTGGTTTCGGATATCAGGAATAGTCCTGAGGTGATTTTATGATAAATACAAAATAAATGAATATCAATCTTATAGCAAATACAGGCATTCAGCTTTTAACTGTTCCGTTGGAAATCAATTTGAATGATAATCTCAAGATGTATTTCCATGAATGGTACGATATAGCTGATGCACAGCTAAAATTAGAAATTTCCCACTTTTTTTCAGAAGAAGATGTTTGGGTTAAAAAGCATGACTTATCATTACTTGGATATGCCCCAAATGGCATAGTAACAGATAATTGGGAAACCATAAAGGGTGATTTTGAAGAAGAAGGATATTCCCCTATCCCAATTGACACAGAAAGACCCGAAGATTCGGGTTGTTTTCAAGAGTCAGTTAATCGTATCAAATGGGATAAGTTTGAAAATATTTGGTTTCCGATGCCATTTTTCCTTTTAAACGGGAATAAGTCAGAATTTGGACCAACAAATTGGTGCCGCTTCAAACTGATTCCCGCAGAAACAGATGGAAAGACCAGAAAATACAATCTTGTACTGGCATTCGATACGAGAAGTGTTTTTGAAAAGGAAACTTTTGAAGATGAAGACCTCAATGAAACACCTGTATTTACCAATGCGTACGAAAGGACGAAAGAATACGCAGTTTGTAATAATGAATTTAGTTTGTTGGGGTTTTGCACAAAATATGAAAAAGGAAAGGATAGAGATGGCCAATCATTATATATTGATTGTGAATGGGTGGACAAATACATTCTTAAGCAATTTCACACTCTTGATAATATAAAAGAATATAAAGGACAAAAGCCAAAATTGAATTATCTGGCTCAATACATTTACTTAATAAGATATATCCAGCAACTAGAAATTTTATCTAAAATCACTTTGTTTTCCAATCAAAATGTTGCTTATTCCAAAGTGGATTTGGTGGTAGATATTGGCAATTCCCGTACTTGTGCCGTGCTATTTGACAATGGAGATTTTACAAAAATGAGTCCGTTGGAATTACAGGATTTTACAAATCCTGTTTTGAATGGAAAACTGAACAAGTACCATGATTCTTTTGATATGCGTCTGGCTTTTCGTGAAGCGGATTTCGGTGGAAAGTTGGGCATAGAAAACAGCCGTCAATTTATATATCCAAGTATGATCCGTTTAGGAAAAGAGGCGAATCGGCTGATACACAAGGCCACCAATATGAATACAGGTGCAGAGAAAACAAGCACATTTTCAAGTCCGAAACGTTTTTTATGGGATACTAAACCACAGAAACAGGAATGGGAATTTGTGCAGTTGGATGGAGAAACTGCTAAACCAATTTACATTGAAGGTATCTCGGAACAGTTGAATATGGATGGTTCGTTGAATACTAGTGGAGATGGGGGTATATTGATGCACTATTCTCGAAGAGCCTTAATGACTTTTGCCTTTCTAGAAATTTTGGCACAGGCAAATATGCAAATCAATAGTTATGAGCAACGCAAGCACTGGGGAAATGAATCAATGCCACGGCAAATCGGCCGGATTATAGTCACTTGCCCGACAGCAATGTCCCGAATAGAACAGGTTTCCCTGCGCAAATGTGCCGAAGATGCTGCCATCATACTTGACCGCTTTTTTAAAGATGAATACCGAAAAGAAATTGATGAAAGAGAAGCTGCAGGAAAAGTGCAGGTAATCCCCTCTGCTAGAAATCTCTCTCTTAAAGAAGAACGAACCGAATGGATATACGACGAAGCGACGGCAGCACAGTTTGTATTTCTATACGCAGAAATAAACCAGCGTTACATGAAAAACGTAAAGGAGTATTTTGACCTTTATGGGAAAGTCCGGAAAGATTTGGAAAATTATAATAGGAAATCTCTTACAATTGGCTCTGTTGATATTGGCGCAGGGACTACAGACGTAATGATTGCCGCTTACAAATATGATGAGTCCGGACAATTTAACTTAACACCTGTACCACTATTTTGGGAAAGTTTTTACGAAGCCGGTGATGATCTGTTGAAAAAATTGGTCCAACAATTGGTTATTGAAGGAAAGTTTTCTCCTATTGAGAAAAAATTAGAGGCATTAGGAAAAAATCCTGTGCAACTGATGCAGCCGTTTTTGGGAACTGATGTTGGCGTTTCATTTCGTAATCGGCAGTTGCGTAGCGATTTTAACCTGCAGGTTTCTGTTCCTGTTGTTTTGCATTTCCTGGAACTATTGAGAGAGAATAAAGAAGAAAGCCAGATTTTGTCCTTCGGCGATATTTTTGGCAGTAATCTACCCACTCAGAGCGTACTAAATCATTTCAAGCAGCATTTTGATTTTGAACTGGAATCTTTACATTGGCAATATGAACGAAAAGTCGTAGCAGCTATTGTAGAAAAAACTTTCGATTCGCTTACTGGAAAGATATCCTCATTGCTTTCTTATTATGACTGTGATATAGTATTATTATCAGGCCGCCCTACTTCCCTAAAGCCTTTGACAGATTTGTTTTTAAAGCATTATGCTATATCGCCCAATCGCCTCAAAACAATGAATGATTACCGTGTTGGGCGGTGGTACCCTGAAGATAAACGTCATAAGTTTATTGACGGTAATGGAAAATTCACCAATCCCAAATCCATCATTACCACCGGGGCAATGATTGGACATCTTGCCGAAAATGGCGGAATGAATGGGTTTTCCTTGAACTTGAAAGAATTAAAAGAAAAATTGTTACCCACTACCCATTATTTCGGCAGGCTAAATGACCAGTTGAAATTTACAGATACCATTATCTCTCCCGAAATCAATCGAGTTACAGTCGAAGTGGTATCTATGCCCTTAAGAATTGGTGTCAGGCAATTAGATACCTCTGCATATCCATCACGTCCGTTTTATACGTTTGAATTCAACGACTATAAAATAGAAGATAGGGTCAAAGGACGATTGGAAAACGAAGATGATGTCAATGCGGTACAAATAGCCGTTAATGCTGAAAAAGAAAAAATTTTGAGAAAAATGCCGCTCAAAGTAACTATTGAACGAGATAAGAATGATGATATTGAACTTTTGCGTATTGAAGGAATAGTAGATATTGAAGGGAATTCATTATCACCTAACTTCTTTGTTCTGCAAGTTCAAAGTATGAGCGAACCAGAAAATTTCTGGCTCGACACAGGTATTTTTTCTTTGAATATTCACCATTAAAGAGCATTTCGATATGGAACAAAATATACAAGATCAACTCAAAATAATAGAAGAATCCAATAAGTGGATTCATACTTCTTTGGATGGTGAAAAGCAAAAAAATGCTTACCGGAATATGGTAAACTGTCGCCGAAAACTAAAGAAGAAAAAGTCCGCTCTAGAAGGAAACCCTGCTGCTGCGATGTACGGTGAAAGCCAGGTAGGGAAGTCATATCTTATCAGTAGCTTATTGTCTGAAGAAGGCAAGCCATTTAGCATTGCTGCAGAGGGAAACGTTGTTCATAACTTTATAGAAGAAATCAATCCACCCGGTGGCGGGTCTGAATCCACAAGTTTAGTTTCCCGGTTTTCGGTTGATTACAAACCAATCAATTCGAGATTTCCTGTTAAAGCTATCCTGCTTTCACCTGCAGATATTGTACTTGTCCTTTGCGATAGTTTTTATAATGACATTAATCTAAAAACTTCTCAAAATATTCAATTCCTGTCAAGCGATGAAATCAATACCGAAGTATACCAGTTGAAAGACAAAATAAAAGGCCGCCAATCACAACAGAATATATTTGGAGAAGATGATGTGTTGGATATACAGGATTATTTTGAAAAGTACTTTCAAAAGGCAGATAAAGTAATTGATTCCAAATTTTTCAATGAAATTTCTTTGTTGATTTCAAAAGTAGCGGTAAGCGAGTGGAAAGATATTTTTTCATTGTTATGGAATAAAAATGAAATTTTTACAAAGCTTTTTGCAAAGTTGATTGACGAATACCAGAAATTGAGTTTTGCAAGCGAAGTGTTTTTGCCTATTGAGTCGGTTTTATACGATTACGGCACTTTGCTTGATGTAAAGCGTTTGAGAGAAATTTATACAGAACCGGACAGAATTGAACCTAGATACACTCCCAATACAAAAGTATTTTTACCGAATAATAATCAAGAAATTGAATTTGCAAAAAACTATTTGTGTGCATTAACTGCCGAATTAGTTTTTAACCAATCAGAAACATTGCTTGATAGTAAACTTTTTTTGAAAGAAACAGATTTGCTTGATTTTCCAGGAGCAAGGTCTCGTATGGAAAAACCGTTGGATGTAATCGAAAGCAAGACCATTCCCGATTTGCTTTTACGTGGAAAAGTTGCGTATCTGTTTAACAAATATTCCGATGCAGAAAAGATTAACATTCTCATTTTCTGTGCAAAACATGAACAAACGGCTCAACGCATTATGCCACGTTTACTCAATAATTGGGTAAACGAAATTGTGGGCGATACAGCCGAAAAAAGAGAAGTATTTATTTCAAAATCCAAAATTTCACCGCTGTTTGTTATTGGCACTTTCTTTAATATTAATTTAGCATACAATCCACTACAAGATAAAGCGGATGGAACAGGAATTCCTTTAAGTAATCGTTGGTTGCAACGTTTTACAACGACTTTGGGAAAAGAATATTTTGAGAAAGAAAATTATACCTGGTTTGAGAAATGGACTAAATCACAACCGTATTTTCAAAATATCTTCTTATTACGAGACTTTGAAAAATCAGAAACGCCAAGCAACATTTTTAAAGGATTTAATGTAAACAAAAAGGAATTAGAAGAAGTTCCAACACCTCAATATCCCAATTTCAGAGACGACCTACGTCAATCTTTTCTTGACTATGATTTCGTTAAACGCCACTTTTCCAACCCAGCAGAATCGTGGGACGAAGCAGCAAGTATAAACAAAGACGGCACAAAATTGATTATCGATAAACTTACCATTGCGGCTAACAATATCAATGATGCCCGCAGGGAAAAAACGATTACCGAACTTAACGAGATTTCGCAAACTATTCTAACAGAACTACTCAAATATTACCATAGCAATGATAAAGACGAAGAACTGCAAAAAGCAAAATCAAAAGCTGGTGATATTCAGTACAAATTAGCAACGGCCTTTAGTGCCGATGGAATTAAGCACTATGGACAACTTATGAAAGAGTTGATGTTGGATGAGAGTGCCGTACTTGAACTTTATCGAAAGAAAATTGAAAATATTGAACATCGCAATGAAGTCAACTTGGACATTTACAGTACTTACAGAATACATGTGCCTGTTATGGATGGGGATACAGCAGCAGCTTACTTTGAAAGATTGTGTGCCCATTATGAAAAAAATACAGAAGAACAAAAAGAACAATTTAGTGCTGAACTTGAAGCTAAAAAGATTGACCTGGAAGAACTGATTTCAGGCAATTCGGAATTGATCAAAAACAACGCCCAGCAATTAGCAGAAGCATTACTCGATTATTGGTTTGCATATATTAACCTGAATGACAAACATACTATTCAGAGGATTTTAGCACAGGAAGGTTCATCAGCATTGCAGGAGATGAAGGATATGTATCAAAAACTATTCAAAAAAGTAGGAATTTCCAAAAAGATTGCAGAGAGAATTAGGCATTATGTGGATGGACAAACCAAGACCGACTTGCCTTACGAAATTGTAGCTGATATGAGTGCTGAGCTACTGAATAAATGCATAAGTACCGTAGGATTTGAATATTTCGATGAAGCCGAAATCAATGATTTGAGAGTGGCAAATGAACAAAATAAATTAGGATTGGTAATAGACCAAAATGAAAACCCGACAGAGAAATCAGTAGAAAAACTGTTTGAAAAAATAGAAAACTGGACAGACATCATTCAATCCAAACCAGAAGAAATGAAATCTTTGCCGAGTTATCGCAATTACCTGGCTTGGTACAATCGTCTTAAAACAGGGTTTGTATCTGTTTGTGACATCCCAAATTATGATGTGCAGGCTAATGAAAGATTGGGGGCAATTATTAAAGAGACCGAACCCATAAAATACAGTTAAGTATGGCAAAAGTCATAGGCAAAGAGGAACTGTGCAGCACCGATTTGAAATACTTCAAGGCGTTGCAGGGGATGAATGGCAGAACGTTGTTCGATCGTTATCCGGCTCTTGCTAATATCATAAAAAGCAATATAGATGCGAAGTACCAGGAATTTTTAGCCCATCCTGTTAAAGAAGATAATATCATTACTTTTCACGGAAAAAAATATAGTGAAACACCCCACATTTTATCTGAATTGCAAGATAACGAGCAAGAAAAATATAGGACGATAAAAAATGAAACACTTGCTCATTTTGAAAACAAAATAGCTTCACTCAAAAGTTCAGGCAAAACTACCGAAGCAACATTTCTTGCAGATGCTATCAAATTTATTGATGAACGCTTCGTGTATTGCTATGACGACAAAGTGGTTTTGGGCGTTTGGGGAATGCAATTGCGAGATAACGTAAGGGAAGATATTAGCGAGATTCGCAAGAATTTGATTACAAAAAAGAAAAAGAAAAAGAAGAAGAAGAAGATATTGTCGAGCCTGTACAGCCAATTACAACATATAATATTTCTTTTAATGAAGGAGAAAACGGGTCTCTCAACGGAAATTCATTTGTTACAAAAGATGCAAATTCTTTCCTTGGCAATGATGAAATTCCACAAGTACAACCTAATGACGGATACGAATTTGCTGGGTGGAACGAAAATCCTATAGATTATGAAATAACTGGCGACAAAGAATTTACTGCACAATATAGAATTAAAAACACACCTCCTCCACCGCCAACTCCTCTGCCCTGGTACAGAAGATTTTGGAATTGGCTGCGAACATTGTTTTTGGATCGTGGCTGTTTGAAATGGCTTTTATGGCTATTGCTTTTACTTCTCTTGATATGGCTGCTTTCATGGCTGTTTCGGGGTTGTAACGACAGCCATCATGTCGGTGGTGGGGCTCTTAATGATAACGACAGTTCCTGGATAAAAGATGATCCAAACGTGGGTAATGACGGGGGAATTTATGACCCTCATAATCCCTACGAACCTAAACCTACACCTCCCGGTTTGGATAGTATTTTACCACCTAATCAAGGTGTACTGCCCCCAATTGAAGACAACCCCGATACTATCCCGGGAAATCCTACTATTCTTGGTAACCGGCTAAATATATTGATGGAAAACGAAGACAAATCCATTTTGGATCTGGCTAAAGCATTTAAAATAAAATACCCCGGTGAGAAGTACAAAGTGGTGTATTACGATGATGTAGTTAAGCGAATGCAAATAGAGATACCCAAAGAAGAACGGGAACGTTTAAAAAAAGAAATTCCACCGGCATTTGCACCAGAATACGAACTTTTTGTTTTTGATGAAGCTCTTTTTGAGGGAACCCAGGCTTCTAACGATCCTGCACTTGCTGACAGCGATAAATCCTGGTACCTAAATGCAATAAAGGCCCCGCAGGCATGGGCTATTACACGAGGTTCCGAAAAAATTACAGTAGCCATTGTTGACGATGGCTTTAACCTCAAACATCCTGAACTGGCAAGCAAAGTAGTTAGCCCGTATAATGTATGGAAACATTCTGCAGAGGTTTTCCCGCAACCGATTGATCATGGCACTCATGTAGCAGGAATAGCGTTGGCTATTGCCAACAATGGAAAAGGCATTTCAGGTATTGCCCCTAATTGCAAGTTTATGCCTGTTCAGGTAGCCAACGAGAAGGGACTAATGACTACTACTTCAGTATTGGATGGCATTATTTATTCCTTATACCAGGGTGCGGATGTGATAAATGTTTCATTAGGAGGCCAATTTACAGGGCTTTCACAATACACCGATAATGTACAAAAAGACCTGATCCGAAATCATTTTAAGGAAGAAGAACGTTTATGGCGCAGGGTTATGCGAATTGCTGCCAGCCATAATGCAACACTCGTGGTAGCAGCGGGTAATGATAATGTACTGGCAGGTATTGATGCTCTCCAACGCCCCGAGTTGTTTATTACCGTTTCAGCAACAGATAAAAATAATCAGAATGCACGCAAAGCCCAATTTAGTAATTATGGTTCTTACTCAACTATTTCGGCACCGGGAGTAGGTATATACAGTACGGTAGGTAAAGATAGCTATGCCACAATGGATGGCACAAGTATGGCGGCTCCTATTATTTCCGGTACAGTTGCCCTGATGAAAAGCATAAATGATACCATCACTACCAAACAAATTATTTGTATTCTGAAAAGTACGGGTCTGGAAACCCAAGGCAATATTGGTAAGCTAATCCAATTGGACAAAGCATTACAAAAAGTACGTTCGGGTGAAGTTGTTGATTGCACACCGGTTCCTTCTTCCGGCGATGTACAGATACTGCTTAGTTGGAATAACTATAACGATCTGGATCTGATTTGTACCGACCCCAATGGCGAATCCGTTTTTTTCCGAAACCGAAATGTATCCAGTGGCGGGCAACTCGAAATTGACATGAATGTGGAATATCCCGACAGCAAAACGCCTATCGAAAATATTTTTTGGCAACCCGGCACTGCACCCAACGGGACTTACAATGTGTATTTACTGTACTATAAAAACCACGATCCTAACCTCAATGAAACACCTTACAACATAAAGGTAAAATACAGCGGAAAAACGGAAGAATTCAAGGGTGTGATAAGGAAAAAAGACAAGCCTGTACATATATGCTCCTTTACAGTGGGAGCAACGGGGAACAGGTCTAAGAACCAGGGTTCACCCCCTGCTAATGACAGGCAATCGCAGTTGGAGCAGGAACGTAACCGTTTGCAACAAGAGTTAGATAGAATAAATAATGAAATAAAGAGAATTGGAAATAGCAGGTGATTACTGGCCAATTGGATAAATAATTAAAAACAAAGGTTTAATAACTGAAGGTAAAATATGAAACAATCAAAATTCTCATTAGCTGATGTGCTAACTTTATTAACAGCTCTTGCATTTGGCTTTATATGTTTTCTTGGTAAAAACTTTTCTACTCTGGGTAACACATCCGAAAGTATTACCTGGGCCGCAATTATTACCGTATCATTGGCTGGCACAGCTTTTATTGCCAAATTACTAAAACGAACAAGCCGCAATTTCAAAACCAGTTTTATTTTGGAAATAGGTGTACTGCTGCTGTTTACTGGTCTCTTGGTTTTCTTTGCGTATTCGCCATTCCCGCATTATTTTAATGTATCGGCTAAAAAGACAAAAATCCAGGACAAACTTAAAATAAGCATTACGAAGGCTGAAAATATGTTTGCAGATTATGAACAATATGCCGAAAATCGTAAGCTTAATTACCAAGGACAGTTAGAAACAGCGATAGCCACAAAGCTTACAGGCGGAGATTACGTTAAATATGGATTTTCAGATGGTATCGCTTCAGATGCAACTCAAATGAGAAATAAAATGTTTACCATCCATGCTGATCTCTATCCTACAAACTATAGTGACACCGCTAGTAAAAATGGCATAAAAGAAGTTGCTACTGCCTGGCTGGCAAGAGCAAAGAAAACCACAAAGAGCTGGAAACCGGGCATTGTAAATGTGGTAAATGATATAGAAAGCAAATCAACAGACTGGTTAAATCAGCTGATTAGCTTTTCCCAAAGACTTGAACAAGGAGAAAGCAGAGAAAACACTACGGTTTTTCCTTTCCCTCTAACTTTTACAGATGTAAAAAAATATTTTACCACCCCGGGCAAGCCAACGCCGCTTTCAATTGGTTTGGCTGCAGTAGCATATTTGTTGATGTTGTTGTCGTACTTAATTTCGAAAAGAAGCAGTAAAACGATGATTGGCACCACCAAACAAAAAGGAGAATACGATATTGATTTCTAACATAATTAACCACCATAATGATGACTGAAAAAAAAGAATATATTACTCAAATAGAAAACTTAAGTGCAGAACAAATTGCCGATGGTATCTCCATCGGAATTGTAACATTTGATGAATTACGAAGAACTGGTGCTTTTGATGCATCAAAGCAAAAAAGTGTAAAAAACATTTTAAAAAAGAAGGATGATGATACTTTTGCTTCAGCTCAAACTATTCGTGATTTACAAAATTATTTGCGAGTTTTTCCTAACGGAAGCAACGTATCTGCTGCGCAAGCAAAAATGCAACAGCTACAGGACGATGAAAATGCTGAAGAAAGAAAGTATAATGATCGGGAAAGAATGCTTCGTAAAATAAAAGAAGACATTAATGAATATGCTCCCGATGAAATCGTTGAAATATTAAGCGAAAATGACTTAAACTCTTTATGCGAAACCCTTGGTATTAATGCCACTACTGTTAAGAATTACACACAACCAACTTTAAATTTCAACGATATACCTCAAAATGAAAGCGATATACCCGCGGATTATACCGATATTTTCTTTTGGGGCATCCCCTCATCGGGCAAAACCTGTGCTTTAGCAGCCATTTTAAGTACGATAACAAAAGATTATACAATGGAAGCTCCTGATACTCACCAACAATTTGGATCAACTTATCGTACCAGTTTGATCAATATGTTCCGAAATAATATTGGCAACTTACCTAACAGAACGGCTACTGACAGAACCCAGTATATGCCATTTTTATTTTATAAAAGAGGAGAAAAAAACAAACGCAAAATTTCTTTTTTTGAATTGAGTGGGGAAGTGTTTCAGTATTTTTTCGAAGTAGTCAACAACAGTCAAATAATCGATGATTATAATAGAGAAGGTATTGAAAATTCTTTTAAAACTCTCGAATTACTCTTGAATAGTAATAATCAAAAAATTCATTACTTTTTTATTGACTATAACCAGGAAACAAAACACACAGAAGATACTAAAGGGCTTACACAAAGTAACTATCTGGAAGCGGCTGCAGTTTATTTTAGAGATAGAAATAACATTTTCAGGAAAAAGACAGATGCTGTTTATGTAGTCATCACTAAATCGGATGAAATAAAAGGGGATAATAAAATAGACATCGCAAAAGCATTTCTACAAGAAAATTTTGGTTCTTTTATGGATGTTCTGAAAAACCAATGTCAAAGGAATTCTGTGGATTTCAAAGTGAAATTGTTTTCTATCGGTGATGTCTATTTCAAAAGAATTTGCAAAATCGACCGGTCTTATTCAAATGATATTATTCAGGATTTGTTGAAGAGGGTGAAACCAGTAAGCAATAATGTAATTAAAAAATTCTTTAACAGCTAAGTATAATGGACATAGTAGTACATGGAACAAAAGGAGGACGACAAATTTTTACACCAAAAAAATTAGGTGGGTTGCTGGATGTTAATTCTGATGCACCTAAAGCAACTGCAATTGGTCAAGAAGCTTTTGCTATCCGTTTTGTAGAGAAGAGTATCATTTTTTCGAAGTATAAAATCATCAGGGACGTTCGTGGTGACAAACGAACCGGTTTTCTTGCTTTTTCATTGTTTCTACCAAACAATAAAAAACTCCAAGGAAAAGATATATTATCCGTATTAAACAAAGTTTCAGGTGAATATTACAGAATACATATTCCCGATAATGATAACAATCTAAAAGATGTAAGGGAAGATTGGGCTTTTCTTGAAGATATAGTAAAAGAATTCCGCACAGATGACCGACATGTCGATGATATAGAAAGCCTGCTGTCAGGTACTAAAGATGATGCCTTCATCTATTACGAAAATGAAGAAAAGCTGCAAAAATATTTTGATGCACCTTATCAAGATAAGTACAGCAAATATAGGCAAGTGTTGTTTGTTAAAGAAGAACTGAAAGACAAACCCGAAGATCCGCTTAATGCACTTCGACATTCAGAAAATCCCAATGATAATCTGACAGGGAAAATAGATTTAGAAAAAAAAGCATATGCATTGCGTGACTATGATGGCCAGGCTAAAAATGGTATATCCATAGAAATCAGGGTAGGCGGGAAACTACTTTATAAAAAAGATAAAATCAACAATAATGACCTTATTTCAATTCGCTATTTTAGAAAATATTCTGAAGCCTTGGTAGTAAAAGAAGGGAGACTGAATGATGATTGGATCAGAAAGTATCTTTTTGTTGATGAAGAAAATAGAAAAATTGATGTAGAAAAAAATATAAACTTAGACCCTGTAATAAAAACCGTCTCATTCGACATAAAAGACTGGAAAGGAAACACTATAAGGGATGCAGAAATCATCTGTAAAAGAGGTAATGAGTCAAAATCTGTAATAAATAATCAGATTAGTTTCGAGGGCGAAGAAATTGGGAAACATTGGAATGTTTCTGCGAAAAAAGAGGAAAACTTATATTCAGAAACAAAAGGAATGATCCCTGAGAACGAAAACGATGTTAAGTTAGAATTAAATGAACATAAAAAAGTAAAGTTTCTTGTGTCCGATTCTGATACTGGACAAGATATTGACAAATTTAAAGTTTGGATTCAGGGAAAAGTTGATACAAGAGAAATTTCGGAGTTTGATTTTATCGGAAATGATGTTGAAAAAAAGTGGAATATAACTTTTGAAAAACAGGGGTACCACCGAAGTGAGAGAATCGAATATTTTCCTGCAACTGGCGAAAGCACTATTCAGGAAAAACTAAAAAAGAAAGACCCGCAGCTAGGCCAATCAAAAGAAAATGTTCCTCATCCACAATACAAAAGGAAGGAGCCATTTTATCAAAAACCAAAATTAATGGCTGCTTTAATAGCTGGAACGATACTTCTAATCTTTACCATTGGGGCATTGTTTTCTTTAAGTGAAAGTAACCCGCCTGAACCTAACCAACAACCTAGCTCCCAACATATAAAGGCTTATATCGAAGGCAATTCACTTATTCTTGATACGCTTAATAGTTACAAAAAAACTTTGAGTTCAGGTACAGAACTTAAAGAAGTTATAGATAGCCTTGATAGTGCAATTAAAAAAAGGGACTTTGTTAATAACTGGAACTTTGACGCATTAAAAAAATTGCATTACTACTCGGCACAGCAAAATTTCGACACTACGATTAAAAAAATAAAAAACTCCCAATATGATTCTGTTAAAAGCAGGTTTGGGGATGTTTCTTCTTGGGACTTGAATCAAATAGCAGACGCTATAAATGCCTTTTTAAACGCTACTAAACCTGCAACAGAGAAAAAAACAGAAGTAAAAAAAGATGTGGCTGAGGAAATAAAAAAGGAACCCCAAAAGAAAGTAACACTTCCAGTGAAGACTGAACAAAAAAATGAAGAAAAACAGGTATCAATACCGACAAGCACCAATAATTCAAGAGATGTTGCAAAAGAACTGCAAAGTGGTGCAGTTACTAGGAACGACCTCCAAAGTTGGAAGTCTGGAGGTATGGACAAATACAAAAAGAGTATTGACCTATATTTAGATTTTTGGGCTTCAATAAAGCAAAGCATGCAAATGGATGATTCACGCCAATTATTAAAAAAAATCAATAATGATAAATATCTTCAAAAAAGTGAGTTACAATCCTTTTTAAAATCTGTTTGTGCAAGCTCAGAATCTTTTAAAAAATACAATGATACTCCCGGGAAGGCAGCCTGTAAAACATTAAATGAATTAAGAAGTAAAGTTAAATGAAAACACTAAAAATAAGTTTAGCCCTCATCGTTGTAGCCGCTATTACATTTTTTGTGATACGGTCATTTGTTGCCCCCGATAAGGTGGAGGAAATTAAGTCAAGTGGAAACCCGTTCATTGATAAAATTCAGCAGGAAATCAAGACGCTTCAGCTAAAACCGGAAAACAAGTTCTGTAAAGAATATTATACCGAAGTATCTTATCATATAGATGATTATCATAAAAACAGCAGATTAGGCAAAAGCAAATTAGAAAATGACCAGTGGAAAGAAAACCTTTCCAAACAGCTCTATGCTGCCTATACCGATAAATTTATAAAACAGGCTTATTATATTTTTAACCGTTCAGATTGGGCAATTAACGATTTAAGTTTTATCCGTAACGAATACCGGACGTTACAAAGTTCTCCAATGCTCGAAAGGAACAGCCCTATTGACAGAAGGTTTAATGAAATAAAATCGATTATTAATAAACATGACGAAATCACCGTCTTTATTGCATCCTGCAAAGGTTTTTCATATTCTCAAAAGGACTTGGACATGCAATTTCCTATTGTTGATGTGAGCAGTAAAATTTCTAAAGCTATAAGTTATCGGAACAACCGTTTGGAAAATTCTTTTGTAAATAATTGTACCCGTTTGCATAGTGGGTTGAATGAAATACCACAAGCCTTGTTCCGTGCACATGTAAAATATCTTGACAATATGATTAATACCTGGTCTAATATGTTTACCAACTATAACTCGCAAAAGGCTTATGTTGACGGCATATATAGTCCGCTGGAAAACAAAATAGACGAATTGGATAACAACATTTATAAAGTTTCTGATTTCAGTAGCGAGTATGATCGTTTAAAAGAAAAGTGGCAGAACGACGGAACCAGAGCTTACAATCATTTTAACTAAAACTAAAAAAGTATTGATGAAAAAGGTGGTTTTTATAATATTGATTTTGTGTGAATTCAGCTCTGCATTTGCTCAAAATCAAAATGATTTTGTAGATAGATTTTCTAAACAGGTTATTGAAATAGACAGCTTAAAAAAGATTGTCAAAGCGGAAAAGGATAGTACTCAACAACAAAGAAAATTAAATCATACCCTGCAAGATACGCTAAGGAGGCTAAGATCGGATTTGGCAAGCCTGGAAGAATTCAAAAAAGAGAAGAAGAATATTGACAGCCTTCTCCGTCAAAAAGCAGATTCTATAACCTCACTGCAAAAAGAGATTTCAGAAAAGGACAATCAGATTACAGCAGAAAATCAGAAAAGTGAAAAAAAAGCAAGAGAGGAAAATGAAAAAGGCAAAAATGAAATATTGACGACGATAGTTAATAGTTACAAAAATAAATCATTTGAAGAATTGTTAAAATCCCCAACCAAACAATCAGCACAACGGGACGCTGAGCTTATCAAAAATTCAACTGAACTTAAACAAATCCTGGCTGATGTAGAGAAATACTTCAGTGCAAAGGAATTACTTGACGTTAAACTGGATGCTGTTCAAATTAAGAGTCATCAAATTCAATTGGAGCAAATAAAACGGGAATCCGCTTTACTCAGCAAACTCAAAGAAACGATTGGGAACTACCAAGTTTTTAATGAAGGGCTAAAAGAAACATTAGGGAAAATTGTGGTATTGGATAAAGCCGAGGCAGTTTCCGGCATGAGCAAGGAGATTCAAAGAAAGAAATTCGACAAAATACTGGCTGAGATTTCCGCTTACATTTTCAACTATGACTTTAATTTCTCGAACTATCCTTATCTGTCTGATATATTTCTTGAAATTATCAAGCGTAAACAGCCTAATCCGGATGCAGATATTTCGGATTTATTAAAGAGATTATAAAAGAACAACATGAAACAGATCGCATTATTATTATTTGCTCTTGCTATAACCAGTTTGGCTTTAGCTCAAACTAACAGTTTGCAAGAAGGAAATAACTGTTTTGCTAAAGGGGATTATGCTTGTGCAATTGAAAAATATAAAGAGGCCATTAAGTCTCCGGATAAAAGACAACTAAAAATTGCCGGGGATAATCTCAGGCAGGCAGAAAAGTGTTTTGATTTGCATAGAATGGCCGATGCAGCTTTTAACAGTGGAAATTTTGATCAGTCTAAAGAGTATTATAAGAGTATTTTGACTGAAAATCCTAAAGATGTATATGCAAATACACGGTTAAAAGAGATTCAAACTAAATTATTTACACTTGCTATGCCCAAAGTAAATATCACTGGAAATTTAAATATTGAATACGGTGAATCGACAACGCTGAAAATTGAAGGCGGTTCTCTTGGTGGGAAAGCAGTGTGGAGGTGGTATTCAAATACATGTGGTGGAATTATTGTTGCAACAGGGGAATCAATTAAGATAACTCCTTTAGAAAATGAACAGTATTTTGTACGGGTAGAAAGTCTTACAGATACTAGTACATGTTTAACAGTTGTTGTTAAAGTGGATCTTAATTCGAAGGTGCCTGAGCGAATTGAAGGAAAAAAATCATTCTGTCCTAATGAAAAAAACATCCCGCTTACAGTGAAAGGAGGAAAATTAGGTAAGGGGGCCCGATGGGCGTGGTACCAGGACAGCCTAAAAGGGAAACATCTTGGGGATGGACAAGTCATTTACGTTTCCCCTGTAAAAAGAACAACTTATTACTTAGTAATAGAAGGTGGGCCTAATTCTTTAACACCAATTTCTTTTGAAATGGATGCTGCCGATGAAAAATTTACCGACCCTGAAAAAATTTCGGGAAATAATTTCATTTGTAATGGATCTTCCCTTGAGCTAGAGGTTTTAGGCGGGAAAATTTCCCAGGATGCTTCATGGACATGGTATAAAAATGATTTAAATAAGGCAAGTGAGGTTGGAAAGGGTAGAAAAATTGTAATTTACCCTAATACAAATGCTAACTATTTAGTCAGAGGAGAAGGAAATTGTATGGTTACAAAAACAAAATCAATCGCTATTGAGGTAAGCCAATCATCAGCTCCGCCATTTAGCATCCTTACAGAAGACGACCCAAATAATAAAAGACAGGTGATACTATCTGTTTTTGGAGGGACGCTAGGAAAAAATGCAAATTGGGTTTGGCTAAAAGATGATTGCAATTCGACAAAACAAGCCGGTACAGGAGAACGTATTTCTGTAAAACCAAGGAAAGCGACAGACTATTATGTAAAGGCTATTGGGGAATGTAATACTACTTCATGCGTCAGTGCAACTATAAATCCAAGGTTGGTTGATAAATACTTTTTTATAAACTTTGGTACAATTATCCCCTCTGGTGAAAATGATATTACTTCTGCCTTTGAAAAATTTGGTAAAGGTTCTGTCTATAGTTTAACCATTGGAAAGTTAGCTAAAACTGGTTGGTATGTAAGAGCAAAATTCAACGGCCAGGCGAATACAAAAGAATACACAATAGAGAATAATGAGGTAAATGGCACGTCAGAGAGCTATTTTGTTTATAATAATGAAATAGCAAATAACAGGTTGAGTGCAACTGGCGGAATAACAAAAAGATTAACCAGAACAGCTTTTTTACTGGTTGGTGCTGGATATGGGCAGCGGGAATTACTCTGGGGTGTCGATGAATATTCAAATATCAATAATTCATTTATAAAAAGTGGCTGGGGAAATAATACTGCCGGATATTATGTCGGGCCAGAGGTGGAAGTAGGTTTACTTTTTAAATTATCTATTTTTAATGTTTCAGTAGGTGTAAATTCTATAGTTTATAACACACAAACTTCATCTTCATATAATCAAAAACCTTATTTCGATTATCAAATCGGGATAGGAATTATTTTTTAAATTATGAAAAAGTATTTCTTATTTATTATTTTACTGGGTGCAATAATCAGTTGTACAGTAGATCCTGATATCCCCGGGAAAAATCAACCAACTCTTGATTTTACAACTCCTGTCTCGAATATTACTTCAATAAGCGCAAGATCTGGTGGCCTAATAAGTTCAAACGGTGGTCATGTTATTATTGAAAGGGGGATTTGCTGGTCAACTAACACAAGTCCTACGATAAGTAATTCAAAAGTAATAAGTAATGGAGGAGTAGGAAATTTTTCATGTGACATCAATGGGCTTATTACCGGTACTAACTATTATGTCAGAGCATTTGTAACGACAACAACCGGAACGGTTTATGCAAATCAGTTGAGCTTTACTACATTGTCGACACCTACCATGACTACGTCAGGAATTTCGTCGATAACCAATTCATCCGCCACAAGTGGCGGAAATATTACAAATTCAGGAGGATCAAATATTACGGCTCGAGGGGTTTGCTGGAGTACAACTCCAGGCCCTACGATAAGTTTATCTACAAAAACGGTCAATGGTACTGGAAATGGATCCTATACAAGTTTACTGTCCGGTTTAGCCCCCGGAACAATGTATTTTGTGCGGGCTTATGCCACTAACATTGTAGGAACGTCTTACGGAGGCGAGTTATCATTTACTACACAGAATATTCCATCAGTCACCACCAATTCTGTTACCTCAATAACAAGCTCTTCAGCTATTTGTGGTGGCAATGTAGTTAGTAATGGTGGGGCCACCGTAACAGCAAGAGGGATTTGCTGGAGCACGACGGTAAACCCTACAATTGCTAATAGTCGCACAATAAACGGATCTGGTTCCGGACCTTTTTCATCTGCGATGACTGGATTATTATCTGGAAGAACTTATTATGTGAGAGCATATGCAACAAACAGTTGGGGTACTGCATATGGAAGTAATATCGCTTTTACTACAAATTAATTGTTTGCAAGCTAACTTTAAATATTGCTCTGGCTTTCGTGTAGGTCAAGTACAGTTTAATTTTGGAAAGAGTTAGTACATATAGACGATTTCAAAAGCATAGGAGTTATAGAAAAAAATGTACATCGATTTCAGGGTAAAGTTTTTTCGATCCGTTACATGTTTTGATTAGTTATTATATTGAATAATTGTCTCGGTAAGAGCATCAGTATTTCTTTGAAAGTTTTGACTAGTTAAGATTCTGAACAAACATACTGTCTACAAAGTAGTATTTAATCGGACAGTTGATGATTAGTTTTTTATTTCCAAGGAGATACGAAGTAATAAAGTTAGGCTGCTGGACTATAAATCTTAGAAACTAACGTTATAACAGAGCTAAAACAGATAAGGAAAATAAAAAATGAGATGATTAAAATGAGGGGTCAGTTTATCGCGAAATAATGGTGTCTTTTCATGAGGAATATTTACTATATGCGTTCATTTAAACTTATAATTTTTGCAATCTTATCCTCTGTTGTTTTTGCTACAACCTTATATGGGCAAAACGTAACTATAATTTCATGGAACCTCAAAGACTTTGGCAAAACCAAATCAGATGCAGAAATCGATTTCATCGCCAATACTGTAAAGAACTATGATATTGTCCTGATTCAGGAAGTGGTGGCAAAAGATCCAGGGGGTGCACAGGCTGTAGGTCGGTTGGGAGATGCGTTAAACCGGAAAGGAGCAAAATGGGAATACCGCATCAGTGATCCTACCAGCGGCGATACTCCCTACAAAAAAGAGCGATATGCATTTCTCTGGAAACCATCTAAAGTAACAATGATAGGAAAACCCTGGCTTGAAAAAACGTACACTACTGAAATTGGCCGTGAACCCTTTTACGCTACTTTCAAAGCCGCGGGAAAAGAGTTTACTCTTGTAAATTTTCATGCAATAACCAAAAAGGAACAGCCTGAAACAGAGGTCAAATATTTCAAGCTTCTGCCAGATGAATATCCTGCCCTAAACCTTATTTTTTGCGGTGATTTTAACCTGCCTCAAAGCCATACTGTTTTTAATCCCTTGAAGAAAATGGGCTATCAACCGGCATTAACCGGTCAGAAAACCAGCTTGAGGCAGGAATGCAAGGATAGTGATTGCCTTTCCTCTGAATTTGACAACATATTTTATTCCATCGCAAAAGTGAAACAACAAAAGGCCGGGGTTATCCATTTTTATAAATCTTTCCCGAACTTTAAAGAAGCAACGGATATCACTGACCATTTACCGGTATTTTTTGAATTCTCTCTAAACTAAGACTGAGTATAATGGCTAACTTCTTTAAAGGACTCTTCGGAAAGAAAAGGGAAACGGAATTAACTTCCCTGCCAGGCAAGTCAAGCTCAACTGAGAATAACGAAGCAAATGAATCTCTCCCAATAAATGAACTTCCTTTTGATGTTGATACTAACCTGGAAAGAGAAGCTAAATCGAATATAACAGAGCTTGGTGAAGTCGATGAAATTACTGTAGCCCACTATACTCCTGCATTAGATATCAGAGACTACATTTACCCATCATTAGACCTGCTATCGAGCAAAAATGGTGATTACCTGTATAGTCTAAAAGACAGCAATCCGGAATTTAGTTTACCAGTTCTATGGTCAATAGGAAGAGAAGGAGTAATGATGAAGGACCTCGCCGAGATAAAATCACTTTTTATAACTGGCACCCAGGCCACTGGCAAGACAGGTTTCCTTCACCAGTTGCTAATTTCTCTATTGGTGAAAGCACATCCATCGCAAATAAAACTGGTTTTGGCTGATGCAAAAGGAATTGAGTTCAGTGTATATCGCTTATTGGAGAAACACTTCCTTGCAAAACTGCCAGGCGAAGAAAGCTCAATAGTTGAAGAGCACTCCAAACTTTTATATACTCTGAATGCCCTTTGTATTGAAATGGACAACAGATATCAGTTATTAAAAGATGCAGGTGCCCGAAATATAAAAGAGTATAACAAAAAAATTATTGACAGAAAACTGAACCCTCATAAGGGTCACCAGTATTTACCCTTTATAGTTCTGGTAATTGATGACCTGGGCGGATTTTCGTTAAGCAGCGATAACGGACTTAATCTACCACTTCAAAAGTTGATAAGTGAAGGCTATAAAACGGGGATGTTATCAATAATCAGTACCAGCCAGTTTACTGGACATGCATTTTCCGCTACACTGCTTTCATTGATTGCCCAACGGGTAGTATTTAATCTAAATAGTAAAGATGATTACCGGAGGTTTTTTGATACTGTAAAATTGAAATCCCGTCTTCAGCAGGGGGAATTTTTATATAACAAGGATTACGAAATTGGCATTGGAAACACAATATTATTAGAATTCATTGAAATTGAAAACATCATCAATCATATAGAAAATCAGAGAGGCTACCCTCAGGCATTTTTATTGCCAGAATATATAAATGAAGCTGAATTAGATAGTAATTGCTTTGATTTGTCAGACAGGGACTCTTTATTTGAAGATGCTGCGAGACTCATTGTACAAAACCAAATTGCCTCAACTTCACTTCTTCAACGTCGTATGAAAATAGGATATAACCGGGTAGGGCGATTGATGCAGCAACTAGAAGCTGCAGGTATAGTAGGGATAAATGTAGGTAGTAAAGCCAGGGATGTTCTGATTAAAACGGAGTATGAATTACAGCAGCATCTTGATGCATTAAGATAGCCAGATCAATTGGCTTTGGGATTTGTCAGGTTAAGAAAAATACCTTAATTATTTAATGGTTTCAGGGATTTCAGCAAAAGTAGTGAAACAATAATTTAAATTGGTTATAGGGCTGACTTACCCGGGAAAATCAAAAAAATCCTATCTTACAGCAGGATTTTTTACTTTAAGGCATATTAGAAAATAACAATGCACATTATCGTTACAGGCGGAGCCGGTTTTATTGGCAGCAACCTCATCGGTACATTGTTTCGGGAGTATCCCGGAATCACTATCACCTGCATTGATAATTTTGATCCGTTTTATTCAACAGAAATTAAGCAATTCAATATCCGGGATTTTAAAAATAACCCTGGTTTCCGGTTAATACAAAAGACCTGGCAGTAACAACCGGGAAGAATTATGTGAGCTGATCAAAGAACCTGCCAATGCAATTGTACATATCGCTGCCAAAGCCGGGGTGAGACCCAGTATAGAAAACCCGATGGCCTATCAGCAGGTGAATATTATTGGTCTTCAGCATATGCTTGATTTTGCAAAAGCCAAAAAAATCAAACAATTTGTTTTTGCCTCCAGCAGCAGTGTGTATGGAATCAATGATCACTTTCCCTGGAAAGAAGATGAAAAACTGATGCCTATCAGTCCCTATGCCAGTACAAAACTTTCCGGTGAAATGATGGGACATGTATATAGCAAATTGTTTGGCATCCGGTTTATCGCCCTGCGATTTTTTACTGTTTACGGACCCGGTCAACGGCCAGACCTTGCCATTCATAAATTCACCAAAGCCATTTTGAAAGGAGATCCTATACCTGTTTATGGCGATGGCAGTACGAGCAGGGATTACACTTTTGTGGATGATACTGTAAGAGGTATCATTGGCGCTATCAACTATACGGCAACGGATTTTGAGATTATTAACCTTGGTAATAACTATACTGTATCCCTTAAAGAGTTAGTTGCTGCAATAGAGGAAGTGATGGGTAAAAAAGCAACTATTGAAAGACATCCTGAGCAACCAGGTGATGTGCCTAAAACCTTTGCTGATATTTCAAAAGCAAAAGCTTTGTTGGGTTATAATCCTCAAACCCCACTACAGGAGGGACTTAAAAAATTCTATAACTGGTTTTCTGAAAACAGAGCGTTACTTATAAAGTAATTACAAGGCAATATCCGAGGTATGACTTATCTCCCTTTTGGCATGATAAATCTTCCTGACATTATAGGTCTTTTTATTCTGCGATTCAAAATAGGTCCTCACATTGATATCTGCAATGATACCAATTGTAATAAACTGTATGCCGCCTAATAAAAGAATGAGTCCCAGGATCAGCAGGGTTTTCCCCAGATATCCTGTCCCATAATTTTAATACCAGCAGGTAAATATTGATGAGGACACCCAATCCAAAACTGATAAATCCCATGGTACCAAAAAGGTGCATAGGTTTTTGCATATATTTTCGCATGAAGACCATCAGTACCAGGTCGCTCATTACTTTGAATGTGCGGTTAATACCGTATTTGCTTTTGCCATGTATACGGGCATGATGTTTTACATCAACCTGGGTTATTCTGGCACCCTGTAATTTTGCGAGTACAGGAATAAAGCGATGTAGTTCGCCATACAAGCCCAGGTCTTCAGCGATCTCTCTTTTGAATACTTTAAGCGTACAACCATAATCCTTGATATATACTCCTGTCATGTGGCGTATAAGGGCATTGGCGATTTTACTGGGTATTTTGCGGAGAACAAATCCGTCTTTCCTGTTTTTACGGTTACCGGCAACGACATCCCAGTCTTCTTTTTTCAATAGTTCCAGCATAGCCGGAATATCAGTGGGGTCATTCTGCAGGTCTCCGTCAAGCAATGCCACATATTTTCCGCGGGAATAATCAATGCCGGCCGTCATGGCTGTACTCTGCCCATAATTTTTTCGCAACTCTACTAAGATCGTTCTTTCATCAGCATATTCCAGTACCTGTTGTTTTGTTTTATCAGCAGAACCATCATCTACCAGTATTACTTCATAATCTATACCGCTGAGTGCAGCACGAACTGCTTCCAGGAGGGGCTTAATATTCTCCTCTTCATTCATTACGGTGATGACAACTGATAATTCTTTCATGCTGGTTAAATATTGGGCAAAGGTACATTTTCAAATACAAAGAGAGTTTGCTTTCACAAACCCTCTTTAACCAGATAGCAAATTTAAAATTAGAGTATACCTGCCAGCTCCAGGCTCTTCTTCTTTAATTTTCTGATTTCAATATCCTCAATAACAGGGTCTGGTGTAAGGATCAGGGAAGTATTGTTTTCTTTCCACCAGTTATTTTCCTTCAATTCATCAAAAGAGACAACACCAATAAGGTATTTTCTCTCTTCCTGTGCATGCCATTCTTCTATCCATTCAAATCGTTCACGGGGTACAAAGGCAATATCGTCAAAGCTTACATAAACCCGCAGGAAAACAGCATTACTCAATTCATGAGGTTGATGATGGTATAGTTTCTTATACTCATATTTATATTGGTACCGTAATGCTGCTATATCACTCAGCACAGCGGATGCGGTAGGAAACTGCCGGCCCCTTTTCCGTAAAAGAATTGTTTGTCTGCAAATCCGCTTTCTATTACCACTCCATTATATTCATTTTTTACAAAGGCTAAGTGGTCATTCTGTTTTACAAATTGTGGTAAAACAAATGCGGAGACCTTTCCATTTTTTATTTTTTGTGCCTGGGCTACCAGTTTGATCTGTTGGTTTTTTGCTTTGGCAACAACGGCATCGGAAGTATGTATGTTTTGAATTCCGTTGAATAAAATTTTTTCCGGTGATTCAATAATGCCATAGGCATGTGCAAGCAGTAATGTCCATTTGTTGACGGCATCATAGCCTTCCACATCCAGTTTGGGATTACTTTCGGCAAATCCCAGTTGTTGGGCCAGCACCAAAGCCTGTTTGAAATCAAGCCCCTCTTCAAATATTTTGTCAGTATAAAATTGGTAGAGCCGTTCACAACAGCTTTAATGGAATGTAACAGGTCATTGTCATAATACTCTTCTAGGTTCCGTATGACCGGGATAGATGCACAGGCAGCAGATTCGTACAGGAATGACCTCCCTGTTTGTTGTTGTAATTCCAATAAAAAGGGTAAATGTTCAGCAATCATTTTTTTACTGGCACTTACCACATTCTTCCCATTCTTCAATGCTGTCGTTACGATATGGAATGCTGCATCTGCATCATCAATTACTTCTACGATAACGTTGATGTCATGATCGTTTAATAATTCGTCTTTGTCTGTGGTGAAGAGGGAGGCCGGTGCATTCCTTTTTTTACCATAGTTTTTGATGCAGATCTTTTTTATAGCTGCATTAAGGGAGGGTGTTTGCTGTAAAACTTTGTAAACACCTTCTCCTACTACACCAAAACCAAACAGGCCGATTGTAAGTTGTTTATGTGTTTCCATATTATTGATTCACTATTTTTAAATGAGATGACTTTTTCCCGTCAATAAATAATTGTAAGGCAGATTCTATTTTTTCATATTCCAGCAAAAAACCATCATGGCCATAGTCGCTGTAAATACCTAATAATTGTGCTTCAGGAATTGTCTTTTGTAAAAATTCCTGTTCGGAAATCGGATATAATACATCAGATGTAATGCCTATAACAAGTGTTTTTGCTTTTATTGTTTTCAGGGCAGCCTCTGCACCGTTCCTGTTCCGGCCTACATCGTGACTGTCCATGCTTTGAGAAAGCCGGTAATAACAAAGGGCATTAAACCGGTTTACCAGTTTCAATCCCTGGTAACGCTGATAATTATCAGCTGCATAATTAACGTCTCCATTAAGTGGTATAAACGCTTTGTCCCTTCTTTGTGTAATTGCATAACCATTATAATGCCGGTAGGAAAGCAGGGCAATAGAACGGGCTGCTGCTAATCCCTTGTGGCCTGCATCCTGGTGATGATCCTGCCATGTACTGTCTGCTTCGATAGCCATCCGTTGTGACGCATTGAAGGCAATGCCCCAGGGTGATAAGACAGCGTTGGTAGCAATAGGAATCAGGTGTTCAAATAATTCCGGTTCTTCTATTGCCCATTCCAGCAATTGCATACCGCCTGTACTGCCACCCAGCCCTGCGAATACTTTTTTAATACCAAGATATTCTTTCAATTGCTGGTAAGATCTTACCATATCCCTTATTGTAAAAACAGGAAATTTATTGTAGTAAGGCTGGTTCGAGACCGGATTCTTGCTCAAAGGCGATATACTGCCATAAGGACTTCCGGGTTTATTCACACAAATGATGAAATACTTCGCCGGGTCAAAAAACTTTCCGTCACCAACCAATCCCGGCCACCATTCTACCGGGTTGCTGTTGGCTGTCAATGCATGAAATATCCAAACCACATTATCTTTTGAAGCATTTAGTTTGCCAGTGTAGTATAGGCCAGGTGAAAGCCTGGAAGGGTTTCACCTGACTCTAATGTGAATGTATTAGTATAGTTGAAAATGGTTGTCATATCAGCCCACTAATTCATTTGCAAATACGGTGGTGAATGCCTGTTCAAAATCTGCCTTGATATCCTCTATATGTTCAATACCAACGCTGATACGAACCTGGTTGGGCAATACACCTGAAGTAAGCTGTTCTTCAGCATTCAATTGTTCATGTGTGGTAGAAGCGGGATGAATAGCCAGTGTTTTCGCATCACCTACATTGGCCAGGTGACTAACCAGCTTTAATGAATCGATAAATTTGCTGGCATTTTCTTTTGTTCCCTTTACGCCGAAATTAAGAACACCCCCAAAGCCATTACTGAGATATTTTTTAGCCTGTTCATGATAGGGGCTGCTCTTGAGCCCGGGATACTGTACAAATTCAACGGCAGGATGTTGCTCCAGCCATTGTGCCAATGCCAATGCATTATCAACATGACGTTGTACACGTAGGCTCAATGTTTCCAGCCCTTGAATCAGTAGAAAAGAATTGAACGGACTTTGTGAAGCCCCGAAATCCCTTAATCCCTCCACTCTTGCACGGATAGCAAAAGCGATATTGGGTAGCCCCAGTGGATTTCCTTCTCCGAATACTTCCCAGAATTTTAATCCATGGTAACCCTCTGAAGGTTCAGTGAACTGAGGAAATTTGCCATTACCCCAATTGTAATTTCCACCATCAACGATAACTCCACCAATAGTAGTACCATGACCACCGATCCATTTCGTTGCTGATTCCACTACTACATTGGCACCATGCTCTAATGGTTTAAATAAATAGCCGCCGGCACCGAATGTATTGTCTACTATCAGCGGCAAATCATATTCTTTTGCCAGGTCAGCAAATTTTAAAATCAGGAATATTTAAACGTGGATTACCGATTGTTTCTAAATAAAATGCTTTTGTGTTTTTATCAATATGCTTTACAAAACTTTCTGCATCATCACCATCTGCAAATCTTGCCTCAATGCCCAGGCGTTTGAAAGCCACTTTGAATTGGTTGTAGGTGCCTCCATATAAATAGGAAGTGGTGATGAAATTGTCACCAGCCTGCAAAATATTATTCAATGCCAGGAACTGCGCGGCCTGTCCTGAACCTGTTGCTAATGCAGCTACACCGCCTTCCAGGGCTGCAATGCGTTGCTCAAATACATCCGTTGTCGGGTTCATGATGCGGGTATAGATATTCCCGAATTCTTTCAGACCAAAAAGACTGGCTGCATGCTGCATTATTAAAGCCAAAAGAAGTTGTCTGGTAAATGGGAACGGCTCTTGACTTTGTTGTTGGATCAATTTGCTGGCCGGCGTGCAGTTGTAAAGTTTCGAAATGAAGATTGTTACTCATCTTTTTTGATTTTAAACATGATGAAAATTGTTAAACATTTTTACATCACTTACAAAAAAGGCTACCGGGAAGAGCAACAAAAAAGCTCACCCGATAAATCAGATGAGCTTTTGAATATGTTGTTGAGAATATTAGAAGCTATTAATCTGACTTATCTGTCCCGACATGTTCCGTCGGGGTGGAATTGGCACCTTTCCCCGTATAACCGGGGAGGTTGTCAAGGCTTCATCGGGCCATTACCCTCTGCCTTTCTTGATAAGTATCTGTAAAGAACTGGTACAAAGATATAGGATGAAATTCCGGATTTCCAAATCAGTCAGTAAAAATTTCTGCGAACAGGTGTTTGGATATGGGCTGAAAAGCAGTACAGCAAAGGAGATCAGGATTTATAATTTTTTTCTAACCAGTCTTTTTGTGAATGGGCAGATTGTTCAATGATATCTTTTTTCTCAATTTTTCCTGGGCTCTTCTTATGGAATTACTGATCATACTGTGTTCAATTACCTCATCTTCTTTCATTCCCAGTTGTTGCATTACCTGGATTATTTTATCGGCCCCGAATTGCTGAAATAACGGTTCCTTCAATGATGAAAATACCTGTACATTTTCCAGGTTCATTTTCAGGTATAGTTCTTCTTCCCTGCTTCGCAAGGGGTAGTGTTCAGCGAAAACAGGTGTCCTTCCACCCAGTTGAGGAGATGCCGCTTCTCTTGCAGTAAGTAATGGGATGGGCTCTGTGGTTTGAGTGCTGAAATAAGTTTCGGCCTGGCGAAGGCTTTCGTCGAACCAGAAGATAAAAGCAATGTTTTATCATTTTTCCAAAGTTTCAGCAGTGTATGAAGCTTGGCTGTTTCATTGATTACCACTTTGTCAACTACATTGATTACCGTCCTTTCTTTTTAAAAAAGTTGAACATACTGGTTTTACCGGCTAAATTAAGAAGAAAGAGGTTGTCATTTGACAACCTCTTTCATTACTGTTATGAACCGTCCAATCAATGCTTTTAATTCCGGGCTGTTTCCTTCAAAGCTTGGTGCCGGTATATATCCATGCTTTAGGCTGTACTGGCTTTTTTCACTCTAGAATTCTTTGCAGTGGTGGCGGGTTCTTCAATGGTTGCGGCAAAAGCTGCTGAGGGATCAGTAGTATTATAAATTTTGCCGATACATATGCTCAGGGTATTAGTCTCTTTATCAAAGATCAACGTGCCTTCAGCTACATCTTTACCTTCTTCTGTTTTTGAGCGGGAATTTTATAGGTAGCAGGTGATTTACGCAACATGGCTTTTATTTTACCCTGTGGTAACCCTTCAATCCATACCACGCCTTTATTCTGTTCGTCAGGAGCAATTGTAATAAGTGCAGCATCTGCATTGGTGGCGGATTCGAATTTGCCAATAGCAGGGAAGATTTCTTCTCTTGTTTGTGCAGGAGGAGCAGTTACTATCTTGTCACGATATAAAGCTGAGATGGAATCAACAGTGGGATTTTTTGGCATCCCAGGTTTCTGCGCATTTACAGAAACTGTAAGTAAGGACAAAGCGATTCCGCCCATTAACACAATGGTTTTTTTTTCATAAGAAAATTTTTTGATTATTGAATTGGTACTCGGGGCAATATTCAAAATACTGTGCCAGACTACTTTTTGTGGATAACTTGTAAAACTTTAATCACTAAATTGAATTTTGAAGGGAATGTCAACAACAATTAGATTCTTAGGTTGTTCTTATCTTCGTTCACCATCGTATGGCAAAGAATAATCACAGCGGAACAGGCATATCAATCCAGGATAACGAGTCAATTGAAGTTTTTGGTGCAAGGGTGCATAACCTTAAGAATATTGATATTTCTATTCCCAAGAATAAACTGGTTGTTATTACAGGTATAGTGGCAGCGGAAAGTCTTCGCTAGCTTTTGATACCATTTATTCGGAAGGGCAGCGGCGGTACATGGAAACTTTTGGTGCTTATGCTCGCCAATTTGTAGGCGATATGGAAAGGCCAGATGTAGATAAAATCACCGGTCTTTCCCCGGTTATTTCTATTGAACAAAAGACAACCAATAAGAATCCCCGATCAACCGTGGAACTGTTACGGAGATATATGATTTTCTCCGTTTATTATTTGCCAGGATCGGCGAAGCTTATTCTTACAACACCGGGAAAGAAGATGGTGAAATGGAGCGAGGAAGAGATAGTAGAAAATATTTTTCAAAAAGTATAAAGGCAAAAAATTGCCCTCTTGGCTCCCTTGGTAAGAGGAAGAAAGGGTCACTACCGGGAATTATTTGAAGATGTGAGAAAGAAAGGATTTCTGAAAGTGAGAGTGGATGGAGAAGTAAAAGACATCACTCCCAAAATGCAGGTTGACAGGTATGTAATTCATGATATCGAACTGGTGGTGGACAGGTTGCAGGTAACGGATGAACTAAAATCAAGATTGAGCCAGAGTGTGCAACAAACATTGAAACTGGGGAAAGACCTGATGTTTTTGCTCGTTGACGATTCAAAATTTATCCAATATTCCAAGTTGCTGATGTGTGAAGATACAGGCATCAGTTATGAAGAGCCTTCTCCGAATGCATTTTCATTCAACTCGCCTTATGGTGCCTGTCCGGTATGTAAAGGTTTGGGAAATGTATATACCATTGACTTGAGTGAAGTGCTTTCCGATACATCCAAAAGTGTAAAGGAAGGTGGTATTGCACCATTGGGTGAAGAAAGAAATGCCAGTGTTTTTAACCAGGTAACTGGATTTTGCAAAAAGTATAAGATTAAGTTAGATAACCGATTAAAGAGCCTCCTAAAGAGCAACTGGATCTTTTATTTGGCGATAAAGATATCAATTCCATCCCTTGAAGTTGATGCAAATGATGAAACTATTCCGCATGAACTACACCGGCAGCTATGAAGGTATCATTCCTATGCTGAAAAGGTGGTTTGCTTCTTCACCAGTACCGAAGCATTACGGGAATGGGTGCAGCAGTTCATGACGATTAAGCCTGCGGTACCTGTAATGGTGCAAGGTTAAAAAAGAGAGTCTTTGGTTCAGGGTAAATGGAAGAAATATTGCCGATCTCAGCAATATGAACCTGGATAATCTTGCTGCCTGGTTTGATGGTATTGAGCTGATGCTTGATAATAAGCAGAAGGCGATTGCAAAGGATGTACTAAAAGAAATAAAAGAAAGATTACAGTTCCTTTTAGATGTGGGCTTGACTTACCTCACTTTATCCGGCCTTCCAAAACATTGAGCGGTGGGGAATCGCAGCGGATACGGTTGGCTACACAAATCGGGTCACAATTGCAGGGTATCACTTATATATTGGATGAACCTTCGATCGGGTTGCACCAACGGGACAATCACCGGTTGATTGATGCATTAAAAAATCTCCGGGATATTGGTAACAGCGTTATAGTAGTGGAACATGATAAAGATATTATGCTGGCGGCCGATCATTTAATTGATATTGGTCCCAAAGCAGGTTTTCATGGCGGTAAAATTGTAGCACAGGGCACACCTGCAGAATTATTGAAACTGGATACGCTTACTTCAGGTTATCTGAATGGACATCATCGGATTACTGTTCCGAAAGAGAGAAGAGCCGGCAACGGAAAATTCCTGGAATTAAAAGGTGCAAAAGGAAATAATCTTCAGAATGTGGAAGCAAAATTCCCCTTAGGCAAATTTATTTGTGTAACCGGGGTAAGCGGTAGCGGCAAATCAACTTTCATTAATGAAACATTGTATCCCATTCTTTCCAAACATGCTTATGGATCTAAAATGACTCCGTTGGAATTTAAATCGGTAACCGGATTAGAGTATATCGATAAAGTAATAGAAATAGATCAGTCCCCCATTGGAAGAACACCGAGGAGCAACCCGGCAACTTATTGTGGCTTCTTTACAGAGATAAGGACATTGTTTGCCTCTATTCCGGAATCAAAGATCAGGGGTTATACGGCGGGCCGTTTTTCTTTCAATGTGAAAAGCGGCCGGTGCGAAGTATGTGAGGGCGGAGGTATGAGGGTGATTGAAATGAATTTTCTGCCGGATGTATATGTGCATTGCGAAAATGTAATGGCAAAAGATACAACCGGGAAACACTGGAGATACGGTATAAAGGAAAATCCATTGCAGACGTATTAGAAATGACCGTGGAAGAAGCGGTGGAATTTTTCAGAATGTTCCTTATATCTACCGCAAGATAAAAGTCCTGGAAGAAGTGGGTTGGGATATATTACGCTGGGGCAATCAGCCGTAACATTAAGCGGCGGAGAAGCGCAGCGGGTAAAACTGTCAACTGAACTCTCTAAAAGAGATACAGGTAAAACTTTTTATATACTGGATGAACCAACAACAGGATTACACTTTGAAGATATTCAGCACTTACTGGATGTCTTAAATAAATTGGTTGACAGGGGTAATACGGTTTGGTAATTGAGCATAATATGGATGTAATAAAAGTGGCTGATCATGTTATTGACCTAGGACCCGAAGGTGGTGATGGAGGTGGGAGAATTTTGTTTGAAGGAACGCCGGAGGAATTGACAAAGAATAAAGAAAGCTATACTGCACAGTTTTTGAAAATGGAATTATAAAATAAAAAAATCCCGCCAATTTGAACGGGATTTTTTTATTTTATTATATAAGTTGATCTAAAAATCGTATGCGGCTAGACAAACATAGGGACTAAGCAATTTCCAGTATTAATCCAATTACAAAAGAAGCAACAATCATTGCAACAAGAAACCCAAGAAAATTACCATGCTTATCTGGCGGAGTTTCTTTAATTTAGGCAATCCAAGTATAAAAGGTATAAACCATAAAGGCCCATCAATGAACCAATATACAGAGAAGGAAGAAATTGACCGCGTACCCAACCCAACCAGTGTTTAAGAATAAGCGAATTGCCGCCAAACCCATTTTCTTTTCGGGGCCAAAAGCAGCCAGTGCATCAATCATACAGGCGCAGCAAAAGCACTTAATTCCCAAGTGACAATGCCAGGGAACTCCCAAGTCCTTTTTCGCTTCCAAATCCATAATTGAAACCCATTAACCATCCCATGAAGGATGCAACAGCACCGAATTGCCCTAAGGGAATCACATAGCAATACCTGGATATTAGATCATTGACTACATCCCATTCTGTTTTTGGGGTCAAAAGAATTTTTTTTGCCCTGTCAATAAGGTTCATAGTAAGTTGATTTTGGTTTGGTACCTACTCGTTTGGCTTTTCGGCATTCGCCCCTGTTTTGTGGGTTCAGGTCACCCTCAGGTTTAATTATAAAACTAATATAGGTACTTTTTGTAAAAACAAAACAGGCAAGGCAGGTTTTTTTTAAACTGATTAAGCACAATGATATTAAAAGAGGAAAGAAGTAGTTGACTGTGGATTCGGCTGCAAACCCGCAGGAAAAGGCAGGATGACATTGAAAAATCTTTAGAAGGGTGCGTCTGTAAAACGGTTTTTCACCCGGGATACCGGATTTTAACAACGCTCCTGCCTTTTACGGGTTTCTTAGTTATGACAATTAAAAGAGCTCGGATTGAGAATTCCGATAGCTATCGGAAGCCCATAAGCAGGGCAGAGAGTGTTTAATAAAATTTATACGAATGAGAGTACCAATAGAGAACGGATTAGGTTTTATCAACCAGGGTATCAGATTTTATTAAGCTCTCTGCCGCTTACCGGACAAAGTTGAATTTATTCTATAAAGTTTATCTTATTTCGAATTTGCCGGTGGCAGTTTCTTCATCACCACTAAAAACACGGTAGACATAAGTGCCCCTGGAAAGGCCAGCAATTCTGTAGTGGTCTTTTTCTTTCATTTTATAATGCTGTACAAGGGTGCCTTCTACATCAAATACAAAAAAATCTATTTCACGGCCATCATTTTCCTTGGCTACCACATGCATATCTCTTTTGAGAATATCCGGGTAGATTTTTACTGCGTTATTGTTAAGGGATGAGAATGCTTTGAGCTTTATTTTTTTTTTTTAGCGGGTTTTTCTTCTTCCGGTTTATTTACTGTGAGGCCATATATTCTAAAAGGCTTTCCTTCGCAAACACCGGTTGTGCCAGCAAACAGGCCTGTAAAGACCAAGAAGGGTGTTAAATGTTGTTTAGGTAAAGTTTGTTTCATGGGGTTCGGGTTTTGGTGGTTATATAGTTTAATAAAAACAGGACATTTTAATTGCTTTGTGGCATCAATTCCACCAATCCGCCAACCAAATCTTATGATGCTGGAGAAATAAGCATCGTTTTCTTTAGGGTCACCTCTTTCTGCAAACTCTTCATAAGGACGGGTAGCCGGGAAAGAGTAGATGCCACGATAATATAATCTCCGTGCTTTTACAGCATCGGCTGCTGATAAATATTGATCAAAATAAATCGGGTCGATGTAATAGTTATGGCTTACATCATCTACATAATCGGTAAATAATTTGCGGTGCAGGATTTCAAAACCGATGTAGGCGTTTTCTTTGATGTAGTATTTGAAACCAACTCCTCCTAATACATTTTTTTGAGTCAGTTTATAAGGCTTGCTATCCGGATATTCAGCAAAACCCTGTCCCTCTAATCGCAGGGGAGCCACTTTTACCCAACTTCCATCCACATCTTTTGTTTCAGGATCGAAGTGATAGATACCAACGCCGGCTAAAAAGTAGGGTCGTAATTTACCTTTTAAACCATCATATTTTTCAAGAAAAAATGTAGGATATATTTCAACGGCAGCGTAGGCTTCACTTATCTTCGATCTGAAGTGAAGGTTTCTTTCCCGGCGATCCATTTCTGCACCACCTTTGCCGGTGCTTGCGCATCATCTCCTTCCAGCTGACCAAGATTTCCTGCAATACTGAAACCGATAAATTCAGCAGGATAGAATTAAGGTAAAAACCTTTATTTAATTTAGTAAGAGGAAAGTCAAGGTCTTTTATAAATGTTTTTCCAATTCCGGCACTGCCACCCAGATCGCCAAGAAAAAACATGGGGCCAATTCCAAGGCCGAGTTCAACTTTACCGTTTCGGGTGCTGATTGATTGTGCGTTGCTTTGCAAAGAAAAGAAAGCGAACAGGGAAATAAGTACGGATAAACGTACTGTAGGTACATGTGTTCTCATTGGTATCGGATTTCTGGTTATTCTACTATTGGATTTCTGGAATAAAAATAGAGAAAGAAAAAAACAGATATAGAATGAAAGGCGGTGTTTTTTTTATTTTATCACCAATAAAAGTTGTTCTACTTAGGAGTTCTACGAAATAAGGCTATGATTTCAGCATTTCAACATGTTCTATATTGTCTTCCAGGTAAATGTCGCTGGTTTGCTGAAAGCCCAGTGAAGTATAAAACTTGAGCAGGTATAGTTGTGCACCTATTTTGATGGGGGTGTTACCAAATAATTTATATAATTCTTCTATGGATTTTTCCATTAACTTTTTCCCTATACCACTTCGTCTTACAGATGGTGAAGTCACTACACGACCAATAGAAGGCATTTCCGGGTAGGCAACTCCTAGCGGCAGAAGACGGGTATAAGCAACTAATTTATCATCCAGCCATCCCATCAAATGCCAGGAGCTTTGGTCTTTGTTGTCGGCATCCTGGTAAGGACAGTTTTGTTCCACTACGAAAACCTCATTCCTTAATTGCAAAATAGCATACAATTCATACGGAGATAGCTCGTCAAATTTTTTACAAAACCAGTTGATCATATACTTGTCTGAATAATAAATGTAGAGAAGTAAAGTTTCAATGAAAGTAAAACAGTATTTTTAAATAAACACTTTTATGCCGGTTAAAGACCTTAGCCTGGTTCACCAGCTAATAAGCGACTTATTTCACTGGCCCACCTCTCCGGATGAATGGCCGCAATATACATTAAGTGACGAGCAGGTAGATTTTTTCAGGAAAGAATGGGTTTATTAGTGGTATCAAAAAATGCTGGATGAGCAGGTCGAAAAGATAAGGACGAATTGAGTGAAATTCCAACCCGCAACATCCGAGGCATGATTTGTTTTATGAATTTCATTCCAACGAATCAAGATCCTTCCACTATTTTATTTCATGCTTGGTGCATGAGAATTACAAATGGATTGCATGATGTTTTGTGGAATCCCCGTTTTTAGTAGCTGCCAGTCAACTATCAGGTAATGTTCCGGTTCGTTTCTGGCACGACCAGATTTTCTGGAAGCCGGCTAAACAGGGGGGTGTGGTTGCCTGGCACCAGGACTTTTCTTATTGGACAAGAACAAAACCAATTGCACACTTAACTTGCTGGTGCGGTCTGGATGATTCAACAAAAGAGAATGGTTGTTTACAATATATACCAGGAAGCCATAACTGGGGTTTGTTACCCAAGCCTGTAATTGCCGGTGAATTTCAAGGCATCAAGGACTTTTTAACGGAAGAGCAGAAAAAACAATTTGAACATCCGCAGTTGGCTGAAGTAAAAGCAGGCGAAGCGCATATTTCATCATTCATTGACCCTGCATGGTTCTGGTGCCAATACTTCTACAAGCCGAGAAGGGCATTTGTAATTAATGCAATCGCCGATGGAGTTGTTTCAGATTCAAATGAACCGTTGCTTGAAGGGTGCCTGTTATTAAGAAAGGAGAAAAAAATACAAGGGGCAATTTTTCCCATTGTTATTTGACCCAAAATTGATGCTTCAATAATTATATTTATCCTTCCACAAATTTTTAAGAATTTTCTAAGTTCTTCTTCCCTTGCATTTTTCCGGGTTCATAGAATTTTTGCCTGCCAGTTCTTTTGGCAAATATTCCTGGGGAGAAAAATTATTTTCATAACTATGGGAGTATTCATAGTTTTTCCGCAATCTAAATTCTTCATCAGTTTAGTTGGGGCATTACGGATATGTAATGGCACTGGTAAGTCTCCATACTTTTTAACAGCGGAAAGGGCTTCCCCTATGGCAGCAACTGCGGCATTGCTTTGGGTGATGCGGCCAGGTAGAAAAAACATTGCGAAAGAATGATACTTGCTTCCGGGTAGCCGATTTTATTTACAGCGTCAAACGACGCATTGGCCATAACCAAAGCTGTTGGGTTGGCATTGCCAATATCTTCACTTGCCAATATCACTAATCTTCTGGCAATAAATTTTACGTCTTCACCACATTCAATCATTCTGGCTAACCAATAGATGGCGGCATTAGGGTCGCTGCCGCGGATAGATTTAATGAATGCAGAAATGATATCATAATGCTGTTCACCACTCTTGTCATAAAGAGCAATTCTCTTTTGCGCTACTTCCATCACATATTTATCTGTGATTATCACCTTCTTCCGGAAGCATCGCAAACTATTTCCAGCAAGTTTAATAATCTTCTTCCATCACCACCTGATATATTGAGTAGTGCGGCTGTTTCTTTCAATTCAATCTTTTTCTGCTTTAGATACTCATCTTTTTCGATCGCAATCTCCAATAATTTCACCAGGTCTTTTTCTTCCAATGGCTTTAGGACATATACCTGGCAGCGGCTAAGTAAGGCACTGTTTACTTCGAACGAGGGGTTTTCTGTGGTGGCGCCTATTAAAGTAATGACACCTTTTTCCACTGCACCCAATAAGGCATCCTGCTGACCTTTATTAAAGCGATGTATCTCATCAATGAATAAGACAGAACCTGGCTGAGTTTTCGCCTGTTCAATCACTTCTCTTACATCTTTTACCCCTGCACTGATGGCACTAAGCTGAAAAAAGGGAACATGTAAGGTGTGTGCAATAATATTGGCAATAGTTGTTTTGCCGGTACCAGGGGAATTCTAGAAGATCATCGAATGCAATTTGTTATTTTCTGGTCAAAAAGTTCGTAAAATGCCTTTCCTACCAGGTGCCCTGCCCCATTAGCTCATCCAGTGTCGTGAATGGCCTTCTGCCAGTGGAACTTGCGTATTCATATTGCCAGCAAAAAAGCAGGCGACTCGTTCTGCTTTTTCAATAACGTTAAGAATAATATAGCGAGTAGATATACCGGCCGGGGTAATTACCTGATGCCGACCAATCTCGGGCACCCCCCCAGAGATAATAAATATATTTCAGCATAACCATCAGCAACATTTTACAGCAAAGAACCATAGGTGATAAAGTGCCCCTGTAATATCCATCCGCCATAAACTTTACAAAGGCCTGAATAATTATCAAAATAAACACTGCAGGTACTTCTCTGATTTGGCTTCTAAGCAATATCAGTAGTAGGAGCCTAACTTTGATTTTTAAGTTGCATCCTGCTGGTACCAACTGCTTTTTTTACCCAACTTTTGCATTGATTTTTCTGGCAAGTGGTGGCAG
>JADJHE010000003.1 GCA_016707685.1 Bacteroidota bacterium
AACACCACCGACACACACAACGAACGTATAGCAAAAATGACTTTCGCATCGGTGTATCCACTATGTTGCATAAGGTGGAAGAAAGGGCAGAACAAAGGAGGAGTTACATCAAGTGATAACATGGCTTACGGGTTTCGACAACAAAAAAATAGCGCAATTAATAAGCGAAAATATAACGTTTGAGCAATTCTTCCAACAAGCAAAATTAAATGCAAATGCGGGCTTAATTAAAGGCTTAATTTGCGGATATCGTAAAGTGAAATAGAAAACCCTTTAACCCAACAGGTTCGTTACCTCGATAAATTGGTAGATGAATTGGCCAAAGGAAAAAAGATGGAGAAGATTTTAAGAGCATAAAGATATTTTTATAAAATAACAACACATGAACATACTCGCATTCGGAGCATCTACCAGTAAAAAGTCCATCAACAAACAATTTGCAACATTTGTTGCCAATCAAATTAAAGGAAATACAATCGATGTTTTAGATTTAAATGATTTTCCATTGCCTCTTTTCTCAGTCGATTTAGAAGCCGAAAGCGGTCACCCCGCTATCATCAACGATTTTATAAAAAAGCTCGAAAGTGCTGATTTAATTGTTATTTCAATGGCCGAACACAATGGTGGTTTTACAGCAGCGTTTAAAAATTTATTCGATTGGACATCACGTGTAAAAGCAAATGTGTTTGAAAACAAAAAACTTTTTCTTGTCGCAACATCGCCTGGAGCACGTGGTGGAGCATCATCCTTAGAAGCCGCTGTAAATCGTTTTCCGCGCCATGGTGCCGAAATCATCGGACAGTTTTCATTACCAAAATTCAATGAAAATTTTAGTTCGGAAAATGGGATTATTAACGAAGAGTTGAGTGCCGCTTTTTTAAAGGAATTGAACAGTGTTACATCAAAACTTTAAATTAATTAATGATTAACCCTATAGAATAAACACCCCACGGTTACTGCTTAAAAGCATTACTCCTGCACTCATAAATGAGCTCTTTAAAACCAAAAGCAAAGAAGAGTTATTCTTGTTTTTTAATCTGGATGAGGCCGGTTACGAACGTTTAAAAGAAATGAACGAGGCTGGAATGGAGAGCTTTAGAGTGGCTTTAGTTTACTTCCTTTTGATTGACAAAACAAACGGAAAAGTAATTGGTGAATGTGGTTTTCATTCCTGGAACAAAGCACACCACCGTGCGGAATTGTATTATCACCTAAAAAACGATTCAGATAAACGAAAAGGATTTATGACCGAGGCTGTAAAAGAGGTTATTAAATTCGGTTTTAATGAGCTGCAATTGCATCGTGTGCAAGCCTTGGTTGCTCATGATAACGTTCCCTCTATAAAGCTGTTAGAACGTTTTAAATTTACCAAAGAAGGTACATTGCGTGAAGACTATTTAGTGAATGGTAAAATGGAAGATTCGGAGTGTTATTCCTTACTCAAACACGAATGGGCTTCCACTAAAAAATAACGGCTTTATTTTTGATGGAATTTGCACCGTGCGTTTTTTGTATAACTCAAAAGACGTTCTTTTTTTAAGATGTTGTAAATATGTTTGTAGCTTTGCATCCTAAATGTTGAGAAAAAACAGTCCCATAAAAATGAATAAACAAGGCTCTTTATTACTGCAAGCAGTTTTAAAGTATGGCTTCGTTTTCCTTTTTGGATTTTTCTTTTTCATCGGACAGTCTTCAACATTGGCGAACAACAAAGGCGAACAGAGCCTTGTTATCAAAGAAGCAACCTGTCGCCTATCTGAAGATTTATTCAATGGCTCTAACTCTCCCTTTCATCTTCCATTTGAATCAACGCCTACACAAGATGAAAACGATACTCCTGATGAAAATGAACAGGAAGACGATTATAATGATAACAACAGCTCCTTTACAATCGCTTATACAGCAGCGCTTTCGTCAAATTTTTCTCATTTATTAAAAAGTTGTTTTATCCAAACAACGCAATCTTTTCAGAACCGCACAAGGGTTCCCCTATTTATTCTCTACCATTCCTGGAAGAGTTTTCTTTCTTAATTAAACTTTAATCTTTTGATTTGCGTGCAATTCGCGCCTATCAACTTTTTTTAATGCTTCCAATTTAATCGGAAGTTGTTTGTCTTATTCATTTACCTTAAATCCATTTTATTATGACGAGAATATTCATTCTCCTTAGTGTAGCAAGCGTGTTTTTTTATACTAGCTGTACTAGCGAAAAACACGAAGAACAAGAGGAAACTAAATTTTTAGCGACTAGTCCGGTACAAAAAGACACCACCATTTTTCATGAGTATGTGGCGCAAATTCACTCCATCAGCCATATCGAATTAAGGTCCCAAGAAAGAGGATACTTACAAAACATTTATGTGGATGAGGGACAATTTGTAAAACAAGGGCAGCTCATGTTTCAAATTATGCCTTTGATTTACCAGGCCGAAACAAACAAAGCGCAAGCCGAAGCAAACTTTGCAGAAATTGAATACAAAAACACAAAGCGCCTTGCCGATAGTAACATCGTTTCTTCTAACGAGCTTGCTTTAGCAAAAGCTCATTATGATAAAGTAAAAGCAGAACTTTCCTTAGCGCAAGCGCATTTGGGTTTCACCGAAATTCGTGCACCATTCGATGGTATTATGGGCCGCTTTAATGTTCGATTGGGAAGTCTTGTTGACGAAGGAGAGTTGCTTACAACCCTTTCGGACAATAGCAAAATGTGGGTGTATTTTAATGTTCCTGAGTCGGAATACCTCGATTATACCACCAAAGCAAAAGAAAAGAACCTACAACAAGTACAATTAAAGATGGCAAACAATCAACTGTTTGATCAAATGGGAGTAATAGAAACCATTGAAGCTGACTTTAACAATGAAACGGGAAACATTGCTTTTAGGGCAACCTTTCAGAATCCAAACAAAATATTAAGACATGGAGAAACCGGCAATATTGAGATGCCAATTTCTTTAAAAAATGCGCTCATCATTCCTCAAAAATCAACATTCGATATTCTCGACAAAAAATATGTGTATGTAATTGATGAGAAAAATGTTGTGAAAGCACGACAAATCACTGTTGGTGGCGAAATGCCTCACATGTATGTTGTTACAGAAGGCTTAACCGCAAAGGATAAAATTCTTTTAGAAGGTTTGCGTAAAGTAAAAAACAACGATCAAATACATTATGATTTTTTAAATCCACAACATGTATTAAGCGAGCTAAATAATTTACACGCTGAATAGTCAATAAACTTAAAAACGATATATCATGTTTAGTAAATTCATTCAAAGACCAGTACTGGCGATTGTATTATCCCTTGGAATCGTTTTCCTTGGTTTAATGGCAATGAACACAAGTCCAGTCGCCCAGTTCCCCGATATTGCTCCTCCAAGGGTGAGCATATTCATCGAGTTTCCGGGTTCAAATGCTGACGTATTAATTAAATCTACAGTAACTATTTTAGAAAGAGCTATCAATGGTGTTCAAGGCATGCAGTACATTCTATCGGATGCAACAAGTGCCAGCGAAGCAACCATTGAAATTATTTTTGAACCGGGAACCGACCCCACCATTGCTGCATCGAGAGTAAAATCGAGGGTGGATCAAGTAATGACCAACCTCCCTCCTTTGGTTCAACGAGAAGGTGTAATCATCACTCCCATTCAGCCAAGTATGTTGATGTATGTGAACCTTTACAGCACCGAAAAAAATGTTGATGAAAAGTTTTTATTCAACTATGCCAACACCTTTATTTTGCCCGAACTTAAAAGGGTAAGTGGAATGGGTAGAGCCGAGGCACTTGGTAGTAGATCATTTGCAATGCGTGTTTGGTTAAACCCCGACAGAATGAGAGCCTATAACATCTCCACCGAAGATGTGCTTGAAGCAATTGACGAACAAAGTGTAATTGCAAGGCCTGGTCGCGTTGGTTTAAGTTCTGGAAAAACTGCTCAATCGCTGGAATATGTGCTTTCTTATAAAGGCTGGTACAACAAACCCGAAGAATACAAAGAGATCATCATTCGTGCAAATCCGGATGGAGAAATTTTAAAACTAAAAGACATTGCCGATGTAGAAGCGGGTAGCGAATTTGTGGACATCTACTCCAACAAAGATGGTTATCCCTCTACCTCCATCATTCTAAAACAAAACTCGGGCACCAATGCCAACAAAGTAATTGAAGAAGTAAAGGTAAAGCTGGAAGAACTAAAGAAAGATTTTCCTCCAGGAATGGATTATGAAATCAATTACGATGTATCCAAATTTGTGGATGCATCTATTGACAAAGTGCTTCACACCTTGTTAGAAGCCTTTATCCTTGTTGCTTTGGTTGTGTTTATTTTCCTTGGCGACTGGCGCTCTACGCTTATTCCAATTTTGGCCGTACCCGTATCACTCATCGGTACATTCATGTTTATGCAATTGTTTGGATTAAGCATCAACCTTATCACCTTGTTCGCACTTGTTTTGGCGATTGGTATTGTGGTAGATGATGCTATTGTGGTGGTAGAAGCGGTGCATGCTAAAATGGAAGAAGAAAAATTATCGCTCTTTAAAGCGGTTAAAAAAGTGTTAAGCGAAATTAGCGGTGCCATTATCGCTATCACACTCGTAATGACTGCCGTGTTTGTTCCTGTGGCGTTTATGACCGGTCCCGTTGGTGTTCTTTATCGTCAGTTTTCAATTACAATGGCAACCGCTATTGTGCTTTCTGGAATTGTTGCACTTACACTTACCCCTGTTTTGTGTGCAATGATATTAAGAAACATGCATGGTGCACATAAAAAGAAAACCTTCATAGGAACCTTTTTAGATTGGTTTAACAGAGGTTTTGAAAAGATTACGAATAAATATACCCAGCTGCTAAAACGAATCGTTAATCGCAAAACAGTTACCCTAGGCATACTTTTAATTTTTGTAGCCGGTATTTATGGTGTTACCAAAATTCTTCCTACAGGATTTATTCCCAACGAGGATCAAGGTCAAATTTATGCCATCATCCAAACGCCTCCGGGTACTACACTTGAAAGAACAAATGAAGTATCCAGAAAGCTTCAAAAAATAGCAAAAGAAGTTGATGGTGTTCAATCCGTTTCTTCACTTGCGGGTTTTGAAATTTTAACGGAAGGTCGCGGTTCAAACGCTGGAACATGTTTGATTAACCTTAAAGATTGGGCAGATAGAGAGCACAATGTCAAACAAATAATTGAAGAGCTGGAAGAAAAAACAAAAGACCTTCCTGCTGTTGTAGAATACTTTGAACCGCCAGCTGTTCCTGGTTATGGAACCTCTGATGGTTTCTCGCTTCGTTTGCTGGACAAAGGGAGTGATGTGGATTATCAGGAATTCGATAAAGTAAACAACGACTTCGTTGATGCCTTGAAAAAAAGAAAAGAGTTGAGCGGAATCTTTGCGTTTTACTCTGCAAAATATCCGCAATATGAACTTCTTGTCGACAATGCTTTGGCAATGCAAAAAGGTGTTTCTATTGGAAAAGCAATGGAAAACCTGAATGTATTAATTGGAAGTACCTACGAACAAGGGTTTATTCGATTCAACAATTATTACAAAGTGTATACACAAGCCGCTCCTGAATTCAGAAAACAGCCATCCGATCTTTTAAATTTCTTTGTAAAAAACGATCGCGATGAAATGGTTCCTTACTCGGCCTTTATGAAAATTAAAAAGACAGAAGGGCCAAATGAAATATCGCGCTATAACTTGTATACATCTTCCTTAATCAATGGAATGCCTGCACCAGGCTATTCATCGGGGGATGCATTAAAAGTAATCAAAGAGGTTGCCCAACAATCGTTACCAAAAGGATATGATATTGCTTGGGAAGGATTGTCGTACGATGAAGCACGAAGAGGAAACGAAGCACTGTATATTTTCATGGTGGTTTTGCTTTTTGTTTACTTGGTTCTATCGGCTCAATACGAAAGCTTTTTACTGCCTCTTGCTGTATTGCTTTCCATTTTCCCCGGAATCTTCGGCTCCTTTATGCTTTTAAAGGTGATGGGATTAAGTAATGATGTTTACGCACAAGTAGGCTTAATTATGCTTACCGGACTGCTCGGTAAAAATGCCGTACTGATTGTTGAATTTGCTGTTCAAAAACACAACAAAGGAGCATCTGTTTACGAATCGGCAATTGAAGGAGCGCGAGCGCGTTTCCGACCAATTCTTATGACCTCCTTTGCGTTTATTGCTGGTTTAATTCCTTTGGTAATAGCAACAGGACCGGGTGCTGTAGGAAATCATACCATTGGCGCATCGGCACTTGGAGGTATGTTGTTCGGGACTGTTTTTGGTGTAATCATCGTTCCCGGCTTGTATTACATTTTCGCAAAAATGTCGGAAGGAAGAAAATTAATAAAAGAAGAAGACGAAAATCCTTTAACAGAAAACATTATGGAAAGCAATTCAGAAGAATCGTTTACAAAAAAGGTAACAGAAATCGTAACTAAAACGCTAAACAAAAATGACAACAAAAATAATTAACAGAGCTATCGTTGTTGCTCTAATAACCGCGTTTTTAGGGGGCTGTGTTCCTGTTTTAAAAAACACAAAAACGCTAAACAAAGAAGTTCCTTCGAGTTATAACAGCTCGAAGGACACTGTTACTATCGCGAAAATAAAGTGGAAAGACTATTTTTCTGATGCCAACTTAATTGCGCTCATTGATACTGCTCTAAAAAATAATCAAGAGCTAAACATCATGCTGCAAGAAATTCAAATCAGCAAAAACGAGGTAAGGGCGCGCAAAGGAGAATACCTTCCTTTTGTTGGCTTACAAGGTGCTGCTGGTCTAGAAAAGCTTAGTAAATACACTTGGAGAGGGGGCGTTGAAGACAATTTAAATGTAACAAACAATCCCGAAGCGATTGAATCACAATCCGATTTTATGCTTGGACTTGGTGCCTCTTGGGAAATCGATGTTTGGAAAAAATTGCGCAACGCTAAAAATCAGCTGTCTACAAGTATTTATCAAGTATTGAAGGCAAAAATTTTATGGTAACAAACCTGATTGCTGAAATTTCGAATAGCTATTATGAGTTGATGGCTTTGGATAATATGCTCGATATTTTGCAAAAGAACATGCAAATTCAAAGCGATGCACTCAAAGTAATAAAGGAACAAAAAAACGCTGCAAAAGTAACGCAGCTTGCTGTAAACAGGTTTGAAGCACAGCTACTAAACACTCAAAATCTTCAGTACGGTATTAAGCAACAAATTGTAGAAACAGAAAACCGTATTAACTTTTTAACCGGTCGCTTTCCAAAGCCTATTGAACGCAATTGGAAATCGTTTTTCGATTTAGCAACCGATTCTATTCAAGCAGGGATTCCTTCTCAATTGCTAGCAAACAGGCCCGATATCAGACAAACAGAAATGGATTTAGCTGCAGCTAAACTGGATATAAAAGTTGCTCGCGCTAATTTTTATCCATCCTTCAAAATCACAGCAGGAGCCGGTTTTCAAGCATTTAATCCTTCTGTGCTAATTAATCCTCAATCGATTATTTATACGCTTGCTGGTGATTTGGTGGCGCCATTGATAAATAGAAATGCTATTAAAGCAAACTATTATACTGCAAGCGCGAAACAAATTCAAGCGGTTTATAATTATGAAAAAACCATTTTAAATGCACACATCGATGTGCTCAATCAGCTTTCGAAGATTGATAATTTTGGAAAAAGTTATGATGTAAAATCGAAAGAAGTTGATTTGCTAAATCAATCAATAGGCATCTCTAATAATTTGTTTCAATCAGCACGAGCAGATTATATGGAAGTGTTGTTAACACAGCGCGAAGCGCTGGAATCAAAACTTGAGTTGATTGAAATTAAAACAAAACAAATGAATGCAAAAATTGGAATTTACAAAGCTTTAGGTGGCGGCTGGAACTAAATTCAATAAACAAAAAAGCCCCAAGCAACGTGTTGCTTGGGGCTTTTTCATTCGTTTTTTTACTCTTATTCTACTTCATCCCTTTGCGTTCTCTCCAAATTTGGTTGAATGATTTAGGTGCTTTGAGCGCTTCTTCTTCTTTTTTTTTATAATACTTATTAATTGCTCTTTGTCTTCATTGGGACAGACTCCAGATTATTTTGCAAATGACCCAAAGTGGGTTTGTGGACTATGGAACTCTAACCAGTGGAGCCCTCCATACATCGCTTCTACATCTACCTATGTGTACTATTTAAATGGCGATACAACAATAAATGGGAAAATTTATCATCGTTTATTTTCAAGGGGCGAAACTGTTTTTGCCGGACCCATAACATCTATAAGCTTTGATAGCTTTACCGGTCATTTCTTAAGACAGCAAAATAAAGATATTTATTCCCTTGTTGACACAACAGAAAGCTTGTTGGTTAGTTATAACTATGCCTTAGGCGATACGGTTAGGGGTTCTATTTTTCAGGCTTGTGGCTTTAATCAAGCTACCATCCAAAAAATTGATTCTGTATTAATAAACACTTCTTTTAGAAAGGTTTTCTATTTAGATTCTGTGGCGGGTCCATTATTTACAGAGGGGGTCGGCCATCAACTCGAAACCAATAGTTCAATAGGAGAATTTATTTTTCCCTTATGCCAAGGGGTCGGTTTTGATTATACAATTTCTTGTTTTGGCTTTGGAAACACCGCCTATTGGGACTCGCAAGGTTCGGGGGGTAATTGTTTTTTAAATCTTAGTGTTTCGGAAAAAGAAAGCCCAGAAAAAACAGCTGTTTTTCCTAACCCTTCTTCCGGTTCTGTTTGGGTTTCTTTTGAAAAAACACATCCGTCTGTTTCTGTTGTTATTTATAATGTTTTAGGACAGGAAATTGATAGAAAAACCTATTCAAACACTTCAAAAATTAATCTAGATTTTGATGGTCCACGAGGAATTTATTATCTCGAAACCCTTTTTGACAATAAAGAAAAAAGCACGCTTAAATTCATTAAACAATAAAACGTTTTACGCGAAGATTATCTGTTAAATGGTAAAATGGAAGACTCCGAATGTTATTCTTTGCTTAAACACGAATGGGAATTAACAAAATACCCCCCCTCCAACAACTAACAACCAACAACTATCAACAAGCCTTCCCCTACTTCATTCCTTTACGTTCTCTCCAAATTTGGTTGAATGATTTAGGTGCAACTTGTGGTAAATCTCTGCGTTCGCCCCATTGTTTTTTAAAGAATTGTTTTAGCATAAAGTTTTTCAACTTTGCTCCGCCTTTGTCCATTTTACTGCGTTTTAGCATAGCGCCTTTCCAGAAAAACCAAACCCAGTTTTCTGTTTTTGTGGTCAATCCTTTTTTAATAAAATCGGCACGGTTCAACAATAACAATTTGTGAATGTCAATCTTTACAGGGCAAACATCGGTACATTTTCCGCAAAGCGTTGATGCAAAACTTAAATGCTTGTATTCGTTTGTGTCTTTTAAATAAGGCGTTATCACCGAACCAATTGGTCCGCTATACGTGGTTCCATAGCTATGACCGCCCACTGTTTGGTAAACCGGACAAGCGTTTAAACATGCGCCACAACGTATGCACGAAAGCGCTCTGCGTTGTTCTGTTTCTGCTAATAAATTGGTGCGTCCATTGTCCAACAAAATCACAATCATTTCATCCGGACCGTCTACCTCTCCTGCTTGTTTTGGTCCGCTATAAATGGTGTTATACACCGTCATTTGTTGTCCGGTACCATGTGTTGCCAACAAAGGCCAAAACAACTCTAAATCATTAATTGAAGGCACTACTTTTTCGATGCCCACAATCACAATTTGTACTTTTGGAAACGACATGGAAAGCACACCATTTCCTTCGTTTTCGGTTACTGCAATTGCTCCTGCATCGGCAATAATAAAATTGGCTCCACTTACACCAACCTCTGCTTTGCTATATTTTTCGCGCAACTGAAGACGCACATAGGTTGTTATTTGTTCGGGTGTCCAATCAAGTGGTGTTTGTTTTTTCTCGTGAAATGTTTTTGCAACATCTTCTTTTGAAAGGTGCATTGCTGGTGTTACAATGTGGTAGGGCGCTTCATTGCGCATTTGTACAATGTATTCACCCAAATCAGTTTCTATGCTTTCAATTCCCGCTTCTTTTAACTCATCGTTAAAATCAATTTCTTCGGTAGTCATCGACTTTGCTTTTACCACAGTTTTGGCATTTGCCTTTTTCATGATTTGCAAACTCTCTTTTATCGCTTCTTCTGCATCCTGCGCCCATATTACCCTTCCTCCTCTTCTAATAAAATTTCCCTCAAACTCGATCAAATATTTTTCAAGATTGTCTACCGCTTTTTGTTTGCGCTCAGCTGCTCTTGTTCGTGCCAATTCCATATTCGAAAATTGCTCTTTTCCCTCCAACACTTTTTTATCGTATTGAGCAATATTGAAATTAATCGTTTTACGATGATCCGCATCAAACGCCTTTATTTCCGATGCTTCTAAAAATGCTTCTAATGCTTTTGACATACCTTTTTGTTTTTACAATCCACCCTTAACAAACAACACTTTATTTTTTATTGCTATCTACTTTTATTCGCTCTGTTCTATTCGCCAATTCCCACGCGGTGAAAAACACCAAGCGTGTAATTTTTTCCATTTTATTAAAATCGATTTTAGCTACTTCATCTGTTTCCTTGTGGTAATCGGCATGTACACCATTAAAATAAAAGATTACTGGAATACCATTTTTTGCGAAGTTGTAATGATCCGAACGGTAATAAAAACGGTTCTTGTCTTTTCATCGTTGAAGGTATAATCCAATTCTAAATTGCTGTATGTTTTATTTGCTTTTTCGCTTATTTGGTGCAGCTCCGAGCTTAATTTATCCGACCCAATCAAATACACGTAATTGGAGTTGTTGGCGTGTTTTTTGTCTAAGCGATTAATCATATCAATATTTAAATTACAGACCGTGTTCTTCAGCGGAAACTCCGGGTTTTCGGTATAATAAGCCGAGCCCAACAATCCTTTTTCTTCACCCGAAACGGTCATGAACAACATACTTCTGCGTGGACCATGTCCTTCTTTTTTTGCTTTTGTAAATGCTTCTGCAAGTTCTATCACTGCTACCGTTCCCGAACCATCATCATCCGCACCATTAAATACCACATCGCCTTCTTTTCCTAAATGATCGTAATGCGCAGTGATTACAATCAACTCCTCTTTTAAATCGCTTCCTTCTACATAGCCCAAAACATTTTCAGCAAGCACTTTTTCGGTAAGGTTTTTTATGACAATGTTCAGCTCCGTTTTTGCTTTAAAGGCTTGTGGTTGCTCGGTTTTGCTAATGCTTGCTTTTAGTTCTTCCACCTTTTTTTTCTTCAGAATTGTATTGGCTACTTCAGTCGAAATATAAATAACCGGCATTTCAATTCCTGAATTATCACGTTTTAATGAGCTTGATTCCAAGCGGTGTTTGTTTTTTTCTACATTTTTTGGAACATCGTCAACCACCACCAATAAAAGCGTTGCGCCTTGTTCGCGTGCTTTTTGAATTTTATTTTTATAATACGTTGTCCATAACGATGCCTCTTTTGTACCACTAATAACAGATGTTCCGTCTTGCTTGTAAGGCTCGCCACTCAATATCATTACAACTTTTCCCTTCACATCATTATTCGCATAATCGTTGTAGTTTTTTTCTTCAATGCCATAACCTAAAAACAGCACATCTTTAGCGTTAATGGTTTGTTCGCTCAATCCTGGGAAATGGTAAAAATCTTTTTTTGCTTCCAGAAATTTTCCTTTCAGTTTTATTTCGGCTGCCTTGGGCAATACCATTTGCAAGGAATAGGTTTGGTAATAGGTGTCTTCTTTATAAGGTGGAATGCCGAATGATTTGAATTGTCCTTGGATATAATCGGCCGCTAATTTTTGTCCTTGTTTACCTGTTTCTCTTCCTTCAAAAGCATCAGAAGCAATTACGGTTAAATGAGTTTCAAGCACATCAGCAGTAATCACTTTCGAATAGCGTATCGCGGTCGTGTCTTTCTGGGCAAAAAGGCTTATTGAAACGAATAATAAAGCAACAACACTTCGTACTATTTGAATTTTCTTTTTCTGCATTAACATCCTCCGCTTATTTTATTTACTCTATCAGTATGTCTTCCACCCTCAAAAGCTGTTGAATAGAAAATATCCACACATTTCTTTGCTTCTTCTTCGGTGATGTATCGTGCAGGTAGGGTTAAAATATTTGCATCGTTGTGTAAACGAGCCAATTCCGCAATTTCGGCATTCCAGCATAGTGCCGAACGAATTCCTTTGTGTTTATTAGCGGTCATGTTTATTCCGTTTCCACTACCACACATCAACAAACCAAAATCGAATTCTTTGCTTTCTACTGCGTTTGCCACTGGATGAGCAAAATCGGGATAATCAGCACGCTCTTCGGAATAACAACCAAAATCTTTTACTTCAAAACCTTTTGATTGAAGATAAACCTTTATTTTCTCTTTTAATTGAAAAGCTGCGTGGTCACAACCGATTGCTATTTTGCTCATAAATTTGCTTTTATTAATTACCGTTTTTTATGCGGCTTTGTTAAATTCGTTTACAATTTGTTGATTTCGGGCGTAGCCCGCGAAAATTTTGTTTTTAGCACCTAAATATTTAGGGTTATTAACAGCTATTAACACGCTTGTAAAGTTCAAAAATAAAGTGCTGATAATTAACACTGTAGTTTTTATTTTATTAACATTAAAAGTGTTGATAATAAAAGGTTCTGTTATTAATGTGTAGAAGATTTTTCTTGCTTTGTTAATTTATTATCTCGCTTGCATTAATATTTCATACTTCCTACAAAAACTTACAAGTATTTTATACAATGAATGAACAATTTTATAAAGGAATTAACAGTACTTTTGCAAAGAAGTTATTAGGTAACAAGTATACTAACACACTGTTAATAAACATTGATTTAGTTATACTTCAAACAGTTAGAGTGTAACAACTTCTTAACTACTGTTGATGAACTGTTATAATTGATAAATACAATGTTTTAATAAACATTTTTTACACTAAACTAACAGACCAATAACAACAACAAATTTTATTTAAAATTAAATATTAAAATATATTATTGTTATGGGAGATGATTTGCAAACAAAAGGTTTTCTTGATATTCCAATTGATTTATCACTAGATTTGTTCGCTGAAATAAACAAACTCAAAAAAGAAAAAAATGCAATCATTCTTGCCCACTATTACCAGGATGCCGATATTCAAGACATTGCCGATTACATTGGCGATAGTTTAGGCCTTTCGCAAGAAGCAGCAAAAACCAATGCTGATATTATTGTTTTCGCTGGAGTTCATTTTATGGCTGAAACCGCGAAAATTTTATCACCAAGTAAAAAAGTGTTGTTGCCCGATTTAAAGGCTGGTTGTTCATTAGCAGATTCTTGTCCAGCAGATAAGTTTGCAGAATTTAAAAAGCAATATCCAAATCATTTAGTTATTTCGTACATCAATTGTACTGCCGATTTAAAAACACATACAGATATTGTTTGTACGTCTACTAACGCATTACAAATTGTTGAGAGTCTTCCTAAAGAGCAAAAGATCATATTTGCGCCTGATAAAAATTTAGGTGCTTATATCAAGAAAAAAACGGGTCGTGATATGGTTTTATGGGATGGAGCTTGTATGGTTCACGAGATTTTTTCATTGGAAAAGATTGTGAAGTTGAAAAATCAACATCCTGGAGCTTTGTTATTAGCACACCCTGAATGTGAGGCAAATTTGTTGGATATAGCGGATTATATTGGAAGTACTACAGGAATACTTAACTATGCTACTAAATCGTCTGCTAAAGAGTTTATTGTAGCTACAGAAGCAGGAATTATACATCAAATGCAATTAAAAAATCCTGATAAAACATTTATACCTGCTCCACCAAACAATTCATGTGCTTGTAACGATTGTCCGCACATGAAATTAAATACATTGGAAAAGCTTTATAACTGTTTAAAATATGAGCAACCAGAGATTTTAATGGATAAAGATTTAATTGAAAAGCTCGTAAACCGATCGAAAAAATGCTTGAATTATCTGCTAAATTTGGCTTATAATTTATATAATATTTTGATTTACAAGTACTTATAATTTATTTTTAGGTTATAATTTATTATTTTATCTACCTTTGAAAAATTTTTATCATGAGATTAATCTTTCCTTTAATTCTTGTTTTTGCTGCTTTGGTTTGGGCTTCTTATGCTTATTTTATTAAGAAAGATGCGAAATTAGCTAAGCAAATTGTTAGTTATACCGCATTTTTTGCTGTTATGTGGGTTGGATTATTCTTTTTAATTTTCTATAAATAATGTTTAAAGAATACGATGTAATTGTTGTTGGTGCTGGTCATGCGGGCTGTGAAGCTGCAGCTGCAGCTGCTAATATGGGTTCTTCTACCCTTTTGGTTACAATGAATATGCAAACCATTGCACAAATGAGTTGTAATCCTGCAATGGGTGGAATTGCAAAGGGACAGATAGTTCGAGAGATCGATGCAATTGGTGGTTATTCCGGTATTGTTACCGATAGAACTGCAGTTCAATTTAGAATGTTAAATCGTTCTAAAGGTCCTGCGATGTGGAGTCCACGAGCACAAAGTGATCGTCATCGTTTTGCGGAAGAGTGGAGAGTAATGTTGGAGAATACTCCTAACCTTGATTTTTGGCAAGATATGGCAAAAGGATTATTGGTTGAGAATGGAAAAGTGTGTGGTATTGTAACAGGAATGGATGTAGAGATAAGAGCCAAAGCTGTTGTTTTAACCAATGGAACTTTTTTAAATGGAGTAATTCATTTAGGTGAAAAGCAATATGGTGGAGGCCGTGCTGGTGAAAAAGCGAGTACTGGAATTACGGAACAATTAATTCAATTAGGTTTCGAAGCAGGTCGAATGAAAACAGGAACTCCTCCTCGAGTTGATGGAAGATCTTTAGATTATTCAAAAATGGAAGTGCAGCATGGCGATGAAAATCCCTGCTAAATTTTCATTTATGGATGTAAATCAATTTGAGTTTAGAAAGAAAAAAACAGATGCTTTTGCTAACGGACCCGAAATGCAAATGCCATGTTATATCACCTATACAAATTCTGAAGTACATGAAATATTAAAAACGGGGTTTGAAAAGTCACCCATGTTTACTGGTCGTATTCAAGGTTTAGGTCCGAGATATTGTCCAAGTATTGAAGATAAAATTACACGATTTGCTGAGAGAGATCGTCATCAAGTTTTTGTTGAACCCGAAGGTTGGAATACGGTTGAGATTTATGTGAACGGTTTTTCTACTTCATTGCCCGAAGATGTTCAATACAAAGCATTGAAAAAAATACCAGGATTTGAGAATGTAAAAATGTTCCGTCCTGGTTATGCAATTGAATACGATTATTTTCCGCCTCAACAATTGGCGTTAACATTAGAAACAAAGTTGGTTGAGAATTTATATTTTGCAGGTCAGATTAATGGTACAACTGGATATGAAGAAGCAGCTTGTCAAGGTCTAATGGCAGGTATAAATGCACACTTAAAAATTAACGGAAAAGAGCCATTTATTTTAAATAGATCAGAAGCATACATTGGAGTTTTGATTGACGATTTAGTTACGAAGGGAACGGAAGAACCATATCGTATGTTTACCTCAAGAGCAGAATATAGAATTTTATTACGTCAAGATAATGCAGATATTCGTTTAACTCCAAAGGCATTTGAGATTGGTTTAGCATCTCAAGAACGTTTGAACCGAGTGAATGAAAAGATTAAAAATGCGCAAGAAATAATTAAATATTTCAAAACAGAAAGTATAGATCCTGAAGAAATAAATCCAGCTTTAGAATTAATTGGCTCCTCTCCTATTGTCCAAAAAGTTAAAATGTTTGGAGTGTTAACCCGTCCTACTATTACACTTTTGGACTTTGCTTTGAATTCTCCAAAGGTGAAAGAATTTATTTCTAAGTATGATTTAGACAGTATTGAGCAGGCTGAAATTTTGATGAAGTATGAAGGATATATTTCAAAGGAACACGAGTTGGTTGACAAACAAACTCGTTTAGAAGATTTAATATTGCACGATGATTTTGATTATAAAAGGTTAACATCATTATCTGCAGAAGCTCGTGAAAAGCTAACAAAAGTTCGTCCAAGAACAATTGGTCAAGCTTCCCGAATTTCTGGAATTACCCCATCCGATATTTCAATTTTAATGGTGTATCTTGGTAGATAGTTCCACGTGGAACACCCCAAGTTTATACCTTAATTATATATTAAGTTCCACGTGGAACAATTTAGGTTATATGGAAAAATTAGAACAATGTCCAATTTGTAATTCAATCCGAAGCATGCATTTTATGGCTTGCATCGACCATACTGTTTCACGTGAAACATTCAACATTGTGGAATGTGAATCCTGTGGATTTAAGTACACCAACCCTCGTCCCGAAACACAAGATTTAGGAAGGTATTATAAATCGGAAGATTACGTTTCCCATTCAAATACCAAAAAAGGGTTTATCAATTCCACCTACCAATCGGTTCGAAAATATACATTATTGAAGAAGCTTCAGTTGATTTCGAAGTATTATAAGACAGGAAAAATATTGGACATTGGTTGTGGAACAGGTGAGTTTTTGAATACAATGAAAAGTGCGAAATGGGATTCAACAGGTATTGAACCGGATTCAGATGCTCGCAATATGGCTATCAAAAATTATAGTTTAAATGTTCTTCCAGAATCTGAATTATCCTCTTTGCTTGATGAATCTTTTGATGTAATTACCATGTGGCATGTGCTCGAACATGTACCTAGATTAAACGAACGTGTTCAGGAATTAAAGCGACTATTAAAGCCAAATGGATTAATTATTATTGCAGTTCCAAACTGTAATTCCTTAGATGCAAAAATATACAAAGAGCATTGGGCAGCTTATGATGTTCCTCGTCACCTTTACCACTTTACTCCTAATGATATTGATTCATTATTTAAGAAATATGGGATGAAAGTGTTCCGTATTTTACCAATGATATTCGATTCGTTTTATGTATCTATGTTAAGTGAAAAGATTAAAACAGGCAAGACAAATATTATACGTTCCACGTGGAACGGATTAAGATCAAACTTGGCTGCGCTTAAAACAGGCAAAACGTCCTCTAGTCAGATTTACCTAATTCGTAAGTAAAAGGTTCCAATTTTTAAATTATAGCCACTCCATTTGGGGTGGCTTTTTTTATTTTAATATAGTCTGTTTTAGGAAATGTTCCACATGGAACATGTTCTTTTTTTGACACAAATTAGCATAAAAATAATTCCCGCATTTTAAAGAAAACAAAAATACTGTTGGAGGAAAAGGCATATAAAATTGTTTTACTAGATTCAATTTTATACGAGTAAATGACTTCCTTTTTGTAGAAAAATGAATCAGAAAAAAGTTTATAAATTAAAAATGGGAAATAAAAAACAGATCAATTTTATGGAAATCTTCTTAGCTAAAAAATCAAAAAATTTCGCTGAAGATAATTAGGCGAATAATATTTTTGAAAATTGATTCCTCAAAATAAGACCTGGGTTTTATCTTTCTAAAAACAACTAACGTTTTTTGTTTCTGATCAACAGACAAAAAAATCTGCCAAATAAAAAATCCGAAAGCGAAAAAAAGAATAAGTTTAACATGAATGTGTAAAAAACGCGAGATAATTAGCAAATAAAGACTGCCAATGTGTTAAGTGGTCTCTGGAGTATTGTGGGTCAAAAAACAGAAAAAAGCGTCTTAAATCGAAGATTTTGGATGTCCTCTAACAGCCAATAAGCACGGTACTTAGAGCGGATTTGAAGAAAAATTTGATCCTAAAAGAGGATTTTTTCGAAAGGAAGATTATTTTTGAGGCAAATCTGAAAATTTTATGAGAGGACTTTGGACCATCATTTTACTTATCCTATCAAACACATTTATGACACTTGCTTGGTATGGTCATTTGAAATTCAAAGAAATGAAATGGTTCGAAAACTTAGGATTTATTTCCATCGTTTTGATCAGCTGGGGAATTGCACTTTTTGAATACTTTTTTCAAGTTCCAGCAAACCGTTTGGGCTACAAGGAAAATGGCGGACCCTTCAGTTTGGTTGAGTTGAAAGTGATTCAAGAAGCCATTACATTGGTCGTTTTTGTTGGATTTACGCTTCTTTTTTTCAAGAATGAAAGCCTCAAATGGAACCATTTCGTTGGTTTTTTGTTTCTGATTGCAGCAGTGTATTTTATCTTTAAAAAGTAGCGAAAAGCAATTTAAAAAAATTAATTTAATAACCTAAATAAGCAATATAAAAATGGATATTTCACACATTTTAAATCACCTGGGCGAAGACCGCGAAGAATACTATGGATCAGTAGCTCCACCAATTTTTCAATCATCAAACTTTGCATTCAGAACAGTAGCTGAGATGCGAGAAAAACTCACAAAAGAGCTTGAAAATCCTTTTTATACCAGAGGCTATAATCCAACAGTAGCAACACTTCGCAAGAAAGTCGCTGCACTAGAAGGCGCTGAAGATGCGCTTGTTTTTTCGAGTGGAAGCGCAGCAGTAGCGGCAGCTGTAATGAGCATAGTAAAGGCGGGAGACCATGTTGTGTGTGTTAAAAAACCATACAGCTGGACCAACAACTTAATTACCAAATACCTTTCAAAATATGGCGTTATACACACGTTTGTGGATGGGGGAGATGCCCAAAATTTTGAAAAAGCAATTCAAGAGAACACCAAATTGATTTATTTGGAAAGCCCAAATTCATTGACGTTTGAGATGCAAGACATTGAGGCGGTGGCTAAAATTGCAAAGTCGAAAGGCATAACAACTATTATCGATAACAGTTATAACTCTCCACTGAACCAAAATCCAATAAAAATGGGAATTGACATTGTGGTGCATTCTGGAACCAAATACATTAGCGGACATAGCGATGTGGTTTGTGGGGTGGTTTGTACCACACACGAGCGAATTATGAAGATGTTTGCTGAGGAATACATGACGGTTGGGAGTATAATTTCTCCTCAAGACGCAGGGTTAATTTTACGCGGTTTAAGAACACTTGAGCTTAGAGTGAACAAAAGTGCCGAGTCGGCAAAAAAAGTTGCTGATTTCGCAGAAAACCACCCCAAAATCAAATCTGTTTACTACCCATTCTCCTCCAAAAACCCTCAGTTGGCATTGGCAAAAAAACAAATGAAACAGGGCGGAGGCTTGCTTTCCATTGTTTTGGATGTGAAGGATGAAAAACAAATGGAAGTGTTTTGTGATAATCTAGAGCGTTTTTTAATGGCTACTTCTTGGGGCGGTTACGAGTCTTTGGTGTTTCCTTTGTGTGCGCTAGCTGCAAGCAAAAGCTTTGAAAATCCGCTTCCTTGGAATATGGTGCGATTATACATTGGTTTGGAAGATGCCGATTTGTTAATTGAAGATTTAAAACAAGCATTGGATAAAATCTAAATGAACATTCCCAACAGCACAGCAATAAAGGATTTTTGCAAAAAAAGTTTAAAGAAATTTTTTCTGATAAACGGAATTTTATTTGCCTTGTTGGTGTTTTTGAGTTTTACCGATTTGCCTTATTATGCCTACCACTGGCTAGGTACATCAAGCCCGAAGTTAAAAAAACAACCCGAATTAATTGTCTTGTTGGGTGGTAGTGGAATGCCTAGTCCAGATGGATTAATTCGCTGTTATTATACAGCAAAAGCAGCAACAAAATTTCCTGCTACAGAAATTATTATTGCTCTCCCTTTTAATGAAACAGACAGTTTGCGACAACTGAGTTTAATGGCACACGAGCTTGTTTTGCGTGGTATTGATACTTCAAGAATTCGTTTCGAACCCATTGGTTTTAATACGCATTCACAAGCAGAAAACATTGCAAAACGTTATGAAAAAAGGAAAACAAGCTTATCGGTGTTAATTGTAACCTCTCCCGAACACACATACCGAGCCGTTAAAACCTTTGCTGCTGTTGGGTTTAAACAAGTAGGAGGAGAGCCCACATTCGAAAATCCTGTAGACGAAAGCAAGGTGAAAGACAACGAAAAGACGGATGATGCGCGTGTAAAAAGCCTTTCTTTGCGTTACAACATGTGGAGCTATTTAAACTATGAGCTGCTCGTCTTGCGCGAATATGCAGCCATTTCCTATTATTGGCTAAAAAGATGGATATAAAAAAAGAGCGCAAAACTGCGCTCTTTTTCATTTATTGGGGATGGAGTTTATTTTTGAATCACAATTTTTCTTGTTGCAACCCCTTCTGATCCAACTATTTTAACAAAATAAATGCCGCTGTAAAGAGTTTGAGTATCAAAAAAAGCAATTGTTTTTCCTTGATAAATGTTGCTTTTTTGAACCAACTTTCCGGTGGCATCAAACAATTCCACATTTAAGTTTTCTTTGTTAATTCCATTGATTTGTACCGCAACAAAATCATTTGCAGGATTTGGATACACATTTACTTCAAACAAATCGTTTTGAACAGTTGAAATGCTTGTTGTTGGAGCTGTGTATGTTGTTACGCTTTCTGAAATAGAAGTAACTTTTGCTGCTGTTTTTACACCATAAAATGTTGGTCCAACCGCATAAGGATAAGCAGAATTCCAGTTTTCGTCAACCGTTGCAAAGTAGCAATAAATACCAGCAGGATATTCTGGTGTAACGCAAAAACGACCGTTATGTTCATCTAAATAATCAGACGCAATTGGTGCTGTGTATTGGTAATCTTCACGGAAATAACCCAATGGATAGGTTGCGCTTACAGCTGGTCCAGCAGTTACGCTAGCGCCCGTGTAATAAGTTGTTCTTGTTGTAATATTTCTAAGTGTCCAGCTTGATTTTATACGAACAATTCCACCAGTTCCATCGGCATTTTTAAAACCATATGCGCCATAAATTGGGAAGCCATCGTATGCAAAACCAATTAGTGGAGAGTGTTGTGTGCTATCGATAACATATAAACCATCCGCATCGTAAAGTGTACAAATGTTTGAAAGAACCGTTAAATCTAGTTTATAGGCGCTTGGGTTTTGGTGATGATGGTAGTTGCCCATTGCCGGATGTCCTTTTGAGCAATCGAATCCAGCTCTTTCTGCAACTACAGCATCTCTGTTCCAAACACCATCTCCAGTGCAAGGAGGTGCTATTGGGCCACCGCAAAGACTGCTTGTTGAGTTTTTCCAAGATACCCCATCTCTGTAATCGAACAATGCAACACCATTTACAAAAACACCAATGTTTCCTCCTGTTGTTGCTGTTGGCGTTCCTGTGTTTTGAACAGGGTTTAAAGGAAATTTGAATATTGCATTTTGGTCGGTTGCCAATGATGGATTGCCATCCAGAAAAGGACCTGTGGTATATGCAGGAATACCGTTTGTTGTAACATATACCGAAGAAGCCGAAGTATTGAACTGTTTGTATGTTTGCTAAAACATTATCGTTAATTGCAGTTGAGTTGCCGCTAACGTAGTGACTTCCCATTACTGTTGAATTTTGCATCCATTCTAAAATGGCAGGGTTTGTTTGAGCGAAGCCTAATGAGCCGCCAATTAAAAATGTAAAAAGGGTGCTTTTTAATTTCATAGTTCGTTTTTTATGATGTTGGTTAGGGTTATAGACGCTGAACTTTTTTTAATCCTTCGTTGGGTCGAAAAAAGATTTTTTGGATAGGAAAAATTTGGATTAAATAGAAAAGAGCGATCTGTTAGCGTTAATAAAAAAGCAACAATATCAACACGTTCATTTGCATTAAGGACAATCGGGTTTTGTAACTCTTTTGAAAGCGCTTGGTTGTGCAAAGCCCCTGTTGTATAGTGTTTAAGCACTTCTGATAGTTTTTTAAATCGCCCATCGTGCATGTAGGGGTAAGAAAATTCAATGTTTCGAAGACTTGGGACCTTAAATTTTAATGAGTCTTTTGCATTTTTTGTTATTCCGAATCGTCCATAATCATTAAGTGTTGTGTCGATAGGCAATCCATTGGATTTAAATTCATTGTTTGTGAATAAGGGTTCGGTGTGACAGGAGGCGCAATTTTTTTTAAACAACAAATACCCGTTGTTTTCCTGTGATGTAAAAACAGCTTCTTTTCGCATTACACTGTCGTATTTTGAGTTGTGTGAAACAAGCGTTAGCATAAATTGCGAAAGGGCTTTTAAGGTGTGTTCTCCTGTTACTACAGAATCGCCAAAGGCTTGTAAAAAAGCGTTGGGTAGTGTTTTGAGTGTTGTAATTTTTACAACATTCGAAATGTTTTCGTCCATTTCTACAGGGTTAGCAATAGGAGCAAGGGCTTGCACGTCAAGGTGGTTTACTGCTCCATCCCACATAAAAAACTGTTGCCAGGCTAAATTTATTAAAGCGGGAGAATTTCGTGTTCCTATTTTATCCTCTATTCCATGGCTTAAAGCATGATCAACATGTGTGAATGCTGTATATTGAGAGTGGCAGCTGGCGCAGGAAACAATGTTGTTTCTTGAAAGCATAGGTTCATAAAAAAGCGTCCTTCCAAGTTCTATCGTGTTTTCGTTTAACGGGTTTTTAGAAAAATCATAAGTCGGTTTTGGCCAACCTTTTGGCACAACAAAAGGCTTTTCGGTCGCCAATTGAAAAGCAAACAAAACAAAACAAAAACAGAAAAAGAGAACTGTTTTTATTTTCATGGATCAATAATTTTAAATGATTTAATCGCCTGTTCAGAAAGCAAAACTGCTGTTTTGCTGGGCGACATGATTTGGTTTAGTGTTGACAAATCAACAACAGAAAGAAATTGATTGATATCAAAAACGACAATTATTATTTTTTGATTTGTTGTTTTAAGGGTAGCCGTTTTAAGACAATTGAAAGGCGTTTGATAGCCACCCAAATGGAATTCAAAAGCATGATTTCGTGTTGGACAATTATTGCTTTTGCCTTCTAGTTTAAAATTTATATAGCCGCTTTGCCAAGTCCAATACATTCCTTTGGTTGGATCAAGGTCGGCACCCATTGCTCCTGAAACGTTGGTAGTGCTATCTATTCCAAGGCTAAAGGAAAGTTCGTCAAAATTAATTTTGTTTGTGTTTTTAATACTAAGCGTTTGTGAATTTTTGTTGGAGGCGTCAATCAGATGAAAGCTGTTTTTTTCTGGAAGAACAACGGTACCATTTTTTAAAAAACAAATATTGGAAACATAGAATCGAAGTGCATCAATTTGTAAATGATTGGAATCGTTTGCAACAAAAGAAGAGTCGCTTAAATCAACGTTTTTTCCATTGTAATGAGCAACGAACGAAACCGTAATTGTTGAATCGGATTGAGCAGAAACAAATTGAATTAAACTGAAAATAAAAAAAACAACGAAGCGAAATTTCTTCATTATTCTGGTCGTTTTGGCGGATGTGGTGGCGCAAACAGGGCTGCGATTTCTTTGCTTAGTTTTTCAAAAGCAACCAGCTGGTCAGGCCTACACAGGTTTTTAATGTCTTGAAAATGTTTATAGTGAATTGTTTCAATGTTTTTTTGAATAACACTAATTTCATTTATCAGTGAGTCTTTTGTTGCTGCGTTAGAATCAATAAGCGTTGAATACAATTCGTTTTTTAATACAACAATTTGTTCTTGTGATTTGTCTATTTCGCTGCGATGCCAATGAATTAGCAATTCGTATTGTTTAACTTGGTTTTCATCAAAATCAAGTTTATTAATGATAATGTTTCGCGGTCCGCCATTTGGTCCCGGCCCACCATGTTTTGGTTTGTTTGATAACAAAAACCATAACAAAGTAATGTTTGCTAATAGCAAACCAACAGATAGAATACTGAGGAGTTTAACTTTATTCATGTGTATATAAATCGTTGTTTGGCATTAAGTTCATTGACTCGGCAACACTTGCAACACTGTTGTTTTGTTTTGTTTTATATACAAGCGCTCCAGCATTAAAAACAACAATAAAAACAAAGGAAAGGCTGAGTGCGAATGCAAATTTCTTTGGCAAAACCGTTGAATAGGTCTTTTCAATTTTTTGTTGAATGCGCGTAAACAGAAAAGCAGGAGCGTCTACTGCCTGAATTTTTTTATGTAATTGATCGATGTTCATTTGTTTGTTATTAATGTGTTTGACGAGATTCTTTTTTTTATCCTTCGTTTGTGTTTAATTTTTTAGAAAGATTTGTTTTTGCTCGTTGTATTAATGATTCAATTGCCTTTGGACTCGTTTGCATTATTTCAGCAACCTCTACCTGTGTTTTATTTTCTATTTTATGAAGTATTAGTGCCGTTTTTTGATTGTCGGGTAAGTCATTAATGTGCTTAAAAATTGCGGCAATCGATTCTTTGTCTTCTAGTAAAATGCCAGGATGATCAAATGTTGGCTGGTCGTGTTTTAAATCACTGCTGTTATCAAAAAACAGAGAGGTTAAAAAAGCGAATCGTTTTTTTCGCTGTTTAGACTTAATGTAATCGAGCGATTTGTTGATTGTAATGCGGTATATCCACGTTTTAAGGGTTGATTCTCCTTTGAATGAGGAAAAAGATTGGTGCACAGAAAGAAAAACGTCCTGCGTAATCTCTTCGGCATCCTCTGTATTTTGAACATACTGAAGCGCAAGGTTAAATACCATGCCAGCATGAATGTTGTATAATTCTTCGAATGTCAAGTGTTGCTATTGTGCTACGAAAGATAGGCAATTAGTTTGCTATGCAAACAACAGACAAAAGAAAAGCGAAAAGGTTTAATTTACATTCGTGTTTATAGTCTTTTGGTTTTCAGCAAGATGTGTGTTTACTGGGCCCTCCCAAACCAAATTTCGCTCAAATTTAGTTTGTTGGCGTTGACTAAATTCAACTATACTTGCGGCCTTAAAAACAAATTATACAACAACAAAATTGAAAAAAACAAATTATATATACGCTTTAATTTTTTGTTTTTTACAGGTCAATTTTTTTTGTCAAGACGCACATCCATCCTTTGAGCAATATAACGTTGAGGATGGCTTGGCTAGTTCCGAAATTTATCAAGTAAAACAAGATTCTAAAGGCTATATCTGGTTTGCAACGGGCAATGGCGTTAGTCGTTTCAATGGATACGAGTTTGAGAATTTTTCGATGAGTAATGGTTTGCCCGACAATACCGTTTTTGAGGTAGTTGAAGATTTTGAAGAACGAATTTGGTTTGTTCCTATTTCGTGCAAGCTAAGCTATTATTACAAAGGAAAAATTTATCCATTCAAATACAACGATGAATTACAGAAACGAATTAGCGGACGAATAAAAACATCTTTTTGTGTAAATCAGGAGGGAACAATTTTTTTAGGTGTTGGAACGGATGGCATTTATGAAATTACAAAAGAGGGTAAAATTACCCACCGAATAGAGGAAGGAGCGAGCAAAAACAGCGCAGTAATCACAGAGCCTATTAAAGGAAGCTATATTTATTCAAACAATCGTTTCAGAGAAAAATATTCGGTATTATTTGATACAGAATTAATAAAAGGAGAAATGCTATTTAGTGAAGACATGAGCTTGCTTCCTAATAACGCTCGTGTTATAAAAACAAAATCCAATAAAATTTTAATTTCCAGTTTCAATAAACTATTTATTGTATCAGGAAAAGACAATTATCAAACAGCACTTTTTCCAAGTCGAATAAATTCAATCTATGAAGACAGTGATGGTGATCTTTGGGTTGGGCTTTATTTAGGTGGTGTGTATTATGTGCCCCATTATGATTTTTCTAAGAAAAAGAATTACCTCTTAGACATTTCTGTTAATGGAATTATTCAAGACAAAGAAAAAGGTTTTTGGTTTGCAACAGAAGGTAGTGCAGCTTATTATAGCCCTTCAAAGCAGTTGTTAAACTATGATCGCGACTCCAAACTAAAAGACAATCGAACCAATTGCTTAGCAACGGATGGCAATTCTGTTTATGTTGGTTTACAAGGTGGTTTTGTGCATAAAATAGATTTAAATGGTGAAATAAAGACTTATGATTGCAACAAAAAAGGAGAATATCCCAATGGTGTTTCTGCTTTGTTTTATGATAATGAAACCGATGCGTTATTTGTTTCTGGGAACCTAAAAAACCTTGTATTAAAAAACAATCAGGTTTCTTCTACGGAAGAGGTAATTCGTTTCCGAGGAGTTCAAAAAGATGAAAAAGGAACGTATTGGTTGGCCTGTTCATATGGTTTGGGTAAAATAGAGAAGGGTGGAAAACTAGAAATTTTATTTCAAAAGGAAAAAGAGCTAAAGCGCATCAATGCCCTTTTGTGGGACAAAAACAAAAAACTTTTGTTTGCTGCAATTGATGGTTTGTGGCGCTTTGATCCAGAAACAAACAATTGTGATTATTTAGGAGAAAAAGACCCACTTTTAAAAGTTCGAATGTTGGATTTAAAATACATGTCGAATGGTTCCCTAGTCATTGCAACGAAAGGCGCTGGTCTTTTAATTTATGATGAGAGTAGAGTTTACCAAATAAACGAGCAGAAGGGTTTGTGTGGTGATAATGTTTACAAGGTTTGTACAGATGGAAATACCGTTTGGGCGGCTACAAACAAGGGTTTAAATAAAATCGTTTTTTCACAAAACGAACCACAACAATATACGATCACCAGTTTTACAACTTTTGACGGATTGGCATCAAACGAGATAAACGATGTGCTTAAGTTTGACAGTAAAATTTGGGTTGCAACCAACAAAGGACTAACGGTTTTTAATCCGAATCAATTAACCAAAACAAGCGTTTCGATCCCACTTTACATTAACAAAGTGCTCGTAAATGACGAAGATCAAGTTTTAGAAAAAGTTTATCAACTAAAACACAACCAAAATAATCTGAAAATTAGTTTTATTGGTTTGGGCTATAGAAATGCCGGAAAGTTAAAATACCGCTATAAAATGCTTGGTATTGGTTCGGATTGGAATTATACCGAATCAAGGGAAATACAGTTTACAACGCTCCCTGCTAATGAATACACTTTTGTTTTGTCGGTGTTAAACCCAGACGGAACCTGGAGCAAAAACGAAGAGGTAATTAATTTTATAGTGCTGGCTCCATTTTGGCAGAAATGGTGGTTTTTGGGTTTAATGGTGCTGCTTTTATTTTTTGTTATTGTATTAGTAATCCGATATCGTGTTAATAAAGCTCATCGTGAGGAAGAAAAAAACCTCAGCCTATACAAAGTGTTGATGGGTTTAAAACTAAAGGCGCTGCGCGCCCAAATGAACCCTCATTTTACATTTAATGTGATGAATTCTATTCAACACTTTATTCTGAATAAAGATGAAGAGTCGGCTATTCGTTACCTTTCAAAATTTTCAAAACTAATACGTGCAATTTTAAACAATTCAGAAAAAAACACAATTACCGTATCCGAGGAATTAAATGTATTGGAGCTTTATATGGAATTAGAAGCCATGCGTTTTGAGCAGCGATTTGAATATGAAATATACGTTGAAGAAACAATTGACAGAGAGGCCGTTGAAATACCATCCATGTTAATTCAACCATATGTGGAGAATGCTGTTAAGCACGGGATATTGCCATCTGCACAAAAAGGAAAATAAAAATAGAACTGTACAAGGAGGGCAAGCTTATTAAATGTGTTATTGAAGACAACGGAGTGGGTAGGGTAAAAGCGGGCGAAACAAAAGAAAGCGATGAACACAAGTCGTTTGGAACAAATATTACTCAAGAGCGCCTTGCAGTTATTAACGAGTTGTATAACAGTAAATTATCCGAAAAAGTAGTTGATTTATATGATGAAGCAGGCAATGCAATTGGAACAAGAGTAGAAATTTTTATACCCATTGATTAATTTATGAAAGCAATTATTGTTGAAGATGAAAAGAAAGGACAAGAGATTCTCTCTTCTTTAATTTTAAAATACTGCACCGATGTAGAAATTATTGGAATGGCCGACAATGCGGAGGACGCTTATTTGCTGATAAAAAAAATGAAACCCGATGTTGTGTTTTTAGACATTGAAATGCCCAAAGGGAATGGGTTTTATTTACTAGAAAAATTCGACAAAATAAATTTTCAAATCATTTTTACAACCGCTTACGATAATTATGCAATAAAAGCGATTAAGTACCATGCATTGGATTATTTACTAAAACCAATTGATATTGATGAGCTAAAGCAAGCTGTTGAGAATGTTAAAAAGGCATTGTTAAAGCCAGAGAATACAAGGTACATCGATTTTTTAACAACACGTAAATTAGATTTTGAAAATCGATTAGGCCTGCCTGTAAAGGATGGAATCATGTACCTTCAGGTGGCAGACATAATTCGCATTGAGTCAGACGGAAGCTATTCAACCATTTATTTATCAAAATCACAGAAACATGTAGTGTCCAAAAATTTAAAAAGAGTATGAAGATGTTTTACCGGTAAAGGAGTTTTTTAGGGTACACAAATCACATTTAATAAATATTAAAAAAGTAAAAAAATACGTTCGTCAAGATGGTTATTTTGTGGAAATGGAAGACGGAAGCCAAGTAGAAATAGCACGAAGAAAGAAAGACGAGTTTTTACAGACCATGAACTTACAGTAATAAAAAGAAACTTTTTAATTAAAACAACCAGCGGTTTACCGTTGGTTGTTTTTTTTTGACCGATGGTTGACTCAAACTCTCCGAAGATAAATCCTCGCTTTTTTTCATTTCAAATTGCTACACATTTGTGCCATCAAATAGAAAGAATTAAAAATAAATCAATAATTAACAATTAAACCAAAACCAAAAAAATGAAAAAACAAACCATCATTGTTGCTGCAGCAATTGCTGTAGTATCAAGCTTAGGCTTAACATCTTGTAAAAAAGAAACATTAACACCAGATGCAGCCGTGTCTACACCAAGTGTTGAAAGTGCAGACGAACCAGGTAGAACACCAACGTATTATTCTGGAATTGTATCTAACAATGGATACCCAGCTAATGGACAAACAGAAATGGGTTATTATTCAACTAACGCTTATTTTGGTCAAGCAGCACCAATACTTCAAGCTTTTGGAGGGTTAACAACGTCAACAATTAAAGGCTGTGCAGCAACAAAACAATTAATTGTTTTTGCTTATAAAGCAGCAGACGGTGTTACTTATTTAAATTTTGTTCAAACTGGAATTGCATACCCAACACCTACTACTGGACAAGAAATTCCAGTGTTATTAAACGGATCAACTTTATTTAATTATCCAATCGAGGAGATTGAGGTAGATCCTATTTCTAAAGACGTTTATGCTGTAACAAGAGTTGGTAATGCAGTTAAGCTTTACCGTATTGATGGTATCAATAGTGCATCACCAGGAACAGCTGTTCTTATGACGTATCCTCCAAATAACAATAACATATTTGGTAATCCATTAGGAAATGGTTACAAATGGGGTTCAATCACATTTGTTCCAAATGGCGATGGTACAAACAGATTAGTGTTTGCTTCTGAATCAAATGTATATGCTGCTTTAGGTATTGTTACATGGCATTTCAATATTTCAGGAACATCTTTAACCGTTTTATCAGCACAAAACAGAACCTATAGCACTGCTACATCTGGCATTGCTGCTGGAACTGGACTTAACACGGTTTATTTCAACGGAAAATACGCTGTTGCAAGAAACAATGGTAATTTGTATGAGTTGAATTTATCGGCAAACAACCTGCCTGCAACACAACTTACAACAACTCCAATGCAAAATTCTAACGATTTTGGTCACTGGACAAACCAATAGTTTAAAGGGTTAGTATAAAAAAGCCTCGAGGATTTATTCTCGAGGCTTTTGATTTGAATACTATTGAGGTCTGTAAATTTGGTATTTCCCCTTATTGAGGTAGTTTAAGTTAATATCAGAAAGTAAAACAAAGCGTTTGCCGTTTGAGTTTTGTTCGGCAATGGTGTATTCTCCTTTATTTATTACTTTATAAATGATTGCTGTGTGTTTTGGGAAGCTTTTCCAACTCTTGTCGGGGTATGTAAGTTTCACCCCTTCAAATTGTATAATATCGCCAGGAAAAACGTTTTCTTTTTTGTCGTTTATTTCTTTTCCAAATTCGTATGGACTTTTCCAGTTGGCGCCAGCTTCATTGAGTGCACTAGCGGCTAAATCCCAACACTCACCCTTTCCCACTTTTTTGCCCATTTGCTTATCGCAGAAAGCAATAATTTTTTTATTAATTTCTGGAGTTTGCTCGTTTGTTTGATTGGTATAAACAAATGCGAAACTAGCTGCAATTAAAAGAAATGCCTTCATTGTTTATTTTTATTAGGAGTTAATGCAACAGCAAAAAAGCAAGTTCTTATAAACGTAAAAATAAATGTATTTATTTTATCAGCACCCCTTTTTTATTAATGTAGGGTACCAGAATAAAATTTTCTTCTTTGATTGTTTCGGGAAGGAAAATGTATTTTTTATCATACATCACATTGTCTTGAAAAAAGCTAACCCAGTATTCGTTGTTTAAGCCAAAAACAGATTCGTCAATAGGTTCTATTTTAGAAAAGCTTTTTGCTTTTACAACATCTAAAAAATGACGAAGGGTTGATGTTTTTACCTCTTCTCCGTTATGTAGTCCATATCCATGCGAGGTAGACAAAACGCCTTCAATGTCTTGCTTTTTTAGATTAATTAAATAGACATTCCAAATTTTTTCTGCAAGCTCATTCTCCTCTTGAACAACAGCAACAGCAATATCTTCAACAATAGGAGGGGCAATATCTTTTTTCATAAGCGAAATTAAAAAATTAAAAACTATTTTTAGTTACCGTACATTTCAAGTGCAGCATCTAAATAATACATTACATCTTTTGGTGTTTCGTTGCCAGTTGGTTTTTCTCTTTTTTTACCCAAGCGTACCACTACCATTTTTTTATCAGGAATACACAAAATGTATTGACCAAGTATACCACGAGCATAAAAAATGTTTTTCATTTTATAATCAGGAATTAACCACCAAGCATATCCATAGCGCTGATTGCGGCCACCTTCGTCAGCTAAATCAGCAGGAATAATTGAGTTCATTACAAACTCTTGGTTGATTAATTGGTTGCCATTCCATTTACCAGAATCTAAGTAGAGTTGACCAATACGAGCAAAGTCGGGGGCATTAGCGTTAAAACAACAATAAGCTTTTTCCATGCCATCCTTGTGGTCAAGGCTCCATTGTGCTGCATTTTTTGCACCCAAGGGTTTCCATAGTTTTTCTGACATGTATTCACTCAGCGTTTTGCCCGTTACTTTTTCTATAATCATTCCTAAAAGCTCAGAGTTTCCACTCAAATATTTGAATGTTTTGCCGGGTTCATCTTGTGCTTCATAGCCAAGTGTTAATTCCTTTATTTCGCTGCCATAATAAGCTTGTGCTGGATAAGCAAGTGGGTTTACATAATCTTCGTCAAAATTGATTCCAGAGCTCATGGTTAACAAATGTTTGATGGTAATGTTGGCATTCTTTCCTTCTTTAAACTGTGGAAAAAAATCGCCAATGGGCTGGTCTAGACTTTTGATTTTTCCTTCGTCAATAGCAGCTCCAATTAAAATTCCAACAAAGGTTTTTGCCATAGAAAAAGAGTTGCTGTGCGAATCGGCATCATAACCATCCCAATATTGTTCGTGGATAATAGAATCGTTTTTAATAATTACATAAGCAACGGTTCCTAAATCAGTAAAATTTTTTTCGAGTGTTGCAGGTATTTTCGATGAATTGTAACGTGTAGATTTTTTCCAAGCAAGGTAATTCCCTGCCTTTACTTCTCTGTTTTCGAATATTTGATACTCATCGATACTTGGGCCTGGTCGGCCTTTCAAATAGGTATTTGCGATGCCTTTGTATAAATAGGTTTTGCCGGAAACAAGGATTGCAATGTTCAATATTACCAAAATGATTAAAAACCATTTTCCGATTTTTTTCAGAATTTTCATACCAAATAATTTATAATTCAAAAATACACCAATAATTGAAATAAAAAACGCCTCGTCCATTATTGGACGAGGCGTTTTAGGGTTTAGTTTTTATTATTTAGTAATCACTAATTTTTGAACAACATTTTTATTTTCTGTTTTAACGGTTAGGAAATATGTTCCAGCGTTAATGTTTTCAGTATTTAAAGAAACAATTTGTCCTTGTGCAACATTTTGAATTGTTGATGAAGAAACCGTTCTTCCTGTTACATCTGTAATTGAAATGATAGAACCATTTGCAATTGCAGCATCAAATCTTACGTTTACTTGACCATTTGCAGGGTTTGGATATACTGCAATTGTGTTTTCAACTGTTGTGTTATTTATTCCTGTAACATTTCCAACAGTTGCAGTAACCGTGTCACGAACGCTTGTACAAGCTATTGATGGTCCTTCAATTTGGATGTCGTAAAAATAGTAATAAACAGTTGTTCCTTGATTTGATCCTGTTAATGTCACATATCCATTCAATACATATGGATAAGCCGTTCCTTGGTTGCTTCTAAATAATTTTGGAGCAACAGAACCTAAGTTTGTTTGGTTAACAGTTGTGTTTGTTGTTAAACGATAAGCTGTTCCAACATTTAATGACCAGTTAAGCGTTACTACTGTTGTGTCTGCAGGTAAAGCAATTGACAAAGAGTTGATAACTGTTCCAACAGAATTTTTCAATTGAATTTCACGTGTTCCAGCAACATCTGTGTATACTTTAACAGTTTTTAATGTACAAGTTCCTAATACATCAAAATCAACAGATCCATTTGTTGTAGTTGAATAGTTGTTTGTTCCTTGGAAAAATTCTGGACCAACACCATTAACTGCTCCTGGGTAGTTGAATGATTCCTCAACGAAATAATTTGTTGTTGTACTAATTACCGGTGTTGTGTAATTAGCGCCAGTAGCTAATAATGTTCCACCAACCGCTTGGTTATACCAAGTAATGTTTGAACTATTAGTACCAGTAGCGGTTAAGTTAAATGATGTTGGAGTTGCACTTGTTTGGTCAACTCCAGCAGGAGCTGGTGATGTGCTAACAGTAACAGCTGTTGGCGCAGCATTAAATGCAGCACAAGTTCCTTGAATTGTTAAGTTGTAAGTTCCAGATGTTGGAGGGTTAATAGATTGAGTCGTTGCAGTAAATCCGTTTGGACCCGTCCAAGTATATCCAGCAGCAGCAGTACTAGAAAGTGTTAGTGTTCCTTGGCAAGTATTTGCTCCAGATTGACTAACGGTTGGTGTTTCGTCTGGGTTTAATACAACTGCTACTGTTGGAGAAACGTTTGTACAAGCACCATTAGATACTAATACGTTAAAGTTTCCTGTTGTAGATGTTGTTACGGATTGCGTTGTTGCTCCTGTATTCCAGTTGTATGATGAAAAACCGTTATTAGCAGTCAATGTTAATGTTTGGCTAGTACACAAGTTGTATGGACCAGGGATTGTGTTGTTTGTAATACTACAAGTTCCTTCTACAGAAGAAACAAACTGATCAGCATTCAATGAACCAAAGTTTGTTGTTAAACCAGATGGCCAATCGATACGAGCAGAGTCAATTGTTGTGTTTGTTCCCAAACCAAAGTGCAAGTTAAACGAGTTAACAGTACCATAGCTTTCGCCAGCACGCACTTCACGAATTTGTGTTCCAAATGCTCCGTAGATTGTAACACGTGCACCAATTGCATCGTGATTACTAACTGTTCCTGTTAAAGCAAATGTAATAAAGTGGTTTGCATTTTTATTGTTTAAATACAAAACATCGTTTGTTGATCCTGGGCTGTTATAGATATCGCCATAAGAAGCGAAAATATCAGCGAATCCATCGTGATTTAAATCACCACAAGCAAATGAAACCATTCCGCCTGTTTGTGACATACCAGCGTTACCAACCAATGTAAATGTTTTGTTTCCATTGTTTTTGTATAAAACAAAGTTTGATCCAGTAACGAAAATATCTACAAATCCATCGTTATCAAAATCTTCGAAGAATGATTCGATTGGTTGTGATCCTGCGCCAGTGGTAGAGAAACCAGTTGTTGCTGTAATATCTGTAAAGTTTCCAGAGCCATCGTTTTCAAAAATTTGACTTGCTATATCATGGTTAGTAACCATTAAATCAAAATCGCCATCATTGTCAATGTCACCGTAGCTTCCTGTCCAAGTTTGGTTAAAATCTCCCGCTTCAATTCCATGTGCAGAAGCCATATCGGTGAAGTTTCCGTTTCCATCGTTTACGAACATTCTGTCTTTTCTTCTTAAGTCAGTAACGCTAGATGATGCTTGACGGCAATGAGCAACATAAAAATCCAAATCACCATCATTATCAAAATCTAACCAAGCGCTTCCGTAGTTACCAGAATCTGCAGGGTCGCCACCATAAGTTGCTGTGCTTATTTGGTGATTAAAAACAATGTTTGGATGTACTGACCAAGTTGGGTGTGTTCCTGATCCTACAACCGAAGTAACATTTACAACCATAGCACCTGTTCCTGAGTTATAAGAAGTAACAGTACCTGTCATGTATTTTGTTCCATCATAACCAACCTTTACGGTTTGACCATTTGTAAAACTTAAGCCCGTTTGTACGGTTAAACTTTTTGAACCAGTTCCAATAGTCATTGAAGTTGTTGAATGTGCTAAAAACTGTAAATTTCCAGCGCCATCATTCATATAAACTTTAGCGTAGGCATTATCATCGCACACATATACATCATCCCATCCATCATTATTAAAATCTCCACAAGTTATATTTTGTGTAAAAAAATTAGAGTTAGATAGCGTAGTTTGTGTTTTTACAACAGCAGAACCGTTCCAAGAAAGTTTTGCTAAATAAACACTTCCATTTGGACCAGTAACAACATCTTTCCATCCATTGTGGTCGAAGTCGGCAACAGCCATTCCCCAAACGCCAGAACCAGAAACGTTTCCAACGTTGTAAGAAGTAAAGTTGCCATTTCTAGCTTGTAAATCAACCCATAGCGTTGTTGATTGATCCATACGAACGATATCATCTAATCCATCGTTGTTTACATCCACTACAGTAACACAGTTTCCACTGCGCATGCTTGTAGGGGTTAATCGAGAGTTTGAATTTGTAAATCCAAACTGTGCGTTTGCGTTTAACGCTCCAATCACAAGACCAGAGCCTAATGCAACCGTACGCATAAAAGTAAATTTATTCATGTTGGGGTAAATAAATTGGTTAATAATTAGTTATCAATTGTTTAGAGAATACTAAAGGAAACAAAAAAATTATGATTTAACAACTTTTTTGGTGATTATTTTATTTCCGGTTCTTATTTTTATGTAATAAACACCTCTTGCGTTCGGAAGGTAAAAGTTGAATTCCGATTGATAATTGGTGTTGTAAATAGCACTAACTCGCGCACCAGAAGACGAAAACACCTCAATGTTTTTAATTAATTCGCCATATTGAGCACTTATAAATACTTGGCCATCCATTGAAATGCTTGGCCAAACGTTTATTGTATTCACAGAATTAGCTGCAATTCCAGTAACAGTGTTGTTTAAGCTATCAACTCCAACTAAAAAAGGAGTTTGGTCAGCATTTTGAAACATTGTTTTAAAAGTGTTGATTGGTGTGCTGTTGAAAGCAAACATTTCGTCTGTATATTTTGGAGGAACAGATTGGTAATACACTTTTGCTTTTGCTTGCATGCTTCCACTAAATCCATTTAGTGGAACTCTATAGTGAACATAGTCCATTCCAGACCCCTCTACAGCATTTGTTTTATTAAAATCATCATCAGAAATTGCAGCACCAACAATTTTAACAGTATCGTAGGTGCTGTGAGCTGTTGTAAATCCTAATGGTGGAATTCTATTATCTTTTAATTGTGCGGCAGCTCTTTCTAAAACGGTTGTTACGTTTGAATTTACATCGCCCATTACCATCTCATAAATTTGAGGAACATTGTTTTGATTGATTATGTTATGATGTACTTCAAACGGATTCGTTTCGCCAACAACACGGTAGGTGTTTGTAAATGTTCCTGATTTAAAAAGGGTGTCATTGTTTGTCCCCGTTACAATAAACTGAACAACGGCTCTGCGAGAAGGATAACCAGAAGGGAACTTGTGTCCTGTTTTGTTTTTTAGTTTCACTCTAAAATAAGCGGTATCGTTTATTGTGCTGTCTAAAAACAGGTTTATGTCAAGCGATTGAAGTTTTAACATGTTAGATGTTGCTACAAGTGTAGAGTCGAATTTGGCATCATCTGCATTTACGCCTAATGCCACCTTGTTGTTTTTAATCAAGTTGAGCATAAAATAATTTGCTCCAGCAAATGTGTGTTGATTAAAAGGAAACCTTCCCTGTAGTGAAAGAATGCCATTCGAGATAACAATTGGTTCGTTTATTTTAGGCATGTGGCATGATTGACAAGTGGTGGTAGTTCCTGAATAGCTGGAGTTTAAATATTCGTGGTAGGTTGCTTGTTCAACAAATTCGCCACCGGTTAAATTGCCCGACAAATCAGCCGTTTGGGTAATTAGTGTATGGCAAGAAGAACACATTCTTGCTTTGCTCACATGGTTACTAAATGTTGGAGTTATTCCTTCATACAAAACCATTGGTCCAGTAAACGGACTTCCAAATGGACCATATTCAACATGGTTTGTATCGTAAGGAATTTCTCCAGAAAAGGTTGAGCCAACACTCGGATCAATCATATGACAAGATCCACAAGCAACACCATCGAGGCCAAGCGAGTCGGTTTCTAAATCATTCATTCCATAATATTGTTGACCATGAAACATGGCTGTATATCTTCCCATTGGCGCATGACAAGAAGTACATTTGTTTTGTAGTTCGGCAGCATGTGCAGGATTAACTAATATTTCATGACTAACTTTCGCTCTCCATAAAGGATCTTTTGCACTAAGTGCCATCATCGATGTTTGCCAACGATCAACAAGGTTTACATCACTACCATCTTCTAATATATTTGCTTGATGAATAGAGTCGTAACCATGACAACCACTACAGTGAGAAGAGTGTAAAAAATATTCCCCAGCTTCAATTGGAGCCCTTTTAAATCGGTCTTTTAAAGCAGTTAGCTCATCTTCAGAATGAAAAGATTTTTTTGTAGTTTTTGAAGTTGCCGAGTTCAAAAAATAAAAGCCAATTGCAAAAGCAGTTAGCAATGTTATGGTGGTAATTTTTTTAATCTTCATTTTAATAGGGGTATTGTGCTACTAACAAATGTAATAAAATACAATTGGAAAAGAAATTTGTTGACGAAAATCAGTTTTGGAGAAAAAATAAAGCCTTCCGAACCCCTTCGGAAGGCTTTGCAATTAAACTAAACCCCAACCGCACTAAACAGTCTTAAATACGAGATTTAAAATGTTTGTTTCCAAACATGGATGGATATACCCAACGCAAGGAGATTTCGAATCCACCTCTAGCGGAAGAAGCAACTTTTAATTTGGATAAGTTAACATCATAACTAAATCCAATGCAGTAGTTAGAGTATTCAAATTTTGCGATAGCAATGAATGCATCTTGCAAACGGTAATATGCTCTCAACGAAAAAGCAGAAGATTTTTTTAAGCCAGTGTATTTTGAGCCCTCTTGCAAAACATATTGAAATGTCATTCCTGGATTAACCTCTGTTGTTGCACCTTGTAGAAAAACAATATAAGACGGTTTTAGAATTAAATTACTATTTGGCATTCCAATCGAAGCATTACCATTTAAAACAATTTTCATACTTAGTCGCTCTCCTGCTCCATAAAAGGAATAAGCAGGGCGGTGAGGATGAAAAACAGCAACACCTAAGCTTATTTTTCTTGCATTATTTGCAGAAATGTATGCTTCGTCTGTACCATAATTGTATTGTAATCCAGCACCCAAATCGAACATGGTGAAGCTTCCTGGCAGACTTGATTCCCCTGTTGCAGCAGCAGCATCATAGTTTGTTCCATTGTATTGATTGCCCCATGTTAGTTTAGATGCATTCATGCTTCGTTGTCCAAAACCAGCAACAATGCCTCCCGACAAAATACTTTTATCGTTTAGATTAATCAGTCCTGCAATGGATAAGTTTACTTGGTTTGAACCAAGTGAGGCATCACCTGCTTTGTCGCTGAAAAAATCGAGGCCCAAGCCGAGGTGATGTTTTTTGTTTTTTAATAAACGTGCATCAAAGGAAAATGCATAGGTTCGATAAGGAGAACCAATGCTTTGCCATTGATTTTTAAAATTAAGAATTGCCCTTACCTCGTGTTGAACGCCAACTGTTGCAGGGTTAAGCTGAACAGGTGTTTCATCAAACTGAGAAAAGTGGATGTCCTGAGCCGTTGTTGTATTTGCAAATGCAAAGACAGCAAAAGCCCATGTTGTAATTTGTAAAAACGATTTTTTGTTTTTTTTGTACATCTTAAAAAAGAGTTAGTAGTAGTTTTTTCTTTTTTGTAGTGATTTAAAAAATAACAACGCAAATTAGTTGTGTAGTTTTCATGTTGAGTGTAAGTTTATTGGTTTATAATTTATTTAATTAGTGTAATGTTTCCTTGTTTTGTTACTTCTTGTCCGTTTACCATTGCTGTTAGGTAATAAACAAAAACAGCAGCATCTAATTTTTTTCCCCTGAATGTTCCATCCCAACCATATGCAGCGTCTTTTGTTTCAAATACTTTTTCTCCCCATCTATCATAGACAAAAAACTCTAAATTGGTAATACAGTTACCCATTACATAAACAAAATCGTTTTGTCCATCTTCGTTGGGCGAGAATGCGGTTGGAACAAATAGTTCCCCGCAAACAACATCTACATAAACAATAACCGTATCGCTTCCAGTGCAACCATTTTGACTAGCAGTAAGAATATAAATTGTAGTTTGTGTTGGCGATGCCAATGGGTCTTCACATGTTGTGCAGCTTAATCCTGTAGAAGGAGTCCATAAAACAGTTGCTCCAGAAGGAACAGTGCCGTTTAGTTGAGTGCTTGTTCCAGAAATAATAGTAACATCTGTTCCTGCATTAACACCAGAAAGATTTCCTGTTACACCTACCGTTCCAGAGCTTGTAGCAGTACAACCATCAACATCTGTAATGGTAACAGTATAAGTTCCTGCAGCCAATGCAGTAATTGTACTTGTAGTAGCACTAGTGCTCCACGTTGGGCTTAACACACCATTTCCGCCAGTAGCATTTACTGTTGCGGTTCCATCGCTGTTTCCGCATGTTGCAGGTGTTGTTGATACGTTTGCTGAAATAGCTGCTGGCTGTGTGATTGTAACCGTTGTAGCATTTGAACAGCCTGTTCCATCTGTAGCCGTAACAGTATATGTTCCTGCGGCAAGGTTGCTTATAGAAGCACCACTAACGCTACCCGGCATCCAGTTATAGGTAATGGTTCCTGTTCCACCAGTTGCACTTGCTGTTGCGCCCCCATTGTTTCCTCCGTTACATAAAACGTTGGTTTGTGAGGATATTGAAATAGTTGGACCGCCACTACTTGCAACAATTCCTGTTGCTGTTGCAGTACAGCCGTTTGCATCGGTAGCGGTTACTGTGTATGTTCCTGCTGATAAATTGCTAGCAGCAGCTCCACTAATGCTACCTGGCATCCAGTTGTAGGTTATTGTGCCTGTTCCGCCCGTTGCGCTTGCTGTTGCTGTTCCTGTGCTGCTTCCGCATGTGGTGGGTGTTGTTCCTGTTACTGAAACAGAAACGGCACTTGCTGGTTGGGTAATTGTAACAGTTGTTGTTCCTGCACAACTACCTCCATCGGTAGCGGTTACTGTGTATGTTCCTGCGGCTAATCCTGTTTGCGATGCACCAGTTAAGCTACCCGGCATCCAATTGTAATTTATAGTTCCCGTTCCTCCTGTTGCCGTAGCAGTTGCTGCACCTGTATTTTGACCGAAACAAAGAATATTTGTTTGTGAACTAATGCTAGCCGTTGGACCTCCAGTATTAGAAATAGAGACTGTTGTTGTTGCAGTACACCCGTTTCCATCTGTGCTAGTTACAGTGTAAGTTCCTGAAGCTAATGCAGATTGTGATGCTCCTGTTAAGCTACCTGGCATCCAGTTGTAAGCAATGGTTCCTGTTCCGCCAGTTCCGTTGGCAGTAGCAGCACCATTGTTACTTCCGCAACTTGCTGGTGTGCTGCTTGAAATAGAAACTGCAACAGCAGATGCAGGTTGAGTAATTGTTATGGTTGTGGTTCCTGTACAACTGTTTGCGTCTGTTGCAGTAACGGTGTATGTTCCAGCGGCTAAACCTGTTTGAGAAGCCCCTGTTAAACTTCCTGGCATCCAATTGTACGTATATGCTGTTGTACTACCAGATGCACTTGCCGTTGCCGTTCCTGTACTTTGTCCGAAACACAAAACATTTGTTTTAGCGGGGTTGGTAACGGTGATTGTAGGACAAACAGTAGCGTTACAAGCAGGAATACCAGTAAGGGTTGTAATTGTAAGAATACTTCCTGCGTTGTCTGTTACTTGAATTGGTTGAGCAGGAAAAGATGCTGGTAGGGTTCCTGAGTTTGTTGTTGATGAAAATGTTGTCCAGAATGCAGGTGTATTACATGTAGTAGCTGGTAAGCTGTTTACTAAACAAATGTTTACAAAAGGAGTCCAAGACCCGCCACAAGCAGTACATTGAGCCGAATTGGTTATTGGCGAGCTAGATGCCGGGGTGAAAAATTGCCAGTTGTATGGGTTTACACCATTTGAAACCGTTAATGATCCATTTGTTTCTTGACAAACAGAAAGAGCAACACAGGGTGAAACAACAATTGTAATCGATTCGTTTCCACAAGCAAGTGTGTAGCTAATAGTATGTGTTCCAACACCAGCAGTAGCTGGATTGAAAAGTCCCGTTGTTGGATTTACTCCAGGTCCACTAAAAGTTCCGCCAGGTGTTGCTACAACAAGCGTAACAGGTGTTGCATTTTGACATAATACACCTGGATTACAAATGGTAGCATCACAACAAATTAATGATAATGGAGCAGCAGCAGTCATGTTCACAACCTGAACCGTTCCAGTTCTTGCTCCAGTAGTTGTAGAGGTGCCTGTTGATCCACAAGCAACAACATCACCACCAGAAATAACATGAACATCATAAACTCTGTAAGTTGTAGCTACGGATGAAATAACATTTAAGTTGCCATCGTATTTTACAATTGCGTTCCCAGAACCAACGTAAACGTTTCCAGAAGCGTCAATATCTAAACCGCTATTTTGAACTTGGCTTCCACCAAACCCGCCACCAGCGATAGCAGCAGTAGCAATTATTGCCCCTGTTGCAAAGTCGCGCTTGTGTACTTGATTTCCTTTGTGAGTGTATAAAAAGCCATTAAAATACCTTATGGCCATAATTCCGGAGTTATCTTTTCTCCAGTTTTCACATTTGTATCCTAATCCATAGGAGTTTGTAGTGTGGAATGCTGCAGAAGATCCAGAAGGGCAAAGACTAAAGTTTTGAGAAATATACCCAATTGAATCGTGTGTTAAATAAGCAAACTTACCATTGCCACATGCTGCTATAGATCTAACTTCCTGTGTTGGGAAAAGCTGTCCACCTGTAACCTGAACACTAGCGGTAATATTTCCACTATTTACGTCCACATCGTAGATATAAGGCAATGGCGGCAAAAATCCACCTGTTCCACCAATAACCAATTTAGATTGGTCGCAGTTAAAAGAGATGTTCCAAAACTCGGTCGATGTAAAAATACCGCCAGGACTTCCATTGTTCCAAACTACTGCACCAGCATTGTTTACTTTTACAATTGCAGCAGCCGAGCCTTGTGTAACATAAGAGTTTCCAAGATTGTCAGTAGCAAATGTTCCTAACCATGCAGAGGTGTCGTATGGGGTATTGTAGGTCCACTGAAGTGCACCAGTTGAATTATATTTTATCAGCTGCATTGGTGTAACACCTCCAATGATATAAATGTTCCCTGCTCCATCTTTTTCACACTCCCAAACACAATCCCAAGCAGTTGCAAAGTTTGGTGTTTGTGTCCACGGATCAATAATTACCGTTTGTGTATTATCGTATTTACCCAATGTAAAAGAAACGATATTCCCCTTTTTTGTAAAACGAGAAGAAATAATTGACTTTTTATTGTTTCCGTAAAATGTTAATGGTGCATGATCAACAATATCTCCATATTTTGTTGGGATATGGATTGCTTTTTCTATTATCGAAGGATTTTTAGAATAAGCCATTTTAATTTTTGACGCATCAGCTCCAGGGTGAAGAATAAAGGCATACTTAATACCCGATTCAGAGTGAAAGGTGTATTCTACATCTATATTTGGATACAGATTTTTATAAGTTATTTTTTTATATGCTTTTACATGATCAACACTTTTGTTTACTCCGTTTTCTTTGAATGAATAAGAGTGATAGTCGGGCGTTTCTTCTTCTGCTACAATCTGAACAGCAGGATTTGCATCCACCCAGTTCATTGGAATTACATCCGTAGAGTATTCAACTTTTCTTCCCTCGTCTTCAAATTCTTTAAACTCCTCAGCACTTGTAAAACCCTTTATTTTTCTTTCTTGACGCTCTTCTTTGTTCGTCTCTTTTTGCCAAACATTTAAAAAGCTGTATACTAAACCTTTTTTAGTAAAGTAAATTTTTGTAGATCCATGATCCATTGCAAACGCAACTGTTTCTTGGCTTCCATCGATTTGAAACTGTCCTTTGTTTTCAATAAAAGCTTTTGTTTTATCGTATTTAGCAGTCCATTTTGCTAAGGCGCTGTTTTGTGCTTTTGCGCTGATTGCGAATGTAAAAACAAAAAGAAGTTTGAATATAAAATTAGGTCTTAGTCCCATGCGTTTTTTGTTGAGTGTAAATATTATCCAACTCAAAAATAAATTAGAAAAACAGTATCCAATAAAAAAATCCAAACATTATTGGAAGTCTGATATGTACCATTTAAAAATAAATCCTATATTTATCAGTATGTTTATTATACAAAAACGATTTTATTATTATAAATGAGTAGCCATGAAACCATCTGAAGATTTACATCAATTGATTCAAAATTTGAGCATGTCTGAAAAGCGGTATTTTAAAATACATTCTACACGACATGTAATTGGATTCAATAACAACTACATTCATTTGTTTGATGAGATAGAAAAACAAAAAGAGTACGATGAATCTAAAATAAAAAAGACGTTTAGTAAGGAGACTTTTGTAAAACACCTTCCCTCCGAAAAAAATTATTTATACAATCATATTTTAGACAGCTTAAACGCCTTTCATAAAGACCGAACGTTTCTAACACGTTATTCCAATGTTTTAATGAATATTGAAATATTATACAATAAAGGGTTATTTGAGCAGTGTAGAAAAGTAATTCAAAAGGCAAAAAAGAAGCTTACTTATTAGAAAAATTTTCCATCCTTTTTTTAGTTATTCGCTGGGAAACGCTTGTTTTTGTAAAAGATGAAGACACAAAGGGTTTACACAAAAGTTTTGCAGAAGAATTACGAATATTAGAAGTAATTCGAATTCAAACAGCATTGATGCAAATTGCTTTTAATATTCAAATTGAAATTTATAGCGGAAAAGTAACAACAAGTTTTTTAGAAAAGCAGACTTTAGAGATTAAAAAGCTCTACCCACCTCATAAAGACGTAAATAGTTTTTGGGCCCGTTATTATTATCATTCTGCAATGGGTTTAATATATTCGGTTCAACAAAAATACTTGCAATGTTTTAATTGTTACAAGGATATTAATTTGCTAATGCAAACAGAAAAACAGTTTATAGTTGATTTGCCAAATATTTATCACACAAACAATAACAACATGGTAAACATGATGTTTTTATTAGAAAACTATGATAAAATTTTACCCTTAATTCAACATCAAAAAACGTTTACCACTATTTATAAAATAAAAAATCCAGCATTAACGGCTAAAGTATTCTTAAATACAACTGAAAGTGAATTGTATTTGTATTATCGCACCGAGCAGTATGAACAAGGGGCTTTTTTAATAAAAAGAATTGAACCCGAATTGAAAAAGATAGACATCAAATTTAGTCCAGCCCTATTTGATTTGTTTTTTATTATGGCTGTTGTTTTTTTAGGGAACGAGGATTTTAAGTCGTCCATTAAATGGCTAAATAAAATTTTAAACCATGAAAAAGATGTGAATATTCGAAGGGAGTTGCAAATAAACACCCGCTTGCTTTATTTAATTGTTTTATTGGAAAAAGACGATTTATTTTTTGAAAATCAATACCTATCTGTGAAGCGTTTTTTAGCGAATGAAAAGGAATTTAAAAAACACTTGCTTGTTTTCGAAGCAATTAAAATTTTATCGGATCAACGAAGAAGTGCGGTAAAACTGAAGCGACTAAATCAATTATATGTTAGTATTAAACAATTAAATAGTAAAATGAGTGTTGATTCGCTTAATCCACAGTTTGATTTTCAACAGTGGATTGAAGGCCAAATGATTCATAAAAAGCTAATGAAATAATACATGGAATCTTTTTCAACAATAATACATCGTTTCGATAAGAAAGGAGAGAAAACTGGCTGGACGTATATTGAAATTCCAGCAGACATTGCAAATAGTCTTAAGCCAAAAAATAAAATGGCATTTAGAGTCAAAGGGTTATTAGATGATTTTCCTATTGCTCAAGTAGCTCTAATTCCCATGGGCGAAGGAGTTTTCATACTTCCTTTAAATGCCTCTATACGCAAGGGTATTCGAAAAAAAGAAGGGGCAATGCTTTTGGTTAAGTTGGAAGAAGACAAATCGCCTCTTCTTTTGGATTCCGATTTTACAATGTTTTGGAGGATGATGAACTGGCGAAGCCTTTTTAAAACGTTGACAAAATCACATCAGCAGTATTTTCGAAATGGATTGCAAGTGCAAAAACCGAAGAAACAAAAGCAAAACGAATTGCTAATGACTATAAATGCTTTGTCGAAACAAATGGGTTATCCCGAAATGATAAGGGCAAACAAAGCAAAAAAACTAACTAGTTGGTGCCTACTTTAATTTTTTGGCCAGGCATCAGCGTGTATTTGCTTCCAAACTTATTTAATCGCTTTAGTTCATCAACAGTTGTTTTGTTTTGTTGAGCAATTTTAAAGAGCGTGTCTCCCTTTTTAACAGTATATAGTTTAAAACCGCCTTGTGATTTAGTTGTGTTGGTTGGTGTTGCGGTGCTGCCGCCAGTTGTAGAAGCAGGCTTTTTACCATATACATAAATGGTTAGTTTTTTACCAGGCTTTACTGTGCTTCCCGATATACTGTTCCACTGTTTAATATCAGCAACTGTGCAGCCATATCGTTTGGCAATAGTACTCAAGTGCTCTCCACTTTTAACCGTATGAATTTTCATTGTTTCTTGTGATGCAAGAACAAGTTGACTATTCAAACTATCGTTGTTTAGGAAGTTGTAAATTTTATTTTCATTTGTAATAAATGCACCCATCTTGTTTGCTGGAAGGGTTAAGATGCTTATTTCATCAGGCATAACAGGAATAATACGTTTTTTATAAGTAGGGTTTAAGTACATTAATTCATCAGCAGGAATATCCAAAACAGCCGAAATTTGTTCGAACGAAATTTGTTTTTTTACGATGACAGTATCAACTTCTAAAAAAGTTTTTTTAGGGATAGCAGAGTACAAGTTGTGCTCAGATGTATAGCTCATTACATAATTAACTGCAATGAAGGCGGGGACATAGCCTTGTGTTTCTTTTGGTAAAAATGGACGAATTTCCCAATAGGTTCTTTTTCCGCCACTTTTTCTGATAGCACGGTTTACGGTTCCCGGACCGCCATTGTATGCCGCTAAAACCATTTGCCAATCGCCAAACAATCCATATAAATATTTGAAATACTCACATGCTGCGATTGTTGATTTATATGGGTCGCAACGTTCGTCAACATAGGACGACACATTTAAACCATAAATTTTACCAGTTGGATACATAAACTGCCACAAGCCTGTTGCCCCTGCTTTACTTTTAGCTAATGGATTCAAAGCCGATTCGCATATAGCCAAGTATTTTAATTCTAAGGGAAGGTTGTATTTATCTAGTTGTTCTTCAAACATAGGGAAATAGAACTGTGATAATGCCATCATTCTCGCAACAAGCTCTCTTCTGCGTAATGTATACATTTGAATGTATCCTTTTACAACAGGATTGTATTGCAAATCAAAAGGAGATGCTGCATCAAGCTTTGCTAAACGAGCTTCGTATACGCCATCATCGTACTTTGGAACTGAATCAGCAGGGAATTGATATTTAGAGTTTTTAGGATAAACAATTTTGGCATATCCCTTTTCGAATAAATTCAAATTGTGAAGGCTATCTAAAGCAGCGGCAATTGGATCGTCCTGAAATTGGTCTACCGCATAAGCCGATTGTGGTTGTGCCCACAATCCGTTTGTGCTGATAAGGCTAAAAATTATGTAAATAAGTGTGATGAAAAGCTTTTTCAAAGTCGTATGGTTACTAAAATTCAATTGCTCGATAAACAAATATCACAATGATACTTTAAAATAGCTAGAACGATTAGACGAGCAGCTTATTTTTATACACGAAAGATTGTTGATTAAACAGTTTCCGACAATTGTTTTGAAAAAGCAAGCAATTCGCCATCAGAGAACATATTTCCCATTAGCTGAACTCCAAAAGGTAAACCTTTGCTGTGTGTGCCCAATGGAAGCGAAATGGCAGGAATGCCGGTAATGTTTGCTTGGACTGTAAAAATATCTTCTAAATACATGGCAATAGGATCGGCTCCTTTTTGGCCAAATTCAAAAGCTGTTCCTGGCGTTGAGGGTAATATAATAAAGTCGTAGTTTGATAATATTTCGTTCGTTTTGTTTTGAATCAACTTGCGAACTTTTTGTCCTTTTGAATAATAAGCATCATAATATCCTGCGCTTAATACAAAAGTGCCAAGCATGATTCTACGTTGTACTTCTTTTCCAAAACCTTCGCTACGCGATTTTTTGTAGGTTGATTCTAAATCGGTAGCATTTGGACTGCGGTAGCCGTAATTGATTCCATCAAAACGAGCTAAATTAGAAGACGCTTCAGCTGTTGTTAATACGTAATAAGTTGGAACCAAATATTCTAAGTAAGGAAAATTAACAGCTTCAACAGTGTGTCCAGCAGCTTTTAGCTTTTCAATAATGTCATAAATGCGATTTTTGATTTCAGCATCCAATCCATCGGCTTCTAAACATTCTTTTAGATAGGCAATTTTATATTTTTTTGTAGTAGTTAATTCTTTGCTATAAGCAGGAACTGGTTGTGAGGATGCTGTGCTGTCATATTCATCCGTGCCAGCCATCACTTCCATGATTAATGCAGCATCTTCAACCGTTTTGGTTAATGGACCAATTTGATCAAAAGAGGAAGCATAAGCAATTGCACCATAGCGAGATACACGTCCATACGTTGGTTTTAAGCCAACAACACCGCAAAAAGAAGCAGGTTGACGAATAGATCCGCCTGTGTCTGTTCCCAAAGCAGCAATACATAAATCGGCAGCAACAGCAGCAGCAGATCCACCAGAAGATCCACCAGGAACACATTTAGTGTTGAGTGGATTTAATACATTTCCGAAAGCGGAGTTTTCATTGGAACTACCCATTGCAAACTCATCGCAATTACAACGACCAATAATGATTGCATCTTCGGCAAGTAATCGTTCAACAACAGTTGCGCTGAATAATGATTCAAAATTTTCTAAAATCTTTGAAGAAGCAGAAACTTTATGGCCTTTGTAAACGATATTGTCTTTAAGGGCAATTACCATTCCAGCAAGCTTTCCAGCAGTTTTGTTTTTTAACTTTTCATCTACTTCTTTTGCTTTTGCCAAGGCCGATTGTTCAAATACTTCTAAAAAAATATTCAACGATTTTTTATCGTGAATATTTTTAATGTAGGATTGAGTAAGCTCAACACAGCTAATTGTGTTGTTTGATAAGTCGGAATGAATCTCAGCAAAAGAGTTGTAAGTCTTCACAAAAAGAAGGGTTGTATGGGATTATAAAACACAAAACCCCCAGCAAAGGGGATTTTGATGATATGAATTAACTAGTCTTTTTTCTCTGGAGTAGAAGCGTTTTCGCCTTCACCTTTAGATGCGTCTTTAAATTCTTTAACACCTTTTCCTAGGCCTTTCATTAGTTCAGGGATTTTTTTACCACCAAAAAGTAATAAAACAATGATTAAAATGATAATCATTTCTGAACCACCTAGACCAAAAATGCCCAATAAAATATTATTTAACATGATTTATGTTTTTAAAATGCGCTACAAAGATAAGAAAATATCTATTAATTGTTCCTGAATAACCAATCTTCGGGGTTTAATTTTGTTTGGCCCTTCCATATTTCAAAGTGCAACAGCGTTTTGGCGTCATCGTCATCGTAAAGAATAGAGCCAATGTTCTGCTTTGTTGTTACTTTATCCTCCACTTTTACATATACTTCTTTAAGATTCGAATAAACGGTTATAAAATCGCCATGTCGTATTAGGATAAACTGTCCAGCACCAGGCATGTTTACCACGCCTTTAACAACACCTTCAAATACAGCCCGAGCAATAGCACCATTATTGGTTGTAATGTCAACACCGTTGTTATTGATATCAATATTTGGCATTAAAGGATGCGGATGCACACCAAATTTTTCGCTAATAATACCTTTTGCAACAGGCCATGGCAGTTTAGCTTTGTTGCTTGAGAATGAATTTGAAAGAAGTTGAGCTTCTGGTGTTAAGATTAATTTTGTTGGTTTAGGTTTTCCTTTTGGAGCTTCACTTACTTGTTTTTCAAGTTCTTTTTCAATAATTCTTTGAATCGCTAGTTGTAATTTTTGAGCATCTTTTTTCTTTTTCTCCAAATCCTTTTTCAACTTGTTTTCTTGTTGTTGTAGCTCAGAAAACACTTGTTCTTTTTCGGATTTTTCGGATGTAAGACTTTTTTTCTCCTCAACTTCATTCGTTAATAAATCTCTTTTATCCGTTTTTTTCGACTCAAGCTCTTGTACTTTTATATTCAAGTTCTTTTGTGTTCCAACAATCATTTCGGCTTGTTTATGCCTATAATCGCTGTACTGCTGAAGGTATTTTAATCGCATGTAAGCTTGTTGAAAATCTTTTGCTGCAAAAACAAACATTAAGCGGCTGTATGCATCTTGATTTTTATAGGCATAATAAATCATTTTTGCATATTCTGCTTTCAGCTTATCTAAATCAGTTTGAAGCTTATGAATACTTTTATTATTCTCTTCAATGTTTTTGTTTAAGATGTAAATTTCGTTGTTGATGGTTGCAATTAACTCTTCGCGAGCACTTATTTTTTTATTCAAAATCACCAATTGGTTCAATGAAAGTTTTTTATTTTTTTTAGTTTCTGCAAGCAATTGATTGGTGTTTTCAATCTCTTTTTGTAATTGCTTTTTTTTATTTTCTAAGTCTTTTTTTGTTTGTTTTTGGGCATAAGCCGTTGAGGTGCTTAGAGTTACTAAGCACATTACGATGAAAACGAATAAGGTGTTTTTATTGTTCTTTGTAAACAACTTGCTCATAATTATCTGGAATTTTAAATGGGAACGACTGTTCTTCGTTAAGTACAATTTTTGTATAGTTGATATCGATTAGAACGTTTTTCTTTGCCACAATCGTATATTTTATTTTTTGAGGAAACTGTTGTGTTGAATCCACTTTTGTAAAGTCAGAAAATTGTGCATCAAAACTTCTATCTGGATTAAATTCATAAAAAAGAATCCGAACAATTTTAAAGTTGTCTGGTTGCATATAAATACTTTGTGCAGGCTCTCTTAACTCTTTGCCTTTTTCCATAACCTTTTTAAGTTTGTGTTTTCGAATAGTTCCCAATGTGTATTGGCAATTATCGACACCCGATTTTATTTTTTCATCTTCATCATAAAACTCAACGCTGTTGCCCACCAAAAGCGATTGCAGCATTTCAAAATCTAAGTCCGTATTCAGCAACTTACTAATGAATGCATAGTCGCCAACAAAAAATTGATTTTTAATTCGGTTCAAAAATTTTACCGAATCTTTTGTAATTAAAACTCTTGCACCTTCAATTCCAATCTTTGAGATTGACATCCAAAGCACACTATCTTTTTTTAAACGAAGTGTGATGCTAAATGAGTTGGAGGAACTATCAATCAAGGCTTCTGCATTAATTTTTGCATTCAGTCGATCAAATTTAAATTCATTTTCTTTTAATTGTTTCGTTAAAACCTTTGTTGACTTCGGATCAATAAAGCACTTGCCGTTGTTTAAAGCAATTGGTTGTTGATTTTTGCATGAACTCATAAATAAAGAGAACAAAACAATGCCAATCAACAACATAATGGTATGTGTTGAAAACAGCATTTTTTTGTTTTTTATAAAAGAGCTATTCATACAGTTTTTTATCAGCAATTTTTTTATCAATCAAATTACTTGCGCCACCTATTTTTTGAGCATTTATCCAGTAATTTAAAGCCTCATCTGTATTGCCAAGTTTGTACATTACATCACCATAGTGCTCTAGTAAGGTTGCGTTTCCTTTGCCACCATTATCAATTGCTTTGCCAATCCAAATCTTGGCATCTTCCAATTTATTCATTTGATAAAGAATCCAGCCATACGTGTCTTGGTATGAACTATTATTTGGTTCTACTTGATTACATTTTTTAGAAAGTGCTTCTGCCCGCTCAAGGTTTGTTTTTCTTAATGACAAATAATAGGAATAGTTGTTTAATACGTAAGCGCTATTGGGATCAATTTCTAATGCCTTTTCATAGGCCTCATCGGATGCAGAATGATTTTTTAATTGGTTTTGAGCATCACCAATATTTGCATAAAATTGTGCTAATAGCAGGTCGTTACCAAAAACAAATTCTTTTCCTGTAGTAAATGCCTCTACTGCATCTTCGTATTTTTTAAGTTGAATATTTGCGGCACCATTAAAAAAGTAGGGGACGGGCTGATTTGGAAAAAGCTCCATGGCTTCCTTGCTATCTTTTTGTAATGCTTCAAAGTCGTTTAGGTCCGAATCCAGCACTAACAATTGATTCCAAATTGCATACTTTTCTTTATCAAGCGCAATTGCTTTTCTGAACTGTGTTCGCGCTTCTTCGTTTTTTTTGTCGCGGTATAAAAAATCGCCATAAATAGAAAATGCTTTTGCGTCATCAGGATGTACAGCCACGATTATTTTGCAAAGTTCGTCTGCATCGCCTTTAAGTTCAGCATAAACTTCGGTGATTGAATAATACGACAATAAAATTTTAACCTTTGTGTCAATGTCTAAATCTTTACTTTTAAAAGCTAATTTTATTTCCTCAAACGCTTTTTCATTTTCCTTTTTAGAACGATAATAATCGGCAATAGAAAGGTGAACATATGCATTGTTGGGATCTATTTTCAACAAATCGTTGTAAGCATCAAACGCTTTGTCGGGTTGGCCTTTATCTTGATACAGCTCGCCAAGCATTCCAAAATATTTTGCTTCTTTAGGATAAGCTTTAATTAGTTTATTTGTTTCTTCAATTGCTTTGTCAAAACTTTTAAGGGAGCGGTAGATTTTTAATTTTTGTACAGACACCTCTTCACTAACACCAGTTCTTTCTTCAACTTTATCGTATGTTTTTATAGCTTCATTTGTTTTGCCAAGGAACAAATAGGCATTTGCAAGCTCATAATAAAACTCAACTTTGTTGGGATTCTTTTTTACAAGTGTTTCATATACCTTTGCGTATTCTGCAATGTTTTTGTTTTCTTTTAAGACAATCAGCATACAGCATTTGATACCAACTATTATTGGGATCAATAGTTGCAGCTTTTTTGCTATAAAAAGTGCTTGATTTTATTGTTTTGAAACAAATAGATGTTTGCTAACTCATACATAGTAGCAGCGCTATTCGGGTTAATTCGAAGCGCTTGACTATAATAGGTTTCAGCTAATTCATAATTGCCCAAAACCTTTTCTTTGTTTGCATTAAAAAAAAGGTATTCAAAATTTACCCTGTCTTTGTCAGCTAATTCGGCACCATTTGTTTTTTCTGGATTCGAATTTTTTGCACTTGCACTTGATTTACAGGAGCACAATGAAAGCACAAGCGCAAAAGCGATTGAAGGAAAGATTAGATATGTAGTTGTTTTAACTTTCAATTTTTATCGAATCGTACTGTAATCACTTATGCTCGCGTCATTAGATTTGCCAGTATATTCAGCATAATTTCCAACCATTGAGTTACTCAACTCTGCATTCATAATTTTTGAATTGGTTTGAATGATACAATTTTTTACAATGGATTTTTGAATAATTGTGTTTGCTCCAATGGAAGCATGTGGTCCAACAACAGCATCAATTAACTGAACGCCCTCGCCAATAAAGCAAGGCTCAATGATTTTAGAATTTTGATTTTTTACTGAAGGGTGAATCAAAGTTTCTTTTTCTTTTATAAACTCCAATATTCTTGAATTTGTATAAACGGTAGCATCTTTGTTCCCACAGTCCAACCATTCTGTTACTTTCCCTGGAGTAAATTTGGTTCCCTTTGCTTTCATGTTTTCTAAAGCATTGGTTAATTGAAATTCTCCTTTTTCTTTGATGTTGTTATCCAACAAATATTGTAGTTCGTTACGTAAATAGTCGCCATCTTTGAAATAATAGATACCTATGATTGCAAGGTCAGACACAAACTCTTGCGGTTTCTCCACAAAATCAGTGATTACATTATTAGCATCCATTTTTACAACACCAAAAGGTTTTGGATCCTCTACTTTCTGAACCCAAATAATTCCTTCTTGTGATGAGTCCATTTTAAAATCGGCCTTAAATAGGGTATCAGCAAATGCAACAACCACTTTACCGGTAACACATTCTTTTGCGCACATGATTGCATGCGCTGTTCCTAGCGGTTCATCTTGATAGAAAATGCTGCCTTTTGCACCAAGGCTTTCGGCAACTTTAACCAAATTGTTTTCTGCTTCTTTTCCAAAACGCCCAACAACAAATGCAATTTCATCAACTTTTTCGTCACATACCTTGGTGATGTCTTCAACAATGCGTTGTACCATTGGTTTTCCTGCAATTGGAATTAATGGTTTTGGTGTTGTTAGTGTGTGTGGGCGCATACGCTTGCCCATTCCAGCCATTGGGATAATTATTTTCATAAATACGATTTTTTATTTTTTTCCAGTGCTTCCAAACCCACCATCGCCTCGAGCGGTTTCTTCTAGCTGTTCAACTTCAATCCATTCGGCTTGTTCGTGTTTTGCGATTACCAGTTGAGCAACACGTTCGCCATCGTTTATTGTAAATGCTTCGTTTGATAAATTCACTAAAATAACTTTTACTTCCCCTCTGTAGTCGGCATCAATTGTGCCAGGTGAGTTTAGTACGGTTAATCCGTTTTTAAATGCTAAACCGCTTCTTGGTCGAACTTGTGCTTCAAAACCAACTGGTAATTCCATAAATAAACCCGTAGGAACCAATGTTCGCTCCAAGGATTTTAATACTATGGGCGCATCTAAATTGGCACGCAAATCCATTCCAGCTGCTGCTTGTGTTGCATAGCTTGGCAATTCGTGTTTTGATTTATTAATAATTTTAATTTTCATTTGATGCCATTTTAATAAAATGTTTTTTCTCGATTTTCCAGATGAATGCTATAAAAGCAAGAAGTAACACATTGCCAATTAATAGATTTATTACAACCATTTCTGATTTGAATAAAACATAGATAACATACAAAGTTAATGATAAACCTAGGTAGCCAAGGATGCGTTTTAAATCATAATTAACAGGGTAATGTTTATTACCGATGAAGTAGGAGGCAATCATCATGCTGGCGTAGCATATTAAGGTTGCCCATGCTGAGCCCATGTAGCCAATTCGAGGAATCCAATAGAGGTTTAATGAAACGGTTATAATTGCACCAAAAATGGTTAGTAAGGCTCCGTAGTGCGTTTGTCCGGTTAGTTTATACCAGATGGATTGGTTGATAAAAATGCCCAAGAACAAATTCGCTAACAACAAAATAGGGACTACACCCAATCCTGCGCGATAATCTTCTCCAACAAAAAATTTAATCCAGTCGATATTCGCCATCGTGCCTAAAAAGATGATAGAGCAGATGATTACGAAGTATTTCATAATGATTGCATAGGTCTTTTTTGCATCTTTCTCCTTCGATTGACTAAAAAAGAAGGGTTCGGCAGCAAAACGGAAGGTTTGAATAAAAATGGTCATGATAATGGAAACTTTGTAACAGGCACCATAAATACCTGTTTGGGATAAGGCTTCGTTTTCTGGTAGCAAATGAATTAACAAAACACGATCAAGTGTTTCGTTAATCATGCCCGCCATGCCTGCAACCAAAAGAGGCAGTGCATATTGCATCATTTTTTTCCACAGTACAGAATCAAAAACATAGGTTGATTTATAAATTTCAGGGAAAAGAAGTAGAAGTGTTACAATACTGGCAATTAGGTTTGAAATAAAGATGTATCCAATTCCAATTTCTGGTTTGTAAAAAAGGTTAATAAAGCCTTTGAAAATGGATTCATCTGCATCGTATACCGATTTACAAAAAACAATAAAGAACAGATTTAACCCAATGTTGATTGCAATATTAATTGTTTTGATGATTGCAAATCGTTTTGCTTTTGCTTGTTCACGCAATTTTGCAAAAGGTATTGCTGCTAATGCATCCGTTGCTATGATAATTGCAAACCAGGTTACATATTCGGGATGACCAGTAAATTTAATGCTTTCGGAAATTGAATTTGAAAAGGCGCTAGCCAAAACAATAAACGATGCACTCGAAATAAATACAGAAATAAAGGCGGTTGTATAAACACGTTGTTTATCATTTTCGGATTGTGAAAATTTGAACAAGGTTGTTTCCATACCATAGGTTAAAAACACCAATAAAAAAGATACATAAGCATATGCTGACGTTACAACACCAAAATCCTCTGTAGAATAGTTATAGGTATAGAGCGGAGTAAGAAAATAGTTTAAAAGCCTGCCCACAATGGTAGGTAAACCGTAAATAGCGGTTTGTGAAGCAAGTTTTTTAAGTGGATTCAATTCAGTTTAAGTTAAGTTAAAATTTAATTTGTGCCTGAAGGCTTATGGTATTTGATTTATTTAAAACTTCAAACGCCTTTAACTATTGTAACCGAATTATTTTCCTGGAAAATTTGCTTTGCGTTTTTCCAAAAAGGCAGTTGTTCCTTCTTTGAAATCGGCCGTGCCAAAACATTTTCCAAATTCATTGATTTCAGTATCAAAACCATTTACACCATCCACATAATTTGCATTTACAGAACGAATAGCACTTGCAATTGCAACAGACGATTTGCTGATAATTTTGCCAGCAATTTCATTGCATTTTGTAAGTAATTCTTCTTGTACTACAACATGGTTCACAAGTCCCCAGGAAAGGGCATCACTTAGCAGATACCATGTCTGCTGTCATAATCATTTCTAAAGCTTTTCCTTTTCCAACCAATTGTGCCAAACGTTGTGTTCCACCGTATCCAGGAATTACACCCAAGGAAACTTCTGGCAAGCCCATTTTTGCATTGTCCGAAGCAACACGAATATGGCAACTCATAGCAAGCTCTAAGCCACCTCCCAAAGCAAATCCGTTAACTGCTGCAATTACAGGTGTTGTTAAATTTTGAACGAAATCAAATAATTTTTTATGTCCTTCAGCACTTAATGCTTTTCCTTGTTCTACTGTAAAGCTTGCAAATTCAGAAATATCAGCACCTGCAACAAATGCTTTTTGTCCTGAACCGGTGATGATTATAACTTTAATAGCGGTATCTTTTTCTGCAGCATCAAATGCTTGATGAAGCTCATCTATTGTTTTTTTATTAAGTGCATTTAATTTATCGGGACGATTAATAGTAATCGTTTGTATGTTATTTTCTGTTGCTGTTACTATGTTTTCGAAGTGCATACGCGTTGTGTTTTTAAATTTAATCTAGAAATTTCTATGTTCTTTTACATAGTTGGTGATGTATTCAACAATTTCTTTTGTGTCTGTACCAGGAGGAAAAAGTTTTCCAACACCAAGATCATTTAGCTTTTTGATATCAGGATCAGGAATAATTCCTCCGCCAGTTAATAACACATCGTTCAAGCCTTTTTCTTTCATGAGTGTCATTATTTTTGGAAAAACAGTATTGTGTGCGCCAGATAAAATGCTAATTCCAATGGCATCCACATCTTCTTGAAGTGCTGCATTTACAACCATTTCTGGTGTTTGACGTAAACCTGTGTAAATAACTTCCATTCCTGCATCTCGCAAAAAGGAAGCAATAACTTTAGCACCACGGTCGTGTCCATCAAGTCCAACTTTAGCTACTAAAACTCTTATGGGTCTGTTCATATATTCGGTTCAAATTATTGGTTACGAATATACAAAAATCCCTGGCTTGTATTGAGATTTTTAGCCAGAATTCGTATTTTGAATTGTAATAATAAAAAGATGAAATGGAAGGGCAAAAAACACTTAATCCTTACTTTTATAACAAGGCAAGGAAATATAAAAAGTAGTGCCTTTATTCAACTCTGTTTTAAACCAAATTTTCCCTTCACACGACTCAAGAATGTTTTTAACCATTGCAAGCCCTAGGCCCATTCCACCTGTTTTTGTGGTAAAGTTTGGTGCAAAAATCTTATCCACTACTTCGTCTGAAATACCATCGCCATTATCTGCAATACTCACCAAATAGGTTTCGTTTTCTTTTTCAATCGAAATTTTTATTAAGCCTTTTTTGTTTTCTGGAATCGCCTGTGTTGCATTTTTAATGAGGTTGTTGAACACACGAATTAGTTGCTCTTTATCGGCCATTACACATGCATTTTCATTAGCATTGTTTTGAAATAGTATTTCTGTCTCATCCGCTGTTTTAAACAGGTTTACAGTGTTTAAAATGGTTTCCTGCAAATTGATGCACACCAAATTAGCCTTTGGCATTTTAGCAAAATTGGAAAATTCAGTTGCAATAGAAGACAATGTATCGATTTGTTCAATAATGTTTTGTGTTAAGCGCTCCATCTTTTGATCCATATCTGGTGCATCGTCTTTGTAGGCTCGTTGTAAGTGCTGAACACTTAATTTCATTGGGGTTAATGGGTTTTTAATTTCATGTGCAACTTGTTTCGCCATTTCTCTCCAAGCGCTTTCTCGTTCACTTTTTGCGAGTAATTCAGCACTTTTCGATAGCTCAGCAATCATTCGATTGTATTCACTTACCAAATTTCCAATCTCATCTTTTTCGTGCCAAGCAATTGGTTCATTTGTTTTTCCAAGTTTGATATTACTTAATTTATCTTGAATTAACTTAAGGGGCTTGGTAACATAATTAGAAATTAGAATGGCTGTGATAATAGACAGCGCAAATAATAATACATAAATGTTGATGAGTGCAACAAGGAACCCAGAAATTTCTTTTTCTAATTCACTTTGTTTTGCAAAATAGGGAATGTTGACATAAGCCAAAGCAACACCATCTTTATTTTTGAATGGAATGTAAGACGAAAGATATTTTAATTTTCCGATGCGCTCATCATGTATAAATTCTGTTTTTTTGGAAATAGCAATTTCTGTAAATGCCTCTGGATTCATTTTTTTAGAAGTAAGTCCTTCATCAAAAACCTTTGAACGAGAGGATGCATATAAATTTCCTTGAGGATCATAAATGTTAATATCGGTAAAGAATACGGTCGATATTTTTTTCAAGACAAAGGTTGTATACTCAACAAAATCAGGCGAAAGAACTTTTTCGTTTTCAAATTTTGATTCTAACTCCATTAAAACAGAATGTGTTTTTTCACTTATGTTTTCTCTGTTTTTGGTTTCAAATTGTTGTTGGATATAATAAATAGTTCCGCCACCAAATAGGGCTAATGAGATTAATACAATTAATACCAATAATGCTTGTATTCGATTTTTGAAACTAATGTTTTCAATTATTTTTCGCAGAACAAGCTGTCGTATAAACAGAATGAATAGTAACAGCAAACTAAAGAATGTAAACAAGTATGAAAATGTTGTGGCTTTTTCGATGATTCCTGTATATCGTTTGCTTAGAATAATTTTTGTTTTGTCATCAGGGGTATAAATAAGGTGCTTGTAATCGTCTTTAATAATAAAAGAAAACAATTCTGTCGTGTTTTCAAAATCAACAGGAGTGTATTCGTAACTTAGCTTTCCATATTGACTAATCAAGATACCATTCTTGTATTTTGCATAAGCATAATTGTTAATGTCTTTTGAAAGGCCAATGTTTTTGTCGAGCAACAATTCAGGAAAACCAATTTCATCTGAGATAAACTTAGCGCTCAATTCGATGTAAAGCGTTCCAAATTTAGCACTATTTTTAAGCGATTTAAAAGCACTTAATTTTGCTATGTAGTTAATTTTTCCAGATGGATTTCGAATAAAAAATAAATTGTCGCTAAGTGTCTTTTCTCCTTTTGTGGCAATTAACTCATCAAAATAAAAGTTGTTATCAAAATGCGCATTTGGTGTTTTTATGCAAGGAACACACATGCTGTCGAACAATGCAATGTGCACTTCGTATTTGTCCCAAAAGCCACTAAAATATTGTTGTTTAATACGTTTTTCATAGTCTGATAACTGCTTTTCCGAAGCACTTAAATACGACATGAGCATTGTATCGTTTGTGATTTTTTTCTCTACATCTGAGAATAATAATTCTGCAACAGGATCTTGTTCAGCTGATAATTTTTCTGCTAAAATTTTTAACGATTCCGTTTCCTTAATTTCAGTGTGCTTGATAAAAACATGAACAGTAAAAATAGAAAATAAGAATACCAAAAATACCACCATTGAAAACGAAAACTGTTTTTGTTTGAATGCATACAAAAGAACAATCAATACAAGTGGCCAAAGAATGACAATTAAATCAAGTATTCCTAAAAAATGAGAAACAACAACATGAATGGTGGCTGCTGATAGAAAAAGAATAGCTGATTTTTTTGGTTTGAAATTCGTTTCTTTTATCATTAAAACGAACTTGTGTGTAAATAAAAAATAAACAAATAGTAATAATGAAACAATGATAATGGCAATTAGTGAATACCAATTTAAAGTAAACAGATTGTTGACGCTAAAAGGAATGTTTGAATTTTTTATCAATCCAACAAGCAGTTCGTTGATGATCCATGAAAACCAAAAAAAGGCAAGTATCAAAAGAAAGGCAATTATCGTTTTTCTTTTGATTGTAGAAATGAGTGAGTGAGCATCAAAATTATCATAGATAAAAAAGGATAGATGGAACAATAAAATTACGTTTATAAGTAAGTCGCCCAAGGAGCTAAGCCATATAGATGCAGCATCGGCAAATATGGTTGGGCCGAAAATTTCAAGTGAGTAAAAGCTGCTTGGGAAAGAAAATTTAATGGACACATAGCGCAATGCAACAATTAAAACAACATATAAAACAGTAGCATACTTTTTTCCAATACTTTTTTCCAATGAACGAAACACTTGTCGAATGCTTATGATTAAAAATAAAAATCCAATCAGGTTTAATAAAACAGAGATGTAGGTGTAAATTGAAACGTTATTGTTTGCTGGATTTAATACGAGCGAAAACAAATAATTATCAGTTAGATTTCGAATGTCAATAGCACCTGTGGCGGGTGTGGTTATTAATTTTGTTTCAGCAGGTACGGTGAACGATTTCTGAAATTCATTAGATAGATAATTGTTTTGGTAAGGATATTCGTTTTTAATTAATATAAGACCAACAATAGTTTTGGTCGTATTTGCATTGGTATAAGGGTGCATCACCTCAAACCAGCCATTTTTTAGCTTTGCAATTTTAGTATCTAAACAAACTTCACGTATCCAGTTTTCAACAGCAATTGAATTGTCGCTCCAAAATTTAAGCGTGTCGTTTTCATAGATGAGGAGGGCTATGCCGTCTTCCGTTAAAAGATTCTTGTAGCGAGTGTTGTAATTTGAAAAGAGTTCTTGGTAGTTTTGTTTTTCTGTAGCTTTTGCAAGCAAAAGCATTTCTTCGTTTAATTTTTGTTCCTTTTCATGTAATGTCTTTTCAAAATCACTAATGGTAATGGTTTTTACATTACTGTTCGAATTATATAAAAGGTGAGCTGCACTGAATAGAACAGCTGCAATAAGTGGAAAAAAAAGTTTATTTTTAAAAATGTTTTTCAAGAAGGTGTTTTTCTTTATTTTTACTACAAAAGCAAAAGTACGTTTTTTATTATCTTGGGGCTTAAAAGCCTCATAAATCATACCATTAAATTATGAAAACAAAAGCCGAAAAGAAAAGTAATTCTTCAATAACAGCGAATACTTTTTCATTTAGCTCCTTTAGGGTTCAATCGTTTCTGTTGATTATTGTTGGCTTAATTTTTTATGCGAATTCATTTAAAAATGAATATGCATTGGATGATGGGATTGTAATTATTAAAAATGAATATGTACAACAAGGCTTGCGTGGTGTTCCTAAAATTTTAAAAACAGATTCATACGATAGTTTTTACAAACAAATGAATGCAAAGCAACAATTGTCCGGTGGTCGTTATCGTCCGCTTTCGGTTGTAACATTTGCTTTGGAAGAGCAATTTTTTGGAAATGGAGATAAGGAAAAGCCCTCTGATACTGTTACTTACGTTAGGCATGTTGTTAATGTTTTGCTATACATATTTTCAATTATTGTTTTGCTCTATTTCTTGAGAAATTCAATTTTCAAACAAAATGTGTATATTCCTTTTTTAACATGCCTCATTTTTTTAATACACCCCCTACATACTGAAGTTGTTGCGAATGTTAAAAGCAGAGACGAAATTCTATCTTTTCTTTTTATCATTCTTACACTTATAACTGCACTTCGTTATCGTGAAGAAAAAAGCACAAAAATGCTTTTTTGGACATTGACCTTTTATTTTTTGGCATTATTGTCGAAGGAATATGCCATTACGCTTTTAATAATTTTACCATTATTGTTTTATGTTTTATTGAACAAGACAATTAAAGAAAGTCTTCAACATACAATACCCTACTTTATTGTTGCTGCTGTTTATTTATTAATCCGTTTTTCGGTTGTGGGTGTTGGCAGCACTCAGGAGAATACGGATGTTTTGAATAATCCTTATATGTTTGCTACATCAGTCGAAAAAAAGGCGACTCAACTAGAAGTTTTAAATCATTACTTAAAACTGCTTTTTTACCCGCATCCTTTATCAAGCGACTATTCATACAGCACAATTCCATATACCAATTTTTCTAATCCAATGGTTTGGTTTTCGATTGTATTTACGCTCTCCTTGATTGTATTAACGTTTTACTTTTTCAATAAAAGAAACATTATCTCTTTTGCTTTAGCATTTTACCTGCTTCATTTGTTTATGGTCTCCAATCTTGTAATGGATATTGGTGCAACAATGGGTGAACGATTGGTATATCATTCGTCTTTTGGTTTTGCGTTAGTAATGGCGATACTTATTGATTTTGCATTGAAAAAAATCACAAACCAAAAGTCAAAAGAGAGTATTGTAATTGTGCTAAGTCTATTAATTAGCATTCCTTGTGCATCTATTGTTATTGAACGCAACGGGGATTGGGTAAATGATAAAAAACTGTTTACTACAGATGCACTAACTGTTCCTAACAGTGCTTTGGTAAATGGGAATGCAGGGAAAGCATATGTTGATTTATCGGAGATGGAAGATAACAAACCGATGGAGGCTGAATTATTAAAAAAGGCAGAGTACCATTTAAAAAAATCTGTTGAAATTCATCCCAAATATGTAAATGGCTATTTGAATTTAGGCGTGGTTTATTTTAAGCTAAAGGACTATAAAAAAACGGAAGAGTATTGGAATGTTGCAAAAAAAATATTTCCTAATAATCCCTTATTAAAAAGAAATTTTCAGGTTTTAGCAACCACTTATTTTAATGAAGCGATGACAACAGGAGAGAAAGATATAAAAAATGCAATTGTTGGTTTGGAAAAAGCATGTGAGCTTGATCCAAGTAATGCAGAATATTGGTACAATCTGGGTGGTGCAAGTTTTACAGCAAAAGAATACGAAAAAGCAAAAAATGCTTGGACCAAAACACTTCAGCTAAAGCCGGGCTATGTTCAGGCACAACAAGGACTTTTGGCTATTCCTAAATAAAAAAAAAGGGAGTTAAGTAAGTTTTTTCAATTTTCGGTTTTTGTGTGTATTTAAAAAAACTCACATTTGTACCGTAACCACATACAAAACATTTATGAAAAAATTAATTACAGTAATTGCAGTAACGTTAATTTCGTTTACTGGATTTTCGCAAGCATTTAAGTTTGGAACAATCACAGCCGATTTAGGAACCGGTTTTGGTATTTATGGAATCCGTGCGTATTCACCAATAAATCAATCTGAACATTCTGGAATTGGCTTTGTTGGCTCTTTACCAATTGTGAATGCGGAATTTGGATTAACCAAATTTTTAGGAATTGGCGGTCGTTTTCGCAGAGGAACATACGGCAAAAGTGGAATAAACAAGTTGAGAGGCAATGATATGATGCTTCGTCTGAATTTTCATGTTGCTAACAAAAACGACAAATTCGACTTAGCTATTGGTGCTGGCTATGGGTTAAGCTCTTTTGGAGGAGATATTAGCGACACGGAATATTTAAGAACAAAGGGCAGTGTTTTAAACATTCATGTTACTCCGCATTTGTATTTTGGAAAATATGTTGGAATGTTTTTGAGTGTTGGATACAACAAGCATATGTTGAATAGAAACATTGAGATGAAAGACAGTGCTGGTAAAGTATGGACCAATGCAGATGGCGCTACTTGGAATATGGGTGGTGTTTATTTTGAATTTGGTGTTGCCGGACGATTTGATTTGTTTAATAAAGGAGAATAGTATTATGAAAAACTACATTAAAAAAATAGGAATTAGCGTAGCTATAATTTTAAGTACAGCTAGTGTTTATGCTCAATCATTTCAATTAGTAAATAATATAAATCAATCGCCTGATGATGCGGGATTATTTTTGAACTGTTCATTTAGAGAAATGAACGGAAAGTTATACTATTTGTTTACAGACCAATCGATAGGAAAAACAGGATTATTTACCTCCGATGGAACAAATGCAGGGACGTACAGGGTTTCTCCAAGTAATTTGGACATTTCAGGAAACATAATTCAGGGTGGAAATAAACTTTATTTTTTTGCTTCGGATGGCATAAACGGGAAAGAGCCTTGGGTTTCGGATGGAACATTAGCGGGAACGCAAATGCTAAAAAATATTCACAGTACAACAGATCCTTTTAATTTTGAAACAAATAGCGCAGTATTTCTTTCTGCTGATTCTACAAAAGCATTTTTTGCTGCAAATGATGGGACAACAGGAAATGAACTTTGGGTTACTGACGGCACAACTGCAGGAACCGTTTTTGTAATGGATATTTTTGATGGAACAAATGATAGTCAAATTAAGGTAGCACCTTCTGCAATGGGCAGCAATATGAAAGATGGCAAACTTTATTTTTTTGCAGTTAATGGAACAGGTGGCTTTACGGTTAACGGGATGGAACCTTGGGTTAGCGATGGAACATCTGCAGGTACATTTATGTTGAAGGATATTCAGGCAGGTTACAATCCGTCTTCTCAATCATCTAACACAAAGCACTTTGTTGAGTTCAATAATAAGATGTATTTTTTTGCAGCAGGGAGCGCTGGAAACGGTTTGTGGGAAACGGATGGAACGACCACGGGAACACAGCTGGTTTATGGTACAACAATTTATCGTATTGATGAATTTTTGGTGCATAATAACCTTTTGTATTTTACTCATTCAAATGGTCCTACTTTATATACATCAGATGGAACAACAGCAGGAACGAATTTATTAACAACTATACCTAACGCTCAACTCAACAATATTGGTACTTGCCAAATGGTTGTAGCAAATAATACATTGTATTTTAGAGTGGTAAGTAATTCCTTGGGTTCAGAATTGTTTATGTTGGATGGGAGCAATCAAATAGTGAATGTAAAAGACATTCAAACAGGGATTACAAACGGTATAGTCGGAAACATTTATCAAGAAAGAAAAGTGTTGCAAGTATATGATAATAAAGTTTGGTTTTTAGGTTCTGATGGTTCTTTTAGTGGAGCATTGCAGGTATGGCAATCAGATGGAACAAATATGGGTACGATTGCTTTATCACCATTAAACAACGATGGTGGATGGGCCGGTGGAAATGGAAACGGGTATAATATTTTTGCTACAACATTTGGAGTGTTTATGATTTATAACAATCCTACTACTGGTGCAGAATTGTATTTTTATAATGGTTTGCCAACATCATTACAAGACGGAGCAGAGGTATTATCAAATGTTGTTTTGTATCCCAATCCAGCAACAGATTTAGTAAATATCACATCAGATGATGTAATTATTTCCAAGAGAATCTATAATGCATTTGGACAGATGATTCAAGAAATTCAAGGAGAATCAACAAAAATTGATGTTTCAGAATATAAAGTAGGATTATATTTTGTAGTAATTACAACCAAAAACGAAAAGAGCAAAAAATCAAAATTTATTAAAAAATAGAAAATGAAAAAGGGAATTATTTTATTATCATTGTTAGCATGGTTGAGTTCTTGCAAGAAGGAATACACGTGTGTGTGCACCGTCATAAGCACGGGTGAGCGTTCAGAAGGGGATAAAATAAAAACGGGTAACCTTGAAAAGGAAGGATACGAAGAAGCATGTAAATCGAATGAATCGGTTTATAGTGACTTAAAAGATTGTCATTTAGAGGAATAGAATCTATGATCAAAAAATAAAGGCTTCTTAATTTAAGAAGCCTTTATTTTTTGTTCTATAAGTGTGGTCGAAAAGCCTTCCAGGAATTCGATTGTATTTACTTCTCCACCAGCAGCCTTTACTATATCGGAACCAACAATGTATTTTTTGCTTGCTTTGTCGGTTTCATTTGCATCGTAATCAGCACCTTTTACGAGTACATTTGGTTGAATAAAGTTGATTAAATCGTAAGGTGTATCCTCATCAAAAATAATAACGCCCGAAACAAAATGTAGGGATGCAATAATCATTGCACGCGTTTGTTCGTCTTGTAGCGGACGAGTAGCCGATTTCCCTAAGCGTTTTACCGAAGCATCGCTATTGATGCCAACAAAAAGTGTTGCTCCTAAATCGCTTGCCTTCGCCAAATAATCAATGTGTCCGCGGTGAACAATGTCGAAACAACCGTTTGTAAAAACAACTTTTCCTCCTTTAAATTTTGAAATAGCAACTGCCTTACGAAGCACTTCTATTGAAAGTATTTTCGATTGGATAACATCTAAAGCAGATTGTTTATGCGTAAAAGGAACCATTGTTAAATTATTTTTTTAGTCTTGTTAAATAGTGGTAATAATATTAATGATACTAATCCTAGGCCAAGGATTAATAGTATTTGTGATGACCAAACCGACCATGCAAATGCAAAAGAACTTGTTTCGGAAGCAAAATAAACGGTTGTTAAAATTTGAATAACAATGGCTTGATAAACACCTGTTCCGCCAGGAACAACAGCAATTGCCAAGCTTCCAAATATTGTAATTACCATTGCAACCACAAATGATAAATGCGCTAAATCGCTGAAAGCTAAGAATACCACATACACTTGTAACACATATAAAAACCAGATTAAAATAGTTTGAGCAATGTATAACCAAGGCTTTTTAACATTTTTAATACTTACCAGACCTTCTTTTAAACCAATGATAAATCCTTTTACTTTCTCAGAAAAAAGGTTTTTTATTTTTTTACGGAAGTAATAAAATGTTGCTACAATAAGTAATAATGCGATTCCGATGATTAGCAAGAAAACTTTTTTTTGCATCAATGCATTGAACTTTTCATTGAGTGCATTAAGAAATAAATCATTCGCTAATCCAGCAATTTTTTCAAACTCCAATGCAAGTGTAAGGAAGAATAAAACGATTAAACAAATGACATCCAATGCACGTTCGGCTACAACAGTACCAAAGCCTTGTACAAACGGAACATTTGAATAACGTGTTAACACACCACAGCGTGTTGCTTCACCTATGCGTGGAATTCCAAGATTAGCTATGTAACCAATCATTACAGCAAAAAAAGCATTGGCAGTGCTAGGTTTATGTCCAAGAGGCTCTAAAGCCATTTTCCATCGAGTAGCTCTAAAAAAATGACTGAAACCGCTTACAATAAGCGACATGAAAATCCAGAAATAATTGGATTGTTGAATTGCAACTTTAATGCTGTTCAACTCTTCAGACGTTTTGTCTTTGATAGCTAACCATACTAAAAAGATACCCAATGCTAAAAAGAAAAGGACTTTTAATATGTTGCTTAGCTTTTTATTCAAAATTATTTGAGGGTATTTGTTTTTGTATCAGGAAAAACAACGGTTGGTTGGTGTTTTTTAGCCAATTCAAAATCCATTGTTGCATAGGATACAATAATGATTTCATGTCCTACTTTTACTTTTAATGAAGCAGGTCCATTCAAGCATATAACTCTTGAACCACGTTCTCCTTTAATAACGTATGTTGTAAAACGTTCACCGTTGTTATAGTTAAAAATATCCACCTTTTCGTTTTCGATTAGGTTGGCAGCATCCATTAAATTTTCATCAATGGTTACAGAACCAATATAATCTAAATCGGCTTGTGTTACAGTAACACGGTGTATTTTTGATTTTAGTACTTCTATTTGCATAACGGCTGCAAAACTAATTAAATAAATTTAATTAAAAGGTAGTTTTTTAGACGAATGGATTGCAAAAGGGAATTAAAAGGATAGAATATTATCCAACCATAGTGCTTTTTTTTGCACCAACCATTTCAATAGCTGTTTGGATGATACTTTCAGTATCAAAACCACATTCTACATACAATTCTTGTTGCTCACCATGTTCAATGTATTTATCTGGAATACCAAGACGTTTTACCTGTGCCTGATAGTTATGGTCGGCCATAAACTCAATTACTGCGCTTCCCATTCCACCCATAATGCATCCATCTTCAATGGTAATCACTTTGCTATGTTTGGCAAATACTTCGTGCAATAAATCCTCGTCAATTGGTTTCACAAAGCGCATATCGTAATGTGCTGCCTTGATGCCTTGTTCTTCCAGTTTTTTGCAAGCCGCTACTGCAAAGTTTCCTACAGGGCCAATGGTTAAAAAGGCAACATCGTCACCATTTTGAATTCTACGCCCTTTACCAATCGTAATTTTTTGGAAAGGTTTTTTCCAGTCTACCATCACTCCATTTCCACGTGGGTAACGGATAGAGAAAGGAACTGCATTTTCGGGCAATTGAGCCGAATACATTAAATTTCTTAATTCTTCTTCGTTCATAGGTGAACTTACCACCATGTTTGGAATGCAACGGAAATACGCTAAATCGTAAGCTCCGTGGTGTGTTGGGCCATCGGCACCAGCCAAACCACCTCTATCTAAACAAAACACTACGTGTAGTTTTTGCAAAGCCACATCATGCACCACTTGATCGAATGCACGTTGCATAAAGGAAGAATAAATATTACAAAAAGGAACAAGTCCTTGTGTTGCTAATCCAGCCGAAAAGGTTACTGCATGTTGCTCGGCAATACCTACGTCAAAAGCACGGTCGGGCATTGCTTTCATCATGATGTTCAACGAACAACCAGAAGGCATTGCAGGTGTAATTCCCATAATTTTTGGGTTTTTCTCTGCTAATTCTACAATGGTATAGCCAAAAACATCCTGATATTTAGGTGGTTGTGGTTCTTTCGGAACTATTTTAATGATTTCTCCGGTATCTTTATTGAACAAACCTGGTGCATGCCAAACGGTTTGGTTTCCTTCTTCCGAAAACTTGTATCCTTTTCCTTTTTGGGTTAAGCAATGTAAAATTTTCGGTCCGGGAATATCTTTTAAATCTTGTAATACTTTGGTTAAACGTTCCACATCATGTCCATCAACAGGACCAAAATAACGGAACTTTAAGGATTCAAACATATTGCTTTGTTTCAGCAAGGATGTTTTTACGCCATTTTCAATTTTTGATGCAATTTCTTGTGCATTTGGACCAAATTTGCTGATTTTGCCTAGCAAATTCCAAATTTCATCTTTGAACTTATTGTACGTATGAGAAGTGGTAATATCAGTTAAATACTCTTTTAATGCACCTACGTTTGGATCGATGCTCATGCAATTATCGTTTAATACAACCAATAAGTTTGCATTGCAGGTTCCTGCATGGTTTAGGGCTTCAAATGCTTGTCCGGCAGTCATGGCACCATCACCAATAACAGCAATGTGTTGACGCTCTTTTTCACCTTTGTAAGCCGAAGCCACAGCCATTCCTAATGCTCCACCAATGGAAGTAGAGGAGTGGCCAACTCCAAATGTATCGTATTCACTTTCAGAACGTTTTGGAAAACCACTGATGCCTTTGTAAATACGGTTGGTATGAAAACGCTTCTGCGACCAGTTAAAATTTTATGTCCGTAAGCCTGATGTCCAACATCCCAAACCAATTGATCATAAGGCGTATTGAAAACATAATGCAAAGCAACGGTAAGTTCTACTACACCTAAACTAGCACCAAAGTGACCACCTTTTTTTGAAACTACATCAATTATAAATTGGCGCAATTCCTTACTAACTTGAGGTAATTGTTCTAATTGAAGCTTGCGTAAATCACCAGGATATTCAATTTTTTCGAGAAGGGAGCCGGCTTTAAATTCCATTTAAAATGTGCGGAGTATTAATATTTAAACAAAGGTAAAATAATTTCGATAATAATCACTAACAAGCGAGCCAACGAAATTGTTTTGAGGATGTTGTGAGATTAACAGAATTTAAGGAAAATTTCTGTTTCAGCTCTATGGGGTTGAGTGGAATGTGAGTGATTGTTAACGTTCTAGAGAAGCAAAATTACAAGGGATATTCAATCTATTTATTTGTTAACTCAGCTCCCAGCTATCACAATATTCGTAAGTCTGAATCCAGAATAAAAAACACCATCTATAATTTGTTTCTCTCTGTATAATAATATCGTGTTTGCCTTTTTTTATGCGAAAGAATTCATCCAGTTTACAATCATAGAGTCCAAATAATGATTGCCAATTTCCGCTTAATGCGTTTGCTTCATAAACTAATGGATATTTTGCTGGTGTAGGGTCTTCACAATTTGAAATCTTTCTATCTGCGAAATAAATGTATTTTACTCCAAGTTTTTCTTTTAATACTTCAGCCTGATTCTTCAAGTTTAATGAGTGGCTAAAGACATAAAAGTCTCCAGTTATACAATCTGTGGTGTAATAGTCTCTAACAAAAGCACTATCAGAATCAAATAGGTTATGAATTAAAGATTCTGGTAGCAATTTATTTTTTAATTGTTTAGGTCCTATCGTTAGAAAAGTAATTGTTTGAATAAGAAAAAAAATTAGAATAATCCCCACCAATTTTAATGCTTTTTTAAATATAATCATTATGCTGTCGATTGGTCTATTATTAAAACTAAGACTGTTAAGTCGGTTGTTAAACACTATCAAATATACAAAATAAAAAAACCCATCGTTTCGGATGGGTTTTTAAAATTGCGATTCGTTTATTTATTGTTTTACAATTCGTTTTGTAATGCTGTTGTTTTCTGTTTGAATGTTTATGAAATACACTCCAACAGGTAATTCTGCAATAGTGAATGATTTTTCATTTTCAGTTTTTACTACAGCTCCTAATGTGTTGTAAATAACAATTGCTTTTATAACATCATTACTTTGAATGTTTAAAATACCAGTAGTTGGATTTGGATATACCATCGTATTTGTAACAGCATAACTAGCAATGTTTGTTACAGTAATGTTCACACATGCAGAGGTGTCGGAACAGTTTCCATTAGAAACAATAACAGCAAAATCACCACTAGCACTTGCAGTATAACTTTGGTTAGTTTCACCTGCAATAATTGCATTTCCATTGTTACAATCAATCCATTGATACGTTGCACTTGCTTCATCTGAAGTGATTGTATTTCCAGCAGTTGATGTTGTTAAAGCAGGCATTGGATTTACAGTAATTGTTAATGTCTCTGATAAAGCACATTGTCCAGCAGTTGGTGTAAAGTTGTAAGTTGTTGTAGTGGCATTGTTCAATGCAGGCGACCATGTTCCAGTAATACTATTTGTGGATGTAGTAGGCAATGGACTTAATGTTTCTCCGGCACAAATTGCTGCAACACTTGCAAATGTTGGTGTTACAACGGGGTTAACTGTTATGGTCAATGTTTGTGTTGTAGCACATTGTCCAGCAGTAGGACTAAAGTTATAAGTAGTAGTTGTTGTGTTGTCCAATGCAGGTGACCATGTTCCAGTAATACTATTCGTAGAAGTTGTTGGTAAAGAACTTAATGTAGCTCCAGAACAAATAGGTGCAACAGCAGTAAATGCAGGTGTTACAATTGGATTAACTGTAATTGTTAATGTTTGTGTTGTAGCACACTGTCCTGCAGTAGGTGTAAAATTATAAGTTGTTGTAGTTGTATTATCCAATGCAGGCAGCCAAGTTCCAGTAACGCTGTTGTTGGATGTAGTTGGCAATGGCGATAAACTAGCTCCTTCGCAAATAGGTGTAACAGCAGTAAATGTTGGTGTTACATTGGGGTTAACCGTAATTGTTAATGATTGAGTTGTAGCACATTGTCCAACAGTTAAGTTGTTGTTGCTGTATTATCCAATGCAGGCGACCATGTTCCAGCCACACCATTGGTAGATGTTGTGGGCAATGCACTTAATGTTGCTCCAGAACAAATTGGTGCAATAGTAGCGAAGTTTGGCGTAAGGATTGGGTTGATTGTTAAATAGACAGAAGTAGAAGTTACATTTCCACAATCACCAGTAATTTCAACAGTATAACTTCCTGTATCAGCAATTGTAACACTGCTTAGTGTAAGTGTTGATGAGCTTGTACCCACATTTGTTGTTCCTCTTTTCCATTGATAAGTTAAGTTGGTTCCTGTTGCTGCAGAGGTGAATGTTACATTCGCTCCTTCACAAACTGTTTGTGCAGTTGGTTGTGTTCCAATAGCAGGAGCAACGCAAGGTAAAGCCCAAACAGCAAAATTTGTTTTTGCAATTCCATCCACAGTATTGAATGTTCCACCAGCATAAATTTTATCATTGCTATATGAAACAACGTATGCGATGTTGTTAACGGTTGGATTCCAGCTAGTAGCTGTTCCTGTAGCAGTAGTTATTTCAGCAACTTTATTTCTCGTTTGTCCGCCAATAACGGTAAAATTACCAGCAACATACATTGTGGATCCGTTTAAGAACATATCATATACTGTACTATTTGAGCTTGGATTCCATGCAGTAGCCACTCCCGTTGTTGCGTTTACAGCAGCAATACGATTACGCGTTGCGCCACCACCAATAGAAATAAATGCGCCACATGCATATACGGTTGTTCCAGAAGGAATAATTTTGTAAACGGTACTATTTGCTCCCGGATTCCATGCTGTTATTGATCCCGTGGTAAGATTGTAGGATGCCATTCTATCGCGAAAAGCGCCAGAGATGGTTGTAAAGTCTCCACCAACATATAGTGTAGTTCCAGAAACGGTAAGTGTTTGAACACCACTTCCTGCATTTGGATTCCATGCAGTAGCTGTTCCTGTTGTTGAGTTTAAAGCTGCAATGTTGCTTCTTGTTTGTCCACCAATACTACCAAATAAACCAGCAGCATAAATAGTTGTTCCATAACTTGCTACGCTATAAACAACACCATTTGAATTTGGATTAAACGATGTAGCTAGAGCAGTGGTAGCATCAACAGCACCTATTCTGTTTCTTGTTTGTCCGCCAATGCTTGTGAAATTTCCTCCGGCATAAACAGTACTTCCTGAAAGAAGAATAGAATGTACAATTCCATTTGCGTTTGGATTCCACGAGGTAGGTATTCCAGTTGTTCTGTCTAATGCAGCAATGTTGTTTCTTACTTGTCCACCAATAGAAGTATAAGCACCACCAACGTACATTTTACCAGATGCCAACGATAGTGCATACACAATGTTGTTAGCTACCGGATTAAATGCTGTTGCAAGTCCAGTTGCTGGGTCTAAAGCTGCAATTCGATTTCTTGTTTGTCCGCCAATGGATGTAAATTCTCCTCCTACATACAATGTTCCTGCAGAAAATAAAAGTGAAAAGACATTGCTGTTTGAGTTCGGGTTCCAAGTTGTTGCAACACCTGTTGTTGAGTTTACAGCACCAATTCTATTTCTTGCGGCTCCACCACCAATAGTGGTAAATGAACCTGCTGCATAAACGGTTGTTCCGTTTACAGCAATTGAGTATACGGTATTGTTTGCTCCTGGATACCAGCTCGTAATTACTCCATTTGACAAGGTATAAGAAGCTAATCGGTCGCGAGAAACACCAGATATCGTTGTAAATTCTCCTCCAACATACAGCATTGTTCCAGAAATAATCATTGTACGAACAGCATTTCCTGCATTTGGATTCCATGTTGTAGCGGTAGCGGTAGTGGTATCAATTGAAGCAATACTGTTTCTTAAAAAGCCGCTTGTTCCGCCAACGTTACTAAATGATCCTCCTACATAAATATTTGGACCATAACCAACAAGTGTATAAACAACACCATTGATACTTGGATCCCATGTAGTAGGTGCTCCTGATGTTTTATCTAACGCTGCAATTCTATTTCTAATTTGTCCGCTAATGGATGTGAATGCTCCACCAATATAAACTTTGCTTCCAAATATTACAATCGCATTTACGGCTCCATTTGCGCTTGGATTCCATCCCGTAACTGCACCAGTAGCATCGATGTGTGCAGCATAAGCACGAGCATTGCCACCTACCGATGTAAAATCACCACCAATGTACCAGCCACCACTTCCGTCCGCAACACATGCTCTCACCGTTCCGTTTGGTTTTGGAAATGCTGCATTTGGTTGTCCTGTGGATACAGTTAGTTCTGTTCCATAAGGGATATTAGGACCGATGGCATTGAAGTTTCCTCCAATGTATACAATGTTGTTTGCGCTATCATTTAATATAGTTCTTACTTCTCCGTTGGGCTGCCACCAATGTTGTTCAAGAGTTTGAGCAAACGTTTTTTGTGAAAAAAGAACCACAAAACTAAAAGCAAAAAGACCGACTAATTTTTTCATAACAAATTAAGATTTTAAAATTTGCTATAAGATTACGTCTATTTGGTGTTTTGCTAGTTTTAATTTTCAGGAACAGCCAATTTGGTTTATGAATGGACAAAAAAGAGCCTACCCTTACTTCTGTAGGCTCTTTTTAATCAATTGTTATTAAATTAATCATTTTTACTTCAAACACTTTTCCGCAATATTCTTTGCCTTTTACAATAAGCGCACCTTTCACATTCCAAGTGTTGTGGTTATCCAATGTGCAAAAGTAGATATCGGTTGCGCAAGGCCATTTTGATGTAGATCCAGCAGGAATACTTGACGATGTTCCTTTGTCGGTAATAACATGTAATTCTTTTTTGCCTGTATTTTTAACAGTCACCCAACCATCTCCTTCTTTTTTACTTCTTAATGCTGCCAGTTTTTTTTGTCCTTCTTCTGAGCTCCAATACGAAGCATTTGCATTGTTATAAGTTAGTTGTGTAGAATCAACTGTAAATTTCATTGCATCTGCTTCCTCTTGAGCTTTTTCGTTGTATGGATTTGCCTCTTGAATTTTTTTCATTTCAACAAAATAATCTTTAATCAATTTCATAAGATCGGCTTTTGCTAAGTCAGACATTTTTCCACCTTGAAAAATAGCTTCTTCTGTTCTTGCCTTTGGTACTTTTGGAATCCACACTTGTGCAATGTCAAACGAAGTTGTATTGTCGAAATGTTCAAGATAAAAGATAACTCCGTTAATGATAACATATGCATGATCTGCAGCAGCAGTCATGTACGAAGGGTGGGTATAATTATCGAATTTATTATACATGTAATCGTATTTTATTTTGTGGCATTCCATCTTTAGTTTCAATCGCATTAAACCCAACCGTTTTCCAAATCTGTTTTTCTCTAACTTAAGCTTGGTAACATATCTTGTTGTCGAAATTGAATTTTTTTGACCTGCTGTAATGGTTACAAACAAGTATTCTGTGTATACAACATCTTCACCTATCGTCTCTAAGGCAGTAATCATATCGGTTTGAGAAGTTGAAAATTTGCTAATTATTGCAAATAAAAGAATCAATGCTACTTTTTTCATACAAATTGATTTTTTGTTTTTATATAGATTAATATTAGAAAACAAACATAACTAGGTATAAGTAGCATTATTTGTTTAGTTCAGCAACAGCCAATTTGGTTTAGTAATGGATGTATTTTAAGATAGAATAGCCTGCTCAAATTCTGCTTTTTTGTATTTGGAGAGTTTAGCAATAAGTCCATTGGTAAGGTTTATAGACAAATCGGATTTGGAATAATTTACAATATGCTCCTTGGCAATTAACCATGATTTATGAACTCGGACAAATGAGGGATTATCAGTAAAAATGGTTTCAAAGTGTTTTAGATTTTTACTGACCATGTATTTTTTATCGGTAGTGTAGATATAACAATAGGATTCTTGTGCTTCAATAGCAACAATAGAATCAACAGCAACTAAATATTGGTTTCCTTTTTCTGAAACCAGTATGTTTTTTACTTCTTTGGTTTGTAGCGTAGTGCTTAATAATTGTAGTCGTTGCGAATTTTTTTCTAAATCGATTTGTGTCTTTACCTTTGATACAGCAACTTTCAATCGTTCAATATCAATTGGTTTTAAAAGATAATCAATTGCAGATAATTCGAAAGCGCGAATAGCATATTGATCATAAGCAGTTACAAAAATGATTTCGAAATTAATTTCTTTGAAAAAATTAACAATTTCATATCCGGCATAATTAGGCATTTCAATATCTAGAAAAACTAGATGAGGTTGCTCTTTTTTGATGGTATCAACAGCTTGTAAAACATTGTTACACTTGGCAACAAGCTCTACTTCTGGACAAAAACGCAACAGCAAATTCTCTAGTACATCTCTTGCACTTTCCTCATCATCTACTAATATAGCTTTTAATTTTTCCACTAATCAAACGTAATTATTCTTTTGTAATTTGCTTTCTTATTTTCAGCATTGGCTATTTTATTTTAGCAATGGCTTAAAACTTGTGTTTAATAGGTATTCTTAGAATCACTTTTGTTCCCACTCCAACACCTTTTTCATAAAGGTCTTCATATATATATCCGAATTTTCCATCAAACACATTACTTAATATTTCGAAGCGTTTATGAATTGCTTTTCCAGAGAATGATTCGTGTTCGGAACGTTGACGCAATTTGATTGCTTTTGCTTTTTCGCGACCAACGCCATTGTCCTCAATTGTACAAATTAACACCTCTTTTAATTCAAATGTAATTTTCAAGTTTTTTGTCCCTTCTTTATGAAGTAAGCCATGCACAAGTGAGTTTTCGATAAAAGGCTGAACTAATAATGGCGGCAGCATAATGTCCGATATGTTTTTTGCTTCAATAGAATATATAAAATCTTTTTTAAATCGCAGCTTTTCTAATGATAAGTACAATTCCAAAAGTTTAAGCTCTTGATCAAAATCAATGAAATCTTTTTCGGAATAATTTAAGGTTCGTCTTACCAAATTTGAAAAGGTAGTAATGTATGAATATGAATTTTCAACATCGCCTTTCAAAACTAAATCTTGAATTGAATTCAGCGAATTAAATATAAAATGTGGATTCATTTGCGACTGAATGGCTGTTAGTTTAGAAGCATTTAATTCATTTATTTGTTCCGATTTTTTTCGTTGAATTGCAAGTTGCCATCGATAGATAAGGATAACGATGGCCAAAAATAGGAGTATGCTAATTGCAATAAACCACCACCGAGCATAAAAAGGAGGCGCAATTGTAAATGAATAAGAAATAGAATTACCAAAGGAGCCTTGGCTTTCTAATTTAACTAATAATGTATATGATCCTGGTGCTAACGCGTTGTATGTAATTTTGTTAGATTCATAATTAGTGATGTTCCATTTGTTTTCGTAACCATCAAGTTTGTAATGGTATCGAAGGGCTTCTCTGTTCCTTAATGTTGGAGCAGAAACAACACACTCTATTTTTCGCTGTTCACTATTAAATTCACCTAATCCAGAAAACGCTATTAGTTCGTCATTAACAAATAATTTATCAAAACGAATAGAAGGCATTTGTGACTGAAATTTGTTGTACTTCAAATCAATTTGTTGAACGCCTCCTGCATGACTCACCCACAATTGATTGTTGTGAAATGTGAAGTCCAACACGCGCTTTGAAGCAAAACCAAATAATGAGTGAATTGATTTTAATAGTTGTCCCCTTATATCAAATTGAAAAAAGCCATCGGAAGATTTTGCAATAATGGTGTTTTGATGAAGAACTACTTTGTTTAAGGGTTCTGCTTTTCCTGCAACAGTTGGGGAAATGGTTTTTATCACAGAATCTTTTTCAAGAATTAACACATTATTTTTTTTATCTGTTGCATAGAGTTTTCCGTTGGATAAATGAAGGCTGTTGGGAAAAATGGATTTTGATTTATAGGTTATTGTTTTGCTGTTTTGGTGTGTGATATAAATTAACCCGTTACTGGTTGCCGCATAGAGAACGCTGTCTCTTATATTGTATTCTAATGCATAAATTCGGCACGTAGCAGTTGGTAACCAGGTTGTAGAAATGGTTGCATTGCCATCCCAGAAGCAACGAATTACTCCACTATTGGTTCCTAAGTAAAATTCTTGTGGAGAAACAAAAACAGCATCTTTTAATGAGGCTTCAATGATGTCGATGATTCTACCATTTTTTTTATTGTATGCTCGAACATGTCCATTGTCGAAAACTATTAGTTCGGATTCTTTGCTTCCGTATATGCCTTCAATTGGGCGTTGCCCTTTGTTGTTAATTTCTAAAATAGTGCCATTTATGTAATTCAACAAGGTTCCTTTTGACGAGCCAAGCAATAATCCTAATTTGTTGTCAGAATAAATGGATACGATTGGATCGTCTTTAAAAGAATTAATTACATCGGGTACATTTAAATCTGAAACTACAATTATTCCTTTATCGAATGTGCTAATCAAAATATTTCCTTCATGATCTTTGAATACATCCGAAATAAAAAAATCGTTGTAAAAAACAATATTGTTTGTGTTGATATTCTTTGAGTTTAAAAGGGCAACGCCAGGGAGCGTTCCTGCCACCCAAATCTCGTTTCCTGTTTCATAAATTCGAACAGATCCACTTCGTTCGAAAATCGAATTTTTTTCAAGAAGTTGCAATTCAAACGTAATAGGGTTGTAACCGAATTGTTGTTTTGTTCTTAGATCTATTGCGTAAAAGTTATTGTTAATAGTAAAAAATTTAAGAACACTATTCGGTTGAAGATTGTTCGGTTTAACATTCAAGTTGTGTTTTGAAAATTTCCCGAATGAATAAGTAAGAATTGCATTTTCACTATTTAAATGGAATTGAACTTGATTATTTTTGCTTATGAATGGAGGTCCTAGGTAGTTTTTAATTTCGTATTTTAAAGCAACAGTAGCATCTTGATTTAATACAATTATTTTCTTTGCACCAACAAGAAGTTTGTTGTCATCGGCTACAGTTAGGCTGATATCGGATTTCCCTTCATTATCTTTTATCTCATAAAAGATAGAACATCTTTTATTTGCTATTTTAAAAACTTGATTGTTTAAGTTATGGCAATAAATAACACCTTTTTTGTCGATGACAAAATTGAACACAGAAGCGCTTTTGGCTTCATCGCATTCTACTTTTTTATAGGTATAATAATCAAAAACATACAAGCCTTCATTTGTTGCAAACCAATAGTTTAGCTCTTTATCTTGGATTACATCATAAATTTGAACTCCTTTAAAATGATTGTCGCCTAGCATATAAAATGCAGGTTGCTGTGCTTTTAAAAAAGAGCACATATAGAAGAGAAAAAAAACGATTATCCGAATTCTCATTTCACGAAGATAATTGATTATTCAGAAATGAAAAGAGAAGCTTATAATGCTTTATTTAAAAAGAGGACTAAACAGGTTCTTTTTGCTTATGTTTTTCATATAGCAAATGTACAATACCATCAGAAAGGCCAATTTGTGGAACAAGCAATTTTTCGATGTCTGCTTTTTTTAAAACAGTTAGAAGAATTTTTGATGCAGGAATAATTACATCCGCTCTATCGGGATTTAATCCTAAGACTCTAATTCGTTCTTCGTATGTGTAGGATTCAAGCACTTCGTACATCCCCTTTAATTTGCTTGTAGGCAAGGGTTTGTTTGGTTTGCGCCCACTCATTTTAAAAAGCTTATTGATATTGCCACCTGAACCAATTGCAATTAATGGCTTATATCCAGCAGTAATTTCGTTCACCCAGTTTTTGAAATAGCTCCAATATTCTTTATCAATCTGATTGTGCAACATTCGTATTGTGCCAATGTTGAATGATTGCGACACCATTGCTTTGTTTTTCGAAAACAATGTTATTTCGGTACTACCGCCTCCAATATCGATGTAGAGGTAGTTGTTGCTTTTATCAAGATGTTCTTCAATGTGATTGGAATAGATAATATCGGCTTCGGTTTTTCCATCAATTACTTCAATGTTTATTCCAGCTTCTTTTTTTACACGTTCAACTATTTCATATCGGTTATCGGCATCACGCATAGCCGATGTGGCGCATGCACGATAGTCGACAGCATCATACACTTCAATTAAATTTTTAAAAGCTTTCATGGCTGTTACAAGCTTATCGGCTTTTTCTTTTGAAATTTTTCTGTTTAAGAATGAGTCTTCGCCCAAACGAATTGGAATGCGAATAAGTTCTGCTTTTTTGAATAGGGTTTTGCCATTTTCTTCATATACGTTGCAAAACAGAAGCCTTACAGCGTTTGAGCCAATATCGATTGCGGCAAATTTCAAGTTCGTTTGGTGTTAAATAAATTAAATATTTCTTCCTGTGCTCTTACCTTTTTCCCCGGTTGTTTTCGGTATTCGTTGTTTTGTTTGCTTCCTAAAACGCGTGCTTTGGTTGTGTCTTTCCAAAGTGTATCGATTATCTCTTTCAGTTGTAATTGAATAGATTTATCATAAATAGGTACAGCAACTTCCGAACGATGGTCAAGGTTTCGTGTCATCCAGTCGGCCGAAGATATAAAGTATTTTTCATCACCCGCATTACAAAATATGAACACACGGCTATGTTCTAGGAATTTATCAACAATACTGATTGCTTCAATATTGTCGCTCAACCCTTTAACACCAGCTACTAGTGAGCAAATACCTCGAACAATTAATTTTATCTTGACACCTTCTGAACTTGCTTCGTATAATTTTTTTATCATTTCCGGATCCACTAAATTGTTGAGTTTTAGTGTGATGTATGCTTCCTTTTTTGCTTTCGCATTCCTAATTTCTTGGTTGATAAGTTGTACCAAGCGCTTACGCATAAAAAAAGGCGAAACAAGCAAATGTTTATATGCTCCAGATTTAAAATTGTCTTCATAAAAAGCAAAAACCTTTTCTACCTCCTCAGTTATTCGATTGTCGGAAGTTAATAAACTATGATCGGTATATACTTTAGAGGTATCGCCATTGAAATTCCCTGTTCCAATGTGTGTGTAGTAATTTATTTTTCCATTTTCTTTACGGGCAATCGAAAACATCTTAGAATGTACTTTTAATCCTGGTACACCATAAATAACTTTTGCCCCTTCTTCTTGTAATTTATTTGCCCAAAAAATATTTGACTCTTCATCAAAGCGAGCTTGCAATTCAATAACAGCGGTTACGCTTTTGCCATTTTTAACAGCGTTGATAAGCGCTTTCACAACATTCGAGTTTTTTGCAACGCGATATAGTGTAATTTTTATGCTTTGTACTTTTGGGTCAATCGATGCTTCTCTTAACAAATCAATGATGTGGTCAAACGACTGGTATGGGTAAGTTACGAGAACATCTTTTTCTTTTATTGCTTTAAAAATACTTTTTTGATTAACTAAATCAGGATGTTTTAAAGGTTGAATTTTTTTATAAATCAAGTCAGTTGTTCCAACATTTGGGAACGACATAAAATCTTTAAAGTTATGGTAGCGTCCACCAGGAATAGGGTTGTCTTCTTTTCCGAGTCTTATTTTTTTCATAATAAACTCAAGAATATCTGGCGAAATCTTACTGTCGTATACCAAGCGCACCGGTTGGCCTTTTTTTCGTGCTTTTAGTCCTTTTGATATTTTCTCGATAAAGCTTTTGGAAATATCGTTATCCATATCAATTTCGGCATCACGTGTAAGTTTGATATTATACGCTTCAAAATAATCGTGTTCAAAATTTTGAAAAACATCCTCTAAACAGTAGCGTATAACATCGTCTAACAAGATGATGTAGTTGTTTTCTTTTTCTTTTGGAAGGACCACAAAACGTGTTTGCAAATCGGTTGGAATTTCAATCAATGCAAATTTGCTTTTTTTCTCTTTTCCTGTTCGTCCAAGCTTTACAATCAGGTAGCCCGATTTATCTTTAAGGTAAGGGAAAGGTGCCGAAGGGTCAAGCATGATAGGAAAAAGTGAGGGCATCATTTTTTCTTTGAAATGATTTTTAACGAATACTCCTTGCTGCTTTGAAAGTTGTTTTTCGTTAAGAATTGAAATCTTTTTTCGATTTAACTCTTTTAAAATGTCTTGATAAACAATCTCAAATTTATTTTGTTGATCAATAACTGTTTTTTGAATTTTATCTAACAAGAGTGCAGGGTTCTCGCCCATTAATTCTTCCGCTTTTTTTTGATGACGCAAAACACGTTTAAGCGTAGCTACACGTACACGAAAAAATTCATCTCTGTTGTTAGAAAAAATTCCTAAAAATTTAATTCGTTCAATAAGCGGAACACTTTTGTCTTCTGCCTCTTGCAATACTCGCTCATTAAAAGCTAACCAACTTAATTCGCGATTAATTAAAAGCACTTTTTTATTAATCATACTACACAATTCTTGGATGCGAATTTAGGCTATTTTTTTGCTTTTTTAGGAGCGCTATTTTTTTTGATAGATTTAACAATCACTTTTTTTACGGCATTTGTTTTTGCCTTTTTAGGAGCAGCTTTTTTTACTGCTTTTGCACCTGCGGGACGAGCCGGTTTAGCTGCAGCCAATTTTGCAATTGTTTTGTAGAATTTTTTAGCAATGTCTTTTGAGTGTTTCAGATTCGTTTTTCTGATTTTTTTACCTGCTATTTCATTGTGCTTGTTTAAGGTCTCTTCGATGGATTTTACCAAGGCAAGTTCTAGCTGTTTACGCAATTCTTTTTTGTTCATGTTGTTTAATTTTAGTGCTTAAAGGTTGTAAAAAATGCAGTGAAAACAAAAAACAATTTAATTCTTAACAATTAGTTAACTCTTTGCTTTTCAATTAGATTGTCGATAGCAGCTGCTGTTGTTGGGTATTTGAATGTAAAACCACTATCTAAAAGTTTTTTTGGGACTACTCGTATACTCTTCAATACCAAGCCTGGTTCTGTTTGCATAAAAAAAGCACCAATTTTAATTGCAAAAACGGGTGAGGGCAATCCAAAAGGAACCTTTAATTTTTTCCGTAATAGCTTCATAAATGAACTATTAGTGATAGGTTCTGGCGATGCCATATTAAATACTCCATTCAGTTTTTCATTTGAAATAAACCATTCAATGGCATTTACAAAATCATCTTCATGCATGCTACTCATGTATTGTGAGCCATCTCCTGCTTTGCCACCTAGACCTTTTTTTGTTAAGTTTTTCAAAACAGGAAATACACCTCCACCATTTCCGAGGATAAGTGTAATGCGCATAATTATTTTTCGTGTTTGTGGTGTGTTCGATGTATTAAGTGCATTTTCCCATTTGATGCTTACTTCGTCCATAAATTCACTTCCGTAGTCTGTATTGTTTTCATCGTGGGGAGCATTGTTTTTGTCTCTGTACAAATTGGCAGCCGATGCATTTATCCATAGTTTGGGTGCTTGTTTTAATTGTTCAATTGCTTTTCCTAAAATGGTTGTTGCATTTACACGAGATTCGGTTATTTCTTTTCTATTTTGTTCGTTGTGACGGCAGTTGATGCTTCGTCCTGTTAAGTTGATGAGCGCATCAGCGCCTTCCAACGTTTCGGCCCATTTGCCAAGTGTTTGGGCATCCCAAAAAACTTCCTGCACATTTCCATCTATTGATTTTGGGTGTCGTGTTAAGACGATAATCTCTCTTGTAATTGGTTTAAATTTATTAATTATTGCTTGTCCTAAAAAGCCTGTTCCACCAGCAATAACAATTTTACGATGTTTCATAATTTATGTATTTTGAATAAGAACAGTTGAAGCAATGCATTTGTTTGAAACAAAAAACCCCAACAAGTAGTGTTGGGGTTTTTTATTATTTTCCTCTTATAAGTTGCAGATAACCTTTTTCATCAAATTCTTTTCCTTCTATTCCTTTTGCTTTAATTAAGTAGAAATAGGTTCCATCGTTTGAATTATCTCCCGTCCATGAACTGTTGATGTTTCCTGATTCAAATAGTTTTAAACCCCATCTATCAAAAATTTGGATACTGTATTCTGTTATTCCAACGCCAGTTACAGCAAATGTTGGATTTTGTCCGCCTGGAGTAAATACATTTGGAATAAACAATGCCGATTGACCAGTAACTTCAATTGTTCCAGTAACAGTATCTGTACAGCCATTTGCATCCACACCTACCAATGTAACAATGTATGTGCCTTCTTGTGCATACACATGTGAAGGATCAAACAATGTTGATGTATTGTTTACTCCAGAAAGCGTATCTCCAAAATTCCAAATTACGCTAACAACATTCGAAGAAGAGGTGTTTGTGAATGTAACATTTAATGGATAAAAACCACTTGTTGGAGTTGCAGTAAACGATACATTTGGAGATGTTCCAACTACGTTAATAGAAGCCGTATCTGCACAACCACTCGTAGAGTTTGTAACAACAACGGTGTATGTTGTTGTACCATTAACGATTGCTGGTGTAAATTGGTTTGTTGGACTTGTTACACCTGTAGTTGGTGTCCAAGAATAAACATAAGCTGATGTATCTGGAACAGCTCCACAAGCTCTAAAGCGAATGTTTGGACGTTCTGTATAAGTAGTTGGTGCAGTTAGGTTACAACCAACAGCTCCATCGGTATATTCTAAAATAGCAGAGTTGAATGTTGTTAATGTTTTCTGAACGACATCGTTTTGTGTGTATGCTGTATTGTCATAGCATACTTCAACAATGATATTCGAAAGCCCATCCCACTCATATGCTGTAGGGAAATTATAGGTATTCCATCCTACAGCGGTTGTGGTTGTAATTGGGCCATAAACAGTTGTCATACCTGTTTGATAAGCTGCAGGAAGCGCATTTAGAGTTGTACATTTCATTTTAATTGTAAATCCAGTAAATGGAATGGTACTACCTTTTGTGATGATATTAAATGCTGCTGAGGAAATTTTTCCACCAGTCATTCCCAATGCTGTTAATTCCGATGCTCTGTAAAGAATTTGAACTCTTCCATCGTGCCAAAAACTTGCATAAGGAGTTGGGTAAGCATTGGTTGTTAGGTTACCAGTGCCTACAGTATACAAAATAGTTCCAGCACACGGTCCTGTTGCAGTTAAGCCACAAGTGGTTGGAACGCTTGCTCCAAAAGTAACACCTAAATTAATTGATTCGCCATTACAAACTGTTGTGTCGGAAGCAAATGGAACTGCATTTGGAGGAAAACTTGGGTTAGCAACTATTGTTACAACATCTGTTTTAACACAGCCTTGTGGACTAGTTACAGTAACAGTGTATGTATAAGTTCCGGGAGCATTAATTATGGCAGTTGGATTAGCAATACTTGTGCTACTTAAATAGGTTGCAGGCGACCAAGAATAGGTATAGCTTCCAGCAATGCTTGGAGTTACATTTAATTGAATAGGTTGCGTTAAACATGTAGTGCTTGCCGATTGCGTAACAGTAAATGTGTAATCAGGAACAACTGTAACGGTAATTGTATCCTTGTTTACGCAGGTTCCGCTTAAGTCACTCGTAACTTCATAAACAGTTGTTGCGCTTGGACTAGCAATTGGATTTTGGCAAGGGTTGCAAGAGAAGTTAGTTCCAACAGCCATTGCAGGTCCACTAAGAACATTCCATGTAAACACACTTCCTCCTGTTCCAGAAAGTTGTGCTGTTTGGCTTCCACAAATAATGTGATCTGGTCCACCTAGTGTACGTGGTAACACATTAATATCGTATACAAAAGTTTGTTGTCCCTGAACTGGGCATGCACCATCGTTAACAGTTACACTAAAGGTTGTATTTGTGTTTGCACTTCCACCTGGCGCAGTCCATGTAAAGTTTGCTGTCATTGGATTTGCACCACTGGTAGTGATGGTTGCTCCTGGTAATACGGTTAATAAATTTGTTATAATTGATAAGGAGTCGCCAGCATCCGCATCAGTATAAACGGCATTAAAATTAAAGTTAGAGCCCTCACACATTTCAATGGAGAAAGGACCGCTTTGAACAGCTGTTCCTGTTAAGTTAGAAATTGCTCCAGCTGTTGGGGAAGGAACAATATTGGAACAGTTTTGAACAATAAATTGGATATCACGCATGGTGGTTCCTAAAAGATTCCCGTTGCTATCGTATTCTTGAACCATAACTACAACCACAAAATTTCCTAATGTAGTTGGTGTAAAAGTTAGCTGCCCTGTTAATGGGTCAATTGCAACTCCTGGGATTGGTGAACCAGCTGTATAACCTGGATTATAAGCAAGTAAGCTAGCTCCTGCACCTAATGCATTTACCAAAGAATAATACAAAGAATCGCCATCTGTTTCTACAACACCATAACTGTAGTTAACCTGCTGATTTATACACACATAAGGAATTGGTTGAGCTGTAAATGCAGGAGAATTATTACAGGAGTCGGTTTGACTGTTCATTGTAGCTTGCAAGTAGCTATCCAATGAAGCTGCGTTTGTTAAGTTTAAAATAGCGTTGTTGCGACAACATGTTGTCCAACTCATCGTCCATGTATTACATGTAGGAGCCAATGTAACAGTTCCTGTATAGTTAAAAACCCACATTCCGGGTAGTGTTCCTCCGTTGCATGTACTATTGTTTAGTTGAGAAGGACAAAGTTGAGAAATCTCTGTTCCGCCCGGATTTGTTACGTTAACATTTAAGGTAGCCGTTCCACCACAAGTACTGTTGAATGTGATGGTTTGCGTTGCTCCGGGATCAAATCCAAGGCAATCCACAAAAAGGTTTAAATTTATTTGATACTGGTTGTTTCCTAAACAAACATAACTAATGTCGCCACCTGCAATATGAGAGGCTTTTGCTGTGTTTGATGTTAAAATTAACAGGAAAAGAAACGATGCAAAAAAGTAAAGTTTTTTCATTTTTCGATTAGGGTTAAGAATGCTAATATATAAAAATTAAAATAAATCTAATTTTTAACTATTCATGATACCCAAAAAACCCAATTAGTTATCAAAAAAAGAGGGTTTAAAAAATGTACAAAAGGGTTAATGTTAACCAAAATCAATTTGTATCTTTGAAAGTTTTAAAATTATTCGAAAACAAAAATGTTATTTAGCGAAATAATTGGGCAACAATCGATTAAAGAACGATTAATCCGATCTGTAAAAGAGGGAAGGATTAGTCATGCGCAGCTATTTCTAGGACCAGAAGGTTCTGGAAGTTTGGCTTTGGCGATTGCTTATGCTCAATATATTTCTTGTAAAGACAAAAAAGACGAGGATTCTTGTGGCATTTGTCCTTCTTGTGTTAAGTACAATAAGCTTATTCACCCTGATTTGCATTTTGTTTATCCAGTTGCTTTATCAAAGGATATTCGAACGAGTACCGATGTTATTGCAAAGTTTAGAGAAGTTTTTTTAGATAATCCTTATGTTACTTTATACAACTGGTTTGAACAGTTGGATGCGGAGAATAAACAGGCGGTGATAGGTGTGGAAGAAAGTGGTGAAATTTTAAGAAAATTAAGTCTTACCACCTACGAGGCAGAATATAAAATTATGGTTATTTGGCAAGCCGAAAAAATGAATCAGGCAGCTGCTAATAAGCTTTTAAAAATATTGGAAGAACCACCTGATAAAACACTGTTTTTGATGGTTTGTGAGAGTGAAGATCAATTGTTGCGAACAATCGTATCACGTACACAGTTGATTAAAATTCCTAAAATAAAGGATGCTGAATTAGCAAGTGCATTGGTTCAAAAAAGAGGCTTGTCGGCAGCAGATGCAGAAAAAACAGCTCATTTAGCAGATGGAAGTTATGCAGAAGCATTGTTATTAATCAGTGAAAATGAAAATGCAGCACAAAATTTATTAAGCTTTCAAAAGCTGATGCGTGCAAGTTTGAAGTTTGATGCAAAAGCAGTTATTACATGGATTGATGAAGTGAGTGCTGCTGGTAGGGAGCGACAAAAGAATTTTATCAATTATGCACTTCATATCATTCGTGAAAGTGTAATCATAAATTATGGAGATCCCAGCCTTACAAAGCTTGGAGCAGATGAGCAAGAGTTTGTGAAAAAATTTGCGCCATTTATTCATTCCAATAATATTGAACGATTTACAGAAGAGTTAAACAAAGCATATTATCACATGGAGCGTAATGCCAATGCAAAAATTTTATTCATGGATTTGGCATTTAAGTTCAATGAACTATTAAATATTCCGAAACCGGAATTAGTTAAAAACTAAAAAAAGAGAATTGGGAAATCCAATTTCAAAAATAAAATATGGGATGTAGTGGATGTTCAACCGGAAGAGGTTGTAGTACAGAAAGTAAAGGGCTGCCAGGAGGTTGTAGAAACAATGGATCGTGTGGTACTGGTGGATGCAATAAATTAAGTGTATTTGATTGGTTGGCAAACATGGAGTTGCCGAATGGTCAAGCACCATTTGATTGTGTGGAAGTTCGTTTTAAAAATAGCCGAAAAGAATTTTATAGAAATGTAAATAATTTACAATTAAATGTTGGCGATGTGATTGCTGTAGAAGCTTCACCTGGACATGATATTGGAATTGTTTCTATTTCAGGAGAATTGGTTCGTGTGCAAATGAAAAAGCAAGGTGTAGATGTTGCATCGGAACTGATTAAAAAAGTATATCGCAAAGCAAAACAAGCCGACATTGAAAAATGGCAAGAAGCACAAGGCTTGGAATACAATACCATGCACCGTGCTCGCACAATTGCTGTGAAAATTGGATTGCAAATGAAGATCAGTGATGTTGAATACCAAGGCGACAAAACAAAAGCAATATTTTATTACACAGCCGATGAGCGTGTCGATTTTCGTGAGTTGATTAAAGTGTTGGCCGATGAATTTAAAGTAAGAATTGAAATGCGCCAAATCGGTGCTCGTCAGGAAGCTAGTCGCTTAGGTGGTATTGGGTCTTGTGGAAGAGAATTGTGTTGCTCCACTTGGTTAACCGACTTCCGATCTGTTGGAACAAGTGCTGCACGTTATCAGCAATTGTCATTAAATCCATTAAAACTTGCTGGTCAATGTGGTAAGCTAAAATGTTGTTTGAATTACGAGTTGGATAGTTACATGGATGCATTGCATGATTTCCCTGAAGTAAACAATGTAAAACTAGAAACAGAAAAAGGAAGAGCCTTTCACCAAAAGACGGATATTTTCCGTAGGACAATGTTCTTCTCTTACTTTGATGAACCAGATAATTTTATTCCACTTCCTGTTGATCGTGTAAAAGAAGTAATGGCAATGAATGCTGATGGTAAAAAACCAGCAGACTTGCTTGTTCATGTTCAACAAAAGATTGCAGAGAAAAAACCTGATTATGAAAATGTGGTTGGACAGGATGAATTAACTCGTTTTGATAAAAAGAAAAGTAGTAAGCCTAAAAGCCGTAATAATAAAAAACGACCACAAGGTGTAGCAAATGCAAACCCAAATCAGAATCAAGCAAAACCGAACCCTAATCAACAACAGGCTAGGCCAAAGCAAAATCCAAACCCGAATAGCAATCCGGGCAATAAACCGAATCAAAATAAACCAAACAATAATCGTCCGCGACCGAATAACAATCGTCCGCGACCAAACAATAACCCAAACAATCCCAAACCGCCAGAAGCATAATTGAATGATGAAGTTGACTAGAAAAATATTTTTTATGTATGCTTTGCTGGGAGCAACCAGTTTAATTACATCTTGTGATAGCAATCGAATTTTCGAAGAGAACAAATCGATTCCTGAATCAGGTTGGAATGTAATGACATTAAAAAAATTTGAAGTAGATATTAAAGATCCATCAACACCAGCAAATTTTTACATCAATGTTCGCAATGCAGATGGTTATCCTTATTATAATTTGTCTCTTTATCAAAACAACTTTTCCAAATGGCAAAATGTCGACAGATACACTGGAACTGTATTTTAGCTGATGAAAAGGAAATGGTTAGGAAATGGTATCGGAGATATTTACGACAATCAAATACCATTTAAACGAAATGTTCGTTTCCCTTTAGCTGGTAATTATTCTTTTGAAATTCAACAAGGAACTCGAAAGGACAACATTCCACTGATAATGGATGTTGGATTACGAATTGAGAAAGCAGAATAATATAAACTCACACCTAATAAATAGCTTGCAGAAAGAATATGGCAGCAGAAAAGCAAAAAAAAGAAAAGTTAAATCTTAAAAAATATGTTTTGTGGTTCTGGATACTTTTTTTCGGACCAATAGCATTTCTTTTTTTGTTTGTACTTGGTGTTCGTTTATTTGCCGACTTACCAGATACAGAAGAATTACAAAATCCTAAAACATTATTAGCAACTGAAATCTATTCAAGCGATTTAAAAGTACTTGGTAAATTTTATGCAGAAAACAGAACCAATGTAAAGTATAAAGACATTTCTCCTAATGTTGTAAATGCATTGATTGCAACAGAAGATGCTCGCTTTTACGAACACTCTGGTATAGATATAAAAGCGTTGGGAAGAGCTGTTGCAGGAGCTGTTACAGGCAGTTCATCAACAGGTGGTGGTAGTACAATAACGCAACAATTAGCAAAAATGCTATTTCCACGCGAAGATTTGAATAAATTTCAATTGGTTATTCGTAAAATCAAAGAATGGATTATTGCAACAAAGCTGGAGCGCGAATACACCAAAGAAGAAATCATTGCCCTTTATTTAAATAAATTCGATTACGTAAACAATGCCGTTGGAATAAAATCGGCAGCTCAAATTTATTTTAATACAACGCCTGATTCATTAAAAATTGAACAAGCTGCCATGCTTGTCGGAATGGCAAAAAACCCTTCTTATTTTAATCCGAATCGTTTTCATGATCGTGCCGAAGGCCGCAGAAACACTGTTCTCCAACAAATGAAAAAGTATGGATACATTACTGCAGAAGCTTGTGATTCATTGCAAAAAATTCCATTGAAATTAAATTTTCATCCCGAAGATCATAACGAAGGTTTAGCGCCTTATTTCAGAGAATATTTGAGAGATGTGTTTTTGAAAAAATGGTGCGAAGAACATCGTAAACCCGATGGAACCAAATACGATATTTATCGCGATGGATTAAAAATATACACCACACTTGATTCGCGTATGCAGCAATATGCAGAAGAAGCTGTTGCAGAACATTTACCGGTTTTACAAGCGCAATTCGAAAAAGAATTAGCAAAAAAACGAAATGCACCTTTTGCTTGGAATGTCAACAAAGAAGAAATTGCTGACATTTTAAAACAAGGGATGAAGCGTTCGGAACGTTATCGCATTTTGAAAAAGGCTGGAATGTCGATGGAGCAGATTGAAAAGAATTTTAATACACCAGTTGCGATGACCATATTTACTTGGAAAGGATCGAAAGACACGTTGATGTCGCCAAAGGATTCTATCCGTTATTACAAAGCTTTTTTACAATCTGGTTTTATGTCGATGGAGCCACAAACAGGCTATATCAAAGCATGGGTGGGTGGAATCAATCATAAATTTTTTCAATACGATCACGTTCAAATTGGACATGCTCGTCAGGTAGGTTCTACATTCAAACCATTTGTTTATGCACTTGCCATCCAAGAAGGTTATTCTCCTTGTTACCGATTACCGAATGTTCCTACAACTATTTCATACGATGGAAAAGATTGGACACCATCTAACTCAGACGATAAGTTGAATGGAAAAATGTTAACGATGCAACAAGCATTAGCAAATTCAGTAAATTATATTTCAGCGTATTTTATGAAACAATTTGGTCCACAAGCAACTGTTGATTTGGTTCGTAGAATGGGAATTGTTGCACCTATAGAAGCCGTTCCAGCAATTTGTTTGGGAACACCTGAAATTTCGGTTTTTGAAATGGTAGGAGCCAATGCTACATTTGCAAACAAAGGCACATGGATTGAACCAACATTTGTAACACGTATTGAAGATAAAAATGGAAAAGTATTAGCCGATTTTGTTCCTAAAACGGAAGAGGTGATGAGCGAAGAAAAAGCATACATAATGATTCAGTTGATGAAAGGAGTTGTACAAATCGGAACAGGATCACGACTGCGTTATCGCTTTAAATTAAATCAACCAATGGCCGGTAAAACAGGAACCACACAAAATAACTCCGATGGTTGGTTTATGGGAATTACACCGGATTTGGTTTCCGGATGTTGGACCGGTGCAGAGGATAGAGCGGTGCATTTTGATAATACGTTGTACGGACAAGGCGCTGAAATGGCATTGCCTATTTGGGCAAAATACATGCAAAAAGTATATGCCGATAAAACAATAAAGCTAACACAAGGTGATTTTGAAAAGCCGTCTAAAAAAATTGATATTGAAATGGATTGTAGTAAATACAACAAAGAGTTAGAAAGTGGAATTGAAAATTTTAATGAAACTGAAGATTATAATTAATTAGACATTATGAACAAAACAGTAAAAAACGCTGAAGAAGCAATAAAGGACATTAAAGATAATTCAACTTTAATGTTAGGAGGCTTTGGTTTGTGTGGAATACCTGAAAACAGTATTGCTGCACTTGTAAAAAAAGGAGTAAAAGGATTAACATGTATTTCGAACAATGCAGGTGTTGATGATTTTGGAATTGGGTTGTTGTTAAAAACACATCAAGTAAAAAAAATGATTTCTTCTTATGTTGGCGAAAATGCAGAATTTGAACGCCAATTATTAAGTGGCGAACTTGAAGTGGAACTAATTCCTCAAGGAACATTAGCAACACGTTGTTTGGCAGCAGGATATGGTATGCCCGCAATTTTTACTCCTGCTGGTGTTGGAACCGAAGTTGCAATTGGTAAAGAAACACGTACGTTTATCGTGGATGGTGCAGAAAAAGAATTTCTAATGGAAATGGCGTTTGATGCCGATTTTGCTATTGTTAAAGCTTGGAAAGGTGATACGCAAGGAAATTTAGTATTCCGTGAAACAGCACGTAATTTTAATCCAATGATGGCAATGGCGGGTAAGATTACAATTGCTGAGGTGGAAGAATTAGTCCCTGCAGGAGAATTAAATCCTGATCATATACACACACCAGGGATTTATGTACACCGCATTTTTCAAGGAGTGAATTATGAAAAACGAATTGAACAACGAACAGTAAGAGTGAGGTAATTTGGAAATTTGAAAAGGAGCTAATTTGAAAATGCACACATCTTACCAGATGAATTCTTTTTCTAACATAAAATTAAAAAGACTAAAAATTTATGCAAGACAGACCAAATGTAATTGTTGATAAAACTTTTGAGTTTGCCTTATTAATAGTTGAGTTTGCTGAAAAGTTAGAGTCAAATAAAAAATATGTTATAGCAAATCAACTATTAAAGTCTGGAACATCAGTAGGTGCAAATGTAAGAGAGGCGCAAAATGCAGAGAGCAAAGCTGATTTTATTCACAAGATGAAAATTGCAGCAAAAGAAGCTGACGAAACTGAATATTGGTTGTTGTTGTGTCAAAAGTCAGAAAATTATCCTGATTGTGAAGTACTACAGAAGGAAGTAAAGGAAATTGTAAAAATTCTGTCTAAGATAATTGCATCTTCAAAAAATAAAACATTAACAGGTTCAAATTAAAAACATTTAAAAAAACGCAATCGAATAAGAACAAATAGTGTGCTAACAAGAAACTCATTTTCTAATTGACACATTATCAAATTTTCAAATTAGTATGTTAGATAAAATTGGAATTGCGAAACGTATCGCAAAAGAAATTAAAGATGGTTACTATGTAAATCTTGGAATTGGTATTCCAACATTGGTAGCTAATTATATTCCACAGGGAATGAATGTGGTATTACAATCTGAAAACGGTTTGTTAGGAATGGGGCCATTCCCATTTGAAGGAGAAGAAGATCCAGATTTGATTAATGCTGGTAAGCAAACAATAACAACTGTTCCGGGCTCTTCCTTTTTTGATTCAGCAATGAGTTTTGGAATGATTCGCGCACGCAAAGTAGACTTAACAATTTTAGGAGCAATGGAAGTTGCCGATAATGGAGATATTGCCAACTGGAAAATTCCAGGTAAAATGGTGAAAGGAATGGGTGGAGCAATGGACTTAGTTGCATCGGCTAAAAACATTATTGTTGCGATGCAACATGTAAACAAAGCAAATGAATCGAAGTTGTTAACTAAATGTACTTTGCCACTAACAGGTGTTAAATGCGTAAAGAAAATAGTTACTGAATTAGCAGTGCTTGACGTAACAGCACAAGGATTTAAATTATTGGAGCGTGCTCCTGGGATTAGTGTTGAGCAAATTAAAAATGCTACCGAAGGTAAATTAATTATTGAAGGAGAAATTCCTGAAATGATAATTGATTAATTAAAATCACATATTCCTTATTCATGAACATTGTAAACACCAAAAATAAACTTGCAGTAAGACTGCTTGTTGTTTTTGGTGTTTTTCTTTTTTTATATACCACTACTAGAGCCTATTTATTATCCATTACTTGGGACGAAAGTCAATCGTACCTAGAATTTATACGCAATAATATTGTGCTTTGGCAAACGTATGATTTCATGTCGGCCAATAACCACATCCTAAACACACTTGGAGGAATTATTTTTACCAAGCTGTTTGGAGTAAGTGAGTTTACGCTGCGAATTTCTTCTTTGATAGCACACATTATATTTTTGGTTTATTCTGCAAAGCTTGTATTGAGTTTTGAAAACAAATGGTTGGCCTTGTCGGCATTTGTGATTTTAAATGTAAATCCATTTATGCTCGACTTTTTTTCATTAGCACGTGGATATAGCATTTCACTTGCATTTATGATGGTTAGTGTGTATTATTTTTATCAATTACATATTAAAGAGTACCGAACAAAATATGCAATTACCTCCCTCTTGTTTTCGTTTTTGGCAACATTGGGAAACTTAACACTGCTTAATTATACAGTAGTCCTATTTGGTGTTATTGTATTGCTTTTAACGTACAACAATGTAAAACAAGCTACCTCACCCCTTTCAGGATTTAAAGGCAGTTTAAAGCAACTGATTGTACCAACCATTTTACTTGCATTGTTTTTAGGATTTATTTTACCATACTCTTTTGAATTAAAAAAAGCAGGTGCACTTTTTATGGGTGGCGAAACAGGTTTTTGGAAAGATACCATTGGTACACTTGTTCCTCGTTTATGGTATCATTTAGATTTTTCTTATGCTTTGCAGCAGCTAACAAAAGCTGTTTTTATTTTGATTGTTTTAGCAGCAAGTTGTTATATCGGGTATAAACATGCAAAAAAACAAACCAATCCTCATAACATGTTTCTGGGATCCATGGCATTGCTATTTTTCTTAATTATTCTATTTACTCTTGCACAGCATTATATATTAGGAACACTTTATCTTATAGAGCGAGCAGTTTTGTTTTTGTATGTATTGTTATTACTGCTATTTGTGTTTTTTGTGAATGAATTAACAAAAGAAATAAAAATAGTTCAAAGTGTTTTGATTGTTTTTGCAGGAATCTTTTTTGTTCACTTTGCTTGTTCCTTCAATACTAAATATGTGTATGAATGGAAAGAGGAGTGTGAAACAAAAGAAATGTTAAGTGATTTAAAGGCAATTAGAAAAAGTCCAAGTGGAAAATTTAATTTAACCATTGCAATGCCATTGATTCTCGAATCCGAAATTAATTATTATCGAGTAGTGGATACATTAACTTGGCTAAATCAGGCTATGCGGGATAAGAAACTAAATTACCTAAATGATTATTTTTTCATAAAACAAGACCAATATCAACAAGCAAATAAGGATTCAATAGAATTAATAAAAGAATATCCGATTACAAAAAATGTTTTAGCAAAACCGAAATATTCACCTAAAAGTATTCAAACGGTTTTTGACACAATAGCCGATTTTGAATCTACAACAATTGATTGTCAACTAAAGTCCAATCAGGTATATTCGGCAGCAGTATCCTATAAAGTTGTTGATTCTACTGCTAATACAAATTGTTTGGCAACAGTAAAATACAATTTTACTGTTAATGAAAAATTAGATGGCAACATGTTTATGATTTTTATAATACAGAATTCCAAAGGCGAAGCATATGTTTGGTTAAGACCAAGTTTAATGGATTTTGTATACCAGATTGATAAAAAAACAGATGCTTATTTTACTTGTAATTTCCCTGCTACGATAAAAGCGGGCGATGAAGTAAAAACATTTTTGTGGAATCCCAACAAGAAAAAGTTGTACTTGAATAAATTGGAACTTAAAATAGTAAAATACAACTACTAAATGGTACAATTCTATTTCGATAAGTGTATTCAGTTTTTCAATGCAAATCATAAAAGGATATTGATTGGCTTTTTTTCAATATACTTAGTGGTTGGTCTTTTTACATTTTCGGATTATGGTTTGTCGTGGGACGAAAATTCTCAATGGAAAAATAATGGCCATGCAAATTATAATTTTATTGTTCATCACGATCATAAAACGTTAGTAGAAGGAATCGATAAATACCATGGGCCAGCATTCGAGCTGGTATTGATTTTTTTTGAAAAGATTTTTTCACTTCAGGACACTCAGGATATTTTCTTGATTCGGCACCTTCTTACCTTTTTGGTATTTTTTGTTTCTGCTTTCTTTTTTTATTTAGTTGCCAAAAAACTTGTTAAAACGAATGGCCTAGCATTTGTAGGATTGCTCATGTATGTGCTCAGCCCAGCCATTTATGCGCATTCTTTTTTTAATTCAAAAGATGCGGTGTTTTTAAGTTTTTTTGTAATTAGTATTTATTGGATGTTGGTATTTCATGAAAAGCCTACATTTAAAAATGCCTTTAGTTATGCTTTGTTTGCTGCATTCACAATAGATATTCGCATCATCGGAATTTTGCTTCCATTGTTTACATTGCTATTGTTTGCAATAGACCACCTTTCGTTCCTTTTTAGAAAAACAGCAATCGTATTAAATTATAAAAAGTTATTGATTTATTTTTTCTTTCTTGTACCATTGATTATTCTTTTTTGGCCCGTGTTATGGTTGGATCCTATCTATCATTTTATTGAAGCACTTAAAGAAAACAGTAAATATCCATGGGATGGTTTAGTTATGTATTTTGGAGAATACATAACAGCATCTAAGTTACCATGGCATTATCTTTTGTTTTGGAATTTTGTTGCCCGACCAATTATCTATTCGCTGTTATTCTTAACAGGACTTGTTTTTATAGGTAGAGGATTCATTAAAGCGCCTTTCTCTTTTTTTTACGAAAAGAAACAGGAGCTTATTCTTCTGTGTTGGTTTTTTCTGCCACTAGTTGCAGTTGTTTTATTTAATAGTACTGCTTTTGATACTGGTCGTCATTTATATTTTATGCATGGTGCATTTATATTAATAGCTATTTATGGTTTGCAACATCTTTTTGTTTGGATTAAATCAGTTCGATTAAAAGCCATTGTTTTTGTTTTTTTAATCGTTTCGTTTATTGGGCTTGTTCTAAAAATGGCTCAGCTTCATCCCTATGAATATTTGTATTTTAACTCAGCAGTGTCGGGTGATTTGAAAAAAGCACAGCAAAATTTTGAAATGGATTATTGGGGTTTAGCTTCAAGATCCCTATTGGAACAAATTGTAGAGAAAGATAGCTCGACAAACATAAAACTTCATGCAGAGAATTATCCTTTTGAATTGAATGCGTATATTTTAAATGCTTCCGATAGAAAACGAATCCAATTTGTTTCCAAGCCGGAAGATGCGAACTACTCTTTAGTTGATTACAGGTGGCATAAAAGGGATGAGTATACCTACCAAAAGGAGTTTTGCTCGGTAACAATTGATAATGCATGTATTGCATCTGCTTTTAGTGTTAGATCTTCCGAAAAGTTGTATGCTTTAAAAGGGAAACGGCTGTTGTATGAAATAAATGATTGTGAGCATGTAAGCGAATTGTGGAGCCAACATAGTTTAATTGAGCTCAATGATTCAATTTATAAACGCAAGGTTATGAAGCTTGAAAAGGGAGTGGAGTATTCCGATAATATGGTTGTAAAGGGAATAAACGGAGTGGCTGGAAAGATTGGTTTGATTGCGAAAATCAAATTCTCCTACAATGCTTCTGCTGCTAACAACGATGCTAAATGGGTTATAACAGCAGAATCCGCTAGCAACGAACCTTATTTATGGCGGAGTATTGCTTCCATTTCTGCTCAAGCAACACAAGGGTGGAAGGAGCAATCAGCAGCAATTGAGTTGCCCGAATTGCATTCGGATAATGATATAATTAGAATATATTTGTGGAATATAAATAAAACAGAGATATTTATAGATGATATTGAAGTTGAATTAATTGAAGAAGACTTGTAATGAGTATTAAAAAATTATCAATCGTTATTCCTGCTTATAATGAAGCGGCTACCATTCACTTAATTTTGAATAAGGTGATTGCTGTTAATTTATTGAATAACATTCAGAAAGAAATTATCATTGTGAATGATTGCTCTACCGATGCAACAAAACAAGTAATTGAAGAATACATTGCCAACCATAAGGAATCAGATATCCGTTTATTTAATCAGGAGTACAACCAAGGGAAAGGTGCCGCATTACACAAAGGTATTTCCTTAGCAACAGGCGAATATCTAATCATTCAGGATGCCGATTTAGAATACGATCCTGAGGAATACAATATTTTATTAAAACCCGTAATTAATGGATTTGCCGATGTGGTATACGGTTCTCGTTTTGTAGGTGGACGCCCACATCGAATTTTGTTTTTTTGGCATACCATCGGCAATAAATTTTTAACAGCACTTTCTAATATGTTCACTAATTTAAATTTAAGTGATATGGAAACCTGTTATAAATTGTTTGATACAAAAACAGTTCAGTCTTTAAAATTGAAAGAAAAACGTTTGGCTTTGAGCCCGAAGTAACAGCAAAAATTTCTCGCGTTCCTAAAATTCGAATTTATGAAGTTGGTATTTCCTATTATGGCCGAACCTATGAAGAAGGGAAAAAAATTGGCTGGAAAGATGGATTTAGAGCCATTTGGTGCATTTTAAAGTATAATATAGGTTAATGGATAGTCGATATTTACCACAGTTAGATGGATTACGATTTTTTGCCATTTTATCGGTAATGATTGGGCATTGGTTTCAATGGCAGGTAAAGAATGAAATTTTTGAAAAAATTCCATTTGCGCATGGCGTTCTTCTTTTTTTTGTTTTGAGTGGGTTTTTAATTACTCGAATTTTATTAATAGAAAAGGATAATGTAGAAAAAGCTGCAACTTCAAAGAAAAAGCTTTTGATAAATTTTTATGTGAGAAGATTTATAAGGATAATGCCTATTTATTATTTAACGGTGTTATTAATGTATATTATAAATTATCAGCAGGCAAGGGCATTAACACCATGGCTTCTGACCTATACGAGCAATATTTATCAATCACTAAATAATTGCTATGTAGGTGGTTTTACTCATTTTTGGTCTCTTGCAGTTGAAGAACAGTTTTATCTTTTTTGGCCATTGTTAATTTTATTTGTGACAAAAGAAAAAATTTTGAAAGTCATTGTTATAACAATTGTGCTGTCACTTTTTTCGAGATTTATATTCGTCTTTTTAATTGATATGCCATATGCAACGGATTTTTTTACTACAAACGTTTTGTTTGCTTTAGCATTTGGAGGAGGATTAGCATACTTACATGTTTTTAAACCCAGTCTTGCATTTAAGATAGCAAAGAATAGGTTTTATTTGCCAATATCAATTCTTACATACATTATATTTTCTGTATTTTTTCATTACTATGGTATCTCAACATATTTTCCCTTATTTGATCAGTTTCTTTTTTCAATAGTGATGTTTTTTGTAGTTGCAAAAGCTTCAACCAGTGATTTTACAGGTATATTTAAATGGCTATTAACAAATAAATATTCCATTTATCTAGGCAAAATTTCCTATGGACTTTATGTTTTCCATTTATTTATTCCAGACTTCTTCTGGTTTATGCAACCAAAGTGGGGGCTTGTAGCTACCAATAAGTATATGGCATGTCTATTATACTTTGGCCTATCTGTCGCATTTGCGCATTTGTCTTGGGAGCTTATTGAAAAGCCAATAAACCTACTAAAATCAAGATTTCAGTATTCTCAAAAAAGCTAATGGAGATTGGAAGAATAGCAAATGATAAAAGAAATCAAAATTGATATTGTCAACTTTTATTATTTGTAGTTTTTAGAAAATAAAACGATAATACTCCGAAAATAAAAACAATTAAGGTTTCAAAATTATTGTAAATGAGGAAATTTCTTCTTAAAAGGGAGAGGGTTGTCTGTGATTTATTGTAAAAGTAGATTTTAAAAATGTAAAAAATGATAGTGTAGATATACTATCTTTTTTCGAAAATTTCTATCTGAAAATCATCAATGTATATTTTTTGCTTTCCTATAAACCAAAGATAAGTAACAATTTTATCATCTTCATCCTGAATGTATGGTGTTAGATAATCAACTGAGTATTTATTCCATTCATTTATTTTATAAGGATTTGAATCAAGGTGAAACCCTGTATATTGAAATGCTTTGCCATTATGATTCAGATGAATTACGATGTCTGCAGGATTTATATCTAGTTTTTGTGTTGGAAAAAACCATAGCGTTATCCTTATCCAAAGATGATCTTTTTGTGTAATATGAGAATAAGGTTTTTCATATACTAATGAAAATTCATTCTCTTTACTTAACACATATGAGTTTTTGCCACTTCTTGAATATGTTGTGTCTAAGTATGATTTATTTATTTCAAATGAGTTTACATCGTCCATATTAAAAAACGCAATTGTACGCCTCTGGTAGTTTGGATTTGATTCATTGAATTTTTCATTAGGATCAAAAGTTCTCTGCAACATCAACATAGATTGTTCTTCTACTGTCATATAAGAGGTTTTAAAAAAACTATACTTATAATATTCCCATGTCATACCATCAGCGGGAATTATCCATCTTACAAATTGCCACGTTTGAAAAAGATTTAAAAATAAGAGCATGCTAGCGATTAGTCCTATTGCTACTTTTAGATATGATTTTTTGAAGCTAAATACTGAAAAAAATGCGCCCATTGGTAGCGATAAAATTACATAGGATTGCACCATAAATCGCTGCCCAAAGCTCCCAGCATTGTGCCAAACTGGAACATGGGTAAGGATAAAAATATTTAGTGCAATGAATATGGAAATAGGGACACGAACTTTTTTTAATGTCTCATTTTTCATAAACAAGAATCCAACAAATGCAAGAGTTATTAATGGAGTATATAACCACCATCCTTTTCTAAAACTAAAAAAAACTTTTAAAAAGTGCGATTCGGTTATATCAAAAGAATTCTGGTTCCAGTAGCTATTGTATAAAAAAGATCCCGTTTGATATTTCCAATAAATCAATTGAGGTAAGCCCACCAGAAAAATTGTTAGGGTTAATAGAATAATATGTTTTTTGTTTAATATTAATAGACTAATTTTTTCTTTTATGCTATTACGATTATAAACTCCCCAAAGAAGAGGAATGAATATGCATATGGCTTCGGTTGGACGAATGAGTATTAAAAAGCCTATGCTAATCCCCATCCAAATGACATACTTTGTCGCCTGATTTTGGTGCCACCTAATGGTGTTCAACACTAATATGCCATAGAACATAAATAGAATACCATGTGGTCCCATATTGTAATCAGTCGCCTCTCTAAAATAATTAGTCCCCAAAACAATTATGACTAACACAATAGTTGTAATTTTTTCAGTGTAAAAGTGGAGTAAAATTTTTCTAAGTAGAAATATACCAGCTAAAATATAAATCATCATTCCACTTGAAACACAAAATTGATATGGATAAGAAAATCCATCAGTAGGGTATCCTCCTATTTTTGCCCATAAATGACCTAAAAGAAAGAATGGCATGTAAAGAATAGCCATTCCAGACGTATAAATCATAACCCAATTGCCATTTGGAGCTTGAGCAGCTTGATAAAAAAATGGAGAAAAGTGGTATTTATTAAAAATTGCTTGGATATAAGCTTGGTCGTTTATACCTATATCTCCATGAAGAAAGCTTGCAGGAAGATAAAGGTAATATGAAAGTATATCCCAGGCTATTTCATTCGTTTGGTCGGGATAATCGTATTTTGGAAGTGTAAAATGAAAATAGATGATAATTAATGCGATTAAGTAGGCAGTAATTTTTGAAATCGAAAAATTCAGTTCATTTATTCTCATTTTATTTTCCTTCAACATTAAACGAATGTAATACTTAATTTGTTATTATGTCAGATATTCGGTTATTTTTGTTTGGTAAAATTAGTTATGATAGCAAAATTTTTTAGTTCAAGAACATACATTGCAGTTCTACTTCTGCTTGTTGCATTATTGGGTATAATTAGATTAAAAAAGGAGCCTGAATTATATCCAACAGGTGATGCAATTGAGTATACCATAATGACAGAAGCATTTTATAATCATTTTACGCCAGATGTAAGAAGTTCTGATTTCGATTCGTTTAAAGCAACATTTTGTAAAAGTAGAAAGTGGGAAGAGAATGATAAATACGCTGTATATGATGCTGCTCAAAAATTTATTGCAAGTAATGACTATAAACTACTTGATTTTAATTATGCATTTTTTGTAGATAAAACAGGTAAAAAATATAGTTGTCATTTTTTCGCCTATTCATTTATCAATTTGCCATCCCGAATTTTGTGTTCGTTGATAGGTTTCAATCCTCTATTTACTCACCAGCTTACTAATTTTTTGTTGATTATAATTACGTGCTTTTTTTTCTTTAAGTTTTCTGTTTTTGACCGTTTTTATACCTCTTTATTTGTTTTGATGTTCTTTTTTTCTACAAATTATTGGTATATATCATGGCAACATCCTGAAGTTTTTTACTGTGTGTTTCTCTTCTTTAGGATTTTGGTTATTTCTTTCTGGAAGACGTTATTGGGGTATTTTTCTTATTTCAATTGCTGCACTTCAAAATCAACCCATTGCTATTCTTATTGTTGGGCTTGCAGCATTTACTTTTTTTATGGAAACAATTTCAATAAAAAAACACCATAAAGTTGGGTTTTAGCTCCTGTCTCATATTACTTCCTTCCCTTTTTTATTTTTATCATTTTGGTGAAACAAATTTAATTAAGTACCAAGGAGCCCTGAGTTTTGATTATGTTTCATTTACTAGAATTTGGGGATTATTTTTTGACATCAATCAAGGAGCAATTTTAGCGATTCCTGTGGTGCTTTTTATATATCTTTTTCTAATGGTTAAAAAGATATTTTCTGATAAGAAAAACAAAGGAGTATTTGAATTGATTGTGGTTGTATGCACCATTGGCTCAGCTTGTATTGCAGGTACTATAGACAATTGGAATCATGGGCAATCGGTTGTTCATAGATACGTTACCTATTTTAGTGGAATTATTTTGGTGCATTTTATATACTTATTATACGAATTTAAAAATGAAAGAAGTAGAAATAGGATTGTATGGCTTGCTGTTTTTTCTCAAATTGCCACAACCCTCTATCACAATAGCCTAAGCCAGTTTGATTGGTCTACAAACTTGCCCAAACCAATTTCCAATTGGGTATTGGATCATATTCCTGCTTGGTATAATCCCGACCCAATAGTTTTTATTAGTAGGTACAATCCAACCGCAGGGAACGATGTTGTTTATTATATGAAGCAAAATGGTGAAATTACTAAGTTGTTGGTGAATCAAAAAAATTTAGAAAATCTTGGAATTTATGGGTTTTCAAAAAATCAGATTGATTCTATTGCCCCGCATTTAAAGTTTATAAATAAATGGGCCTACATAGATGTTGATGATGATATTAAAAGTAGTTTATCATCTGTAAAGCTGAAAAAAATCGATAATTTGAGAAAAATAAAATCCCAGATTGAGATTATTAAAGCAACACCAGATTGGTATAATCAAATTGTTTTGCAATCAAAGAATGAAAACATCTCAATTGATGAAGCACTTGAGAAGAATGCTAGGTACCTATTAAAAATCTATGACGAGACTCCTGCATTAATAACAAAAGAAGATAGAATTAGTATAAAGATTTCAGAAATTAAATCTAATCCTTCATGGATAGACTTAATGAAACTGAAAGCTGAAGAACAAAAAATAAGCTTAGATTCCGCTATTTATCTGGATGCAAAATGGATGATTGAAGAAGAGTTGAATAAAATAAATTAATTATAGTAGGTTATTAAGATCTTTTATCCAAGCTTTTAACAATACCATTTCATCTTTTCCAATTACATTGATATCAATTAATTTTTGATAACAAGTGATTAGGTTCTCATAAATGTTTTCTTGTCCAGGCTTTAAATTTAAAGCTTGTAATTCTTTACAAATATTAAAATTGTTGGTATAACCAGGAATTTCATCCTCGAAATCTTTCATTAAATTATGTTCATTGCGTTCTTGCCAAACAGTTGATTCGTGGTACAAAACACTCCAACCACATTCCCAAGCAATGCGTTGTGCCACATAACTTCTCCAAATATCGGTCATGCGGAAACTGCAATACGATGGTAAATACATCAACGCAAATGCTTCCTTGTACCAGTAGGTATTTTGACTGTTGAAAGGGCTCCAAGCATTTCTTCCTAATGCTAATCGCTCCTTTAATTCAAAATTAATGGGCAAAGGATAGGTTAAACGATATACGGCATCTACATCTGGATTTTCGTCTGCTAAACCTTGTTGTATTGGGCAGTTGATGCTTTTATTTTCAAGTGTAGCTAATTCTACTTGTTTGTTTTGTAATTCTTCCAAAGGAAAACCTCTTGGCCAAATCATATTTTTTGTGAAGTAATGGTATACATTTACCCAGCCTTTGTTTTCGAATTGGTAACTTTTTACTTCACGTTGTTTGGGTTCCCAAAATTCTTTGCGTGGAATATTATCATCGTCTGTTTCTACCAGTTCGGTAGCACCATTTTTAATAGCGATTAGGTAACCTAAATTTTTTCTTGAATAATGACGGGTAGGTGTAATTTTGGCCAATTCAAAGGGTAATTCTAACTGACGAGGAACACTCCAATAATCACAACCTTCTAAATTAAATTCAGCAGGTGATTTTGTATCACCAATAACAATAAATGGTGTATTATGTGTTTTACATTCGTTTGCAAATTGTTTTAAAATAGGATGTTGGTCGTTTGCAATGGAGGTGATGATGAGTGTTTTCATTTTTTATTGCTATGGCGCAAATGCGCAATGATTAAATCGTTTTATTTATTGTGCTTCTGCTTTCTCTGTTTCTAAGTAATGAAGAAACTCAACAATACTTTTACAATGTTGGTTTATTTCCAATTAAACGTTGGAAAAAATAATAGAACAATGTTTGATACGCATTTTTAATTGCATTTTTAGAAACACGTGGCGAAGGTGCTTGGTAGTGAATAGGCACTTCAAACATTCTACGTTTGCGCAATAAATAACGCAATTCGGTTTGATAAAAATGAGCTTTGGATTTAAAATCGTGATTGATAATTTTTCCAACTACATCGCGGTGAAACCCTTGATATCCCGATGTCATGTCTCTTAAGGATGTTCCTAGTAAAACATTCGCCAAAACGGTTCCTGTTTTGGAAAGTAATCTGCGTTTGAATGGGGAATCGCCCATGGAGCCACCGTTTATAAAACGACTACCAAACGCACATTCGTTTCCTTCGTTCAATACTCTTAAAAACATTGGAATGGCTCTTGGATCATGTGATAAACCAGCATCCATTTCGATAATAATTTCATGACCAGCTTCATACGCTACTCGTAAACCTTTTACATACGCATCCACCACATTTCTGTTTTCGGGTGCCCATACGGTTACATAGCGTGGATCTTTAGCAGATAATTCCTGACACAGTTCAAGCGTTCGGTCTTTTGAAGCCTTATCGATTATAAAATAGACATTTCCTGGGTTCAATTCATTGATTACAAAATTGACCATCTCAATGAATGGTTTAAAATCTTCCTCTTCGTTTGCCATTGGTACTACAATGGCCCATTTTTTATAATAAAACATCTTTTATAATTTACTAAACAAATATATCGTTTTTATATTATTTAACTACAAATTATCGGTTATTATACAACCCAATAGCATTATTTACAAATTCCTCCTTAGCACTTATCTTTTTTAAATTGGCAGCTTTTATTAGTTGCTTCTCCCATTTTTATTTTTTTGAGGTAGTATATAATAAATAAGTAAAAAAACGGGCAAAAAACCAAAAAGGAATAAGGTGCTACTAAATACCATTAATGATGTGTTTTCCCTTAGTTAGATTTTATGAACTTTAAAAAATGGGACTTTTTGTTTTGGTCTATAATTCTTACAAAATAGATTCCAGCTTCTAAATTCGATATATCAATGGATGTAGACTTAAACGACTTAACAATTTTGCCTTGAATATCGATTATTGTAGCGTCTATAAATGCCATGGATCCATTAATATTAATAACAGATGATGATGGATTTGGGAAAATATTAAATGTTTTATTTGCTTCTATTTCTTCGATTCCAACTGGAAGTTGATGGAAGTAGAAGTGATAATCGACCTTAAAGGTGCTATCATTTTTAAAAAATGCATTTAAAGAATCGATACCACAGAGGGTGGGACCAATGATTGTATCCCACCTGAATTCATCTGAATAAATGGAATAGTCATAAATATAGTTGGATACAGGAGGTTCTATATCACTGCATCTTGCAACATAAAGCATGTTGCTTGTAGGACTTGAAAACAAGTAGCCATAATTTAAGCTTATTGGGAAAAAGGCACGATAACCTGGTGCTGTATTTCCTATCAGCTGCCACGTTTGTCCATAATTACTGGTTTTTTTTGCATAGGCAGAGCCAGCAGTTTCTGCAAGAAGAAATCCTGTAGAATCATTGATAAAGATTAATTCTCTACAGAACTGGCCACCTCCCATACTACCACCAATTACATTTAAAATTACAACACCATCTCTAAATACATAATAGCAATGTTGAGCTCCTGAGCCAGGACCTCCTATATCATAGTTTAAAAAGGTGTATGTATGATTAACTGTTCCACCGCAATAAGTCTCGTCAAATCCTGTGAAGGAGATTTGTGCGTTGGATGTATTGACTAAAAGAAAGAAAGAAAACATAAAGAATACCTACTGCTCTCATTTTAGACTGTTTTCAAATGTATTCAAAAATGTACAATAAAAAATGATATTACTCAATTACCAATTCATAAATCTCTCCTGGAATATCATTCAAAGGGAAAGGCAAATTATCCTGCGAATAAGGCGCTCCCGGCCACCACTGTGTGTTGTGATATTCTTGTGTAATAATCAATAACATTTGGTTATTAGGAATAGAGGTAACTGTTTCGTTCATGTAACCTACTTCCCTCATTTTATCTGGACTAGCACCAATTCGCCAAATGATTTCTGTTGGTCGCCAATCAATTTCAAAATAATAAAATTCTCCTGCAAACAACTCATCATCCAGTTCTTCTTTCTTTTCTGTTAATGCTCTGTACCAATGATCCCAACGATGGGTGTAATAGGTTTGGTCCTTGTGTTGAATGGGATTACAACCAACACCAAAGTTTTTAGGCTCCCAACAAGCCATATCCCAATTGGTGCAGGCAACAGTTATCTTGTCGTTATTTTTTGTGATATCATCAGGCATTGGAATGTTCCAACTGCTTATGTTTTTGTTATTGTCGCTTGGGTTTTTAAATACCGGTGGAAATGCATTGTCGGGACAATAAGGTGGCGTTTTTAATATTTCGAAATCTATTTCCGAATAATCAATTGCAGGAACACGTTTGTCATCCTTTCCACCCCAATAGGTTGCCATAAAACCTTCCTTGTTACAATTTCTTCTAAAATTCCATTCGCCTCCACCTTGTGTTATTAGCCATATAGCATTGGTTAATCCATTCCATACACCATTTTTATTGAGTAACTCGGTAAGCTTTACTTTTACTCGGTACTTGCCATAGGTAAAGCCATGACGTGTAATAATTCCAACACTTTCTTTTTTCCATTCACCATATTTTGTTCCTGGATTTTTGATTGTTATTTTATTTTCTTTTGGATCTGAAAAAACGGTTTGACAAGGATGCTTAGCCGTTTGAATAAGGGTTGGAATCAGTTCTTCTTTTTTATAAAAACTTTTGTTCCAGTTATAATCCATCACCGAATAATTGTCTTTCAAAATATCAGCAATCACCGGAATGTTTTCCATTTTGGTAGAAGCATCTACATAATTGATGAACTGCTGAACAGGCGCATTTTTGTATAAATTACTATCTTGTCCACAGGTGTTGCAGAAATAGGATTTGTCGAAATTAGGATCTGTAAACGACATGTTGTTGATGTAAACACCTGCACCTAAATTGGGTTTTGCTTTTACATTTAAAACGGTTTCTGATTTATATACAATCGTATTCTTTAAACTTTTACCACTTCCAAAATCAAAGTAATAAAACGGGTTTACAAAATGTTCGTTTAATTTTAGTCCAATGTCTTTTACTTCGTTTGGAATGTTTTTAAGATCATCGCTTGTACAAACACCAGCATAAACTTATAAGCTCCAACACGTGGGTTACGTTTCCATCGGTCGTTTTTTCCATTCGAAAAATAGCGTTGCTCATTTCGTGGGTTTCCTACTATTCTGAATTTATCGCTTACTGTATGGTAATTATCATCGTTCGCAATTGCTTCACTTTCTTTAAAGCTGGTTCCAATTGCTTCCCAGCTTCCATAAAAATTTTCTTCAGCCAATGCATTTTCTTTATTGCTGAAAGAGTCTATTTCTGGAAATTTATAGCGTTCGTTTTGGTAGAAAATTTTGTAATAAAATTTTTGTGGGCTCGTATCGGTGTTTTTTAGTTCGAACTCAAAAGTAAATTGTCCATCTTCTGTTTGGCTCACAGAAGGAATCACAAATCCTTCCATTGCATTGTTATAATCCAACAGAATGCTTTTGCCTGCAATACTATCCGATTGAAAATTTGCAATTGAGTTAAATGCGCGTAAGCTAAACTTTTCAATACTGAATGTAACAGAGTTGCTCGAATTATTGCTGCAAGCAACCCACACTAAAATGGTGAATAGTGCAAAAAATGGGAATAGGAATGGATATGTTTTATTTATTTTCAATGCTGTATATGCTTATTGTGTTGGGCAATGTTTTTATGTTCTCAATTGTGTTGCATTCTATTCCATTAAAATTGGTGTCAGCACAGTTGCAAGAAATCGTCAACAGGTTTGTTTTTTTATTAGTTAAAAAATTACCAGCTATCAATTTTGTAAATTCATAATACTTCGGATTAAAATCGTTTTCATAACCTTTAAAATCGAGCATACTTTTTATTGTAAAATCAGTTTGAGCTGCTGAAACTAGTTTCAAATCAAATCGCCATTCTGTATTGAGTTTAATTAATTCAATTCCATTTTCAAATGAGCCTTCAAAAAACAAATCGTTTGGATTAACTACTAATTTGTTATTTGCAGTGATTGGTAGTTCTTTTTCAATGAACTCTCCATTGTTCATGGTTAATGTTGTAATGCTTTTTTGAGAAACAATCGTTAGGGCAGCTTTATTATTTGTAAAAACAGAGGTTATGCTCGAAGCGGATCCCTTATCAAACCATTTTTTGGAAATACTTTTTTTCCCAGCAATAAATGGTTCCCATTGTTTATTTGAAAAACGAAACATTTGCCACATACCATTTTGGGTATCAATTACCAATAGTTCATCCGAACCATTTGCATCAAAATCGCCAGCAAGTAATTTATTTTTTGTTCCAAATACAGGTGTTGCAGAAACGCTTGCCTCCCATATAATCTCAAATGCATTGTTAGATGTATTGTATGCAACTATTTTTGCAGTAGTAGCATTTACACAAAGTAACTCATCAACATTGTTTTTATCGTTTATAAAATCCCCTGCCATAAAAAGGTCATTGGAAGTAAAATTGTTTAATACCGATAAATTCACTTTTTGTTTGTTCAGATACTGAATAGGGAAGGGTGGCGTATTTTTTACAGGAACAAACGTTTTGTTGCTAATGGCATTTAAATCTACCAAGGATGGTATTCCTTTTCGTTCATTAGGGAAACCATATACAATTTCCAAATCATCAACAATTACATTTGTTTTGCCTTTGTTCCAGATGTTTATTTGAATTTTATTGTCGACAGATAATTTTTCCGAAGGGATATTAAAAGAGGCATTTAGTTTTGTCCAGGTGTTGATAGGGAATTCGGAGTTTTCTGTACTTTTTCCTTCCCAAAAAATAGTTTCATTATTTTTTTCATTTACTGAGGATGCTGTAATAACAAGATTGGGTTTTTCGGATGTCGGGTATACCCAAACGCTAGCAGAAACCTTTTTAAAGGGCACTGTAGCTATTTCTTTGATTGTTTTAACAATGCTTGGTCCATATTCATTTCCCCCTGTTAAATCAATTGCTTTTTTGCCAGAATGTGCTGTTGTTATCTTTATGTTTTCTGCTCCTATAATTCCTTCTGAGCTTTCAAAGTCATAGAAAAAATTGCTGTTGGAGATGGAGGTTTTACCAATGATTTTAGTTGTTCCAAAAATGTTTACTACAATGTCATCAATGTAAAACTCCTCTTTGGTTTTGTTCCAGGCATAGACACTTAACGTGTATTCTGGTTTTAAATATTCCGGTTTGATTTCATAGGAATAGGCATTGTTATTCCATTTGTTGAGCGTATCTGATTGAAAAGGTTTGCCGTCCCAAAAAATATTTTTTTGTTCTTTGCCATTATCGATTGATACAACCAATACAGCATCTTTAATTTTTTGTATGCTGAATGATTTTACATCAACGGTGATTTTTTGTATGCCACTAAAGGAAGGAATTTCACTTAAGATTTTTGTAAACGAAACTCCAAATTCAACATCTTTTGATAGTTTATTGGAAAGCTTTCCGGATGAAAATTGTTCGGATGAAATCCTTCCATCGAGTAGATTTTCCATATCAATTGTTTCGCTAAATAATTTAGTGAAAACAATGGAGTCTTTTACAGAAATACTATCTGTATTTTGAGTGGTAGTAGATTCAGAATGATTGCTACAGGCAGCCAGTGTTAAAATAAAAATAACGAGAATAACTGGATGCACGAAGCGTAGCATATTGTTTTAAATTAATAAAAAGTTACAGAAAAGTCGTCCAGCAATATTTCTTCTTTTGATGTATTCCAGATATACAGTTTAATAAAATGGTCTGGATTAATAGCCGAAGGAAGTTTAAATCCATCTTTTACTTCTATCCATTTGTTTACTTCTTTTGCCTTTTCATTTACAATGTTTCCTGCCCAAAAAATATTTTTCCCAGCAATATCATCAATACTTACTACTGACTTTGCCGTAGCAGCAGCATTTTTTAGATATATCCAATACGTATAGGAAACTGAATCAAATTTTTCTTTGCTAATTGCACTTACGGGTTTCATTAATCCAAGGCTGTATAAATTAGCGGAATCAATTACAGAAACATGTTTTCCAGAATGTGCATTTGACGATTCTTTGATGTTGTACAATGGACCCCATTCTTCAGGTTCGGTAGAGTTTGTAAAACTTGCTTTAGGAGTTAATACTACTGGCTCTTGTTTTGGTTTTTCTTCTTCTTTGCAGGAATATAAAGATACCAATGCTAAACTAATAGCAAGGAGTTTGGTGGTGTAATTAAATTGCATGATATGTTTTCTTTTTGTCGATGGAAGCTTTTATATCTTCAAGTTGACCTTTTGGAATAGCTCCAATTAGTTTTTTAGTGTATTCCGTTTGAGGGTTATTATAGATTTCATCTGCATCACCCATTTCTTCAATCTTGCCTTTGTTCATTACAACCATACGGTCGCTCATAAATTTCACAACCGATAAATCATGTGAAATAAAAATATAGGTAAAATCGAATTCGCGTTTTAGTTCATTTAATAAATTAAGTACTTGTGCTTGAACAGAAACGTCAAGTGCAGAAACCGATTCATCACAAATGATAAATTTAGGACGTAATGCCAATGCGCGGGCAATGCAAATACGTTGGCGCTGACCGCCAGAAAATTCATGTGGGTAACGGTAAAAATGACTTTCGTTCATGTTTACACGTTGCAATAGCTCGATTACTCTTTCTTTTCTAGCTTTATCATTTTCTAAAATACCATGTACTTGCATTGGTTCCATGATGGCTTGTCCAATGGTAATACGAGGATTTAGAGAAGAGTATGGATCTTGAAAAATAATTTGAATGTCTTTTCTTAGCTCGCGCATTTCAGTTGCGCCAAGGGTAGTGATATTGCTTCCGTTAAAAAGGACTTCGCCTCCCGTTGGTTCAATTAATCGTAATACCGTTCTACCCAATGTTGTTTTACCACAGCCCGATTCACCCACTAAACCTAGTGTTTCTCCTGGATATACATCAAAGCTAACATCATCCACAGCTTTTACAAAATCTTTTGCTTTACCAAACATTCCCTTTTTAATTGGGAAATAGGTTTGTAAGTTTTTGATGCTTAGAATGGGGGCTTTTGAATAAAGTTTTTTATGAGCGATAACTCGTTCTTCCTTTGTAACAACCAGCTTTTCGGTAACATCAGCAACCGATTGCGTGCTTTCAATCATCTCTCCATTTTCATTCGTTTTCATAAAATCGGCTACAGTTGGTAACCAATGCAAACGTTTGTTCAATGGTGGTCGGCAAGCTAACAGCCCTTTTGTATAAGGATGTTGAGGGTTTGAAAAAATTTCAAGTACGGTTCCTTGTTCAACAATTTTCCCTTTGTACATCACAACTACTTTGTCGGCCAGTTCCGCAATTACACCCAAATCATGTGTAATAAACATGATGCCCATTTCGTGTTCGCGTTGCAATTTCAACATCAAATCTAAAATAGTGGCTTGGACAGTAACATCCAATGCAGTAGTAGGCTCATCGGCAATCAATATATTGGGTTGGCAACTCATTGCCATTGCAATCATTACACGTTGTTTTTGTCCGCCCGAAATTTGATGCGGATAACTATCAAAAATAGCTTCTGGACGAGGGAGTTGCACTTCGTTGAAGAGTGCAATTGTTTTGTCTTTTGCTTCTTTTTTTGTGCATTTTTGATGCAACAAAATGGCTTCCATTACTTGGTCACCACAAGTATAAACAGGATTCAAAGAGGTCATTGGTTCCTGAAAAATCATCGCAATTTCGTTTCCACGCAATTGTCGCATTTCTTTTTCGGATAATTGAACCAAATCAATAGGACCTTTGTTTTTAGAATGATAAATGATTTCTCCGCCCGTAATTTTTCCTGGAGGATTAGGGATTAATCGCATGACAGAAAGGGAAGTAACTGATTTTCCGGATCCTGACTCTCCAACAATACCAATGGTTTCTCCTTTTGATAGGGTAAAAGACATATCATTTACTGCTTTAACCGTTTCTTCTTCGGTACGGAATTCAGTAACTAAATTTTTTATTTCTAAGAGAGTTTCCTTTGCCATCTTTGTTTATTGGTTTTTCAAAGAGTGCTAAAAGTACATTTTGTTAGGCAATTATGCAAGCATTTTGCATGCTGAACGCTAAAATAGCATTCTCAAAAAAGAAGGGGGCTTAATTTTTATCTGGATAAATCCAGATAGATATTTTTCCAGGATTATTCTCTACTGTAAAATCGGCACTTTCGTCACTTAAATTGATTCGAACATCACCATATTTCGCAGATTTAACAGTCCATACAGCAAAACCCATATGGTCTTCGCAAACACCATAATGCAAATCAAAATATTTTTTAAAGTTATTGTATACTTCCTCTGTTTTGCTCGAATTGTTTATGAAAATATCCGATTGAATTTCATTTAGTGCTTTTTCTTCAAAGTTATACGCAACATTGTATGTTCCCAATGTATCAATAGAATATTCATAATACAAATAATTTTCATCCGATTCTATTGGCGGGACTTTTTCGGTTTTTTGGATCGTATCAAATGCATCTCCCAATGAAAAACCACGGAAAGCACCTTCATCACTTTGCATTACATTTTCTAACACAGGTCCATATTCAGCAAGTTTCGACTTTGGACTAGTGCAAGAAAAAATAGAAAGTAGCAAAAGAAAGCAGCTTACTGCAATTATTGATTTTGTTTTCATGTGATAGAATGTATTTAGCACTATTTTAAAAATGTTTTATGTAATTACAACTTGTTTTTCCTCAATCAACGGCTCTCCCATAAAACGTAATAATAATCGTGCAACGGTTAATACATCTTTCTGACAATAGGTAACAATGCGTTGTATGTTTTTTTCTTCCCAATATACTCTTGCTACATCGCTTCCATCAATATCATCTTTTGGTGTTGGTATATTGAAAATATGTGCTAATAAATTTAATGATGTAAAATTTTTATAGTCGCCAAATTTCCATAATTCCATTGTATCAATGTGCTGAACTTCCCAAGGTTTTTTGCCTGCAAGATTTAATGTTTTTGGTAGTTTAACACCATTAATTAACATTCTTCGACATAAAAATGGAAAATCAAATTCTTTTCCATTGTGCGCACAAAGTAAATGTTCTTTTCTGTTAAAGTGTTTATTTAATAATCCAGCAAAATCTTTTAATAATTGTTTTTCATCTTCATGATAAAACGATTTTATTCGAAATTCTTTCTCATTAAAAAAACCAACAGAAATACAAATCACTTTTGCAAATTCAGCATATACTCCAGCCTTTTTGTATTGACTTTCGGGGCTTTCGCTTGTTGAATACCTGAATTTTGAATCCCATAACTGGCGGATGTTTTCACTTAAATCATTGTATTTGTAAATGACGGGAGCAGTTTCTACATCTAAAAATAAAATGTTTGATAATTTATAATTTTCAAGCATATTATTTAGTTATAATTTTATAAAAATTCATTCGCCAAGTTTGCAAGTTCAGAACGCTCGCCTCTTTCAAGTGTTATGTGTGCATACAAAGCCTGGTCTTTCAATTTGTCTATTAAGTACGATAATCCATTACTTTGGGTATCCAAGTATGGCGTATCAATTTGATAAATATCACCAGTAAAAATAATTTTTGTGTTTTCTCCTGCACGTGAAATAACTGTTTTCACTTCATGCGGGGTTAAATTTTGCGCTTCATCAACAATAAAAAACACATTCGACAAACTTCTTCCACGTATGTAAGCTAAAGGACAAACAACCAATTTTTCATGTTCTACCATTTCACTGATTTGTTTGTATTCTTTGTCTTTTTCGTTGAATAAATTTTTAATGTACTTTAAATTATCCCACAACGGTTCCATGTAGGGATTTAATTTCGATTTTATATCACCTGGTAAATAACCAATGTCTTTATTGCTTAGCGGAACAATTGGTCGAGCCAAATATATTTGATGAAAATTTCTTCGTTGCTCCAGTGCTCCAGCCAATGATAACAATGTTTTTCCGGTACCAGCAACTCCTTGAATAGAAACCAATTTGATATCGGGATTCATGATGGCATCCAATGCAAATGCCTGTTCGGCATTGCGAGGGTTTACTCCAAATGCTGTTACTTTTTTAACGCGTTCAATTACATCTTTGTTCGGACTGTAGGATGCAAGAACAGATTTAGAGCCATTTTTAAGGGTATAAAAATGATTGGATGGCGGCTTTTGCTTTTTTAATAATTTTGCTGGATCACAAAATCCTTTTTCATAAATCTCATTAATTACTTCTGTTGGCACTTTTTGGATTTCACTACGTCCAGTATAAAGTTGTTCGTTAACATCTTTAATTTTCCCTGTTTCATAATCCTCAGCAGTTAAGTTAAGCGATTTGGCTTTGATACGAAGGTTGATATCCTTCGTTACCATAATAACTTTTCTTTTCGGATTGTTTTCGGCAACATACATTGCCGTATTTAAAATACGATGATCACCTTTACGTTCTCCAAAAACTTTTTCGGCATCAATTTTAGAATTTTGATGCATTTCAATTTTTATCATACCATGACCTTTGCCATTGATATTGATCCAATCTTGTAAGGTATGTCCGTTAGATATTTTGTCGATGTAGCGCGAAAACTCACGTGCAGAAAAATTCTTGGTATCATTGCCCTTCTTAAAATTATCGAGCTCTTCAAGAACTGTAATTGGAATTACGACATCGTGTTCTTTAAAATTTTTTACCGCCATGTGGTCGTAAATAATTACCGATGTATCAAGAACGAAAATCTTTTTCTCTATTTCTTTCGCCATAAACAGAACGTAGTTTAGAATTGTTTTGATAAAACTATAAAATTCAAAGGCTAAAACACAATAAATACTAATAAAGTAATGAACATGATTTTGTTGAAACAGAAATCAAAAGGAGTATACTATTTGTTTTGTAGGAGAAATGCTAATTCTAGAAGGCTATTAAGCGGCTATTTACTTTTTCTTTAGCACTCGTTCAATGTATTTTTCGGTAGGTAATAGAGACTCTTGTATTCTTTTTGCATAATGGATGCTATCAAGTATTTCTTTTTGCTTTTCCTCAACAAGTGTTTTTTGCATTTCTACTTCTTCTTTTTGCAAAGCAATGATTTCATTTGCTTTTTGTTTTTGCTTGTAACCTCGGTAGATATAAACAGAAAACAGGAGCAGTAATGCAATTCCAAGAAGTAAATAATTTCTTTGTGTGGCTTGCTTTTCGGCTATTGTTGATTGTTTTAAGATTTCTGCATCTTTTAAAATGATAGCCTTGTCTTTTTGTGCCGATTCAAATTTTTTGTCCATCTCTGCAAGTTGTTTGGACGTACTCTCATTCAAAAGACTGTCTTTGTATTTTGTGAATAACAGATAATTCTCGTACGCCAACTTGTAATCGCCCTTTTTAGCATAGGTATTTGCAAGCAGTTCATAGGCATATTTAATATTATCTAAGCCTTTCACTTCCAAAGCCATGTTTAAGCTTTTTGTTTGCCATTCAATGGCTTTTGGATAATCGCCCAACTCAGTATACACACTTCCAATGTTGTCGTATGCATACATGAGTCCACCTGTATTGTTTAGTCTTTTATAAATGTCATGCGATTTCATAAAATATTCCAATGCCTTTCTTAAATCCTTTTCATTATACGCTGTAATAGCCATCCAGGTGTATAGGTTCGACAGTCCATTATCATAATTTTTGCTCAGGTATAATTTTTCGGCTTCTGTATAACATTTCTTTGCTTCAGCAAAATTTTTATTTAAATCGTGTATAATACCAACAGCAGTTGTTAAGTTTGCAATGTCTATTGTTCTGTTTAGGCCTTTGTATATTTCTAAAGACTTTTTGTAACATTCCATTGCTTTGTCAATCCTTCCCATGTCTTTATACATGGTTCCCATCGAATAATTAACACCTGCAATACCCTCTTCTGATTTTATTTGTTCGTAAATGCTGAGTGCTTTTTGGAAATAGGTCAAGGCTTCTTTCAGATTCCCTTTGTATTTAAATGCTTCGCCAATAACCTTGTTTAGCTCCGCTGCTCGTGAATAATCTCCTGTTTTGACGAAGATATTGCAAGCTTTTGTATAACAGCTAATCGCAGAGTCATACGCAGATACGTCCTCTGCTAAATAGCCTAAATAAGTATACGATACTCCAAGTCCTTTTTGATAGTTTATTTTAAGGCTTAAAGCATTTGCTTTTAATAAATAGTGAATGGAGGAGTCTTGATTAATAAATTCATATTCCTTGCCAATTGAGTTATAACAATTAACAATAGTCGTATCTGCTTTAGATGTAATAATTGACCTTTTAAGTGAATCAATTTTTTGATTCTCTGCAATAATTACCGAGGTAAAACCAAGTAATAATAAAAACGAAAAAATATATTTTAGCATTTTCAAATGCAATGTTGGTTGAAATGCAATTGCTTGAATAATAAAGCTTTGTGGCTGTGTTGTTTAAAATCAAATTTTTATTCCAATTACAAGAATGTCATCTACCTGCTCCAAGTTTCCCATCCATTTTTCAATGGTTGTGCTTAATAATTGCTTTTGCTCTTCCATTGATTTGCTGCAATTTTTTAGCAATAAATCTTGTAACTGTTTATACTTGAATTTTTTCCCTTTTTCACCACCAAATTGATCGGCATAACCATCAGTGAAAATGTAAATAGTATCGCCTTTTTGAAGTTGAATGCTTTGTAGTGTATAAGGTTCGTTTTCTTTTGGCGATTTACCTACAGGCATTTTATCGGGCTTAAATTCTATGACTGCACCATCTCTAATTAACCAAAGCGGGTTATTAGCAGCTGCAAAATCTAGCTTCATTTCTTCAAAATCAAATGCACAAAGAACGCAGTCCATTCCATCTTTACTTTCTTCCTCACTGCCTTCGGGATTTAATGATGCAATAATTCCTTTTCTTACATTATCCAAGATGTCATTTGGTGCAATTAAGTTTTTCTCAATAATGGATTCATTGAGTTTCGAAACCGCCATCATGCTCATTAAAGCACCGGGTACCCCATGGCCTGTACAATCAGCTGCACTCATGTAAAAAATCTCTTTTTTGCTACCCAAATGTTTATGCGACAAAGCGTAATAAAAATCACCACTTACAATGTCTTTCGGTTTGTAAACGATAAAAAAAGGTTTGGTTTCTATTAATGTTTCCATGTGTCTAATTTATGCTTTTTTATTTAATCGTTTTATGTTTTTATGAATATAATTTTCATTTGGCAATATCGACAGTTGTATACGTTTTGCATATTCAATACTATCAATAATTTCCTTCTGCTTTTGCTCAAGTAATTGTTTTTGGAATGTAATTAATTCGTTTGCTCTTTGTTTTTGTTTATAGCCCCTAAAAAGAATGAAGGCAAAAATTGCTAGCAATGAAAAACCAATTATAAAATAATTTCGCTCCTTCTCTTTTTGTTTGAGGGCTTCTTTTGCAATTATGTCTTTCTTATCCTGCTCTGCTTTTGCTACCGCTTCTTTCTTTTCAAATTCAAATGTCATTTCTTTTCGAACCAATTCATTGTTTTTTTCTTCATTAAATAAGCTGTCTTTTAGAATCATCGCATTTTTATAATGCGCTAATGCCAACTCAAATTTTCTACTTTGGGTATACAATTCAGAAAGATTTTCTTCTGCTTCCATAGTTTGTTTGGTTAGTCCTATTTCACTGCTTATTTGAAGTGCTTTTAATAGAAACGCTTCTCCTTCCTTGAATTTTTTTTGCTTTGTATAAACAAAACCAATATTTGTTAAATTGATTACAATCCCATTTTTGTTGTCTAATTCTTCATACAGTTTTAGTGACGAAAGGTAGTTTTCAAGCGCCTTGTCGTACTCTGCGGTTGATTTGTAGATGTTACCAATGCTGCCATAGTTAATTGCCATTCCCCTTTTGTTTTTCAGCTCTTGGTAAATCAAAAGTGCTTTTTGATGGTGTTCGAGTGCTTTTGAATAGTTTTTTAATGATTTGTAGGCTGTTCCAATGTTTCCCAAATCAGCAGCCATTCCTTTTTTGCTCCCGATTTCTTCATCTATTTTTAATGCTTTTTGATAATAGGTGATGGCTTTCTCATATTCGTCTTGATTTTTATAAACCAAACCAATGTTGGCTAAGTCAGATGCCATTCCTTTTTTGTTAATTATTTTTTCATCAACATTTAGTGCTTTTAAATAAAAGTCAAGCGCTTTAGGGTAATCAGCTTTAAGAAAATTGCAGGTCCCTAAGTTGCGTAGTGTTTCTCCATAGGCTTTTTCCCAGTTCAATTTTTTTGCTAATAGCAATGCTTCGTTAGCATAGGTAATGGCCGAATCAGGATTCGATTCCATTAGCTCCCAAGCAACATCGTTTAGATGCTTGACTTTATTGGTGTCTGCTTTTTCTTTTTTTATAAGGTTGAGTAGTGAGTCAATTGTAGTTTGTTGTGAAAAACAAAACGTAGAATTGCTTATAAAAACAAAAAATAAAAGATGCTTTAGAAGTTCACTCATTTGATTGATTTTAATTTGCTTGAAATGTACTTTTCCGTTGGCATTAAGCTTTGTTGAATTCTTTTTGCATAATTGATACTATCAATAATTTCTTTTTGTTTTTCTTCAACAACGTGTTTTTGATGTTCAATAATTTCTTTTTGTTTTTTGGTAACTAATAATCTGTTCACCATAAACAATCCGAAAACAACAGTTAATAAAAGGCCACCATACAAGGCGTATCTTTTTGTTTGCTCTTGTTCTAGTTTAACAGCGGCTACTTTTTTTTCTTCAATTGCTCGAATCTTATCAGCCGCAACCTTTGTTTCATATTCGTATTGTAGTTGTTTTTGAATTCCTGCTTTTCTGTTTTCCTCATTGTCAATACTATCGCGCATAATTATTTGCAATTCCTTCATCTCTAAAGCCTTTTGGTAAGCGCCTAATTCTTTATAGGACGTGTATGCCGATTGAGCCGCATTTCTAATTGATTCTGGGTTTTCAATTTCCTTTGCTATTTGAAGGCTCTTCATAAAAAAGTCTAAGGCTTTCGTATTTTGATCTTGTGAGCTATAAATAGTGCCAATATTATGGAGTGTATGTGCTATTCCCTTTTTGTCTTTTAATAACTCTTTTATTGCTAAGCTTTTATGGTAGTAGTCGAGTGCTTTTTTATAGTCCTTATTAAGAGCATAAGTAGCTCCCATGTTGTTATAGGATTGTGCTGCACCTTTTTTATCATCTATTTCTACTCTTATTGCTAAACTCTTTTCAAGATTATCAAATGCTAACGAAAAAAGAGAGTCCGCTGTTTTTTTATTGCTGTTTCTGTTGGCAGTTTCAGCCAAAGTTTGATATACCAATGCAATGTTGTTGATGGATTGAGCAACACCTTTTTTATCATCAATTTCCTTTCTAATTTTTAAACTACGTTTATAATATTCAAGTGTTTTTTCATAATTTTTTTGTTCATCGTAAATAAAACCAATATTGTTCAATGTATTGGCAACACCTTTTTTGTCGGCTAATTCTTCTCTGATTTTTAAACTTCTGTGGTATAAATCTAAAGCCTTAGAAACATTAGCGAGGTTGTTGTACAATGAGGCTAAGTTGTTGTAAGCAGTGGCTGTTCCTGTTTTATCATTCAATTCAGTAAATAGTTTTAAGCTTCTATTGTAATATTCAAGTGCATCCGAAATATTGCCTTCATTTTTTTGGATATAACCAATATTATTGAATGCATGAGCTTCTTGCATTTTTAAACTATATTTATGAGCATCGTTTGCAATACTATCCCAATAGCCAACTCTTAGAATGGGAGCTGTCTCCCCAATTTCACTTCTAATTCGAATTTTAATTGTATCGTGTTTTGCAATTTTCAATGCGTTTTTCAATGAATCAACAATATCCTGTTGAGCATTAATGGAGCTGACTAATATTAGTATGAAAGCCGTGATGAAGTATTTCGTTTGATTTTTCATATATCTGAAATATAAAATCAAAGTAAAGCAAAATTGACGACATATTTTCAAAACAGTAGCCTGCTATTTTACCTTTCCGAAACCTTATAATTAAAAGAATTCGATTTGTATTTTGCCTTCTTCGATTTTAAATTCGACAAAAAGTTTCTCAACAGATTATAAATCTAAGATAAAAATTTGCTTTTGTTTTTTTTAAAAACTATATTCGTAACTCTCTAAACTAAATACCAATGAAAAAAATTACATTTTTCTTAGGAACACTTGTTTCTATGCTATTTGTAAATTCATCTTCAGCTCAAAACAATTGGGCCGAAATGATGCAGGATCCTAGCATTAATTTTTATACTGTTCAGCAAGCTTTTGAACAATATTGGTCGGATCCATCAAAACAAGTAGATGTTGAAGTGCCTAACCCCACTTATTCTGTTAAATGGGCAAATGTTGGACATAGCCCTACAATTATAAAAACAAAAAAGCCAGGCTGGAAGGCATTTAAACGTTGGGAAGATTTAATGAAACCTCGTTTGTATCCTTCGGGAGATAGAATGGTGATGATAAATGCTATGAATGATTATTATACTAATTATTCTACGCAGGATGGAAATAGAGCACCTATTGGTCCTGGTACACCAACTCCTCAAGCAGCCAATTGGTCTATTATTGGTCCAACTACATCAGTACCAACTGGTGGTGGCGCGGGGCGTGTTAACTTTGTGCGTTTTGATCCTTCGAATACAAATATTATTTATGTTGGTTCCCCAGATGGTGGTTGTTGGAAATCTACTACAGGTGGAACTGCTTGGAGTACAACAACAGATAATCTTCCATTAATCGGATGTTCCGATTTAGCGATTAATCCAACGAATACTCAAATATTGTATTTAGCAATGGGTGATGCTGATGCTTCGGATACATATAGTATTGGTGTTTACAAATCAACAAACGGTGGCGCAACATGGGCTATAACGGGTTTAAATTGGGCCGTTACAAATGGTCGTGTCATTAGTCGCTTATTAATTAATCCACTTAAACCAAGTACCATTTATGCTGCATCATCGAATGGTATTTATCGTACATACAATTCAGGAACAACCTGGACTCAAATTACAGGGACAAATGGTTTGAATATGAAAGATATTGAGTACAAACCAGGTGATACTACAATTGTATATGCTTGTTCTACTACTCGTTTTTATAAATCAACAAATGGAGGAACTGCTTTTACAAACATTACAGCTGGATTGCCTGCAAACACGGCAGTTTCCAGATTGTCAATTGCAGTTACTGCAGCAAACGCTACCTATGTGTATCTTTTAGCAGCAAACACCGGATACGGGTATCAAGGTTTATATCGTTCAACAGATAATGGAACAACATTTACTTCCCGCTCTACAACTCCTAATGTTTTGGGTTGGGCAAGTGCGGGGAATGATACTGGTGGACAAGGGTGGTATGATTTAGCGTTAGCGGTTTCACCTTTGAATGCAGATCAAGTAATTGTAGGTGGAATTAATGTTTGGAGATCAACCAATGGGGGAACGAGTTGGGCAATTAATGCACACTGGACTGGATCAGGAGCACCCTATGTGCATGCAGATATTCATGCTTTAGAGTTTTTACCAGGAAGTGGAACAACCTATTTTGCTGGATGTGACGGTGGTTTGTTTAGAACAACGAATAGTGGTACCGCTTGGAGTGATTTAAGTAATGGATTGCAAATTGCACAAATTTATCGCATCGGACTTTCCAAAACAAATCAAAATTTATTGTTAACAGGATGGCAAGATAATGGAACCAATCGTTGGAGTGGAACAGCAACCTGGACTAGTCCTTTAGGTGGAGATGGAATGGAGGCTATTATTGACCATACAACAGCAAATACACAATACGGAGAATTGTATTATGGAGAAATTTATAGAACAACAACTGGTGGAAATTTAACAACCAATATTGTTCAGTCGGGTGGAACAGGCGTTAATGCCGATGGAGAATGGGTAACGCCTTACATTATGAATCCTTTAAAATCCTCAACATTATTGGTTGGGAAAGCACAAGTATATAGATCCTATAATAGAGGTGGCGCTTGGGCTCAAGTTGGTTCTGTTACAGGTGGAACGGGTGGTTTAATTGCGATGGCGTATTCCCCTACTGATAGTAATTATATTTATGTTGCTAAGCAAGATAAATTTTATGCATCTACAAATGGAACAGCATTTACCGATAGAACTGCTGGTTTGCCAGTAACTTCTGCCGCTATAACATACATCGCTGTTGCATCTAATAACCCTCAACACGTTTGGGTAACTTTTTCTGGTTACTCTGCTGTAAATAAAGTATGGTACTCTGCAAATGCAGGAGCTTCATGGACAAACTACACAACAGGTCTACCAAATATTCCTGCAAATTGTATTGTTTATCAAAATGCATCTACAAACGATGCACTTTATGTGGGTACTGATGTTGGTGTTTATTACCGTGACAATACCGCTGGCTCTTGGGTGGCTTACAATACAGGTTTGCCAAATGTTATTATTAAAGAACTAGAAATTCAGTACACTGCAAATAAGTTAAGAGCCGCTACATATGGAAGAGGTGTTTGGCAAACAGATTTAAATTCACCTGGAACTTCAGCTCCAACAGCTGATTTTACAGCGAATAGAACTAATATTTGTGTTGGTGATTGTATCAATTTTACAGATCTTTCTACAGGAACACCTACTTCATGGGCATGGTCATTTCCTGGTGCTGCAACAACAACTTCTACGGTTCAAAACCCTACAAACATTTGTTACAATACAGCAGGGACTTATAATGTTACTTTAACTGCTACCAATGGAAATGGAAGCAGCCCGATTACAAAAACAGCATATATAACAGTTTCTGGCGTTTCTGCTTTACAACTAGTAGAAGGGTTTGAAACAGCAACGTTTGTTCCTACTGGATGGTACCTTAACAACCCAGATGCGGATGCATATACATGGGTTCAAGCAACCAATGCGAATGGACCATCTGCTGCTGGAACATCATCTGCTGCAATTGACAATGCCACTCCTCCTACTTCTACTGTAGGTTATATCGATGAAATGCAAACACCAAAATATAGTTTTGCGGGCTTATCTACCGCAACATTAACATTCGATGTTGCTTATGCAAGGTACAATGCAACCTATTTCGATTCATTAATCGTATTAATTTCAACTAATTGTGGAAGCACTTGGTCAAGAGTGTATGCAAAAGGGAGCACTGCTTTAGCAACTGCTGCTGATAATAGCACTACTGTGTTTGTTCCTGCTAGCGCTGCAGAATGGAGAACAGAAACAGTTAATTTGAACAGTTATGTTGGTCAAGCAAATGTAATGTTGAGTTTCCAAAACAAATCGGGTTGGGGACAAGCATTGTACATCGATAATATCAATCTTTCGGGGACAAGCAACGTAGCTGGTGTATCCATCACATCAAACGATGTTGATAATACGATATGTGCTGGACAGAGTGTAACGTTTACTGCAACACCAACGAATGGCGGCACAACTCCAGCATACCAATGGAAAGTGAATGGTGCGAATGTTGGAACAAATAGTCCAACGTATACAACTACAACATTAACCAATGGTCAGATCGTAACCTGTGTTATGACTTCGAATTTATCTGGTGTAACAGGGAACCCTGCAACTAGTAATGCTATAACAATGGTTGTAAATGCAATTCCAGCAACGCCAACAGCAAGTAGCAATACACCAGTTTGTAGCGGTAATACCATTAATTTAAGCACTCCAACAGTATCGGGAGCAACATATTCGTGGACAGGTCCGAGTGCATTTACAAGTACTACACAAAACCCAACACGTCCTACTTCAACTGCTGCTATGGCAGGAACGTACAGTGTAACGGTAACTACTAATGGTTGTACCAGTTTAGCAGGCACAACAGCAGTGGTGGTAAATGCTACACCCGCAACACCTTCAGTAAATAGCAATACTCCTGTTTGTGCGGGATCAACCATAAATTTAACAACAGCAGCTGTAACAGGAGCAACATACGCATGGACAGGCCCAAGTGCATTTACAAGTGCAGTTCAAAACCCAACCCGTCCAAGCTCAACAGTTGCAATGGCTGGCACATATAGCTTAACTGTAACAGTAGGTGGTTGTACAAGTGGTCCAGGAACAACGAATGTTGTTGTGAATGCTGTTCCAGCAACGCCAACAGCAAGCAGCAATACTCCTGTTTGTGCTGGAAGTACAATTAATTTAGCTACTCCAGCTGTAACAGGGGCAACTTATACGTGGACAGGTCCAAGTGCATTTACAAGCACCACTCAAAATCCAACTCGTCCAACATCTACAGTTGCTATGGCAGGAACATACAGTGTAACTGTAACAGTTGGTGGTTGTACAAGTTTAGCAGGTACAACAGCAGTGGTCGTAAATACTACCCCAGCAACACCAACAGCAAGTAGCAATACTCCTGTTTGTGCTGGAAGTACAATTAATTTAACTACACCAGCTGTAACAGGCGCAACATACGCATGGACAGGCCCAAGTGCGTTTACAAGCGCTACACAAAACCCAACCCGTCCAACAGCAACAGTTGCAATGGCAGGCACATACAGCGTAACAGTAACAGTTGGTGGTTGTACAAGTTTAGCAGGAACAACTGCAGTAGTTGTAAATGCTGTTCCAGCAACACCAACAGCAAGTAGCAATACTCCTGTTTGTACAGGTAATACAATCAATTTAGCAACTCCTGCAGTAACAGGTGCAACCTATGCATGGTCAGGTCCGAGCGCATTCACAAGCACATCTCAAAATGCTTCTCGTCCAACATCAACACTTGCAATGGCTGGAACATACAGTGTAACTGTAACAGTAGGTGGTTGTACAAGTTTAGCAGGAACAACAGCAGTTGTTGTGAATACTACACCAGCAACACCAACAGCAAGCAGCAATACTCCTGTTTGTTCTGGAAACACAATCAATTTGAGTACGCCAACTGTTGCAGGAGCAACGTATACATGGACAGGTCCAAGTACTTTTTCTAGTACAACTCAAAATGCAACTCGTCCTTCTTCTACAACAGCAATGGCTGGTACATACAGCGTTACCGTTACAACAAATGGTTGTACAAGTTTAGCCGGTACAACTGCAGTAATAGTAAATGCAACTCCTGCAACACCAACAGCTAGTAGTAATACTCCTGTTTGTACTGGTGGAACAATAAATTTAACCACTCCAACTGTTGCGGGAGCAACGTATGCATGGACAGGTCCAAGCTCGTTCTCGAGCACTTCTCAGAATCCAACACGCCCTTCTGCTACAAACGGAATGGCTGGTACATACAGTGTTACTGTTACTGCTGGTGGTTGTACTAGTTTAGCAGGTACAACAGCAGTTGTTGTAAGCGGATCGGTAACACCATCCGTAGCTACATCCATTGCTTCTGGTTCTAATTCAATTTGTTTAGGACAAACAGTTACGTTTATGGCGACTCCAACCAATGGTGGAACAAGCCCTACGTATCAATGGCAAGTAAATGGTGGAAATGCTGGAACTGGTGCTGTATTTACATCAAGCACTTTGGCCGATGGCGATATTGTAACCTGTATCATGACAAGTAATTCTCCTTGTGCAAGTCCAGCAACAAGTACTTCAACTGGAATTGCGATGACCGTTTCCTCTTCTGTTGTTCCAAGTGTTGTTATAGCAGGCACAAGTACAATCTGTGCTGGTGATGCAACTACATTTACCGCAACACCTACGAATGGCGGAACAACACCTACTTACCAATGGCAAGTGAATGGCTCAAATGCTGGAACAGGTGCAACATTCACATCTAATACATTAGCAAATGGGGATATAGTAACGTGCATCATGACAAGCAATTCATCATGTGCAAGTCCAACAACAGCAACATCATCAGGAACAACAATGGTTGTAACAGGAATTCCATCTATACCTACAATTTCACAAAATGTGAATGTGCTTACGTCTAGTTCGGCTATAGGCAACCAATGGTATTTAAATGGTGCAATTATTCCAGGTGCTACTTCTCAAACATATACGGTAACACAAAGTGGATTATACACAGTTGTTGTTACGGTGAATGGTTGTTCATCTGCTGCATCTGCAAGTTCTAACGTAACCGTTACGGGTGTTGAAGAGTCTGCAAATAGTCTTGTGTTTGACGTGTTCCCGAATCCAAATGATGGAAACTTTAATTTAAGCTTTAACGCAATCGAAAAATCGAATTATAAAATCGAGATTTATAATACAATCGGTCAGCGAGTTTATAACGAAGACTTGAACAGCTTCCAGGGATTATATAACAGCAAAATAAGTGTTACTGATTATGGAAGAGGTGTTTATACAATTAGTTTAATTAATTCCGATAGTCATATCACAGTTAAGAAAATGATTGTCTATTAATATGTTGTAGCTTAATCGAATAATTTTAGATAAAAAAAGAGCCTCCAAAATAATTGGAGGCTCTTTTTTTATTAATACATTAATTGTCCTTAATTTATATTTGTAATCGTCTGAAATTTAAAGTTTTAGTTAAAATAAATACAATTATTAATGAATAGTTAAAAGCTTTTAATGGATAGTTAAACAATATTTAAACGATTAAATTTTGCATTGATCTCTCCTTTTTTTAAGATTAATTGAGTTCTGTTTATTGTCTTTTTATTCTTTTTTAAAATATTCTTCAACATGCGTTCTTCAAGTTGTTTGTTTGCCAAAAACATCCCTTAGTCTAAAAAACAAAAGAATCCAGACTTTGTATGCACAAAACAGTAAATTTGTCCTGAAAATTTGGGTTATTTAAAAAGAAATACCTAAAATTGAGGTCGAAAATAAAACTATAAAATTTTATGCCAACACAAAGTGCTCCAATCGATTTTCTTCCAATCGCATTAATGTTTGTAGTTGCTCTTGGATTTGTTGTAACAACAATGGTTGTAACCCACATGCTTGGGCCAAAACGCAAATCAAAAATTAAAAATGACACCTTTGAGTGTGGTATCGAGGTTCAAGGAAATGCTCGTATCCCCTTTTCTATTAAATATTTTCTTGTTGCTATTCTATTTGTATTGTTCGATGTGGAGGTAATCTTCATGTACCCTTGGGCAGTAAACTTTAAAGAGCTTGGTTTGGTTGGCTTTTTGGAAATGCTAACCTTTGTTGGCTTTCTATTAGTTGGCTTTTATTATATCCTTAAAAAAGGTGCATTAAAGTGGGAATAAGCAAACAGAAACGATGAAGACTCTTTTAAAAATCACATTTTTATTTTTAATTATCAGCAACATCAGTTTTGCTCAGAAAGGAACACCCTTGTTTTCAATTTGTGGTAAAACAGGTAATTGCACCATGACATGGGAAGAGTTTTCGAAATGCAAAAAAGTCTTAGTTCCTACCGATAAAAAAATAACGATAGGAACTTTTCTTGTTACCGTACAAAAAGCTGAACGAAAAGATTCTACTTATATCGAATTTCAAGAAAAGGGTGGCCTATTCAGTAAAAGCTCACTTGAAGTAATTGAGAAACTTCACAAAGACAAAAAACTAGGAAATAAAATTGTTATTGAAGCAGTAGAAATATTGCAAAGTGGTCAGCCTGCCCGTAAAGGAGCAGGCATGGTAATAACATTAAATTAAATTATTGTTGCAAACATTGTTTGCTCTAAACCCTAAGATAAATGAGTACAATACAAAAATCAAAAATCGAATTAGCAAAAGCGCCTGAAGGTATTGAAGGACCCGGTTTTTTTGCTACCCAAATTGATAAAGTAGTTGGTATGGCTCGTGCAAATTCATTGTGGCCTTTACCTTTTGCTACTTCATGTTGCGGTATTGAATTTATGGCAACAATGGCTTCTACCTACGATTTAGGTCGTTTTGGTGCGGAGCGCTTAAGCTTTTCACCTCGTCAAGCAGATTTACTAATGGTGATGGGAACAATTTCTAAAAAAATGGCTCCTGTTCTTCGTCAAGTATACGAGCAAATGGCAGAACCAAAATGGGTATTGTCAATGGGCGCATGTGCATCCAGCGGTGGTGTATTTGATACTTACAGCGTATTGCAAGGGATTGATAGAATTATACCTGTTGATGTTTATATTCCAGGTTGCCCTCCTCGTCCCGAACAAGTGTTGGATGGAATTCTTCAAATTCAAGAATTAGCAAAATCTGAATCAATCAGAAGAAGAGATTCTGAAGAGTACAAAAACATGTTAGCTAAATATAATATTGAATAAAACTGATAAAATGAAAAAGAATATTCTACTTATAGTTTTGTTAGTCATGAGTTCGGTTATTGTTTTTGCTCAGGAGAAGACTAAAGCGAGTATCTATTCCTTATGTGGAGAGTCGGGGAATTGTACAATTCCTTTAGATGAATTCAAAAAGTGTGATAAAAAATTAATTTCAACTATTAGTGGAGTAAAAATTTCTTCATTTGTGATATCGATAAAAAAAGAAGATGGCCAATTTATAGATATTAAAATAATAGGAGATACATTTAGTGAAGACTCAATTAAATCAATTGAAAAATTAGTATCAAACAATAAATTAGTTCAAGTTAATATTGAACAGGTTTGGATTTCTGATAATGGTCAAGGAAGAAAAGCACCAGGGATGACCATAAAAATTAAATAGTATATTTTAAATTACTAAGCACTGATTCAAGATATGAATAATTTATTAAGCACAATAGAGGAAAAACTAAAAGCAAAATTCGGAGAAGGAATTCTTTCTGCTGAAATGCATTACGATTTTCCTGTATTTACAATCAGAAAAGACATCATTCATGATGTAATTAAATTTTTAAAAGAAGACGAAGAATTAGCATTTGGATTTTTAACTACCATGTGTGGTTTACATTATCCTGATAATGCTGGACACGAATTAGGTGTTATGTATCAATTACACAACATGCCCAAAAATTATCGTATTCGCTTAAAAACATTCTTTGCTATTTCTGATCCGCAAATTCCTACTATTACCGACTTGTATGCATCTGCAAACTGGATGGAACGTCAGGAGTTTGATTTTTTTGGAATCATATTCAAAGGTCATCCAAACTTAAAACGTATTTTAAATATGGATGAAATGACGTATCATCCTATGCGTAAAGAATACCCATTTGAGGATGGAACACGCGAAGATAAAGATGATAAAATGTTTGGACGATAAAACAGTATTACCATGAGCAAAGAAAAAAATACGAATACTGATATCATAGAAAAAGAGTATACTACTCTTAATCTTGGACCTACACATCCTGCAACACATGGAATTTTCCAGAACGTGTTAAAAATGGATGGTGAACTTATTGTTGAAGGTGAATCTACCGTTGGTTATATCCATCGTGCATTTGAAAAAATTGCTGAGCGTAGACCATACTATCAAATTACTGTTCTTACCGATCGTTTAAATTATTGTTCATCTCCAATCAATAATCTTGGTTGGCACATGACGGTTGAAAAACTTTTGAAAATTGAAATTCCTAAACGTGTTCAATACCTACGCGTTATCATCATGGAATTAGCTCGTATTTCCGATCATATTATTTGTAATAGCGTTATTGGTGTTGATACAGGTGCTATGACAGGTTTCTTGTACATCTTCCAACAAAGAGAAAGTATCTATGATATTTTCGAAGAATTGTGTGGTGCACGTTTAACAACAAACATCGGACGTATTGGTGGTTTAGAAAGAGATTTTTCTCCAAAAGCTTGGGCATTAATCGATAAATTTTTAGCTGAATTTCCCGCTAAATTAAAAGAGTTTGAAAATCTTTTAATGCGTAACCGTATTTTTATGGATCGTACTATTAAGTGTGGTCCTATCTCAGCAGAAATGGCTTTGGAATATGGTTTTACTGGTCCAAATTTACGTGCTGCTGGTGTTGATTACGATGTACGTGTAATGAATCCATATTGCTCTTACGAAGAATTTGAATTTACTGTTCCAGTTGGAACACAAGGTGATACGTATGATCGTTTTATGGTGCGTGAAGAAGAAATGTGGCAAAGTTTAAGCATCATTAAACAAGCGATTGAAAAAGTAAAAAAAGAACCAGCAGGTGTTTATCATGCTGATGTTCCTGAATTTTTCTTGCCTCCTAAAGAAGAAGTTTACAACAACATGGAAGCTTTAATCTATCACTTCAAAATTGTGATGGGAGAAGCAGATGTTCCTGTTGGTGAAGTATATCATTGTGTTGAAGGTGGTAATGGCGAATTGGGTTATTATTTAATAAGTGATGGTGGTAGAGCTCCTTATCGTATGCACATTCGCAGACCATGCTTTATCTATTACCAAGCATATACCGAAATGATTAAAGGTGCTTTATTGTCGGATGCAATTCTTACAATGAGTAGTATGAATGTAATTGCAGGCGAGTTAGACGCTTAAAATAAAGTTTGAAAAATAGAATAATTTAAACTCAGCGGCCTTACCGCCACTGCGAGAAAAAATAAAGATGAGTAACGAAATAAAATTTAACGAAGAAGCGCTTGCAACAGTCAATAAGATTATTGCACGCTATCCAAAAGGCAAACACAAATCAGCATTGCTTCCAATTTTACATGTTGCACAAGCTGAATTTGGTGGTTGGTTAAGCCCAGAAACAATGGATTACGTTGCTTCTATTTTAAACATCAAACCAATTGAAGTATATGAAGTAGCATCGTTCTATTCCATGTACAACCTTAAACCTGTCGGAAAATGTTTGTTGGAAGTTTGTCGTACTTCATCGTGCTGGACACGTGGTGCAGAAGATGTTGTAAAACACATTGAAAAACGTTTAAACATTAAAGAAGGTGAAACTACAAAAGATGGAATGTTTACCTTGCTCGTTCCATGAAAATTTAACAATGGAAAAAGTGGATGCTCTTATTGAAGAATACCGTGCTGCTAACAAACAAAGAAGTTATACTGATTTAGATTATAAAAACACATTATAAGAATGGGTAAGAAATTATTAATTCATAACGATAAAGTTCCAAACATCCATACACTTCAAGTGTATCGTGAGCATGGTGGATATGCTTCTGTTGAGAAAGCATTAAAATCAATGACTCCAAATGATGTTGTGGAAGAAGTAAAAAAATCAGGACTAAGAGGTCGTGGTGGTGCAGGTTTCCCTACAGGAATGAAATGGAGCTTTTTAGCAAAACCTGAAGGTGTTGAGCGTTACCTTGTTTGTAATGCCGATGAATCAGAACCAGGAACATTCAAAGATCGTTACCTGATGGAGAAAATCCCGCATGCATTAATTGAAGGAATGATCACGTCAAGTTTTGCATTGGGTGCTAAAACATCATACATCTATATCCGTGGTGAATATTTTTATGTTGCTCGTATTTTAGAAGCAGCAATTGAAGAAGCATACGCTGCAGGATTATTAGGAAAAAATATTTTAGGAACCGATTTCTCTCACGATTGCTACGTGCAAGTTGGTGGTGGCGCTTATATCTGTGGAGAAGAAACAGCTTTATTAGAATCATTAGAAGGTAAACGTGGTAACCCACGTATCAAACCACCATTCCCTGCTATCGCTGGTTTATATGGTTGCCCTACTGTTGTAAATAATGTGGAAACAATTGCTGCTGTTTGTCCAATCATTATGATGGGTGGCGATGAGTATGCAAAAATTGGTGTGGGTAGAAGTACAGGAACAAAATTAATTTCTGCTTCTGGACATATTAATAAACCTGGTGTTTATGAAATTGAATTAGGATTACCTGTTGAAGAATTTATTTATTCAGATGAATATTGTGGTGGTATCATTAATGGTAGAAAACTAAAAGCAGTAATTGCAGGAGGTTCTTCAGTACCTGTATTACCAGCTGAATTGATTTTAAAAAATGATAAAGGTGAACCTCGTTTAATGACCTACGAATCGTTAAGTGAAGGGGGATTTGCTACAGGAACGATGTTAGGTTCTGGTGGATTTATGGTGTACGATGAAACAACAAGCATCGTAAAAAACCTTTATACACTTGCTCGTTTTTATCATCACGAAAGTTGTGGACAATGTTCTCCTTGTCGTGAAGGTACTGGTTGGATGGAAAAAATTCTTCACCGCATTGTGGAAGGACATGGTAAGCCAAGTGATATTGATTTGTTATGGGATATTCAACGCAAAATTGAAGGAAATACTATTTGCCCATTAGGTGATGCTGCTGCATGGCCTGTTGCAAGTGCTATTCGTCACTTCCGTGCTGAGTTCGAAGAATACATTAACAATCCAAGTAAAATAAAAGATGTTAAACATTATTACAGTGTGAACCAGTTAGCAGGTGCATAATTGTAAATTGTAAAAGATATAAAGATGGCAAAAGTAACAATTGACGGACATAGCATTGAAGTAGCAGATGGAACAACCATTTTGCAAGCTGCACGTATGATTGGTGGAGACATTGTGCCTCCAACAATGTGCTACTATTCCAAACTAAAAACAAGTGGTGGCTACTGCCGTACTTGTATTGTAAAAGTAACCAAAGGTTCTGAAAAAGATCCTCGTCCAATGCCTAAACCTGTTGCTTCGTGTAGAACAACAGTAATGGATGGAATGGAAGTAGTGAACATTACTTCTCCTGAAGTATTAGAAGCAAGAAGAGGTGTTGTTGAATTTTTATTAATCAACCATCCTTTGGATTGCCCTATTTGTGATCAAGCTGGTGAGTGCCATTTACAAGATTTAGGTTACGAACATGGTCTTGCAAAAACACGTTACGATTTCCCTCGCAGAACATTCAACACCATTGATATTGGTCCTTACATCAAAATGCACATGACACGTTGTATCATGTGTTTCCGTTGTGTAAAAACAGCTGATCAAATTACTGATTATCGTGTGCATGGAATGTTGAACCGTGGAGATGCTTCTGAGATTAGCACGTACATTCAAAAGGCAATTGACAATGATTTCTCTGGTAACATCATCGATGTTTGTCCAGTAGGAGCATTAACCGATAGAACCTTCCGTTTCAAAAGCCGTGTTTGGTTTACGAAACCAATGGATGCACACCGTAACTGTACAAAATGTTCTGGTAAAGTAGCATTGTGGTTAAAAGGAAACGATGTGTTACGTGTTACAGGTCGTAAAGATAAATGGGGTGAAGTAGAAGAATTCATTTGTAACGAATGTCGTTTCGAGAAAAAAGATGTGAAGGATTGGACAATTGAAGGTCCTCGTCACATCGATCGTCATTCGGTAATTTCAGCTAATCACTACGAAAGTTTAGCGAAATTAAAATTGGATATTGGTAAACAACAAAAAGCATTGTCTACAAAGAAATAAAATAACGTATGGTATTTTCAACTTACATAATTTATAAAGCAATCCTTGTTCTTGCAGTTTTTGCAATCACATTGTTAGTTGCAACTTACAGCACCTATGCTGAACGTAAAATCGCAGCATTCCTTCAGGATCGTATTGGTCCCGATAGAGCCGGCCCTTTTGGTATTTTACAACCATTAGCCGATGCGGTAAAAATGTTTATGAAAGAAGAGATGATTCCATCTGTTTCTAACAAATGGTTATTCATTCTTGGTCCTTCATTAGCCATGTTAACAGCTTGTTTAACAGGTGTTGTTATTCCTTGGGGTAAATCATTGTTCATCGATGGTCAAGAATTTTCATTACAAATCACCGATTTAAATATTGGTGTATTGTATTTATTCAGTGTGGTTTCAATGGGTGTGTATGGTATCATGATTGGTGGCTGGGCATCCAACAATAAATATTCATTGTTAGGTGGTATTCGTGCTTCTTCTCAAATGATTAGTTATGAAGTTGCAATGGGATTATCCATCATTGCTTTGGTAATGACAACTGGAACATTGAGTATGAAAGAAATTGCAGCGCAACAACATGGTTGGCATTGGAACGTATTAATTCAACCGCTTGGTTGTTTAATATTTATCATCTGTGCATTTGCTGAAACAAATCGTGCTCCTTTCGATTTACCTGAGTGTGAAACCGAATTGGTTGGTGGTTACCACACCGAGTACAGTTCTATGAAATTAGGATTCTTCTTATTTGCTGAATACATCAATATGTTTATTTCTTCAGCAGTTATCTCTACATTCTATTTTGGTGGATACAACATGCCATTCGTTGGTCGTTGGATTCATGATCCAAACATGTTAGCGATTTTAGGAGTTGTATTTTTATTTGTAAAAATTTCCTTCTTTATATTCTTCTTTATGTGGGTTCGTTGGACATTGCCTCGTTTCCGCTACGATCAATTAATGAATTTAGGTTGGAAAATTTTAATTCCATTATCAATTTTAAATATTGTAATTACTGGCGCATGGATGATGCGTGGTGAGATTATTCAATTATTTACTAAGTAAGAGAAAAGACAATGCAAGCATTAACCAATAGATCAAAAGTAGTTTCTAAAAAAGAAATGACATTCATGGAAAGAATGTACTTACCTGCCATTTTTGGTGGTATGATGATTACATTCAGTCACTTCTTTAGACGTAAACCAACTATCAAATATCCTGAACAAAAACGCGAATTCAGCGGTATTTACCGAGGACAACATGTTTTGAAACGTGATGAAAAAGGTGCAGAACGTTGTACTGCATGTGGACTATGTGCTGTGGCTTGTCCTGCCGAAGCCATCACCATGGTTTCTGCTGAACGTAAACCAGGCGAAGAAAATTTATACCGCGAAGAAAAATATGCTGCTAAATATGAAATCAACATGTTGCGTTGTATTTTCTGTGGCGATTGCGAAGAGGCTTGTCCAAAAGAAGCAATCTTCTTAACCGATCGTCAAGTAAGTGTATACGGTCAACGTAAAAGTTTTATCTATGGTAAAGATGTGTTGGTTGAATCAAAAGACAGTCCAATTGATTTAGCAAAACGCCAAACACCATCCGTTAAAGAATTTAAATTACACAAGGAGTTTGGTCATAACCAAACGTATGATAAAAATAAAAAAGTAAACGCTGGTGGTCACCACTAACAAATAGATAAAAGAATTATGATTACACAATACGTATTTTATTTTCTATCCTTTTTAGCCATCATGTTTGGCTTAATGGTAGTACTTTCTAAAAATCCAATTCATAGTGTACTTTATTTAGTACTAACGTTTTTTGCTATTGCAGGACACTATGTATTGTTGAACGCACAATTCCTTGCTGCGGTTCATATCATCGTTTACGCAGGAGCAATCATGGTATTGTTCCTATTCGTAATCATGTTGTTGAACTTAAACAAAGAAACAGAACCACATAAAAATGTTTGGTTAAAACTTTCTGCTGCTGTTGCATCTGGATTGTTATTAGTAGTTTTAGTAGGCTCATTAAAAAATGCTGAAATGATTGCAGCAACAAACACATTTGATCCAAATGTTGGTTTGATCGAAAATTTAGGTAAAACATTATTCAAAGAATTTTTATTGCCATTTGAAGTTGCTTCTTTATTGTTATTAGGAGCAATGGTTGGCGCAGTATTATTAGGTAAAAAAAGTATTAAATAAAAGATATGTCAGCAATTCAAATTATTCCAATTAACTGGTACATTTTATTAAGCGCAGTGCTTTTCACAATAGGTGTGTTAGGTGTGCTTTTTAGACGTAATGCCATTATTATTTTTATGTCGGTTGAATTAATGCTTAATGCAGTTAATTTACTGTTAGTCGCATTTTCAACATATTTGTCGGATAGTGCAGGACAAGTATTTGTATTCTTCATTATGGCGGTAGCTGCTGCTGAGGTGGCTGTTGGTTTAGCTATTTTGATGAGCGTTTACCGCAATACAAAGTCGACAGATATTTATATGTTAAACAAGTTAAAAGGATAAAAAGTATAAAGTACTTCGTCTTTAGTATTCAACTAATAACGAATGACTAAAATCTAAACACAATATAAGTTATGATAAAATTAGTTTGGTTAGTTCCGCTTCTTCCTCTAATCGGTTTTATGATTATTGGATTTTTTGGAAAAAAATTATCGAAAGGATTGGTTGGAACAATTGCAAGTGGTGCTGTTCTTGGAGCATTTGCTGTTTCATTAGGAATATTCTTTGAATTGGGTGGTCAAACCGAAAAATCAGTAACCATTGATTTATTCTCTTGGATCACTGCAGGTAAACTTTCCATTCCTTTTTCATTTTTAGTGGATCCACTTTCTTCTTTGTTCTTATTAATCATAACTGGTATCGGATTTTTGATTCATTTATATTCAATCGGATATATGCACGATGATGAAGGGTTTTCAAGATTCTTCGCATACCTAAATCTATTCGTATTCTTCATGTTGTTGTTGGTGTTAGGCTCTAACTACTTAATCATGTTTGTTGGTTGGGAAGGCGTTGGATTGTGTTCTTATTTATTAATTGGGTTCTGGTTTAAAAATACGGCTTACAACAATGCTGCTAAAAAAGCATTCATCATGAACCGTATTGGTGACTTAGGTTTCTTATTAGGTATCATCTTAATCTTTGTAACATTTGGTAGCATCTCTTACAACGAAGTATTCGAACAAGCAAAACATTTTATTGGCGATAATTCAGTAATTACTGCAATTGCATTATTATTATTTATTGGTGCAATGGGTAAAAGTGCACAGCTTCCGTTGTACACGTGGTTGCCTGATGCGATGGCTGGTCCAACTCCAGTATCTGCATTAATCCATGCTGCAACAATGGTTACTGCTGGTATTTACATGGTATCACGTTCAAACATATTATACACACTTTCTCCATTTGCAATGGAAGTAGTTGCTGTGGTTGGTGTTTGCACAGCCTTGTTTGCTGCAACAATTGGCTTGGCACAAAACGATATTAAAAAAGTATTGGCTTACTCAACTGTATCGCAATTAGGATACATGTTCCTTGCGCTTGGTGTTGGTGCTTATACAGGTGCTGTATTCCATGTAATGACACATGCCTTCTTTAAAGCATTGTTATTCTTAGGTGCAGGTTCTGTTATTCATGCTATGAGTGGCGAACAAGATATTCGTAAAATGGGGGGATTGAAAAAATACATTCCTATTACACACTTAACATTCTTATTAGGAACATTAGCAATTGTTGGTTTCCCTGGTTTCTCTGGTTTCTTCTCTAAAGATGAAATTTTAGCACATGCATGGGAACACAATAAATTACTTTGGTTCTTAGGTGTATTAGGTGCTGCTATGACAACCTTCTACATGTTCCGTTTGTATTTCTTAACCTTCAAAGGTTCATTCCGAGGAACACACGATCAAGAACATCATTTACACGAATCACCAAAATCAATGACCATTCCATTGATTGTTTTAGCTGTGTTATCGGTTGTTGGTGGTTTAATCGGAATTCCTGAAGTATTAGGTGGTCACCATTATTTAGAGGCATACTTAAAGCCAGTGTTCGAAGATTCTTCTTTGCGTTTAGTACATCATTTATCACATGAAACAGAATACATTTTAATGGGTGTTGCTATTTCGGTAATGGCACTTGCAATGTATTTCGCTTACAATAAATACGTAAAAAATAAAACATTGCCTGCGAATGAAGGCGAGACGTTAAATCCAATTCACAACTTGGTATACAAAAAATATTTAATTGATGAGTTGTACGAAAATGTAATTATGAAACCAATCAACTTCATTGGTGAAGCATTACACAAGGTTGTCGACAATCAAATTGTAGATGGTATTGTAAATGGATTTGGTTCAATGGTAACAGGTGTGAGTGGCGTTATTCGCAAAGCACAATCAGGTAACATTGGATTCTATGTATTTGTAATGGTTATCAGTATTGTATTGATATTGTTTACTCAGTTGTTTTAAGTTTTTGGAATTTAGAAATTAAGATTTAGAATTTTATATAAAGGATATGATCACATTATTATTAATATTTTTCCCTTTAGTAGCAGCATTAATGTTGTTATTGGTAAAAGGTGAACAGGTTAAAAAAATTGCACTAGGTGCAGCCATTGTAGAATTTGCAATATCCATGTTTGCGGTATTTCAATTTCAAAAAAATGCTGATACGCAATTTGAACTAAATTATGCTTGGATTAAATCAATGGGCATCAACTTCCACGTTGGAATGGATGGTATCTCTTTATTGTTGGTAATCCTTACTACCTTCTTAGTTCCAATCATTATCCTTACTTCTTTCAATAAGCAATACAAAAATCCATCTGCATTTTATTCATTGATTCTTGCAATGCAGTTTGCATTAATTGGTGTGTTTGTTTCATTGGATGGTTTCTTATTCTATATTTTCTGGGAGTTAGCATTGATTCCAATTTACTTCATCTGCTTACTTTGGGGTGGGGATGATAGAGCACGCATTACGTTCAAATTCTTTGTTTACACATTAGCGGGTTCATTGTTAATGTTAGCAGGTTTAATCTACTTGTATCAGTTTACACCAAACCATACATTTGATATTAAAGCATTGTATGCTGCCGGACAAAGTTTAGATGTTGTTCATCAAGGATATGTATTCTGGGCAATGTTTATGGCCTTTGCTATTAAAATGCCTGTATTCCCTTTCCATACATGGCAGCCGGATACCTACACAACAGCGCCAACACAAGGCACCATGTTATTATCGGGTATCATGTTAAAAATGGGAACTTATGGTGTTATTCGTTGGTTATTACCAATTGCTCCATTAGGTGTTGAACATTATGCACACTTAGCAATTACATTAGCAGTAATCGGTATTTTATATGCATCTACCATTGCCATCGTACAAAAAGATTTCAAACGCTTAATTGCTTATTCTTCTATTGCTCACGTTGGTTTAATTGCTGCTGGTATTTTAGCAGGAAACGTACAAGGTGTTCAAGGTTCAATGATTCAAATGTTAAGTCATGGTGTAAATGTTGTTGGTTTATTCTTTATCGTTGATTTAATTCAAACACGTACCAACACACGCGACTTGCATTCATTGGGTGGAATCAGAAACGTAAACCCTCAGTTTGCTGTATTGTTTTTAATTGTGTTGTTAGGAAGCGTTGCATTACCATTAACAAATGGTTTTATTGGTGAGTTTTTATTGTTGAATGGAGTATATCAATACAGCGCTTGGATGGCTGCTTTTGCTGGTATCTCTGTTATTCTTGGTGCAGTGTATATGTTACGCAGTTACCAATCAATTATGTTGGGCGAAACAAATGCATTAACAAGTTCATTTGCTCCATTAACAGGAAACGAAAAAGCAGTATTGGTAATTATTTGTGCTGCAATCATTGCATTTGGAGTGTTTCCAAAACCATTATTAGACATAGTAGAACCATCTGTTATTAAATTGGTAGATGGATTTAATTTAGCAATCGGAAAATAAAAATATAAATGTGGCGAGAGTCACATTCTTAAAGAAATAGATATAGAACTATGAAAGCATTAATATTACTTTCTTCATTAGGTGTAATTGCATTGTTAGCTGAAATTTTCAGCTTCAAAAAATTGGTTTATCCATTAGTAATTATTGGTTTAATTACCACATTAATTTTTAATGCTTTCGATTGGGGAACCGACATCACCTATTTTAACATGATGCGTTACGATGATTTTGCTGTTGCATTTTCAACCGTATTAATTGGAGTTTCTATTCTTTGGTTTGTGATGGCCGATGGTTTCTTTAAAGAAGAATCCAACATGACCGATTATTTTTCATTGGTAATATTTTCATTAGCAGGTGCTGTAATCATGGTATCCTACAGCAACATGGCCATGTTGTTTTTAGGAATCGAAATTTTATCCATCCCAATGTATGTATTAGCAGGAAGTAAAAAAGACGATGTGCTTTCAAACGAAGCTGGATTCAAATATTTAATCATGGGTGCCTTTGCAACAGGTTTCTTGTTGTTTGGTATCGCCTTAATTTATGGTGCAACTGCATCGTTTGATATTGTTGAAATTGCACAAGTTGTTTCAACAGGTGCTGCATCTACTATTTTCTATGTTGGTTTATTATTAATGTTGGTTGGTTTATCATTTAAAGTTTCTGCTGTACCATTCCACTTTTGGGCTCCCGATGTTTATCAAGGCGCACCAACTCCAGTTACTGCTTACATGGCAACCATTGTTAAAACAGCTGCATTTGCTGCATTTTTACGTTTGTTCTATACATGCTTCCAAGGTTCGGCTGGTACATGGACAAGCATTGTAGTGGTAATGGCAGGCTTAACATTATTAGTGGGGAACATCACCGCAGTATTGCAAACAAGCACCAAACGTATGTTGGCTTACTCAAGTATTGCACATGCTGGTTATATGTTATTAGGTTTAGTAGCATTGAATGGGTATTCTCAAAGTTCTATTTTAATGTACACATTAGCTTATTCAGTTGGTTCTATCACTTCATTCGGAGTGTTGGGTTATGTTGCAAAAGCAAGAGGTGGCGACAGCATCGATTCATTCAATGGATTAGCAAAAACAAATCCCTTCTTAGCATTTGTAATGACCGTTGCATTGCTTTCATTAGCAGGTATTCCTCCAACAGCAGGTTTCTTTGCAAAATATTACATCTTCACAGCAGCATTCCAAGCAGGTCATGCATGGTTAGTGTTAGTTGCTATTTTAGCATCTTTAATTGGTGTGTACTACTATTTCAAAATCATTATTGCAATGTACTTTAAACACAACAATAACGAGTCTGCAATTGAACTAAGCTTCAACCACAAATTATTATTTGTGATCACAGTTCTACTTACCATTGCTTTAGGCTTAATGCCTGATTTTGTGATTGGTTTGTTGTAATAATTTTCTTTATTAAATTGGGTGTGATGGCTTAACTGAACAGTTTGGAAAGGGTTTGAAAATGGTTTGCAAAGAAGAATTTGGTGAAGCAAAGAATGATGCTGATTATAATGGGAATTACGATATTGCTAAAGAAGATATAATAAAGGTTGTTGAAAAATCAAAGTCAATTGTGAGGATTATTGATGATTTAAATTAAACAATATGTTTAATTAGATATTTGGTTTGCTTTTTCAAGTGATGGAAAATTGTTAATCTTTTTTTGTTGTGTCGTTGGGCTGTGTTTTTAAATGTTTTGTTGTTGTCCGTTTGTGCAATTATGGTTTTCATCTTCTTCTGGATTTTTATTTTAAAGTAATGAATAATATTACATATAAATATGCTTGACAAGCTTGGGTTATTACATTCAATTTTAATTAGTTTGTTGATTTCAATTTTTAATTGTTCTCTTTTTTTCATGCTAAATTATTTATTGTTATTGTATTGTTTAGTAGGTATTTAATTTTTAATGTTTCTAAAACATTGTTCTATATATAAAGTATAAAAAAAACCACTTTGTACAAGATTAAATCAAATTATTTTCAATAAAATTTCGAATTCGGTTAATATCCTTACAAACACTATATTTGTTTCACAAAAATCCTCAAGCGTCTTTGCGCCTCTGCGGTGAGAAATTATGAAATTCAAAAAGCCATCATTAATAGTTCAAATATTTGTCGGAATGTTTTTAGGGATAATTGTAGGTTATTTCTGGAAAGATTTTGCACCATCGCTTCACATCCTCAGCGATATTTTTATGCGCTTAATAAAAATGATTATTGCACCATTGGTATTCTCTGTACTTGTAGTTGGTGTTGCTAAGGTGGGCGATTTTAAATCGGTTGGGCGTATTGGAATTAAAACACTCTTGTATTTTACTACTGCCGCTGTAATTTCATTGTTACTTGGATTAATGTTGGTTAACTTTTTTGAGCCCGGCAAAACGATGACATTGGAATTGCCTCCTGTTGATGCTCAAGTTGGTATTGAAGCATCCAAAGGATTTGATGCAAAAAACTTTATTGAGCATGTTATTCCTTCAAGCGTTGTAGATGCAATGGCAAGTAACGAAATTTTACCCATCGTTATTTTTGCATTGTTCTTTGGCGTTGCTGCTGCATCCATTGGTAGTAAAGGAAAAGTGGTGGTTGATTTTTTCGATTCTGTTTCGCACATCATGTTTAAAATCACCAATTATGTAATGGCATTTGCACCAATGGGTGTGTTTGGTGCTTTGGCAGCGGTGGTTGCAAAGCAAGGATTGGGCGTGCTTACAGGCTATCTCTATTTAATCAGTACCTTCTATTTAGGATTATTATTGTTTGTTTTTGGTGTGTTGTTTTTGGTATGCACCGTTATGAAAATCAAATTCTTTAAATTATTAAGTTATATCAAAGAGCCAATTCTATTGGCTTTTAGCACTGCTAGTTCAGAAGCAGCCATGCCAAAAACCATTGAATCATTAGAACGTTTTGGTTGCGGAAATAGAATTATCTCCTTTGTATTGCCACTGGGTTATTCCTTTAACCTCGATGGTTCCATGATGTACATGACCTTTGCAACCGTGTTCATTGCACAAGCGTATGGCATTGAAATGACGACATCTCAGCAGATCACCATGTTATTGATATTGCTGGTTACCAGCAAAGGAGTGGCAGGCATTCCAAGAGCATCTTTAGTAGTAATTGCCGGAACATTAGCGCATTTTAACATTCCTGTTGCAGGATTATTGTTGTTATTGGGCATTGACCAAATATTAGACATGGGTCGCTCTGCTACCAATGTGGTTGGTAATGCTGTAGCAACAGCTGTGGTAAGTAAATGGGAAGGTGAGTTGCACATGCATCGAAACGATCCTGACATTGATAAACTGAAATTGTAATGAAATATTCGAATTCGCCTTATTCGTAATTCGTTGTATTTGTAACCATTCGTAATTCGTTTAATTCGTAATTAGTAGATGCTAGAATTTTTCAAACAATTAACCGACCCACAATCCATAATTCACTATGGCGGCTTGGCTTTGCTATTGTTTGTTGTATTTGCCGAAACAGGCTTATTAATCGGTTTTTTTCTTCCAGGCGATTCATTAATCTTCATTTCAGGCTTATTGTGCGTTTCCAAACCCGAACTGTTGGGCGTAAATCTAATTACGCTAATTGCTTCATTAGCTTTAGCAGCCATTTTAGGAAATGTGGTGGGTTATTGGTTTGGTTATAAAGTAGGTTTACCGCTTTTTGAGCGCAAAGATTCCCTCATTTTTAAGAAAAAGTACTTATTGGCAACCAAGGCATTTTATGATAAAAATGGAGGAAAACACTCATTTTGGGTCGTTTTTTGCCAATAATTCGCACTTTTGCCCCAATTTTGGCCGGAGTTATAAAATTGGATTTTAAGCAATTTATGCTTTTTAATGTGCTAGGCGCCATCGCCTGGATTGGATTATTGGCAAGCATCGGTTATTACCTGGGTTCCTATGTTTGGGTGCAACAAAATGTGGGCTATATTGTTATTGGATTAATCATTATTACAGCAATTCCTGTAATAACAACCTATCTGAAAGAAAAAAAAGGAAACTAACAATGCCATTTACCTCCAAAACCTACCAATTATCCTGTAAATACCACCACTAAATAACTGGTGCTCAGATGGAACAATATATTGGCTTATTTCGTGGTTAGAAACAAGCCAATTCGGCAAGTAAAAAAATAATTAACTTATGATGATAAATTTTTACATTCAAAATAGATTTAGTATGTTTGGAACCCTGTTTTGGAGGAAACTTTCCGAAACATTATCAAAAATAAGTATGTATTAACATTAACAATTAACAAATAATAAAAACCAAAAATCAAAATCAATATGAGTAACACAAACAAAACATCGGGCGGATTTAACTTTATGACCGCATTATTAGCGATCTTAATTTCAGTTGGTATTGGAATTATGATTTACATGTTCGTATTAGGAAACCCTGACAACTTTGATGCAGAAGGTCATCCGAAACAAGGTAATTATTTAGGTATGATGTATTCTGGTGGATTTATCGTACCAATTTTGATGGCGATTTTAATTATTGTTATCACATTTACATTAGAGCGTTTTATTACAATTTCTAAAGCAAAAGGTAGCGGAAAAGCAGATGTGTTTTTACGTAACATTAAAGCATCTTTAGCTGCTGGTAACTACGATGAAGCAATTGCTGCTTGTGATCAACAAAAAGGATCATTAGGAAATGTAGTTCGTCAAGGAGTTGAAAAATTACAAACCGTACAAAATGATTCTTCATTAAATACAGAAGAAAAAATTGAAGCAGTTCAAAAAGAATTAGAAGAAGCTACTTCTTTAGAATTGCCAATGTTATCTAAAAACTTAACAATCATCACTACTTGTGCTACTATCGCAACTCTTTGGGGTTTGATCGGAACAGTATTGGGTATGATTCGTTCATTTGCTGCGATGTCTGCTGCAGGTTCTCCTGATACAGCTGCACTTGCAACAGGTATCTCTGAGGCACTTATCAATACAGCTTTAGGTATCGGTGGTTCAGTACTTGGTATCATGGCTTACAATTATTTCACTACACGTGTTGATGCAATCACACACAGTATGGACGAAGCTGGTTACAGCATTTTACATACATTAAAATTCTCTAAATAATTTTAGAGAATTGGATTGTAATTAACATTGAATTAATTTAAAAAAGATAAGAAATGGCTGAAGTAAATACAGGTAAAGGTAGCCCTTCGTTGGATATGACTCCAATGGTGGATTTGGCCTTCCTTTTGGTTACTTTCTTTATGCTTACTGCTACTTCAAGGGTTACTGAACCTGTTGTTGTTGATACACCTTCATCTACCGCGGATAAATTATTACCTGAAAATGTAATATTGGTTTCCATCGATGAACAAGGTCGTCCTTTCTTCAACATCAACAATACAGAGGTTCGTAAAAAAACTTTGGAGAAAATGGGACAACAATACAAAATCACTTTTTCGGAAGAAGAGAAAAAAACTTTCGGAGGTATGACCAGTATCGGTGTTCCTATTGCACAGCTAAAAGAGTACATCAATTTGGAAGACCCAGAGAGAATGAAAGTAAAAAGCAAAGGGATTCCTCATGACTCACTTGACAACCAATTAGCAAACTGGATTCAATTCGGTAGAATTGAAGCAGCAAAACAAGCTAAGGCTGAAAAAGAAAGAGCTGAAACACTAGGAAGAGAATTTAAATACGAACCGTTACGTTTTGCTATCAAAGCAGATGGTAAAACAAATTACATTGCAGTAAAAGACATTATTAAAGTGTTTACAGATATGGAAATATATCGTTTCAATTTAATTACTGATCTTGAGCAAGGTCCGGCTGAAGTTCCTCCTGGAGAATAAAGAATTAATTATTAACGTATAACGAAATAAAATGGCTGAAGTAAATACAGATGGTGGCGGTGGCGGGAAACATGAAAAAAAACGCGCCAAAAAATCATCTACCAAAATAGATATGACGCCAATGGTGGATTTGGCGTTCTTGCTCCTTACGTTTTTCGTACTTACTTCTACTTTTAGTAAGCCTAAAACAATGGAGATTAACTTCCCGGCTCCGATTGATGATAAAACAAAACAAATGAAAGTAAACAATGCATTAACTTTTATTATGACAAAAGATGATGGCATTTTTTATTATGCTGGTGAGTTTTATGCAGATGGAAACGACAAAGGGATGCCACCAACACAGTTAACAAAAACTGATTTCTCATCTGAAGGTTTACATAAATTACTTTTAGAAAAAAACAAACCAACTGTTGATGCCATTAAAAAATTGGAAGAACAATTGGTGAAAAAAGAGATAGCTGATACTACTTACAAACGATTAGCTGTTGGAGAAAAAGGGAAAAAAGAGGCATTAACTGTGCTTATTAAGGCAGACGATAAAGCTGTATACAAAAACATTATTGATGTTATTGACGAATTAAATGTTTGTAACATTGGTAAATATGCAGTAGTTGATATGATGCCGAAAGAATTAGAATTAATTAACGCAGCAACAAAATAATAGCAGCATGGCAGATTCATTATTTAATAATTGGGATAGCGTAGTTGCTCCAGTGCGTAATGACATTGTTTTTGAAGACAGAAACAAATCATATGGTGCTTACGACTTACGCAAAAACCACAATAAATCAGTTGCATTGGCTTTGCTAATTACAGGTGCATCGTTTGTGCTTTTAGTTAGCTTGCCTACTATAATTGATTGGATAAACAATAAAATGGATGAAGTGGAAGTTCCTGTGGACATCACTCCAGTTGATTTGTCGGCACCACCGCCAATCGATGAAACAGAACCACCACCACCACCACCACCGCCACCACCAGTGATGGAAACGGTGAAGTTTACTCCTCCTGTGGTTACGGATGAAGAGGTTGTGGATGATCCACCACCAGTTCAAACAGAGGAAACTCCTCAAATTAGTACTGTAACACAAGAAGGTACTGGCGGAGATGATATCATCATCCCTGACGAAGGAACCGGTTCTGGTGTTGTTGAACCAGTTGTTGAAGCTCCTTTAACAATTGTTGAGCAAATGCCTACTTTCCCTGGTGGAGATCTTGAAATGATGAAATACATTCAAAAAAACATTTCATACCCACAAGTTGAAAAAGAAGCAGGTATCTCTGGAACATGTTATGTAACATTCGTTGTGGAGAAAGATGGAAACATTACTGATGTAAAAGTATTAAGAGGTGTTTCTGGCGGACCAGGTTGCGATAAAGAAGCAATGCGTGTTGTTAAATCAATGCCAAACTGGAAAGCAGGTAAACAAAACGGCCGCGAAGTTCGTGTACAGTTTAACTTGCCAATTAAGTTTACTTTAAAATAAGTAAGTGATATACAGCAGTAACCCATCGGTAAATAAAATTCGCCACTATATTGCATTTGTAATGGTAGCGCTTTATTTAGCCCTCGGGTTACTGTTTTTATTTACTGATATTGCCACCGATTCCTTCCCTGTTTACAGAATGGAAGTAGGTATCGTTTTTTTGCTCTATGCTTCATTTAGAACATACAGCACCATTAAAAAATTAGAAAAGAAAATGAGCACTAAACTTAAAATAAGACGTTTCTTAAACAGAACTCGCTTTTATTTTAGTTTCCTTCTCCTTGCTTTTTATCTGGTAGTTGGATTCTTATTCTTATTTACCGAAATCTGGTCCGACCTATTACCCAAAGCACGCTTTACCATCGGAATTATTCTTGTATTGTTTGGTATCTTGCGATTTTATGTTGCTTATCGAAGATTTGCAAGTAAAAAAAATAGAATAGAACTCTTAAAACAAAAAATTGAAGATGCTAAAACAGCTCAATAAATATACAGTAGTTGCAATAGTTGCTGCTGCTGTTTTTTTTGCTTGTGGAGGTCCTGGCGGAAAATCAGAGCCTACCGATACGCCAACTTCTGGAGAAGTAAACATTGTTGTTGACGAATCATTCGCTCGTTTGTTCGATACTCAACTCTATACTTTTCATTCCATCTATCCCAATGCGAAAGTGCATGCCGATTATCTTGCGGAAGCAGAAGCATTGGATAAAATGATTAACGATTCATGCAAAGTGGTGGTGATGTGCCGTGATTTAACAAAAGCCGAACGCAAACAGTTTGAATCAAAAAACATTTTTCCAATTTCAACTAAAATTGCCGAAGATGCGATTGCTATTATTGTTAATCCCGAAAATCCAGATTCACTTTTAACAGTCGATAAAATCAAATCGATTTTAATGGGAAACGATTCACTTTGGAGCCAATTGAACAAATCCTCTCAATTGGGTAAAATAAATGCTGTATTCGATAATAAAGGCTCGGCAAATGCACGTTATATGCAAGATTCGCTGCTAGCTGGAAAAGCTTTTGGTAGTAATGTGTTTGCGGTGAATTCAAACCCTGAAGTGATTGAATATGTTAGCAAAAATAAAAATGCAATTGGATTTTTAAGCGTAAATTGGATCAGTGATTTGGACGACCCAAGAGTACAAAGTTTTTTGAAAACAATTAAGGTTCTAGAAATTGCAAAAGACAGTAATAACGATGGTTATAAACCGTATCAGGCATACATCAAAACAAAAGAATACCCGTTTAGTAGAGATGTGTACATGATTAATCGCCAAACACGTGCTGGACTTGGCATGGGCTTTGTTTCATTCGTAGCTGGCGATAAAGGTCAATTAATGATTTTAAAGGCAGGATTAATCCCCGCAATTGCTCCTGTTCGCTTGGTACAAGTAAATGTGGAATAGTATTTGAATAGATAGTAAAAAACAAACAATTATGAACAGAATTAAATTATCGATTGTAGCATTGGTTTTAACATCTTCAGGGATGTTTGCTCAAACAATTAGTGATGCTATTAAATTAACAACAAACGAACAGTTCGAAAAGGCTGATGCAATGTTTACAACATTAATTCAAGGACAACCGAACAACGGAGAATATCTTTTTTATGCGGGTGAAAACCAGTTTAAAAACGAACAGTTTGAAAAAGCAAAACAACACTATCAAAAAGCTGTTGAGGTGAATCCAACTAATGCTTTTGGTTATGTTGGTTTAGGTAAATTAGAATGGTTTAGTGGTAAACAAACCGAAGCAAAAGCAAACTTTTTTAAAGCTCAAACATTGGCTGCTGGTAAAAACGCAACAGTATTAATGAAAATAGCTGAAGCGTATACGCAAGCAGAAACAAAAAATTTGGCAGAGGCTACAACATTATTAGGACAAGCTACTAAGTTGGAACCTAAAAATCCAGAAGTGTATATTTTAATGGGTGATGTTTATTTGGAGCAAAACGATGGAACAAATGCCGTTAACAACTATGAAAAAGCAGGTGCTTTAGATCCTAAATCAGTAAGAGCAATCTTACGTCAAGGTCAAGTTTGGAACCGTGCAAAAAACTATACATTGGCAATTGAAACGTATAAAAAAGCAAAAAATGTAGATTCAACATTTGCTCCTGCTTACCGCGAAATGGCTGAAATCTATTTACGTGCAGGTCAGTTTGGAAATGCAGCTTACAATGCAAAACGTTATTTGGATTTAAACAATGATTGTGTTGCTCGTGGTCGTTATGCAGGTATTTTATACGAAGCGAAAAATTACAAAGAATCAATCGTTGCTGCGCAAGAAGCACAACAATGTGATGCAAACAATGTTTATTTGTTGCGTTACTTAGCGTTTTCACAATTTGAAACTGCTGATTTTGTAAATGGTTTAGCAAACAGTGATGCATTCTTTGCAAAAGCTACTCCTGATACTAAAATTGTTCCGAAGGATTATGAATACAGAGCAAAATTATTGTCTAAAAACAATAAAGATTCATTGGCAATCATTGAATACAAAAAAGCAATGGAATTACAACCAGACAAAGTTGAATTGAATGGTGATATTGCAAATGCATACATTAAATTAAAAAAATACAATGAAGCAATTGAAGCATACAAAGTAAAAATGGCGAAAGTGAAACCAAATGCAAATGATTATTTTGGTATTGGTCGTGCGTATTACTACAACAAAGATTTTATTAATGCGGATTCTGCATTTGCAAAAATCATTTTGGTTCAACCTGAGCTTCCTTTGGGTCATTTATGGAGAGCGAAATCAAACACACAATTAGATCCTAAAAATGAAAAATGGTCAGCAAAAGCATTTTATGAAGCTTATATCTCTAAAATAAAACCAGAAGAAGTAGAGAAAAATAAAAAAGATTTAATTGATGCTTATACCTACATGGGTGTTTATTACATGAATAACAAAGATGTTTGTACAGCAAAAACATATTTCAAAAAAGTTGCTGAGTTGGATGCAGCAAACAAAAATGCAAAAGCATTTTTAGACAGTGCAGAAGCTAAGAAATGTCAATAAGGACACAAGTACATAAAAGAAAAAGGCTCGAAATAATTCGAGCCTTTTTCTTTTATGTACTTAAGTTTTTATAAAAACAATTCTTTTTTGAGATTTAACCATTCCAATGCTGAGCCATGTAATAGTAGTTCTTTTACATCCTTTTCGTAAGGCATTTCTTTGATTAGCTTCCCTGGTTCTAATTCTCCCAAAGGAAAAGGATAATCGCTTCCTAAAGCAACACGGTTTGCACCAAACATTCCAACTACAAAATCAAGCATTTGATCATCATGTACCAAGCTATCAATCCAAAATTTACCTAAATATTCTTTAGGATTAATTGGATTGTCGATGGCTACTAAATCTGGTCGGCAATTAAATCCATGTTCTATTCTTCCTATGGTAGAAGGAAAGGAGCCTCCTCCATGTGCAAATGCAATTCGTAAATTTGGTAGGCGTTCCATCACTCCACCAAAAATAAGGGAGCATGCAGCACGAGATGTTTCAGCAGGCATCCCTACTAGCCAAGGCAGCCAATATTTTTGCATGTTTTGTTCACCCATCATTTCCCAAGGATGAATAAAAACAGCCATTCCTAGCTCTTCACAAGCTTTAAAAATGTCAAAATATTTTTCTTCGTTTAAATTTTCTTGATTGATGTTAGTTCCAATTTGAACCCCAACTAAACCAATTTTTTTGCAGCGTTCCAATTCTTTAATAGCCAGTTGAGGTGCTTGCATTGGAATGGTGCCAAGTCCAATAAAACGTTTTGGATAGCGATGAACAATGTCTGCAATGTGGTCATTCAAAAACATGGAAAGGTTTAAACAGTCTTCTGGTTTTGCCCAGTAGCTAAACATTACAGGAACGGTTGAAAGTACTTGTACATCTACATGGTGATGATCACATTCGTGTATACGTTTTTCTGCACTCCAACAATTGTCTTCAATTTCTCTGAAAAACTTTCCATCATCACGAATCATTTTTGCACAGCAAGGTTTGTGATGGTCCAATTGAATGAATCCGCCATAGCCAAACTTTTCTTTCCAATGCGGAATATTCTCTGGAAGGATGTGTGTATGAATATCGATTGTTAGTATTTTACTCATTTTTTCCTAGTTTAAAAAGTCTTCAACAATGCGTTCTGCTTCTTCGAAAGCATGTTCGAGCTTATCGTTTAAAATAATTTTATCAAACTGATTTGCTGTTTTTAATTCTTGTTCCGCTTTTCCCATTCTGCGAGCAATGCTTTCTGGTGTTTCTGTTTCTCTTGACTTTAAACGATTTTCGAGGTGCTCGATGCTTGGTGGCATTACAAAAACAGAAAGAGCATTTGCTCCAAACTGTTTTTTTAAATTAATCCCTCCAATTACATCCACATCAAAAATTACATGCTTACCTTTTTTCCAAATGCGCTCTACTTCAGAACGTAGCGTTCCATAAAAATTATCTTTATACACTTCCTCCCATTCAACAAATTCTCCTCTTTCAATTTTATCTTTGAATTCATCCACAGATAAAAAATAATAATCAACACCATATTGTTCCCCTTTTCTTATCTCTCTGCTACAAGCAGAAACGGAGAATTCTAAGTCGGGAAATACTTTTAATAAATGGTGTACAATGGTTGTTTTACCTGCTCCAGATGGCGCTGAAAATATGATTAATTTACCTTCCATTTTAGTGTTTATCGTCATTGCGATGGAGGAACGACAGAAGCAATCTCTAAATGAAGCTGTCTGACAAATCCTTCCAAGTCGGATTTAGTTCTTTTATTAATAATTCTTTTTTCTTTCTTGATCCCGCTTTTATTTGTTTTTCTCTTGCTATTGCATCCGTTGCAGTCGCAAAAAATTCATAGTATACCAATTTAGTAATTTTGTATTTACTTGTGAAGGTCGAACCTTTCTTTTCTTTGTGTTCGAACGTTCTTCTTTCTAAATTGTTCGTTACTCCAGTATAAAGGACAGTATTGTTAGCATTTGTCATTATGTATATAAAATACCTTAATCTCATATTTTGTAGGGTTGTTGGATTGCTTCGTTCCTCGCAATGACAACAACTTACTTATAGCACATTCAACAATTGCTCTTTTATTTTTTCTAATTCATCTTTCATTTGGACGACCATTTTTTGCATGCCAGCATCATTCGCTTTTGATCCAATGGTATTAATTTCACGACCAATTTCTTGTGAGATGAAACCAAGCTTTCGTCCACTACCAGGCTCTTTCATGGTTTCATTGAAATAATTCAAATGTGTTTTTAAACGTAATTTTTCTTCAGTAATATCTAATTTCTCGATGTAATAAATTAACTCTTGCTCAAATCTGTTTTGATCAATTTTGTTCGTATCAATTACTTCTTCTAAATTATTTTTGATTCTATTTTTGATGTTTGTAATACGTGCATCATCCAGTAGCAGTACTTCATTTAAAAGTTTAGCAATGATTCCAATACGCTTATTGAATTCATTTTCTAAGGTTTTTCCTTCATCATCTCTGAATTTTTGAAATGCTTCAATTGCTCTATTTACAGTCGCTTTAACTTCATTCCATTCTTTTTCATCCAGCTCCACTGTTTCTCTTTCGGCTTTCAATACATCAGGCATTTTAACAATTATAGAAAGTAAATTTTCAGTTCCTTCGTTTAGTTCTTGTGATAAACTTTTTAGCTCATTAAAATAGGCTTTAGCTAATGTTTTATTTAAGCTAGTAGGTGTCGATTCTTGTGTTGTTTCTGTAAATACAGTTACATCCACCTTTCCACGTTCCAATTGTTTTCCTATTTCGGTTCGTAACTCTAATTCTTTTTCTTTGTACAAATAGGGTATACGTAAATTCAAGTCGAGTTGTTTGCTATTCAGCGAACGGATTTCAACTGTAATTTTTTTGCCGGGAATTTCGTGTGTAGCTTTCCCAAAGCCAGTCATGGATTTAAAACTCATGGGTTGTTTTATTTATAAAACAAATGTACTATTTTTTGTGAGGCTATTCTTGAGGAGGAACACTTTTATTCACACGTTTTTTAAATGGCATGCTTACCAAATAAACACCAAAAATGATTAATACACCAGCTGTTAATTTTCGCAGGTCCAATTCATCATTTTTGTAATATAAAATAGCAATAAGAGATGCTAAAAAGGGTTGCAAATAAATGTAAATACTCACAACTGAGGGACTTAATGCTCTTAGTGCATAGGTGTTTAGCACATACGCTAAAAAGGTAGTAGCAAGGACAACAAATAAAATATCTCTCCAAATTTGTGGTGGTAATTGTTGCCAGTTAACGTCCTGAATTTCGGTTAAACCGAATGGAAGAACATAAACAAATCCAAATAAAAACACCCATTTTACTACGGTAAATGTGTTGTATTTTTTCATCAAGGGCTTCACCAAAACGACAAACAATGCCCAAGAAACCGAGTTAATTAAAATTAACATGTCACCAAAAATGGTTTCGGAGCCTAATGAAAAGTCTTTGCCATAGACCAGCATAATTAGAGCGCCAATTATTCCAATTCCAATCCCCGTAATTTTTTGAAAGGAAATCTTTTCTTTTAAAAACACTGCAGCAATTATCATAACGATAATTGGGTTTGATGTCATGATAATTGCTCCATTAATAGGCTGTGTTAAACTGAGCCCTTTTAGGAAAAGAAGTTGATTGAGTGCTACACCAAAAACAGCAAGCAATGCCATCCGTGGCAAATCTTTTTTATCAACTTTTTCTTTAATAAAAAACGTTCCAACAATCCAGAACAACACCAAGGCGCCACCAACACGCATGAGTACAAATGCAAATGGTTGAACATAAGCGGGCATCACTTCTTTAGCAATCGAGAAGTTTGCAGCATAAATGATATTTACAATAATTAAAGCTAAATGTGCTTGGAGTACTTTGTTTTTCAATTAGAGTTCTGCTTTTACTGTTGCAATGGTATTTTTAGAATTACCAATAAAAATTTTGTTGCCAATTATAATTACAGGGCGTTTCAAAAAAGTGTATTCCTCTAAAATGTATTTTTTATAATCATCCTCGCTTAACGTTTTTTTGTCGAGTCCCAATGCTCTGTATTTCATCGCTACACGAGAAAATAATGCTTCATAGCTACCAGCCATTTTTTTCATTTCGGCAAGCTGAGTAGCAGTAATTTTTTCTGTTTTAATATCTTGAAACTCGAATTTTTTTTCTTTGAGTTCTAATTCATTGATGATTCGAACACATGTGGAGCAAGAACTTAGGTGGTATATCTTTTTCATTTTCTTTTATTTAAAACTCCAATCAAATTTGTCTAAATCCAATAAACAGTTTTTAAGTAAATCAATACTTGCTCTGATATCCGATTTGTCGGCCATTTCAATTACTTGATGAATATGACGTGTTGGTATAGAAATTGCGCCAGAAATTGCTCCGCCTGGATTCATGCGTTGCAATGCAGCTGTATCGGTTCCTCCTGCAGGTAAAATTTCTGTTTGGTGTTTTATTTTATGTTTTACGGCTGTTTGTTTCATGTATTTTACCATTCGGTAATCACAAATGGTAGATGCATCCATAATTTTAATTGCTGTACCATCGCCTAATTTTGTTACTACTTCATAGGGTTTTGCTCCTGGTACATCAAATGCTATAGTGGTATCCAAACCAAATCCAAAATCAGGCTCTATTTGCAATGCAGAAGCATTTGCACCACGAATTCCAACTTCTTCCTGTACTGTAAATACTGCATATACATCGTACGGTGATGATTTAAGTTCGCGCAAGGTTTCAATTAAAATAAATACAGACACGCGGTTGTCGATGGATTTGCAATTCACACAATTACCCATTTCAATTAATTCGCGCTGGCGAGTTACTGTATCACCAACACTTACAATTTTGTCAACTTCTTTTTTACTCAAGCCTAAATCGATAAAGTAATCCGAGATTGGAACAATTTTTTCGCGTTCTCCTGCACTCATCATGTGTATTGGTTTTGAGCCCATCACGCCTATCACATCTTTTTTCCCATGAACTATAACACGTTGAGCGGTTAATGTTTTTGGATCGAATCCACCTAAGGGTATAAATCGTAAAAAGCCATTTTCGTCAATGTGTGTAATAATAAATCCAATCTCATCCATATGAGCAGCAATCATTACTTTTTTATCTTTTTTGCCTTTTTTAAATGCAGTAACATTTCCCATGTTGTCAACACTTACTTTATCTGCAAGTTTTTTAACTTCACGTAATACCACTTCACGAACGCGTTGTTCATGCCCTGGTGCACCAGCTACTTCACATATTTCCTTTAATAGTTTAATGTTGATTGCCATATGGATTGTTTTAAATTTATAGTTTTTATTAAATACGAAAATCTTCTTTGATTAAAAAGAAGACTTGCGCATTAATTAAACAGTGATATTCATAAATTGTTTATTCAACAGCCGAAAGTTTAATCATGTTTGATTTCCCTTTTTCGCTTAATGGAATACTTGCAATATTGATTACTAAATCATTTGGTTTTACCATTCCATTTTTCTTTAAAATAAATTTGATATCAGCAATGGTATGATCGGTGCTAATGTTTTTATCGTAATAAAAACCTTTAACACCCCAAACTAAATTAAGTGTTGTTAGTATATCGTAGTTATCAGTAAAAACAAAAATGTTTGCTTTTGGTCGGTGACTTGCCAATTTAAGGGCGGTGTAGCCAGAGTGCGTCATCGTTACAATAGCAGCAGCACTGGTACGTTGAGCCATTTTTGCTGCAGTATAACAAATAGAATCCGATAAGAAACGTTCGTTGTGAATGTTTACTTCTGGAGCTGCATTTTCACGATTATAGATATCATCCGATTCTTGTTCAACGTGTTGAATAATTTTTGTCATAGCTGCAACCACTTTTGCAGGATGATTTCCAACTGATGTTTCTCCACTAAGCATTACTGCATCAGCACCATCCATCACACTGTTTGCAACATCGTTTACTTCGGCACGCGAAGGGCTGATATTCGTAATCATGCTTTCCATCATTTGCGTTGCAATGATTACCGGTTTTGATTGTTCCAAACATTTGCGAACCAACATTTTTTGAATAATAGGAACTTGTTGCATTGGAACCTCAACTCCTAAGTCGCCACGAGCAACCATCAATGCATCTGTTTCTTTGATGATATTATCAATCTCTAAAATAGCTTCTGGCTTTTCAATTTTTGCTACAACACGTGTTCTGATTTTTTGATTGAAGTTTGCAATTAAATGTTTCAATTCAATAATATCAGCAGCCGAACGAACAAATGATAATCCAACCCAATCCACATGATTTGTTAATGCAAAATCTAAATCTTTTAAATCTTTTTCGGTTAAGCAAGGCAATGAAACTTTTGTGTTTGGAAGGTTAACTCCTTTTTTAGAAGATAATATTCCACCATGACGAATAACTGCTTTTACTTCATCAACACCATTTGTTGAAACCGTTTCTAGTAATAACTTACCGTCATCAATCAAAATGTTTTCACCTACTTTCACGTCCTTAGGAAACTGAGGATAGGTAATGTAAACGCGTTCTGCTGTTCCTGTACACTCTTTGGTAGTGATAATAATTTCTTTCCCCGCAATTAATTCTACACCATTGTTTTCTACAACGCCAATGCGTAGCTTCGGTCCTTGTAAATCGGCAAGGATTGCAGTATGTGTTCCTAGTTTTTTGTTTAAGTCTCTGATTGTATTGATTTGTTGTAATACATTTTCATAAGAGCCATGCGAAAAATTAATACGGCAAACATCTGCTCCCGCTAAAATCATTTCCTCAATTACTTCGGCCGATGAAGATGCAGGGCCAAGTGTTGCTACAATTTTTGTTCTTTTCATAAATTCTATAATTAATTAAATCTTTTAAAATATTAAGTTCTGTTTTGATCGTAAACTTTTAACATCAATTCGAACAGCAGTTTGAACATTTTCAATTTCTTTTATCTGCTGAATGATTTCGTTTACTTCTTCGTTTTCAATTTCGCCTCGAATTAAAAAAAAGTAATTCATTTGTTTTTGCTCAGGAATAAGATACTCATTGTCACTTTCATCCAGGGCATCAAATAGGGTGCTGGTTGTTTGTTCAACCGTTTTCGATTCGCTTAAATTGGCGATTATTGCATAATCAATAAATTCGTCTTGTTTTTCGAATAAGAAAAAAGAAAAAAACGAAGGGGTTGTTTGTTTTCTTCCTTTGATTTCTAGCGATTCTTGTTTGCTAAGTTGCAGGTTCAACGCATTGTTAACCGTCCAACACAAACGATAATCTTTTTCGTGAGATGAAATTCCTATCAGCACAAAATCGTAATCAAATTCTATTTCAAGTGTATGCTTTGCCAACGAGCGAATATTAAAACACTGTAAAGTTAAAAATCTATTGCAAATATAGGGTTTAAAAGAGGTTAATTTTCTGCTTTTTATAGCACAAATAAATTCTTACATTTGTGATATGTTAAAAGTTAAAGTAAACAACAAGGACGAACATCAAATAGTGTTCGAAAATGAAACATCGGGAACGATTGATTCTAAGAAGTTTTCATGGGATGTTATCGAGATAAAAAATGGAACATTTCATGTTATAAAAAACAATAAATCGTATACAGTTGAAGTTCTGAAAGCGGAGCCTAAAGAAAAATCTTTTTTGGTGAAAGTGAATGGCAATAAATACCAACTGAGTGTAAAAGATAAGTACGATGAGTTGTTGAAGAGCCTTGGGATGGACAGCTTGAATTCCAGCAAGGTGAATGAAGTAAAAGCACCGATGCCTGGATTAGTATTGGATATTCGTGTTTCGGAAGGCGATGAAGTGAAAAAAGGTGATCCAATTTTGGTGTTGGAAGCCATGAAAATGGAAAATATTATTAAGTCGCCAACGGATGGTGTTATAAAGAAAATCAATGTAAAAAAAGGACTTGCAGTTGAAAAAAATCAAGTCTTAATTAATTTTGCATAGTTAACGAATCAAGTAAAAATTCAAATGGAAAATTCACGAAGAGATTTTTTTAAGAAAGCGGCAGCACTTACAATGGGTGTCATTGCAACTTCTACTGTTGTAAAGTCTGCAAGTGCAGCTACTGAATTTTTAGAAAAGGAAATTTTACCAGTTGATGGTGGCAAATTTACATTGCCTGCTTTGCCTTATGCATATGATGCTTTGGAGCCACACATCGATAAATTGACAATGGAAATTCATCATAGCAAACATCACCAGGCTTATGTGAATAATCTAAATAAAGCTTTGGAAACAGTTGATGGAAATGTATTGGGAAGTCCGCAAACATTAGAAAATATATTTAGCAAAATGTTATTGATGCCAGCAGCGGTTCGTAACAATGCTGGCGGACATTATAATCATAGTTTATTTTGGATGTTGATGAGTCCAAAAGGTGGAGGAGAACCAAAAGGCAAATTAGCAGAGGCAATCAAAGCACAATTTGGTTCTTTTGATGAATTCAAAAAACAGTTTGCGGATGCAGGAATGAAGCGTTTTGGCTCGGGTTGGGCATGGTTGGTAAAAACCAAAGAAGGCAAATTGGTAATTAGCTCAACTGCAAATCAAGATAATCCATTGATGGTATTGCCAGATGTGGAAGTAAAAGGAGCGCCTGTATTGGCTTTGGATGTATGGGAACATGCCTACTATTTAAAGAATCAAAATAAACGTGCCGATTACATTACTTCTTGGTGGAATGTGGTGAATTGGGAATTGGCAGAAGGTTTGTATAATTCGTAAATTATTTAATATCAAATAAAAATGCCCGAACAATTTGTTCGGGCATTTTTTGTTGGTGCTAAGTAAAAATTTATACCAAAGCAATATCAAACTGAACCAAGTCAACAAACTCTTGTACACGAGCATCTACTTGTTCTTGTGTTAAGCTTACTAAATTTTCGGTTCCAAATTTTTCAACGCAGAACGATGCTGTGGCTGATCCAAAAATAATAGCACGTTTCATGTTATCGAAAGAAATATCTTTTGTTTCAGCTAAGTAACCAATGAATCCTCCAGCAAAGCTGTCGCCAGCACCAGTTGGGTCAAATACGTCTTCTAATGGTAATGCAGGCGCAAAAAACACTTGTTCTTTATTGAACAACAATGCACCGTGTTCTCCTTTTTTAATAATCAAATATTTTGGTCCCATCTCTAGGATTTTTTGTGCTGCTTTAACCAATGAATATTCACCAGATAATTGACGTGCTTCAGAATCATTGATTGTTAAAACATCAATCATTGTTAATGTTTCTTTTAAATCATTCATTGCAATGTCCATCCAAAAGTTCATGGTGTCGAGTACAATTAACTTTGGACGTTTTTTTAACTGACCAATAACTTGTTGTTGAACTTTAGGAACTAAGTTCCCTAACATTAAAAATTCGCAATCTTGGTAAGCTTCCGGTACAACAGGATTGAATGTTTCCAATACGTTTAATTCTGTTGTGATGGTATCACGTGTGTTCATATCGTTGTGATATTTACCAGCCCAAAAGAATGTTTTTTGATCTTTTAAGATTTGTAATCCATCCGTATTAACATTATGCTTGTTTAGCATAGCAACGTGTTCAGAAGGGAAATCACCACCTACGACCGAAATCAAATTGATGTTTTTTGTGTAATACGATGCTGCTAACGAAATGTATGTGGCAGCACCACCTAAAATTTTATCGGTTTTTCCGAAAGGCGTTTCAATGGCATCAAATGCAACGGTACCTACAACTAATAAGCTCATAATCTGTTTTTTAAAAAATTTTTCACAAATATATTGCATATTTCAGAAGAACGTGCTAATATTGCACTCCTTTTTTACGGCAAATGCCAAAAAAATGGGATAACCAGAATAAATTCCTTCTTAGCTCAGCTGGTTAGAGCACATGACTGTTAATCATGGGGTCCCTGGTTCGAGCCCAGGAGAGGGAGCTAAAAGCAAAACGAAAGTTTTGCTTTTTTTGTTTTTATGCAATTCATTTTACATACATTAATTAAAAGCCACGAATAGTGGCTTTTTGTTTTTTTAGTACAATCATGATGTTTTGAAATTTATAAACTATTCAAATACACTTTATTCACTTCTGTATGCCAAGCACAATTATTTGTCGAAATTTTAAGGCTTGTGTGCTTTTTTATTTTGTAGTTTTGCTCGCTTTTTTATTCCACCTAACATGAGTACCAACGGACATCACAATGCACATAAGCTCTCGGCAGCTGGTTTATTAGTAACGCTTGGAATCATCTTTGGTGATATTGGAACTTCTCCACTTTATGTGTTGAAAGCAATAGTTGGTGATGCTCCTATCGATTCATCAGTTGTGATGGGAGGGATTTCATGTATCTTTTGGACACTTACATTACAAACCACATTTAAATACGTTATGCTTACCCTTCGTGCTGATAACAAAGGTGAGGGGGGGATTTTTTCACTTTATACTTTAGTTAAAAAGACCAAAGTAAAATGGTTATTATTTCCTGCAATTATTGGTGGGAGTGCAATTTTAGCTGAAGGAATTATTACTCCTCCTATTTCGGTTTCATCTGCAATTGAAGGATTAAGAATGGTTGATTCGTTGAAACATTTACATACAGTTCCAATTGTTATAGTAATCATTGTCTTGCTTTTTGCAATCCAACAGTTTGGAACAAAATCAATTGGTAAATTTTTTGGACCAGTAATGATGCTTTGGTTTTTGATGTTGGGAATTTTAGGCTTTTCTCAATTGTCAGAAAATTGGTCAGTTCTAAAAGCATTAAATCCAATGTATGGTTATGACTTGTTAGTAAAGCACCCAGGTGGATTTTGGTTGTTAGGTGCAGTATTCCTTTGTACAACAGGTGCTGAAGCATTGTATTCAGACTTAGGACATTGTGGAAGAGAGAACATTCGTATTAGTTGGATTTTTGTAAAATTAACCTTGATTTTAAACTATTTTGGTCAAGGTGCTTGGTTAATAGCGCATGAAGGACAAAAATTAGATGGCGCAAGTCCTTTTTATACAATCATGCCAGAATGGTTCTTGCCAGTGGGCATTGGATTAGCAACCGTTGCTACAATTGTTGCTAGTCAAGCATTGATTAGTGGTTCTTTCACCTTAATAAATGAAGCGATTCGTTTGAATTTTTGGCCGAAAGCAAAAATTAAATATCCAAGTGAGTTAAAGGGACAATTGTATATTCCATCAATTAACTGGTTGTTATGTGTTGGTTGTATCATTGTTGTTTTGTATTTCGAAGAGTCATCTAAAATGGAAGCAGCGTATGGCTTAACAATTATCTTAGGGATGTTAATGTCGTCTCGTTTATTAACATATTTTATGAAAATAAAACGTATTTGGGCTCCATTCATTTGGTCATTTGTGGTGTTATACTTGTTTATCGAAATAGCATTCTTGATTGCTCAGATGGAAAAATTTACAAAGGGAGGTTGGATTAGTTTAATGATTGCAGCTGTATTAACTTCCGTAATGCTAATATGGTATTATGCGCGTAAAATCCGTAACCGATATGTGGAGTTTGTAAAACTTACAGATTATTTACCTGTGTTAGAAGATTTGAGTCGTGATTTAAGTGTGCCAAAATATGCAACCCATTTGGTGTATTTAACAAGTGCAAATAACCGTGAGGAGATTGAATCAAAGATTATTTATTCGATTATGCAAAAACAACCCAAGCGTGCAGATATATATTGGTTTGTACACGTAGATGTTGTAGATGAGCCTTATCGTATGGAATACAAAGTGTGTGAATTTATTCACGATGATGTTATTCGTATCGATTTTAAACTTGGTTTCCGTGTGGCACCACGTATCAATTTAATGTTCCGTAAAGTGGTGGAAGATTTAGTGAAAAATAAAGAGGTAGATATTACAAGTCGCTATAAATCGTTGAACAAAAACAATATCATTGGCGATTTTAGATTCATTGTTATTGAGAAATTTTTATCGTATGAAAATGAATTGCCAATTATAGAAAAATTGATTTTGGATATTCATGCTTTCTTAAAACATTTAAGTTTGTCGGAAGCTAAAGCGTTTGGTTTGGATACAAGTTCGGTTACAACTGAGATGGTTCCATTGATTTTGGCTCCACCTAAGGAGTTGCAAATGAAACGAATTGTAGATTAATGCATATGTGCGTTTGAAACTTCAAACGTATGTTGCTTTAAGAATTTTTCTTGTTTAATATCTATAAAGCTTCTGTTTTCAATTTTGCTTTCTAGCCAGGATATTAAGTCAAACAGACTTAATGCATTTTTTTCAATTTTACTTTCCGTTGCCTTTTCAATGTTTGTTTTGAGTGCAATAAATCCATCAATTAGCTCTTGTGGATTTTTCCGTGGCTTATCAAACTCTTTTAAAAATGTTAAAATGTGTTTTTCAAATGCATGAAGTTTGTTTCTTCTTAATAGTAAACGATACGTTGTTTTAACACGGTAGTCTAGTAGTTCGCTATTGCCTAACTCAAAATGTATAATCAAACTTAAGATATGTGCAAAGCAATACAAATCACTTCTAAAGTTGCTTTCTTGTTCGTTTAATAGGCGATTAATGTGTTGGTTTGCCAATTTAAATTCTCCTAATCCTATGTAGATATAAGCAAGTGCATAATTTTGTAAGAGTTTTTCGCGTTGAATTACTTTTGTGGGCGCAATGTTTTCGTAAAGCGTTTCTAGTTTTTTTGCAATGGTTAGCGCTTTCTCAAATTCTCCCATAGGAATGTATACAAACAGTTTCAAGTTCTCTGTAAGTATTTCATAGTATTTGTTGGTATGTCCAAAATCTTTAACAAAAGCATCCATTTTTGCAATTGTAGCAAACAATTCGTTATAGCGCATTAGGCCTAATTCGTTTACAGCTTTATTTCGTAAAGTGCCGATGTATGCAAATGGTTTAACATCTACCATGTGCATATTCTCTTCAAACAATTCTACATTTTCTTGCAATAATTTTTCGGCACTTAAGCCTTCGCTTTGCGTAAATAAAAAATTAGCTTGCATTAAATTCTTATAAAATTGAGCACTGAAGGTATTAAAGAAAGCGTCCTTTTGCTCTAAAGATTCATTGGCTATTTTTTGAAACTCAAGTACATCTTCATCGTTACGAGTAAGTCCTGTAAAAAGTGCTTTTGCTCTTAACTTTTGGTACAGGTATTTGTACCCGATAATTTTTTTCTTTTTATCAATACTATCATAAAGTTCGTCAAAATATTTATTTACGAGTTCTAGGTAGTTTGTGGGAGTAGCTTCTTCCACTAAAAGCACAATTTCCCAATCGATAATTTCCTCCATAAATTCATAGAGTTCATATTTTTGAGCGATAGCTTTTGCTTTAATGAGTTGCTTTTTGGCAATAGAAGGAAGGTTTTTATTGTGAAGAATTTCTATCTGATTTAGATTGCTTCGTAAATCACTTTTTACATTTGAATGATAAAGCTCTAAGCTTTTCAGGATAAATTTAAAAAGGTAATTTTTAGTAACAGCAAAATTGGTTAGAATAGGATCATTCTTGAATTTTTTTAGAATATCCTTCTCACTGTACTCGGATTGTTTGTCAAGTGCATCAAAAATTTTGATGTATTTATTTTGTCCACCTACCGCATGAATCCCCGCCTGCTTTTTTTATATACCCTTTTCGGGTGCAGATAGTGATTTAATGAGCAAAAACAAACCATTGTTTGGACTTGACATTGAACTTATTTTTAGTTTAGAGAGTCACAAATATAGCATACTTCAAATAAAAACAAAATTTTAGCTAATTATCTGTAATTCAAATACTTTTTGGGTGTTTTGGGTGTCTCGAAACCTTAATCATTTTTTTGAAAATTCTTGCCTATTTTTTCTAAAAAAGCCTATTGACGTGGCTTATTCGATGGTTCATTTGTGCTTGAAAATCATATACCGAATCTCCGAAATCTTATTTTTCGAAAATTTTGAATTTGTTTTCGTGATTTTTGAGCTCATATTTGCCATGCAGTTTACTACTACAAGTAGGATTTCAATATCCAAAGTAAATTGTAAAAACTTGGTGTTGTGAAGGAGTAGCACAACAGTGTTTCATGTTTAGTTTTATCCAAAAGGTCCCGAAGTTTTTATCAAGTTCTTCGGGATTTTTATTTGGTCTTCGTTAAAGCCTTTTCCGTCTAAATTATCTTTACAGGCTATTAATATTAATCGTAAATTCGTTGCTCAAAATTTTAAGCCCCTTTTTCTATGAGCGATGCAATAAAGCACGAATGTGGTATAGCAATGGTCCGATTGCTAAAACCACTTGACTATTACATCAAAAAATACGGTACAGCTCTGTATGGAGTTAATAAAATGTATTTGCTTATGGAAAAGCAACACAATCGTGGGCAAGACGGAGCAGGTGTAGCAAATATAAAATTCGATGTTGCTCCTGGAACACGATATATTAGCAGAAATAGAGCAGTTGGAAGTGGTGCAATCAAGGAAATATTCGGGAAAATCAACTCAAAATTCGAGGATTTACACAAAAAGAATTCAGATAAATTAAAAGATGCCGCTTGGCTAAAAAAGAATGTAGCCTATACGGGCGAATTGTTTTTAGGTCATTTGCGTTACGGCACCTATGGTGGAAATTCTATTGAGAATTGCCATCCCTTTTTGCGTCAAAACAACTGGATGACAAGAAATTTAGTTGTTGCCGGAAACTTTAACTTAACCAATGTTGATGAACTTTTTGATCAATTAGTAGAATTGGGTCAGCATCCAAAAGAAAAGGCAGATACAGTTACAGTAATGGAAAAAATTGGTCATTTTTTGGATGAAGAAAATGAGCGTTTATTCCAACAATTTAAAAAAGAAGGACATGGTAACGAAGAGATTTCACATCTTATTGCTAAGCACATTGATGTTCCTCGTATATTAAAAGCAGCAAGCAAAAAGTGGGATGGTGGTTATGCAATGGCAGGCTTGTTTGGTCATGGCGATGCATTTGTATTACGCGATCCTAGTGGAATTCGTCCAACCTATTATTATTCAGATGAGGAAGTGGTGGTTGTTACATCTGAGCGTCCTGTTATTCAAACAGCATTTAATGTTCCATTAGAAAAAGTAAAAGAATTAACTCCTGGTCATGCTTTAGTCATTAAAAAAGACGGAACATTTGGAGAACATGAAATTCTAACTCCATTAAAAAAGACTCCTTGTTCATTCGAACGCATTTATTTTTCGAGAGGAAGTGATGCTGATATTTATCGTGAACGTCAAAAACTAGGAAGCCAGTTAACACCAGCAGTTTTACGTTCGGTAGATTATGATTTAAAAAACACTGTTTTTTCCTATATTCCGAATACAGCAGAAGTTGCATTTGGAGGATTGATTGAAGGATTACATCATTATAACAATACAGTAAAACGCCATAAAATTTTACAAATGGGAAGTAAAGTAAGTGATCCCGAATTGAGTGAGATTTTATCGGTACATCCACGAATTGAAAAAATTGCAATTAAAGATGCAAAACTTAGAACCTTTATTACGCAGGATGCACAGCGCGATGACATGGTTGCTCACGTTTATGATACTACGTATGGTGTTGTAAAAGCAGGAGAAGATAATTTGGTGGTATTGGACGATTCAATTGTGCGTGGTACAACATTAAAACAAAGTATTTTAAAAATACTTGATCGATTAGGACCTAAAAAAATTGTAATTGTATCATCAGCTCCACAAATTCGTTACCCCGATTGTTACGGAATTGACATGGCTAAACTAGGCGATTTTATTGCTTTTCAGGCTGCGGTTCAATTGCTGAAAGATAATTTCAAGGAGAATCTATTGGATGAGCTTTATGAAAAAGCAAAAGCACAAGTAGGATTACCCAAGGAAGAAATGGTAAATGTGGTGAAAGAAATTTATGAGCCATTTACTGCTGAACAAATTTCTGCGAAAATCTCAGAATTACTTCGTCCAGAAGGTGTAAATGCGGAAGTGGAAATAATCTATCAAACAATCGAAGGATTGCACAATGCTTGTCCAGATAACCAAGGAGATTGGTATTTTACAGGTAATTATCCAACAGCAGGTGGAAATAAAGTCGTTAATAAATCGTTCATCAATTACATGGAAGGTAAAAACGTACGAGCATATTAAGAGAAGGCAAAAACAGTTTAAAATCCCAAGAGTAATCTTGGGATTTTTTGTTTAAGTATTATTTTTTTATTATATTCGTTATACCTAAACAAAAACGAATGAAAAAATCTTTACTCTCTCTGTTATTTGCAATTCCATTATTTGCAACGGCTCAAACATTTACAAGTACTTCAGGTGGTTCAATTGTCGACAATACCGAAGCTTGTTTTCCAATCACTATTAGTGGCTTACCAACGCTAATTGATACCGCTTTTGGTGTTTCACAGGTATGTGTGAATTTGACGCATACATGGGATGGGGATATTGATATTAAATTAAAAGCACCCGATGGAACTGTTGTTGTTTTATCAAATAACAATGGCGGTAGTTTGGATAATTATACAAACACCTGTTTTGCAATGAATGGCGTAAATGGTGGAATTAGTTCTGGAGTTGCTCCATTTACAGGCACGTATGTGCCTAACAATGATATTAATGGTGTAAATAATAATCAAAATCCAAATGGAGTTTGGCAGCTGTGTGTAGCAGATGAGGTGCCAGGTGATTCTGGTATCTTCCTTTCTTTTTCCATTACGTTTGCAGCTCATCCTCCCCAAGGAAGTGGGGTTGTGAATCCAACTGGTCCTTGTAGTGTTTCAAACGGTTTGGCTTGTGAGTGTCCAGATGGTGTAAGTACCAATTGTGATTTATTGCCAGATATGACAGCATCTGCTCAAATTATTCAAGCACAACATACAGAAACACCAGGTTTGTTAACCTTGAGTAATGCTACTCCGAACATTGGTTGGGGACCAATGGAAATTCATGGTTCCAATTCGTGCTGGTGTGATACTGTTTCAGTAGCATGCTCTACACCACTTTGTCCAGATGGAAGTTATCCTAAACAAAAATTACTTCAAACCATTTACCATAAAAACAATGGAGTAATTACATCGCATTCGATACCTTAACAACAGGTATGATGAGTTATCATCCTACTCATGGACATATACATGTTGATAATTGGGCAGAGTTTACATTGCGTACTCCTACTTCAAATCCGGATGCTACTACATGGCCAATTGTTTCTACAGGTTCTAAAGTTTCTTTTTGTTTAATTAATCTTGGAGATTGTACCAGTGATTATGGTTATTGCAGAGATGGGAACTACGGACCAATTCTTACACAAGCGAATATTCCTAACTCTCCATTTGGTATGGTGAGTGGTTGTGGATCAGATCAAGGAATTTATGTAGGAAATTTAGATATCTACAGTCAAGGAATGGCAGGAATGTCGATTGACCTTACTGGAGTGTGTAATGGTGATTATTATATAGTATCTGTAACCGACCCAGATAATAATTTTTATGAAACTGATGAAACAAACAATTGGTGTGCTACTCCAATTACATTAACACAACAAATACCTGGACCAGTTGGATCATTTACTTATTCTGTTTCTGGTAGCAATGTGCAATTTACAAATTCAGCAAGTGTAAATTATACGTATCAATGGTATTTTGGTGATGGTGGAAATTCAACAAACCAAAATCCTTCACATTTATACACAGCAGCTGGTGTGTACAATGTAACAATGATTGTTTATGGGCCATGTGGAAGCGATACCACAACCCAAATTATTACAATTACAACAGTTGGAATTGAAGAGTCTGCATCAGCAGCAATGGGTTTTAGTGCTTACCCAAATCCAATTTCAGAAAATACAATCGTTAGTTATTTCTTAAATGAAAAATCAAATGTAACTCTTGAATTGTATAATACACTTGGCCAGAAAGTAAATTCGGTTGAAAGAGGTGTTCAAACACAAGGATTCTACGAGTTTAATTACAATATGAAAGCATTGAATCTCGAAAATGGGGTGTACATACTTCAAATAAAAACAGAAACACAATCCGCGACTATCCGGTTGTCGCAATTACATTAAACGATTAAAAATCAAATATTTAACAAAGCCCATAAACAATTTATGGGCTTTGTTGTTTTTAGAAACGGCCATAGTCGAATGTTACCGCTGGTTTATCGAATTGTTAATTACTTTTTTTGGTTAAAAGATATCGAAGGGCTACTTTTGTTGTCTTATTTATTGAAATCATTGAATACTTTTTTAATTGAATAATAACTAAACAATAATAAAATGATAAAAAATTACAAATTGAAAACATCCATCGCATTTGCTTTGGTTTGTTTTTTAATCGCTTTTACAAGCTTAAAGGCGCAAGTAAGTGCATATTCGTTTTCTAGTTCAGCAGGTGTTTATACACCCATTGCAGGAGGAACAAACAATGCATCAACTTCTGCAACTGTAATAGATGATAATGTATATACGAATCAACCAATTGGTTTTACATTCAGATATGATGGTGTTGATTATACTGCATTTGGAATGAATGGAAACGGATGGATTTCTTTGGGGGCTACAGCTCCAGCAAGTTCAACTACACCATTGTCTGGAGGAACTACAAATAATGTAATTAGTGCTGCAGGAACAGATTTATTGGGAAGATTGCACTCTACTGCAAACAGAACAACTGGTACGAATCAAATTACAGTTACAGCAGGTGATTATAGTGCTTATCAAGTTGGAGATGCTGTAACAGGTACGGGAATACCAGCTGGATCGACTATTACAGCTATCGCAGGGAATGTATTTACAATTAGTAACAATGCGACTAGTAATGGTACTGGTTTTAATTTTAGAGTTTACAAGCCTACTACAGGAATTCGTTTTGAGACAATAGGCTTAGCTCCAAATAGAAAATTAGTGGTTCAGTGGAGCAACTTTGCTCGTTATTCTACAGCAGGGGGATCTGTTGCAGATAATATTAGTTTTCAAATTGTTTTGACAGAAACTACAAATGCTATTGATGTTATATATAATATTCCAACTGCATCAACATTTGCTACATACCCTTCATTTCAAGTTGGTTTAAGAGGTGCATCTAATGCAGATTTTAACAATAGAAAAACAACAACCGATTGGAGTGCAACTACAGCCGGAACAGTTAATACTGACAACAATTCACTTACGGCAACTGTATTTCCTGTTAACGGACAAACATATTCTTGGGTGCCACCAGTACCATGTGCAGGCACTCCTGCTGCAGGAACAACTGCAGGTCCGGTAGGAGCATGTCCAAGCGTAAACTTCGGATTAAGTTTAACGGGTGCAACATCTGGTGTAACAGGGTTAACTTACCAATGGCAATCATCTCCTGATGGCCTTACATATACAAATATTGCAGCAACAACAGCTACAGCTACAGTAAATCAAACTGCTGTAACGTATTACCAATGTATTGTAACTTGTTCGAATGGCGGTGCTGCTGATACATCTGCAGCGTTATTAGTTCCGATGAGCTCATTCTTAAATTGTTATTGCTCTTCTGGATTAACTACTACAGGTGGTGGCGGTGATATCGTTACAAATGTAGTTTTAACTAATTCTATTCCTGTATCTTTAACACAAGCTTCAGGGGGAGCAGCTCCGTGGTTTACTTCTTACAATAATACACCTTTGGACTTATTACGAGGAACTACAAATAATACTGTTGCAATTACAATGGGTACTGATGGTACACAATGGAGTGCTGCATGGGTAGATTGGAATCAAAATGGGTCTTTTGAGGCGTCAGAAAATATTGGTTTGGCTAGTGCAGCAGCATTAGCAAGTGCAACGGTTACATATACTTTTGCCGTACCGGCAAATGCTGTTTTGGGTAATACTCGTATCCGTGTAAGAGGTGGTAGTGATGGTGCTTATACAGCAGCAGGCGCATGTGCAGGAATAGGATATGGTGAAACAGAAGATTATATTGTAAACATTATTTGTCCAACAATTACTGCTCCTATTGTTACAGGTGCTTCTATTTGTTCAGGAAATACAGCAACAGTTTCTGCAATTCCTTCATTAACAGGATCAACACTTACATGGTTTGATGCTGCAAGTGGTGGAGCTAATTTAGGAACCGGTGCATCATACACAACTCCAGTTTTGACAGCAACTACATCATATTGGGTTGAAGAATCAATCCCTGGTTGTGCAGCTAGTCCTCGTTCACAAGCTGATGCAACAGTTATTCCTGTAGGTGCAGTTTTAACGCCCATAGATGTTACATGTAATGGTGGTAGTGATGGTTCTTTTGCATTGGGCGCTGTTAATTGTGGAACAACTCCTTTCGATTATTCAGTGAATGGTGGTTCATTTGGTGCAATTCCAACAAACTTAGTTGCAGGAACATATTCAGTAGTTATTAGAGATGCTTCTTTAGGTTTAAGTGCTCCTATATCAGTAGTGGTTGGTCAACCAACATGGACTATTAATAATCCAACAGCATCAAATATTTCTACTTGTCAAGGTTCTGTAAGTGCAATTCTGACGGCAAATGCAACGCTAAATCCTTTGGCAACCGGAACTCAAACATTAACATTTGGTTTATCTGCTCAACCAACAGAAGTAAGTGGTGGTAGTACATTCCCAGCAATTGCTACAACTCCTAATATTATTAGTTCTGCAACATTAACAGCTTTACCAGTAGGTGCAGTTGTTACGGGTGTAACATTCTCGTTCCCTAATTTAACACCAACAGGTGGATCTTTTGGAAATGATGTTGGATTCGGATTTACTGGTGCTGTTTCTACAGGTTATGCTGCTGGAATTGGTGCGCCTGCTGCAGCTGCAAATTTTAACTACAATAGCACACTTGCTATTGGTTCTGTAAATATTGCAGGTGGAACAGTGAACTTAAATTATTACGATTTATATGCAGATAATGCTGGTTCTGAATGTACATTCCCAACAGGTGCTTCTGTAGCAACAATGACAATTAACTATACATATCCAACTCAAGCTTCTATTTCATGGTGGGATGCTGCATCAAGCGGAACGCAACTTGGACTTGGAAATACTTTAGAGTCAGTTGGAACAAGTGTTTTAGCAAACACTACTACTCCTGGAACTTATAATTTTTATGCTCAAGGAAATAATTTAGGTTGTACAAGTGCTGCAAGAACTTTGGTAACAGTTACGGTAAAACCTACAACAACAGGTTCACAAACGTTAACGGTATGTGCAGGAGGTTCAGTAACAGTAGGAACAACAACGCATACAACAACTGGTGTATTTACTGATGTAATTACTGGTTCTAATGGTTGCGATAGTACAGTAACAACTAACTTAACTGTATCTCCAGCAATAACAGGTTCACAAACGTTAACAGTATGTGCAGGTGGTTCAGTAACAGTAGGAACAACAACTCATAATACAACAGGTGTATTTACAGATGTATTATTAGCAGCAAATGGTTGCGATAGTACAGTAACAACTAACTTAACAGTGTCTCCAGCAATTACAGGTTCACAAACAGTAACAGTATGTGCAGGTGGTTCAGTAACAGTAGAACAACAACTCATAACACAACAGGTGTGTTTAGATGTAATTATTAGCAGCAAATGGTTGCGATAGTACAGTAACAACTAACTTAACTGTATCTCCTGCAATTACAGGTTCACAAACAGTAACAGTATGTGCAGGTGGTTCGGTAACGGTAGGAACAACAACTCATAATACAACAGGTGTATTTACAGATGTAGTGAGCAGCAAATGGTTGCGATAGTACAGTAACAACAAATTTAACAGTATCACCAGCAATTACAGGTTCACAAACAGTAACTGTATGTGCAGGTGGTTCAGTAACAGTAGGAACAAATACATACACAACTACAGGAACTTACAATGATTTATATGTAGGTGGAGCAGCAAATGGTTGTGATAGTACATATGTAACTAACTTAACAGTATCTCCAGCAATTACAGGTTCACAAACAGTAACTGTATGTGCAGGTGGCTCAGTAACAGTAGGAACAAATACATACACAACTACAGGAACTTACAATGATTTATATGTAGGTGGTGCAGCAAACGGTTGCGATAGTACTTACGTTACAAATTTAACAGTATCTCCAGCAATAACAGGTTCACAAACAGTAACAGTATGTGCAGGTGGTTCAGTAACAGTAGGAACAAATACATATAGTACAACAGGTACTTATAATGACTTATATGTAGGTGGAGCAGCAAACGGTTGCGATAGTACTTATGTTACTAACTTAACTGTTTTAGGTGCACTGGATCTTACAACTTCAGTTGTAGGTAATGTAATTACTGCTACATCTTCTACTGCAACGTATCAATGGTTAGATTGCGATAATGCAAATGCAATCATAGCTGGTGAAACATCACAATCGTTTACAGCTACTGCAAGTGGTAATTACTCAGTAATTATTACTGAAGGTGGAACTTGTTCTGATACTTCAGCTTGTGTGAATGTAATTGTAACTGGTATAGCATCTAATGCTGCTCAAGTTGTTTCAATTTATCCAAATCCATCTAATGGAGTGTTTACATTGAATATTAACAATGCAGCAAGCAATCAAGTTGTTATTTCAATCATGGATATACAAGGAAAAGTTGTTTATAGCGAATCAGATAAAAATGTATCTGCTCAATACAACAAACAAATTAATTTAACCAATTTAGCAAAAGGAATTTACTATGTGAAATTGAACATAGGTTCTGAAGTTCAAATCCAAAAATTGATTATTCAATAATAATAAAAACCTAAAAAGCTCCAAACATTTGTTTGGAGCTTTTTTGTCTTTATAAAGTAACTAAATTCCCATACAATGAAAAAAAATAACCCCACAAAACGTAAGCTAGAATTGCTATTCGCTTGTTTTAGTGTTTTGTTGTCGACTGTGCTTATAGCTCAGCCTTTAACAACAACATTTACAAATAACAATGGAAATTCAGAGATCACATTTAATTTTCAAAATACAAATGCGTATGATGTTCAGATTACCGAAATATCATCTATCACTGGTAACAGTGGCGCCAATACAGGGGAGTTGTGGTACAAGCCAACAGCCATTGCAGGAGCACCAGGTGCAATTTCTGCCGCAAACGGTTGGACACAAGTTGGAACACAAGCATTTACTGGGGTTGCAAACACTACAACTTCTACTCCTCAATTGATGATGTCGGGTTTGGCATTGATCGTGCCAGCAGGAGCTACCTATGGTATTACCTATGCATGTAACAATCTTCGTTACTCAACATTAGCGGCTGGGACATATACAATTCCTGGTGGTGGTTGTAATTTGATTACAGGTACAAATATTGGTTATGGAGGTGCATTACCTCCAGCTGTTCCAGCAAATACACCTCGTGGATTTATTGGTTCTGTTAATTTTATTGCTGCTGTTCCTTGCGCAGGAACACCTGATCCCGGTACAGCTTTAATTTCTACTACTAGTGGATGTGTTGGTAGTTCAATCAATTTGTCAGCTACAGGTGTTACTGCAAGTTCTGGAATAACTTATCAATGGGAATCATCTCCTGATAATTTAGCATGGTCACCAATTGTTGGTGCAACAACAGCTAATTATTCAACAACATCTTTAGCAGGAACTACATACTATCGTATTGTAACAACTTGTTCGAATGGTGGTGCAATAAATAACTCTAATTCAGTTTCTTTTGTTGGTACAGCGTGCACTCCTACAAATATCCCAGCTACAGGGTCATCAATAATAGCCTGTGGAACCAATACAAGTTTATACGATGATGGTGGACCAGCAGGTAATTATGCTGTTAGTGCATCTGGCTATACGGTATTACAAAATTCAGGAACAGGAATTATTACTTTAAGTGGAACCTATTCTGGTGTTGAAACATGTTGCGATAATATTCGAATTTATGATGGTGTTGGAACAGGTGGAACCTTATTGTTTACCTATGGTGCAACTGGTGCTGGAACAATTACCACATTTGTATCCGCTCCTGGTCAATCAATAACTGTTCAGTTAAATTCTGATGGTTCTGTTCAAGGTGCAGGGTTTGCTTTTCAAGCAATTTATTCTGGAGCTTGTGCTGTTTGTTTAGGAACACCTACTGCTGGTGCCACTGCTTCTGTTCCAGCAAGTGTAAATATTGGACAATCGTTCACGTTGTCATTAGCAGGTGCAGGTATTGAATCTGGTTTAACTTATCAATGGCAATCTTCTCCTGATGGTATTTCTTATACAGATATTTTAGGTGCAACAGCATCCACTTATACTGGTACAGAAACAGCATCTACATATTACCAATGTATTGTAACATGTACTGCTTCTGGTTTTTCAGATACCAACTCCTTTGCAAGTTCCTTTTAATAATGTACTAACCATGACAAATGGTTCGGTTACGGTTTGTAATTTGAGTTTTTATGATAGTGGTGGAGCAACTGGTGACTATAGTAATAGTGAAACGTATACACTTACAGTATATCCTTCAACACCAGGTTCTTCTATTCAGGCAATATTCAATGCTTTTTCAGTTGAAACTTGCTGCGATGATTTAACAATTTATGATGGAAATAGTACTGCAGCTCCATTAATTGGAACATATACAGCTTCTCCAGGAACAATTTTGTCAACTGCGCTTGATGGAAGTTTAACATTTGTGTTTTCATCTGATGGTTCAGTAGCTAATCCAGGCTGGGATGCAACATTAAATTGTGTTACACCTTGTGCTGGAACTCCAGTAGCAGGAGCAACTGCATCAACTGATAGTACAGTTTGTTCTGGTGCTGATTTTACATTGAGTTTAGTAGGTGCATCAATAGCATCAGGAATAACTTATCAATGGCAATCATCCCCTGATGGAATTACATATGCTGACATAACTGGCGCTACCAATTTTACTTATACAGGAAACCAAGCTAGCGTAACATATTACCAATGTATTGTTACATGTACAAATGGAGGAGCTGCTGATACGTCATCTGCTTTACAAATTATTATGAATTCATATGTAAATTGTTATTGTGTAAGCACTGCAACAACTACTGATGATGAAGAAATTCTAAATGTGACATTAGGATCAATTAATAATACATCTACTTGTGCAACAACAGGTGGTCCAGGTTCTGTGTTAAATCAATATTCTGATTATACAACATTGGTAACGGCTCCTAATTTAGCAATCAGCGCGTCTTACCCAGTATCGTTGCAAATTGGAACTTGTGGTGGAACCTTTACAAATTCTACCCGCATTTTTATTGATTTTAATCAAAATGGTTTATTTACAGATCCAGGTGAAACCGTTTATACATCTGCTGTAGGAACAGCAGGTGCACATACTGAGTCTGGAACAATTGCAATTCCTTTAACAGCTCTTCCTGGAGCTACACGTATGCGAGTTGTAAATGTAGAAACAGGAACACCAACAAGTATAACTCCATGTGGAACTTATGGTTTTGGTGAAACAGAAGACTATTTAGTAAACATAGTTCCATTACCAGCAAATCCACCAACACCAGTTCAGGATTTAACTCCTCCAACTTGTGCTGCAGGAACAGCATTAACAGTTCCTGGTTCTCCAGCAATTGGTGATGCATGGTATTGGCAAACTGCTGCTAATGGAACTAGTACAACAAATCCAGTTAGCGGTCCGTACACTGTATTTTTAAATGGAACTTATTATGTTAGAACATATAATGCAACATACAATGTATGGTCTGCAAATTCAGATTCGGTTGTAGTTACCAATATGCCTTTAGCAGCATTACCTCCTGCTCCAACTGCTGCTGCAAGTCCAGCATGTTTGAATACTGCAATATCTATTGCTAGCCCAGCTCCAGGAATAGCTTATTTCTGGCAAGGAACAACTGTTAATGGAACAAGCATTGTTCAAAATGCAAGTACACCATATACAGCAAATGCAACAGGAACATATTATGTTTCTGCATACGACTCAACTACTTCTTGTTGGTCGAATACAAATGGAGTAGCTGTTATAATTGATACTTTTGTTCCACAAGCACCCGTTGCTTCAGCTGATGTTTCAATTTGTGCAGGAACATCTTCTGCTCTAGTTTCTGCAACTGCTGCTGGTTCGGGATCACAAACTGTTACTTTTGGAACCAATTTAGTTTCTTCAGGAACAGGCACAACTACTTACACAGCAACTATTCCTGCTTTACCACTTGGAGCAACTATTACTGGTACACAATTAGAAATAATGGGCGCAACAGCAAATGGTGGTTCTTTTAGAAGTGAAATTAGAGTTGCTTTATCTGGTGCAATTGCATTAGCTCCTACTCAAATTTCAGCACTGGCATCAGCAGGATTAATAACTCCTGATCCAATTCTTACAGTTGCTGATCCTTTAATTGCTGGTGGCGCTGTAAGTCTTTTATTAACTGAAACATTTGATGATGGAGGTAATGATGCAACATTTACTGAAATTCGATTGATAATCAATTATACGTTGCCTCCTACTACTATTTCTTGGTTTAATGCAGCAACAGCAGGAACATCATTAGGAACTGTTAGCCCTTTTGAAACTGTTGGCACAGCAGTATTACCGAATACATCTACAGCTGGGACATATACATTCTTTGTTGAAGCAATCTCTGGATCTTGTTCAAGTACATCGAGAGATTCCGTTGCTGTCATTGTAAATGCATTACCTGTATTAACATTAAATGATACAGCAGTGTGTACCGGTTCTACTTATACTATTAATGCACAAAATGCAGGTAGTACTTATGTTTGGAATACTACAGAAACAACACAATCTATTTCTGTAACACTTGGTGGATTGTATTTTGTTGATATTACAACTGCTGCTGGTTGTGTTGCAAGAGATAGCATAAATCTTGTTTTAAACTCATTGCCAGTTGTAAATTTAGGTGCTGATGTTGCTTTTTGTGCTGGCGATTCAATTACTTTGGATGCAGGAAATACAGGGATGAATTATTTGTGGAACAATACTGGTGCTTCTACTACTCAAACAATTAACGCATCACAAACAGGTAACTACATTGCAATAGTTACAAATCCTGCTACTTTGTGTTCAAATGCTGATACCATTTTAGTAACAGTAAATGCAAATCCTGTTCAAAATTTAGGTGCTGACACAACACAATGTGCTGGTGCAATTACGCTTGATGCAGGTGCTGGTAACAATGATTATTTGTGGAATGATAATTCAATTGCACAAACTTTTATTGCAAGTGCAAGTGGTACATATTCGGTTTTAGTTACAGATTCAATTACAGGTTGTTTTTCAAACGACACGGTTGTTGTTACCATCAATCCATTGCCAACTGTTGATTTAGGATTAGATTCAGTACAATGTGGTGGTGGAATAGCATTGGATGCTGGAAATGTAGGAGCAACATATTTGTGGAGCGACTCAACTACAGCACAAACATTAACGGCAACTACAACTGCCCAATATTATGTTACTGTAACAAACACGTTTGCTTGTTCTTCAACTGATAGTGTTAGTATTGTTATTCTTAATCTTCCTGTAGTTAATTTAGGTAGCGATTCAACACAATGTGGTGGAGGAATTGTACTTGATGCAGGTGCTGGAAATAATGACTATTTATGGAGTGATAACACAATCGCTCAAACATTAACTGTATTTGTTACTGGCCAATATTCTGTTACAGTAACAGACACTGTATCTGGATGTATTGCAAATGATACAATTAACATTTCATTAAATCAATATCCTGTTGTGAATTTAGGTGCTGATACAACACAATGTGCAGGGACAATTGTTTTAGATGCTGATAACGCAGGCGTTTCTTTCTTGTGGAGCAATACTGCAACAACGCAAACAACTACAGTTACTACATCTGGTCAATACAGTGTTGCTGTTACAGCTGCTGGTTGTACAACAAATGATACAATTAACGTAACAATTAACTTGTTGCCTTTAGTAGGATTGAGTCCATTTACTACACCAATTTGTAATGACCTAACGGCATATGTATTGACAAATGGAAATCCAGTTGGTGGTGTTTATTCTGGTTCAAATGTTACAGGTAATACATTTAATTCAGTTGCGGCTGGAGTTGGATCTCATCCAATTACTTATACTGTAACTGATACAAATAGTTGTTCAAATTCTTCTACTCAAAACATTACTGTTCAAAGTTGTACTGGTATTGAAGAGCTGAATGCATATGAAGTTGTTGTGTATCCAAATCCAACAAGTGGAGTATTTACTATTGCAATCAAAAATGCAAACATTGATGAATTAATCATCAGCGTAGTAGATATTCAAGGGAAAGAAGTATTTGGTTCAAGAGAAAGCAATATTACTGCCGACTACAACAAACAAATCAATTTAGAAGGTTTATCAAAAGGCATGTACTACATTAAATTGAGCACAGGTGCTGATGTTAAGATTCAAAAACTGATTGTTCAATAGCGAAACAGTAATAAATTTTAAAATGCCCAACCTAATTAGGTTGGGCATTTTTTTTAGTAAGATTCTGAAAAAAAAGTTTTTTTCAGAAATGCAGTATAGATTACATTTGTAGTATAAAAAATAAGAAAATGAAGAAACAAATACACTTTTTATGGCATTAATAGCTTTTGGAATCAATGGTTCCGAACTTTTTGCCCAACAACCTAAAAATTGCAAAGAAATTTTGGATAGCTCCCCTTCGTCAGCTAGTGGATTATACATAATCGATCCAGACGGAACAGGACCAATTAGTACAATGTCATGTTATTGTGATATGACGACAGATGGTGGAGGGTGGACCCTTATTTTAAATTACAATCATTTAACGGGGACTAATCCCACTTTGAATGTAAGGACTACAGATCTACCATTATTAGGGAGCTCATCGTTGGGAACAGATGAAAGCGGAACACAATTTTGGGGGCATGCCGATACAAACTTATTAAAAGCATTTAATTTTGCAGAAATAAGATTTTATGGAAAAACATCTGAGCACAGTCGTGAAATAAACTTCAAAACCAATCATGCAGGAACAATTGCCTACTTTAAAACGGGGGCAGGATCAACATCTGGTATTACTTCAAGTTTTACTGCATTGTCTGGACACACAGCAAATTTACCTGCTGCAATTAATTTAAGTAATGCTAACCAAGGGAATTATGCCATGACGGAGTACCCTTTATGGACAGGGAGTACTTATCACTGGTTTTTATCTCCAACTTTTGGAAGATGGGAAGTAGATGATTATAATTTCAGTTTACCCTCAACAATTCACCAAATATGGGGAAGAGAATGTACGAATAATGTCTCCATTAGTCTGTCTGCATGTGATAGTTTTGTTTGGAACACACAAACGTATGATTCAAGTGGTGTTTATACCCAAGTATTACAAAACATACAAGGATGTGATAGTACAGTAACCTTAACGCTGACAATAGATACAACTATAATTGCTTCAGTAACTTCAAATGGTGCTACACTAACCGCAAATACAGCTACTGCAACTTATCAGTGGATTGATTGTAATAATGGTAATGTTGCAATTTCTGGTGAAACAAATCAAAGTTATACTCCATCGGCAAGTGGTGATTATGCCGTGATAATTTCAGAGGGTGCGTGTTCAGATACTTCTGATTGTATCAATGTTGTTGTTACAGAAATTGTGTATGAGGCTGAAATTGATAAAATCAGTATTTATCCTAATCCTACAAACGGACTAGTTACAATTGCTATCAAAAATGCAAACATTGAAACATTAATAATTAGTGTAGTTGATATTCAAGGGAAAGAAGTATTTGCTTCAAGAGAAAGCAATATTGCTACTAATTACAACAAACTAATCAATTTAGAAGGTTTATCAAAAGGCATGTATTACATTAAATTGAGTACAGGTGCTGATGTTAAGATTCAAAAATTAATTGTTCAATAATACTCGAACAAGCTATACAAAAATCGCCCGACAAATTTTTGTCGGGCGATTTTGTTTTATAAAAAATTGAAAATAATTACTCGAATACTTCTAGTGTTTTGCCATCATAACTAGCAAATACCATACTAGGATGCGAATCTTGATGATAGATGTTTCCTTTATGATCAATGGCAATTGCTCCCGCAAAACCATCTATTTCTTTTAACTCAGTAAATGTTTTTTCAAATGCTTTTTCGATTGTAAATCCATCGCTTACACGTGTAACAATTTTGGTTGCAACAGCAGTGCTTACAATGTCTTCTCCAATACCGGTACAACTTACACCACAATGCATGGTCGCATAATTTCCAGCTGTTGTTGCCGAGTCCGAAATTCTTCCTGGTACTTCAAATCCTTTTCCACCTGTAGAGGTGGCAGCTGCAATGTTGCCTTGTGCATCCAATGCAACACAACCAACTGTGCCCATCGATTTTGTCCCTAATTTAGCTTCGTATTCTTTTCTACGTTGTGGAATTTCAGGATTAAACACCTCGAATTTATTGGAATGCGCAAATGTTGTAGCACCTTCTCCGCCCAACACTCTATCTACTGTTCCGAATAATTTTTCAGCTACACGAATTGGATTTTTTACATTTTCAATATTCACAACACCGCTAAATTTGGTGCTCTTCCCATCCATCATCGATGCACTCATTCTTATTTTTCCATCACTTTGAATTTGAGAACCAATTCCCGCATTAAACAATTCATCGTTTTCTAATTGTTCTACAGCGTATACAATCGTCTCCAATGCTGTATGCGTTTTTAGAAACTCATACGAGTTGCTTACAACCTGTTTCAACGCATTTTGCTTTGCAATTTTAGTTTCTAAGCTTTGTGACGATTCACTAAAAAATCCTCCGTGTATAATTATTTTCATTTGCTATTATTTTAAAGCATGTTGCTCATCATGAATTGTCATTTCGTGTTTCTCTAAATCGTAATGATCGAATTTACTCATCACATGCACTACTAGGTTTTTAATGGAAATTGGTGTTCCCATTTCAACTTGTGTTAAGTTGGTGTCTTTAATATGTCGGCCATCAACTAAAATTACAAGACCAGAACCAATTGCTTCCATGTAGTTTCCATTGGTAATTAAAAAGCCTGTATCTTCTCCTAATCCAATTCCCAATGTGCGTGGATTATTTACGACAGCTTGGAATAGACGGCCAATTCTACCTCTGTGTACAAAATGCGTATCAATAATTACATTATCAATCAAACCTAAACCACTTGTAATTTTCACTTCTCCTTTTAATAAGGCTTCACTGCTCGATCCTTGATAAATCATGCTGTTTGAAGCAGCAGCAGCACCTGCTGAGGTGCCAGCAAAAATAAATTCTTCGTTGGCGTATTTTTCTAAAATTAAATTATGAATGGGCGTACCACCTAAAATAGAAGTTAAGCGTAATTGATCTCCTCCTGTAAACATTACCACATCTGCTTTTCTGATACGTTCAATGTTTTCTTGGTCTAGCGCTTCTTCACGCTTTTCGATGTGTAATACATGCACATTGCCTGCGCCTAAATATTCAAATGCTTTTGCATACTCTGGTCCTACTTCTTTTGGAATTTTTGACGCTGTAGTAATGATTTCAATACGGGAATGTTCTTTCAACTTTGATTCCATAATCAAACGCTTCAAAATTCCGGTTTCAAAAAAATTCAAATTTTTCTCAACTTGCTTGTCAAAGTTCTTCTCTGTAAAACTGCCTTTATCAACAGCTCCGCCAATTACTATTAATTTTCCTTTTGGATTCATTATTTTTTTATTAATTTTTTGTTGTGAAATGCTGTGCAAGATTATCTTTTACAACCTAAAACGAGTAGCTATTTCAGTGCATAAAAATATCTGAAAAACCAATAAGTAGGCATTTAAATTCTCCTTAGTTATTAAAAGTGAATTGTGCATTAATCTCATTTTCAATTATTTTTCTTTGATTTAAAAAAAATTCACTTTATCTTACCTCGGTTTGCTTGCCTTTGTGGATAAGCATTACTCTACTCAGTACAACGAGTTATTCCATTTTTTTGATGAAATATTCAAGTTTTTCGATTAAAAAGAATAATACCCTTGTACGATACAATTATTAAAAAATAAATTTTTACTTATGAAAATATTAAGCATTCAGGCATTACGTGGCCCCAATATTTGGAGTGTTAGAAGAAAAAAATTAATCCAAATGCGATTGGATTTGGAAGATTTAGAAGCGCTTCCTACCAATAAAATTGAAGGTTTTAGACAACGATTAGAAGCGATGTTCCCCACAATGATTGAACACCGTTGTTCCGAAGAAGTTCGTGGTGGCTTTTTTCAGCGCATTGAACGTGGTACTTGGATGGGACATGTAATTGAACACATTGCCCTTGAAACGCAATCCTTGGCGGGTATGGAAACTGGATTTGGACGTACTCGTGAAACAAAAACACCAGGTGTATACAATGTTGTTTTTAGCTATGTTGAAGAAAAAGTAGGAATATTTGCTGCGGAATCAGCCGTAAACATTGCACAAGCATTGGTAAATAATGAAGCATATGATTTGCAAGCCGACTTAAAAAAGATGCGCGAAATTCGCGAGGATGTTCGTCTCGGGCCAAGTACAGGAAGTATTGTGGATGAGGCCGTAGCACGCGATATTCCTTGGATACGTTTGGGAACTAATTCACTTGTTCAGTTAGGATATGGTGTTAATCAGATGCGTTTTCAAGCGACTATTACTTGTAAAACAAGTAGCATTGCCGTTGATATTGCTTGTAATAAAGAACAAACCAAACAAATGTTGGATGCAGCATCTATCCCTGTTGCAAAGGGAGATATTTGTGTAGATGAAGAAGATTTAGACAATACCATCAGACGAATCGGTTATCCAATTGTATTAAAACCATTGGATGGAAATCATGGCAAAGGTGTTTCAATTAATGTAAATACAAGAGAAGAAGCGGTTGCAGGATTGGCATTTGCACAAAAATATTCACGTAAAGTAATTGTCGAAAAATACATTACGGGTTTTGATTTCCGTGTATTGGTTATCGATAATAAAATGGTGGCTGCTGCACAACGTGTTCCTGCAAACGTTGTTGGAGATGGCAAACAAACAGTTCAACAATTAATTGATCAAACAAATAAAGATCCACGCAGAGGCTATGGACATGAGAATGTTCTCACGGAAATTACGGTTGATAGAGATACACTTGATTTGCTTGAAAAGAAAAATTATACATTAGAAACAGTTCCTCCTGCAAATGAAGTGGTGTATTTAAAATCAACCGCCAACTTAAGTACTGGCGGAACGTCCATAGATGTTACTGATATGGTGCATCCGGAGAATATATTTTTAGCAGAACGCATTTCTCGTGTTATTGGATTGGATGTGTGTGGTATTGATATCATGGCAAAAAATTTAACACAATCATTAAAAGAAAATGGTGGCGTTATTTTAGAAGTAAATGCAGCACCAGGGTTTCGAATGCACTTAGCCCCATCCGAAGGTTTACCTCGCAATGTGGCAGCGCCAGTTATTGATATGTTGTATCCATTAGGAAAACCTTCACGCATTCCAATTATTGCAGTAACCGGTACAAATGGAAAAACTACAACTACACGATTGATTGCACACATTGTAAAAAACAATGGTTATAAAGTTGGTTTTACTACATCGGATGGAATTTATGTTCAGAATCATATGCTTGAAAAGGGCGATACAACAGGTCCATTGAGCACTGAGTTTATCTTAAAAGATCCTACTGTTGAATTTGCTGTATTGGAAACGGCACGTGGTGGAATTCTGCGTTCTGGTTTAGGATTTAGCAGATGTGATATTGGAATCATTACAAACATTCAAGAAGATCATTTAGGCATAAGCGATATTCATGATTTAAAAGATTTGTCGCGTGTAAAAGCGGTAGTGGTGAACAGTGTTAAGAAGGATGGCTGGGCAGTATTAAATGCCGAAGATGTAAATTGTGTGGAGATAGCAAAAGACTTGGATTGCAAAGTAGCTTATTTCAGCATGAATGAACATTGCGATGTAATTGTTAATCATTGCAGAAAAGGTGGTATTGCTGCCATTTATGAAAATGGCTACATCACCATTAAAAAAGGAGATTGGAAAATGCGTGTGGAGAAAGCAACACATGTTCCATTGACATTAAATGGTAAAGCCAAATTTATGATTGCCAATGTGCTTGCTGCAACCTTAGCAAGTTATTTGTGGGGTTTCAAAACGGAAGACATTAAATTATCATTGGCTACATTTATTCCAAGTGCAGCACAAACACCAGGAAGAATGAATATTTTCGACTTTAAGAAATTTAAAGTGATGATTGATTTTGCACACAATCCTTCAGGATATTTAGGTGTTGAAGATTTCTTACAAAGCATTAAATCGCCTCACAAGGTTGGTATTATTGCTGGTGTAGGCGACAGACGTGATAGCGATATTAAGGATTGTGCTGTAATTGCAGCTCGTATGTTTGATCATATCATTATCCGACAAGAAAAACATTTACGTGGAAGAACAGAAGAAGAAATCATCAATTTAATTATTGATGGGATAAAGTCGGTTGATAAAGCTGTTACTTACGAAATTATTCCAAAAGAAACAGATGCCATCAAACATGCTATCAATATTGCAAAAGAAGGAACATTCATTACCGCATTGAGTGATGTTATTACCAATGCAATTGAAGTTGTTCAACAGCATTTGGATAAAGAAGTGGAGGAAGCATAAAATTTAATGGTGTAAAAAAAGCCTCTTGAATTTCAAGAGGCTTTTTTATTCTTTGCTTTTTTAAACACCCCCCCACCACCACACAGCCGAAAAAGAAGGAATAAAACAACACAAAAAAACACCACCAACCACAACAAAAAAAACCACAACCCCCACAACCAAACACCAACAAAAAAACAACCACAAAACACAACACCACACAACCCCCTTTTATAAAGTGGAACGGTTGAGCAAGGTTCACCATACATGATGCTTTTTGCAACCGGACGTAAAATGCGTGTAAGTTCAACATACGCTGCAATAGGAACCGGTAGCTTTCCACATCCTTTAATTACAATACGTGCATCAGCATAATCGTTTGGGTTTAATTTTGAAAGTACTTCATCAAATAAAATAGTTTCCAATACTTCTAAATTTCCAAAAACCACTTTTTTAGCAAATGGTTCTAGTTGCGTTGCCAATAACATGTAAGCCCAAGTTGGAACAATTGCATCGGCAGAGCAAACAATAGCTACGTATTTATCTTTGTATGCTGCCCAGTTTTCGCTTTTAATAAATTCACGAAAATCTTTTTCTTTCAATATCAATCCTTGAAATAACAAATCTTTAATGTCAAATAGAACACGCTCTCCTGCAGGATAAAACTCTTCCAGGTCAATGCTGACAATCCCACTTTGTGCTACTTTATTTGTAATTTCAGTCATTCGTTAATTGTAACTATGCAAATTTTTTTGTCTGTAATCTGTTGTCTAACGTCTTTTATCTAATCTTACATAAACCCTAATTCCAACTGCGCTACTTCACTCATCATTTCTTTTTCCCAAGGTGGCTCAAATGTCAATTCAATTTTTGCCGATTTAATTCCTTCAATTTCACGCAGTTTTTGTTCAACTTCTGGTGGTAAGGTTTCCGCTACCGGACAACTTGGTGATGTTAATGTCATCTTCACGTTTAGGTTATCTCCTTCATCAATATTGATTTCGTAGATTAATCCCAACTCCCAAATATCTACAGGTATTTCAGGGTCATAACACGTTTTAATGGTGTCAATAACACGTTGTGTTAATTCGGTATTGTATGTATTAATTATTGCAGGCATATTTTAAAGTTCAAAGTTTTAAAGTTCAAAAGTCCAAAGTCTTAGTTCTCGATTCTTTTTCTGCGTAACGCAAATTTTGAACTTTGAACTTCCCAACTTTAAACTAGCTTATTCTTATAAGCCAAAGCATCTAATTTCATTTGTTTTATCATACTTAACAAACCATTGCTACGAGTGGGTGATAAGTGTTGTGTTAATCCTATTTTTTCTACAAACTCAAGTTTTGCAGTCATAATATCATCTGGTGTTTGGTTCGATAATACACGTATCATCAATGCAACCATTCCTTTGGTAATTATTGCATCACTGTCGGCAGTAAAAACAACTTTCCCATCAATAAGTTCAGAATGCAACCAAACTCTACTTTGGCAACCTTTAATTATTTTATCTTCTGTTTTGTGTTTTTCATCAATCATCGGAAGCGATTTCCCTAAATCAATGATGTGTTCGTACTTTTGCATCCAATCGTCAAACATCTCAAACTCTTCAACTATTTCATTTTCAATTTCTGCTATTGTCATTATTTCAACATATTAATCGTACGTTCCAATCCTTTTATAAATTCATCAATTTCTTGTTTGGTATTGTAGAAAGCAAAGGAAGCACGAATGGTTCCTGGCACTCCATAAAATTGCATAAGTGGTTGTGTGCAGTGATGCCCTGTTCTAACTGCTATTCCTAATTGATCCAAAATAGTTCCTATATCAAATGGATGCAATCCTTCAACACTAAAAGAGATAACACTTGCTTTGTTTTTAGCAGTGCCAATAATTTTAACACCAGCAATTTTTTCTAAAGCTTCAGTTGCATACAATAATAATTCGTGTTCGTATGCTGCAATTTTTTCTAATCCAATGTTCTTGATGTAATCAATAGCAGCTGCTAAGCCTATACCACCTGAAATGTGTGGCGTTCCTGCTTCAAATTTTAATGGCAAGTCTGCGTATTCTGTTTTTTCGAATGTTACGGTTTTTATGGTTCCGCCACCAACTTGATAGGGTGGTAATTCATTCAAATATTTTTCTTTTCCGTATAAAATTCCAACACCTGTTGGACCAAATAATTTATGTCCACTAAACACATAAAAATCACAATCCAATGCTTGCACATCAACTCCTGTATGCGGAACAGCTTGTGCTCCATCAATCATCACCGGAATGTTTTTTGAATGTGCAATTGCAATTATTTCTTTAATTGGATTGATTGTTCCAAGTGTATTTGATATGTGTGTAACAGCAATGATTTTTGTTTTAGTGCTGATTAATTTTTCAAATTCATCAATTAGTAATTCTCCTTCTTGGTTGATTGGAATTACCTTTAGTAAAGCGCCCTTTTCCTCACACACTTGCTGCCATGGAAGAATATTAGAGTGGTGCTCCATTGCAGAAATAATAATTTCATCACCTGCTTGAATGTGTTTTTTTGCAAAAGAACTCGCCAATAAATTAATGGATGCTGTAGTGCCCGAAGTAAATATTATCTCATGCGCATGCCTTGCATTCAAATGTTTTTGAATAGTTGTACGAGCATTTTCGTAAGCAACTGTAATTTCCTGGCTTAGTGTATGTACACCACGATGAATATTTGCATTTTGATTTTTGTAATATAAATCAATAACATCAATTACTGTTTGGGGTTTTTGTGCAGTAGCCCCATTATCGAAGTAAATAAGTTGCTTCCCATTTACTTTACGAGAAAGAATAGGGAAATCGGCACGAATGGCTTCAATGTTCAACAAAGCAGGACTAATTTTAGGAGCTGTCATAATTCTACTGCAAAATTAAGAATAATTCTAAATAGCGAGCTTTTTCATTGAAAATAAAGTCCTTTAAAGCCATTAATTTTTTAATTTAGAGACGTGAAAAATATGATTTACCTTGATTATAATGCTACAACACCTGTAGACAAGCGTGTTTTAGATGCCATGTTGCCTTATTTTACTGAAAAATTTGGGAATGCTGCTAGTCGGACACACTCGTTTGGATGGATTGCAGAAGATGCTGTTAAAACTGCTCGTTTGCAAGTTGCAGATTTGATCAATTGTTTGGATCAAGAAATAATTTTTACTTCTGGGAGCAACAGAGGCAATTAACCTAGCAATAAAAGGTGTTTGGGAAAATTATCAAGTTAAAGGGAAGCATATCATCACTGTTCAAACCGAACACAAAGCTGTTTTAGATACTTGTGTAGCGCTTGAAAAGAAAGGTGCTCGCGTTACTTATTTGTCGGTTGATCGGGATGGACGAATGGATTTAGAGGAGTTGAAAAAAGAAATAACTAATGAAACTATTCTTGTTGCTGTAATGTATGCAAATAATGAAACAGGTGTTATTCAACCCATTAAAGAAATTGCTGCAATAACGCATCAGCACAATGCTGTTTTCTTTTGTGATGCAACACAAGTTGTTGGCAAAATAAATATTGATGTAGAAGATGAACACATCGATTTAATGTGTATGAGTGCACATAAGTTCTATGGACCAAAAGGAATTGGTGCTTTGTATGTCCGTAGAAAAAATCCACGTGTAACATTGTTCCCACAAATAGATGGAGGTGGCCATGAACGTGGTTTGCGATCGGGGACATTAAATGTTACTGGAATTGTTGGATTGGGAAAAGCGTGTGAAATTGCCAAAGAGGAGATGTGGTTGGATGCAACTCGAATATCTCAATTAAGAACTCAATTAGAACAGTCGCTGTGCGATTTCCAAGATGTATATATCAATGGCAGCACAAGGATCGATTGTTTAATACCACTAACATTTGTTTTCGTGGGAAACGCTCCGAATCAATTATAAATAAAATTCCCAAAATCGCTGTTGCAATTGGTTCAGCTTGTACATCAGCTGTTGCAGCGCCCTCACATGTGTTAAAAGCAATGGGCTTAACCGATGAAGAATCGTATGCTTCTATTCGATTCAGCTTAGGAAAATACACTACCAATGAAGAAATGGTTGAGTGCCCTTGAAGCTTTTGAATTGCTTTTGAAATAAGCTACAAACCATTTATTCCTGATTTTTCAGACCTCTTCCAGTTCCATTCACCTTCCAATTCGCTTTTATAAGGCTTTATTTTAATTAAACAGCTTTTAAGCAATGTTTAAGCAGTTTTATTTAGAATGTTTATTAACTTTTATTTAATGTAAAAAAGTATTTAATTATCTCAAATAGAGCTTTATATATTAAAAATGATTAGTTTTGAAAAGTTTTTAACGTTTAAGCGAGCAAAATGAAAAAATTGAATGCCGAAGAGTTTGAAAATTTGCCTTTAAAAGGAAAAGGACGTAGTTCTCATGTATTTAATTCCATTGTCAATTTAAAAATTGGTGATGCTATTCTAATCGAAAAAAAAGATTGGAGTCGTAAAGTTAGCCCCAGTTCATTGGTTCGCTACATCGAAAAAAATCACAACATGAAATTCACTTGTGGTGCAGTTGCTGGCGGTGCTGGTTGGGCTGTAAAAAGAATTGATTCAAACACAAAACAAAAAAATTCAGAGCCAATTAAAACCACTACGAGCAAGATGAATGTAACTGTTCCTATTAACGAACACAGCGAAGCAAGATTGCATCTAAAATCAGAAATCGTTGTTTTTATTTAGGAAGAATGGCCTTTCATAAAATAGAACGTATCGAAGATTCTATAAAAGCATGCATGAGTCATTTTTGGAAGCAAGAAAGCGAAGTGGTAAAAGAACTTTTTTTCGAAATCACAAAAGCTTTGGCAGAGCAAGGTCATATTGTAATCGAAAATGAAAAAACATACATCCCTCTGAGAAGAAGTTAAATGAAAAAAATTGGGTATGCATTATCGGGTGGTGGTGTACGAGGGCTTGCACATTTAGGTGTTATTCAAGCTTTGCAGGAATATGATATTAAACCCCATATAATTTCTGGGACAAGTGCAGGTTCATTAATGGGCGCTTTTTTTGCAGCAGATTATTCTCCCAAAGAGATTCTTTCAATTGCAAAAAGCTCAGGGATTTTTAGTTTTTCAAACATCTTGTTTCGCAAACAAGGGTTGTTTGCGATGAAATCCTTTGAAACACTATATTTAAAATACATTCCTCATAATTCATTCGAACAATTATCACTACCATTAATCGTAACTGCAACTGATATTGTGAAAGGAGAATCGATACACTTCAATTCAGGTGAATTAGCAAAACCATTAATGGCCTCTTCTTGTGTTCCTCTAGTATTTGAACCCATTTTCGTACAATGGTATGTTGCTGTTGGATGGCGGTATACTTAACAATTTACCAATTGAGCCCTTGCAAGGAATTGCGATAAATTAATTAGCATTCATGTAAATTCAATAAGTAAGCAATTGAAAAATTTGCACATGAAAGATATTGCCGACAGAAGCTTTCACTTGGCACTGAGCAGTGCCATTCCTCTAAAAGCAAAGCAATGCGATTTATTTATTGAACCACCAGAAATGACAAAATTTGGAATCTTTGAAATGGATAAAATGCAGGAAGTGGTTGATTATGCTTATAAGTACACCTTGAGTATGAAAAATGAAATAGAAAAATTTAAGCAATCAATCTAATTATTTTCTGCCCAAGCTTTTGTAAGTGTTTCTAAAAAAACTTCAGTAGGTTGGGCACCTGAAACGCCATATTTTCTATCTACTACAAAAAATGGGACACCTCTAACACCAATCTGTTGAGCTTCTATAATATCTTTTCTAACATCGTCAGCAAATTGATCACTTGCCAATACTTGTTTTACTTCTATTTCATTTAACCCAATAGAAATTCCTATTTCTATTAATGTTGAGTGATCATCCGTATTCTTTCCTTCAGTAAAATAGGCTTTAAACAATTGCTCCTCTGCTTCATCACCTTTACAATGCTTTTTTGCAAGTTGAATTAAGCGATGTGCATCAAATGAGTTTGCAACAATCGCTTTGTCGAAATCATAATGCAAGCCAACTTCTTTAGCCATGTTTGTAACATGGGCATTCATTTCTTTTGCCTGTTGTATCGACCAGCCTTTTATTTCAGCAAGGTATTCAGTTATGTTTTTACCTGGATCAGTTTTCATATTAGGATTCAATTGAAAGCTTTTCCATACAACTTCTACATTTGCCTTGTTTTCGAATTGCTCCAATGCCGCTTCGAATTTTCGTTTGCCGATATAACAAAATGGACACATTACGTCCGACCAAATTTCTATTTTCATTTTGATTGCTTAAAAACGTTGCAAAGATTTTTTTTTCTTTGGACCCCGGCTGGGGTTTTAAATTTTTTTTTTTTTTTTTTTTTGGGGGGGGGGGGGGGTGTGGGGGGGGAGAGGGGGGGGTGTTTTTGTTTTCTTTTTGGGGCCCACTTGGAATCGAACCAAGCACCCACAGATTATGAGTCTGTTGCTCTAACCGAATGAGCTATAGGCCCAATTACCTATAAATAAGTAATTTTGGACTGCAAAGCTATATATTTGCAGCAAATTAACAAACCTATATCTGTATTTTTTATGGAAATTGATTTAAACCGCTATAAAAATATCATATTCGACCTTGGTGGTGTCATTCTTAATATCGATTACAACCTTTCTGTTGACGCATTTAAAAAATTAGGTCTCGAAAATTTTCAAACACATTTTTCCCAAGCGGCTCAAAATGAGTTGTTCGATTTGTATGAAAAAGGCTTAATCACATCAACTGATTTTAGAACAGAATTAAAAAAGCATTTAAAGGATTCAATCTCTGTTACTGAAATTGATAATGCATGGAATGCATTGTTACAAAACCTTCCAGCAAAACGATTGACGGTGTTAGAACAGTTAAAAAATACACATCGCACTTTTCTTTTAAGTAATACAAATGAAATTCATATCAACGAGTTTAATAGCTATCTAAAAACCGAATTTCATATCAACGATTTGGCGAATCATTTTGAAAAAATGTATTTGTCGTATGAAATAGGGATGCGAAAACCTGACAAAGAAATTTTTGAATTCGTGATTTCTGAAAACAATCTTCAACCATTCGAAACATTGTTTATTGACGATAGTAAACAACATATTGATAGTGCGAATTCAGTAGGCTATAAATACCTATTGGTTAACAAATGGGGAAACAATTTTAGATTTGTTTCCATTGCAAATGCGTAATTTTATTTACCTTTAAACGCAAATGAAACAGTTAAAAAAAACTTTTTATTTTTTAATAAATTTGCTTCATCTATTTTGTATGCTCAAGTGGATGTAGAGGAGAAATTGCAAAAAAAAATCAAAAGAACGTAAAGATCGAATTGTTGTTGATTTTAGCTATGATGGTTGGTTGAATATGCCAAAAGGCATTCAGCAAAAACCCTATTCACTCGGAGGAAATGCTTATTTAATGTGGGATTATCCGGTAGGTTATGGGGCATTAAGTTTGGCTTTTGGTTTAGGAATAAGCACACACAATGTTCATAGCAATGGACAAATTACCTATTCACTTGACGGGAAATACACTTCTCTTCAAGCAATTACAGCTCCTTACCGTAGAAATAAATTATCGTGTAATTATTTTGAAATCCCTGTAGAACTTAGAATTCGAGGTGGCGCAAATGGGCATGGTTTTAAATTAGCTGTTGGTGGAAGAATTGGTTATATGTACAATGCACATACTAAAGTTATTGATGATGATGGCAAACGAAAAGTATATTGGATTAAAAACATCAATCCTTGGAGATACGGTGTAACCTTTCGAGTAGGCTACGATAAGTTAACATTACAAGGCTTTTATGCCTTATCAGAACTTTTTGAAAAAGGAAAAGGGGAACCTAAAATGGTCCCTTATTCAATAGGAATCGGTTTATTATTGTATTAATAATATGTTAAGAATAACATTCATTTTATCTGTTTTTTTTATTTTTTCATGTGGCAATGCTCAAAAAGTAGAAGTTGCTACTACCGATGATTCTACTAAAATCCTAACTACTGATAGCGTTAAAATTTCTAATAATGGCGATTACATTAAACGCTAAAAAATGGGGTAATAGAAATTCAAGGTCAGATGAAAGATGGCAAACGGGATGGTGTATGGAAAAGTTTTTATCAGAATGGTGCACCATGGAGTGAAACTACTTTTATTGCTGGCATAAAGAGATGGGGCAACTAGTTCTTTTTATGAAAATGGACAAAAGCGCTATGCGGGTTTTTTTAAAAATGACAAAGAAAGCGGAAAGTGGAGCTTTTGGGATGAACAGGGGAATCTTGCGAGAGAGATGGATTATAATGTTGTAGATGTCAAATAATGTTTTATTTTGGAGAAACCCAAACCCCAAAGACTATGAATATTTCTACAAAATTTACGATTTCAATTTTTGCATTTTCTATAGCTATTTCTATCACAGAATTCACATCACCAGCAATTGGACATGGTTCTGGTGCACCTGCTGGTAAAACAGGCTCTCCTGGAGATGCATCAAATTGTACGAGTTGTCATTCAGGAACTCCTACTTCTCAAGCAGGATTAATAACAACCAATATTCCAGTAGCAGGTTATACACCAGGACAAACCTATACAATTACAGCTTCAATCGTTTCAAATCCAACTACAAAATTTGGTTTTGAGGTTTCTCCTCAAAATACGGCAGGAACACAAAAAGGAACATTGATTGTTACAAACTCGACAGAGACACAATTAGTAGGTAGTGGAAAATACATTACACATAAAACAGCTGGTACAGCTGGTACTGGTTCAAGAACATGGACATTTGATTGGACTGCTCCAATTGCTGGAAGCGGTGCAGTTACTTTTTATGGTGCATTTAATAAAACAAACAGTAGCAATACAAATGCTGGTGATCAAATTGTTTTAACATCTACTATTGTTCAAGAAAATACAGCAACATCAATTACTGAAAATGACAATCAAATTAATTTGTCTGTTTTCCCTAATCCTTCTTCTGAATTTATTAATCTTTCATATGTATTATCTGAAAACACAAAAATTGAGGCTAAATTAATTTCATTAACTGGCCAAGAAGTAATGACATTGATTAACGAAGAACAAAATGCAGGTAAGCATGATGCTCGTATCGAATTAGCGCCATCTATTGCTAAAGGAACTTATTTTGTTTCTATTAAGGTAGGTGAAAAATTAAGCACTCAAAAATTAATCATTAAATAATTTTTAAAACAAAAGAATCTCTGTTTGCTTGTAAACAAAAGCAAATAGACATTCTTTCAAAAAATGGATATGAAAAAATCAATAGGATTATTTTCAATAATTACGATTGCGCTTTGCATCGTGTACAAATACAAAGGTGGATGTTCCTGTAAAAGAAGAAACCTGTGACTCTATTATCTCTTATGCGAATGATATTGTCCCAATCGTTACTGCAAAGTGTAGGATGCCACAGTGCTGGCTTTGCATCAGGAGATTTTACTTCTTATTCGGTCCTAAAAGCGAAGGTCTATAATGGTACCTTAAAGAATAGAGTAGTGACACAGCGTGATATGCCTGAAGCACCTAACACAATGAGCGATTCTGCTCGTGCTGTAATTAGATGCTGGATAGTCCAAGGTGCTCCAAATAACTAAAAGGCACAATAATTGTCTTGTAATTCATAAAAAAAAATAAAAACATGAAAAAAATAGTCCTTTTAGCTTTCGTTATTGCTACTGCTAATATTGCAAGTGCACAAATTTACATCGCAAAGTCATGCGAAATTTCATTTTTCTCTTCTTCACCGCTTGAAAATATTGAGGCCATTAACAAAAATACAAAGCCAATCATTAATACCGCTACAGGTGATGTTCAAATGAAAATTGCAATTACTGGTTTTGTGTTTGAAAAACCATTAATGCAAGAACACTTTAATGAAAATTATTTGGAATCAGATAAGTTTCCAAGTGCTATTTTTAAAGGTAAAATCAATGAAAAAATTGATTGGACAAAAGATGGTGAGCACAAAGTAACGATTACTGGTACATTTGAAATTCACGGAGTAAAAAAAGAACGAACATTTGATGGTGTAGTGAAAATTAAAGGTCAAGAAATTACAATTTCATCTAAATTTAATATTCATATTGCCGATTACAATATCAAAGTACCTAGTTTGTATGTAAAAAATATTGCAGAAGACGTTGAGGTAAAAATCAATTCAGTTTTAGAACCATATAAAAAGAATTAATTTATAATTATGAAATTTAATTTCACTCGTTCAGCTGCATTTGTAGCTTTTATTTCAATTACTCAACTAGCGAATGCGCAAGATGATTTATTGAGCTTAACCGAAGATCCTTCTGCAAAAGCCAAACACGAAAAGGTATTTGCAACGTTTAAAGGAGCAAAGGTTATCAATGCTCAAACAACAGAAACTGTAAAAAAGAAAACCTTAGATTTTTGCATTACACATCGTTTTGGCAATATTGGTGAGGCAAGTGGAGGAGGGGCTCATACTCTTTATGGTTTGGATAACATTTCCGATATACGCATTGGTTTTAGCTATGGAATTACAGATAATTTAACTTTGGGATGGGGAAGAAGTAAGTCAAAAGAATTGCTTGACGCAATGGTTAAATACAGATTCTTAACTCAAACGCAAGACAATCATATTCCTTTATCTGTCGCTTTTTATGGCAATGCGAGTTATAATCCACAGGTATCTGATCAGTTTTACACAGGCGCATCTTTACCAGCTGATTTTAAAAAGAATGATTTACACCGCTTGGCTTATACTGGTCAGTTAATCATTGCACGTAAATTTGGTTCTCGATTCTCTATGGAAATTCTTCCAACCTATCAGCATCGAAATTTTGTAATTGGAAACATAAATCCGGATAATGGTGCTGTTGAGAGCAATGATTTATTTGCGGTTGGAGCTGCAGCTCGCTTAAAATTAACACAACGCATTTGTTTAGTTGCCGATTACTTTTATACATTTTCAAAGTTCAGAACAGGAAATACCACTACCCCATACTACAATGCTTTGGCAGTAGGAATTGAAATTGAGACAGGTGGACACGTATTTCATTTAAATTTTACAAATGCAACCGGTATTATCGAAAACAATTTTATTCCTAATACCAACGATAGTTGGTCAAAAGGAGGAGTGAAATTCGGCTTTAATATATCACGTGTTTTTAATATCGGGAAACGATAAATAGTCTAACGTTATTAAAAAAGAGCTTGTTCATAAAACGTTCAAGCTCTTTTTTTATGAAAGTATAAATGCTGTATTTTTGTAAAGATGCCACAACCTATTATATCTGCATTTGCTCCACACGATTCTATGCTTCAAGCAAAAGCTGATACAATGTTTGCACCCTCAATTTTTAAAATACATTTACTCGAAAAGGCAAATCAAAAGCCAATCATCCACTATACCAATTATGATTATTTGATAGCAGGTGTGCTTTTTATTGTGTATTTGCTTTTTGTGCTGTTGTATGTGAAAAATCGGAAACGCTTAAATCAAGTTATCAAAGCATTTTATATTAATCGATTTGCAAGTCAGCTAGCGCGAGAAGAAGTGTCTATTGTTAATAGGGTATCGGTTATTCTGTCAATCATTTTTTTTTTCAATGACACTGTTTGCTTGGCAGGTAATTGAGTTTTATGGATGGGCGAGTTCGGTAGAAGATTCACTATTGTTTTTTAGTATCCTAGCTTCGGTTATTGCAATTTATGCAATCAAATTTTCACTCATTAAATTTTTTGGCTTCGTATTTAAAACTACGAAAGAAGCAGATGAATATGCTTTAACCGTATTGCTTTTTGTTAATTCATTAGGCCTTTTTTTGTTGCCAATCGTTGTCTGTATTGCTTTTGCTCAAAATGTTTCCATTGGCGTTTTTATAAATGTTGGCCTGGGTACCTTGGGGCTGTTTCTATTGACCCGAATTGTTCGAGGCTTAATAATTGGGATTAATAGCATTAGAGTTTCCAAATTGTATTTATTTTTATATCTTTGCAGCCTTGAAATACTGCCCTTCGTTATTATGGTAAAGTTTTTTATTGAAACGATATCGTAAGCTTGGTCAGAGGTTTTGTTTAACTAAAAAGTCGCTAGGAAATTGAAAGTTAAAACAATATTGGTTTCTCAACCAAAACCAGAAGGTGATAAGTCACCTTATTTTGACCTTGCAAAAAAATGCAATGTAAAAATTGATTTCCGTCCTTTTATAAAAGTAGAAGGAATTCCTGCTCAGGAATTTCGCAAACAAAAAATCAATATACTTGACCATACCGCTGTTATTATGACTAGTCGTAATGCTGTTGATCACTACTTTCGTATGTGTCAAGAAATGCGCATAACTGTTCCGGAAACAATGAAATATTTCTGTATTTCTGAATCCACTGCTTATTATTTACAAAAGTATGTTTTGTATCGTAAACGTAAAATTTTCCATGGAAAACAAACGATTTCCGATTTAATGGATGTTATTAAAAAACATAAAACTGAAAATTTTTTAGTGCCGTGTACAGATATAGCAAAAGAGGAAGTAGTTGAAAAATTTGAAGCATTGAAGCTCAAGCATTCAAAAGCAACTATGTTTCGTACGGTTGCTAGTGATTTAAGTGATTTGGCGAATGTTAATTACGATATGTTAGTGTTTTTTAGTCCTGCAGGGATTAAATCATTATTTAAAAATTTCCCAAAGTTTAAACAAAACAAAACACGAATTGCTTGTTTTGGTCCAACTACAGCAAAAGCAGTTGAAGAAGCTGGTTTGCGATTAGATGTGCACGCCCCAAATCCAAAATCGCCATCCATGACAATGGCACTGGAACAATACATTGTTGCTGCAAATAAAGCAGCAAAATAAATCTCTTACCGTTTATAATTCCCATTTTCATCCCATCACAATTTAATTGTGTTTTAGTATTAATAATTTTTACCTTTATGCATCTAATGCAAACATTTACTAAAACAGAACGTTTAACTAGTAAATTATTGATTGATAAGCTTGTTGAAAAAGGAAAATCATTTAATAATTCGCCATTTAAATTGGTATGGATTGAGCTTCAAGAAGCAAACACTTCGGCTCAAGTAGTAATTACAGTGCCCAAACGAAATTTTAAAAAAGCGGTTGATAGGAATAAATTAAAGCGAAGAATAAGAGAAGCATATCGTAAATGCAAGCAAGAGTTGTTGTACGATAAGTTAGAAGATAAAAAACTATGCTTGATGTTTGTTTACATTGCGAAAGAAAAATTAGAGTACAGTACAATAGAGTTAAAAGTAAAAGAAAGTTTGCAACGATTAACAACCACTATTAATTCTTGAATTTTGAAAGTATTACTTGCTCCTTTTAAATATTTGTTCATTGGATTAATAAAAGTGTATCAATATTCGATTTCTCCATTGCTTGGACCATCGTGTAGATTCAGCCCTTCCTGCTCACAATATGGCTTGGAAGCAATTCAAAAACATGGTCCGTTTAAAGGTGGATATTTAACAATAAAACGATTTTTACGTTGTCATCCTTGGGGAGGACACGGACATGATCCTGTACCATAAATAAAAACACATGAAAAAAATTAAATTAGTTGTAATTGCGCTATTAATTGGTGCTTCTGCTTTTTTAACAACTGGATTTGTTGATAGCTATTTTGAAGTGTCTAAAAACTTAGACATTTTCGCGACATTATTCAGAGAGTTGAATATTTATTATGTAGACGAAACGAATCCAGGGGATCTAATGAAAAAGGGCATTGATAAGATGCTTGAATCGCTGGATCCTTACACGAATTTTATTCCAGAATCGGAAATTGAAGATTATCGCTACATGACAACCGGACAATACGGTGGAATTGGTGCACTTATCCGTCAGCAAGGTGGTTATGTTTACATTTCTGAACCATACGAAGGATTCCCTGCTCAAAAAGCAGATTTACGCGCAGGAGATAAAATTTTAAAGCTGAATGATATTGATGTAAAAGGAAAAACAACAGATGATATTAGCAAGTTATTAAAAGGGCAACCTAGCACTACAATTAAATTATTGGTGGAGCGCGAAGGGGAAAGTAAACCATTGGAAAAAATTGTTAACCGCGAAGAAATAAAAATAAAAAGTGTTTCTTATTACGGAATGGTTAACAAAGAAATTGGCTATATAAAGCTTACTGGGTTTACAGAGAATGCCTCGGGTGAAGTAAAATCAGCATTAATAGAATTGAAAAAAAATGCAGAATTAAAATCGGTTGTATTTGACCTGCGTGGAAATCCAGGGGGATTGCTGAAAGAAGCAATTGATATTGTAAATATTTTTGCAGATAAAGGGACAGAAATTGTGAGCACAAAAGGGAAAGTAAAAGAATGGGATAAAGTTCACAAGGCCGTTAATAATCCAGTTGATGTAAACATTCCAATTGCTGTATTGATTGATAGAGGATCCGCTTCTGCAGCTGAAATTGTTTCTGGTGCAATTCAAGATTTAGATAGAGGTGTTGTTGTTGGTCAGCGTTCCTATGGTAAAGGATTGGTTCAGCAAACTCGTCCATTGAGTTACAATTCACAATTAAAAGTAACAGTAGCTAAATATTATATTCCAAGTGGTCGTTGTATTCAAGCTTTGGATTATTCTCATCGAAATGATGATGGAAGTGTAGATAAAGTTCCCGATTCATTAATCTCGGCATTTAAAACCAAGAACGGAAGAATTGTATATGATGGTGGAGGTGTTACACCCGATATCGCTCTTGAGCCTCAGAAATACAGCAATATTCTTGGAAGCTTGGTTACTAAAAATTTAATATTTGATTATGCTACTAAGTACCGTATTGCTCATCCTACTATTGTAGCAGCAAAAGATTTTAAGCTAACAGATGCTGAATACAATGATTTTGTAGCTTTTTTGAATGGTAAAGAATACGATTATACAACAAAGACAGAAAAAAAGCTGGAAGAGCTTAAAAAAAGTGCCACAGACGACAAAGTAACAGAAGAAGTAAATGCACAAATAGAGGCTTTAAATGCTAAAATTAAACATAGTAAAAGCGAAGATTTAGAAAATTTTAAATCGGAAATAAAACAATTTTTAGAAGAAGAAATTGCTTCGAGGTATTATTTTCAAAATGGACGACTAGAAGCATCATTAAAAGATGATACAGAGTTAAAAGAGGCAATTGCACTATTGAATGATATGGATAAGTACAAAAAAGTACTTACTACAATTACAAAGGCTGATAAGCCATTCTATAATGACAAACCAAAAAAATAATGCTAGTTTCAGCTGTAAAAAGGGAGCCGATTGGTTCCCTTTTTTATTTGTCAAAATAGCCTGCAAATACAATTATTTTAACACCTTTGCGTTACAGAAATCTCTATGAAGCAACTGTTACCTCAAAAGTACCATAATTACATTTATATTTTTGCGCTAATCATTTTGGTGATCGGTTTGCCTGTATCCAAATTTTTGATGAGCTTGTCTCAAATTATATTAGCATGTAACTGGATTTTAGAAGGGAATTTAAAAAACAAGTTTGTCGCATTTTTTAAAAATAAACCAGCACTTGTTTTAAGCTCCATTCTTTTGCTGCATTTTTTGGGTCTGTTTTTTACTTCTGATTTTTCTTATGCAAGTAACGATATTCGAATTAAAATTCCTTTGTTTGCTTTGCCAATAATACTTTCTACTTCGGTTCCACTTTCAAAAAAAATCACCTCCTTTATACTTCAATTTTTTATTGCTGCCGTTGTTTTTGGTACAATTATAAGCACACTTGTTTTGTTAGGCATTATTGAGCGCACAATAGTAGATATAAGAGACATTTCTTTATTCATATCCCATATCCGTTTTGCGCTGCTTATTTGTTTTGGATTTTTTGTCTCCCTTTATTTTGTAAAAGAAAGCACTACAACTAAATTGAAGTTGTTTTATGTTTTTATTGCAATATGGTTTGTCGTCTTTTTGTTTTTGATGGAATCACTTACAGGTGTGTCTATTTTAATAATTACATCCGCATTGCTTCTTTTATTAAAATTAGTACAATCAAAAAAAATTCAGTTTAAAATAATTGGTTATACCGTAGTACTTGTTTCTATCGTTGGTGCAGTTCTTGTTTTTAATAAAATACAATCACTTCAATCTATTCAGCAGAAACCACAATCGAATTTGCTTTTAACAACTACACCACGAGGAAATTTATACCAGCACGATTTACAAGGCACACTTACCGAAAACGGAAATTTTATTTGGATAAACGTATGTGATAAGGAGCTAAAAGAGGCTTGGAGTAAAAGGAGTGAAATGAATTATGATGGCGATGATTCTAAAGGCAACCCATTGCGTTATACGTTGATTCGTTTTCTTGCTTCTAAAAATTTGAATAAAGATTTGGATGGAGTTTTTGCACTTAGTACTTCAGAAATTAAAGCAATAGAAAGAGGTGTTTCAAATGTGAATCATCAAAACATTTCAAATATACAATCGCGTATTCAACAAACATTTTGGGAGATTGATGTTTATAAAAATACAGGAGATGCCAATGGACACTCACTTACCCAGCGTTTTGAATATTGGAAAGCTTCTTGGTTTATCATACTTGAGAATAAGTGGCTGGGTGTGGGTACAGGCGATTTAGAACAAGAGCTCTTTAAGCAATACGATCAAATGCATTCCAAGCTTTCAATTGAATATCGTTTACATCCACACAATCAATTTTTATCAATTGCGCTTTGTTTTGGTGTTGTTGGATTACTTTGGTTTTTAATAGTTCTCTTTTATCCGATGATAAAACTAGGGAAGCACTATGATTACTTATACCTCGCTTTTTTTATTATTTTGATTTGTTCGTTTTTTACAGAAGATACTTTGGAAACACAGGCTGGAGTTACTTTTTATGCTTTTCTAAATTCTTTTTTATTGTTTGTGTTTCGTAATAAAGAAGAGCATTAGTGAAGTAATTTTTGTCCTCTTCGTCTTTTTAATTCATTTGTAATATGGAATAACTCTCTTCCCATTTGATTGGATATAGAGGAATTTTCCTCGGCCCTTCTGATTAAATAGGGAATCACAGATTTAACAGGGCCATAGGGCAGATACTTGGTTACATTATAACCAGCAGCAGCCAAGTTGTAACTGATATTATCACTCATTCCGTATAGCTGAGAAAAATAGACATGTGGATGGTTGTTCGGTATATTTAAGCGTTTCATCTCATTAATTAGGAACTGAGTGCTATCTTCATTGTGTGTGCCAGCACAAAGTTTAACAATATCAATATTCTCTAAACAAATAGTGATAGCTTTATCAAAATCAATATCTGTATTGTGTTTTGTTTTCTGTATCGGTGATGGATATCCTAGTTTTGCAGCTCTTATATTTTCCTTTTCGAGATATGCTCCTCTGACCAATTTTATACCAATCAAATTTTTTTCTTTACGAGCAATATCAATAAGTTTTTTTAAGTAGCCCAAACGATCCCAGCGATACATCTGTAAGGTTGTAAGAATAATAGCATTTTCTTTATTGTACTTGCGCATCATTTTTTCGGCTAATCGGTCGATTGTTTCCTGAATCCAACTTTCTTCAGCATCAAAATAAATTGGTACTTTATTTATAAACGCATTATGAGCAATTACATTTATTCGTTCTTCTAATACATTCATCTCCTCCTGATCTCTCTCAGTAACAGCTTCTCCAGAATTAAATTTTTCAAGAATACTTGATGAGGCTACACCTGTTATTTTTAAACTTGTATATGGAATAGCAGAATTGTTTTTTGCAAATTGAATTATTTTAATTACCTCATTTTTTGTGTTCTCAAAATCTTCGGTGGTCTCTTTCCCTTCAACGGAATAGTCAAGAATAGAACTTATTTTTAATTCATTTAATTTTTTGACGATTTCATTGCTTTCATCGATGGTCTCTCCAGCACAAAATTGTTTATAGATGGTTTTTTTTATTAGGCCATCTATCGGAAATTTTAATTTAATTAAAAGCAATATGATTTTTGAAAAAAAATTAACCAATCTGCTTTTTTCAAAAATTTTAAATAACCATTTCGATTGTTTTAACTGGTGATCACTTTTGTTAGAAAAAGCAATAGCGGTATTATTAAATGAAACTTTTTTTGTGATAAAATTCATGTTATTCGATTGTTTACAAGAAAGGGGAAAAGCAATTAGTATATTTCACTAGCAATAACGGACAGTTCATTGCAGTTAATGATTTTTATTTTTTTACCTTCAACTTCTACCAATTTACTCTTAATAAAATTGTTTATAATTTTGCAAATATAATTTTGTGTTGTGCCAATGAGTTTAGAGATGTCGAGAGTGCTTAGTTTCACAACCGCATTATTGTTGTTTTCAATATCCGAAAAAGCTAGCAGTATTTCTGCTAATTGACTTTTTATTTTTTTATTTAAGATGGATGTAATTCTGTTTTCAAGTTTATCGATATCTGCGCATAATTCTTTTATAAATTCATTACGTAGTGGTTTGTATGTTTCGAATAAATATGAAATTTCTTTCGCATTCAGATGATAAACCTCTATATCATTTAAGGCTTTTATGGCATGTGGATACGGACTATTTGAGATAACAGAATCGATGCCAACGACCCCCCCCTTTTTTCCTAAGCCAATAATAAACTCCTGCTGATTAGATTTGGTTCGATAGATTTTTAATAATCCAGAACGTATAAAGTAAACACCTTTAAATGCTTCATTTTCATTTATAAGCACTCCTCCTTTTTTTAAATTCAAAGATTTTTTTGCATTTAGAAATGAAATTAATGCAGCATCAGTTTGTAACTTGAAAACAGAAAAATCACATAATGAATTTATTGGTTTCGTATCCATTGAGCGTATTTATGTTATTGGTATCACAAATTTATTTTATTAATAATATACAAACAATGATATGAGTCATTCAAAAAACTGTTACTTGTTAAACAAGAAACGAATCGATTTTTTTAATGGTGGAAGCAAAATCATTAATAAACTTAAAAATAGCAGAATTCCTGAAATAGAAAAAACACTCATCACAGGTTGAATATCGTTCATGACTTCTTGAAAGCCCTTCCCATTCTTTACTATACCTACGCCCTTTATTATACCTGCAATAATGAGACTAGACCAAAAAATTAATAAAGAAATATTGAATGCATAATAACCTATTTTAATAAGCTTAAGTTCAATTTTACTGTATTTGCTTTGAATATAATTATCTATTAAAAACAAACAAGAAGCAAGAAGTATCATTGTATTAATGCCGATTGTGCTTCCCATTGCATGAGCAACTGTAATGTGCGTGCCATGAGTGTATACATTAATTATTGGTACAGATAACATTAGCGCTAATGTTAAATTTAAAAAAATCCAAACATCAGAGGCAACTAAAAACTTAAATGGCAATACATGAAAATCTTTTAAACTTTCCTGCACGGATTTTTTCCAATTATATATTATTTTGGCTAAAAGGATTAGCTCTGTCATACTTATTATGTATGCAACATATCTTATCCATTGTGCTGTTGGTACATTGTATATATGGTGAGCCCAGCCAAACATTAAATTCGTTAAACCTAAAAAGTAGGCTAAAAAAGCAATCTTGCTTTTGCCAATTGATTTATCGTTTTTAATTTTTTCCATCAAAAAAATAGCGGTGCCATATACCAACATGTTCCAAGATCCAACCAGCGCACCATATGCTTTCCATTGCATTGCAATTTCTTTAATTACATTTTCTTTTATCTTTGGTAGCATCCATACATAAGCCTCTGAGAATGTGAAAAGAAAAAAGAGAATACCAGTAGCCCACATCCACATATATACAGGCCATTCCGATGTGATTTTGAATGCCGTTTTAAAATAATTCCATCCAAATAATAACCAGGAAATTATGATTGGAATGGCTAAAATTGGTGGGAATTCCCAATATTCCCTACCTCCAAATTTCCCCATCAGATATGCAATGATTATAACTATACCTGTTATTAAAAAGACAATAAAATGAAGCACACTCATTGTTTTCGAGTATAGTTTTATGCCAAATTGTGATGGGATATAATAATAAATTCCACCAATTGAAGCGAGGAATATCCACGCTACAACTAATGAAACATGCAAAGGACGAGTTTTATAGAAAGGGATTGATTGTAGAAAGTCGGGGAAAACAAATTGCAGGCTAGCTACTACGCCAAAGAACAATCCCCCTAGTAGTGACAATAATCCTAATGTAATAAATAATAATTCAAATTTATTTTTCATATTTAATCTTTTATTTGAATACTTCCATCCACATTTACATCAAACTTAATAATAGGAGAAATTCCGGATTTGCTAATGTCTGTCAAGTATGACAGCAACATCTCTATTTCGTCATTTGGAATATGAAAATTTGGCATTTTTTGAGTTCCAGAAACAATAAAAGCTTTGGCATACTCGACTCCTTTGCCTTGAGTACTTATAACATTAGTAAGGTCAGGTCCCATATATCCTCCTAATCCATAAATCTGATGGCAAGAGATGCAGTTATACTTTTGAAAAATCAACTTTCCCTGTTGTGCTTTTTGAGATAAATAGCCCACCTTGTTAATCGGCTCAGCATTAAAAACAAAAACTGTATAGATTAGAAAGATTATAAGAAGGGTAAAAAAAATTGACCGTTTAATATTAATAGGCATAAATGAAAAATTAAATTATTATTCTGAACTAGAAATTAATTCGAGTTGTTTCTTATCTATAATCTTAATACTACGGTTAATTAGATCGATAATGCCCTTGCTTTTTAATTCGGATAACATTCGAATACATGATTCTGTAGAAACACTGGCTATGCAGGAAATGTCATATCTAGAAAATGATGTGTTTAACATTTTTGTTTCTTCATTTAGCCCAAAAATGTCTGCAATGTTTAAAAGCGCTTTCGCTATTCTTTTAATTGCCGTTTTATGTGTTAAATGAACAAGCAACGCATCTGTATGTTTCAAGTCATTTGCGACCAACTGTAGCATTTTATCTGTTAGTGCTATGTTGTAGTTTAGTTCGTCAAGAAATACGTTTTTCGGGAATGAGCAAACTGTTGTATCCGTGAGTGGAATTGCTGATGTTGAGTGGACATCATGCGTAATCAGAGATCTATAACCGATGGGGTCACCAGCCTTGGCAAATCGTAATATTTGACAATTATTGGATTCGTTTCGCACCAATTTTACTATTCCTTTTTTGATGGTAAGAAAAGATTCTGAATCCAATCCTTCATAAAAAATGGCTTTCCCTTTTTTGTACTTATAATTGGTCATATACTTCATTGCATTTTCTTGTTCATTTTTATTGAACAAGGCGATAATGCAAGAAGCTGAATTTTGACAAGCCTTACAATTCATTTATATGATAATTAATTGTTAATGTAAATTACATTACAAAGCTATTGCAAGTGGAGTTCAAGATAATATGATATAAATCATATTGTAAAAAAACATTTACTGAGTAATTTTGTATCATGATATCTGTATTAGAGGCACATAAAATTATTTCGGAAAATACTACTCCATTAAGTTCTATAAGTGTTCTTACTGAAGATGCTTTGGGCTATGTAGTTGCAGAGAACATTTATTCTGCTGTTGACTTGCCCCTATTTGACCAAGCAGCAATGGATGGATACGGATTTATTTATAATGATTTTGAAAATGGGATAGCGATTTCTATACAGGACGAAATTCCAGCAGGAGTTGATTATCCAGCAGAAATTATGAGTGGATTTGGAGTTCGAATATTTACCGGTGCAAAAATTCCAAATGGTGTTAATACAATTGTAATTCAGGAGGAGGCTAAATTGGTTGATAACAAATTACAAATTGAAAATAAAAATCTTTCCATTCGAAGTAATGTCAGAATGATGGGTTCGCAGATTAAAAAGGGTGATTGTGCTATACCGAAAGGGACTAAACTAACACCTCCACTTATTGGCTTTCTTGCATCTATGGCTATTTCGGAAGTTAATGTTTATAAGAAGCCGAGTGTAACTGTGGTTGTAACAGGAGGCGAATTGGTTGCTGCGAATGAAAAGCGTGTAGAAGGAAAAGTGTATGAATCAAATGGCATTACACTTAAAACTGGACTGTGTTCATTCGGAATAAACGATGTAACAATTTTTCATACGAAGGACAATGAAGCTGAATTAATATCTATTTTGAAAATAGCTAGCATTAATTCGGATATGGTGCTTATAACAGGGGGTATTTCTGTTGGGAAGTACGATTTTACATACAGTGCCTTACAAAAGTTAGGAGTAAAGCAATTGTTTTATAAAATAAAACAGAAGCCGGGTAAACCTCTTTTTTATGGCAAAATAGAAAATACAGCAATATTTGCATTGCCAGGAAATCCTGCTGCTGTTGTTACTTGCTTTTACAATTATGTACTCCCAGCATTAAATAAGTATTTAGGGAATAATAATTTTACATTAAAAAAACTCAGACTACATTCAATATCTTCTTATAAGAAAAAGAGCGGATTAGTGCATTATTTGAAAGCGAGTATTACTAATGATAGTAAAGTAGAAATACATCAAGGGCAAGAGTCTAATATCCTTAGTTCTTACCTAAACGCAGATTGTATGGTTTTTTTACCCGAGGAAATTGAAGAAGTGAATATCGGAGATGTTGTAGATGTATTATTGTTTCCAAATTTTTAAATAGAATAAATGTATACAGTAAAAGGGAGCATATGGATAGTAAGTAAGAGTGGTACGTTTATAGGCTATGGACGTGCTATTTTACTCGAACGGATTAAAGAATATGGTAGCATCAGTGAAGCAGCAAAATCAATGAAAATGTCGTATAAACATGCTTGGGAGATGATTGATAGCATGAATAAGCAATCTAAAACACCATTAATTGAAAGAATAGCAGGTGGAAAAGGTGGTGGTGGAACAAAGCTTACTCCAGAAGGAGATAAAGTGCTAAAAAAATTTTGGGAATTGTATAAAGGATTTGAGAAATTCAATGCTTCTGCTTCAAGTAAATTAAAATTTTAAATTTTCCCATTCGTTATATTCAAAAAGATACAACGAGGTAAAACTGAAATAGGATGAGAAGAATAACAGGAATAATATTAGCCGGAGGTAAAAGTTCCCGAATGGGTACAGACAAAGGAGTTGTTGAGTTAAATAACAAAAAAATTATTCAATATGTAGTTGATGTACTCAACGAGGTGGTTTCGGATCTAATTATTATTGCGAATAATAGAAATTATGATTATTTGGGCTGTCGCATTTATAATGATTTAATAAAAGAAGTAGGCCCTTTGGGTGGAATATATACAGGCTTATATTATTCAGAAACGGAATATAATTTAATTGTAAGTTGCGATACTCCTTATCTAAAAAAAGAAATATTGAATACCCTGATAGATGCTATAAGTCAAGGAGATTATGATCTTATCATTGCAAAAGAAAACAATTCAATACACCCATTATGTGCTATTTATTCGAAAAGAATGATGAAAAAACTTGAAACATACATTAGCAAGAACGAATTAAAATTAAAAGAAATCGTAAAAGACTTCAAAACAAAAACTATAGACTTTAATTCAAGTACCGCATTTACAAATATAAATACCAAAGAAGATTTGTTAAAGCTGGCTAGTAGTTAGTGTAAACATAAACATTAAAATAATTATTCTTATGAAAATAGAAGTAATAGTATTTGGGATGATTGCTGATATAATTGGCAAGCAAAAAATAGAGGTTAACAATTGTTCAGACACAACTAGTTTACAGATAAAACTAACGCATGATTACCCAAAACTCTGTCAGCAAAAGTTTGTAATGGCTGTATATAAAAAAGTAATTACAGGAAATACTAATTTGAACAATGGTGATGTTGTAGCTATATTACCGCCATTCGCAGGAGGATAAATGTTAACTTCAAAAGAAATATCACGTTATGAACGCCACATTCAGTTGCCTGAAATTGGTATTAAAGGGCAGGAGCTAATAAAAAAAGCTTCTGTATTAGTAATTGGTGCTGGTGGGTTAGGCTGCTCAGCACTTCAATACCTTACTGCAATGGGTGTTGGTGTGATTGGAATTGTTGATTTTGATAAGATAAGTGAAACCAATTTACAAAGACAAGTACTTTATAACGCAAATGAAATAGGAAAATATAAAGTAGAAGTTGCAGTTCAGAAGTTATCTCGACAAAATCCAGCTATAAAATTTATTACTTACTGTACGCAATTGACTAATAAAAATGCAATTGAAATTATCAAAAATTACGATATTATTGTTGATGGTACTGATAATTTTGCAACAAGATATATCATTAATGATGCATGCTGGATAGCTAATAAGCCATTGGTTTTTGGAGCTATACATAAATTCGAAGGCCAGTTAACTGTTTTCAACTATAAAAAAGATAACAATACAATACCACTAAATTATAGAGATATGTTTCCTACTTCTCCTGCTGTAGCGGAAGTTCCAAACTGCTCTGATTTGGGAGTAATTGGAGTGCTGCCAGGGATAATCGGAACGTTGCAGGCAACCGAAGTATTAAAGATTATTACAGGAATAGGAACTGTATTGGCAGGTAAATTATTGTTTATGAATTCTCTGGACATGGAGTTCTACACATTTGAAATAACACCAGATGTGAATAGGAAGAATATAAGTATTGAAGAATACTTGAGCTATGATTATGGGCAGTTTTGCATTTCAGAAAGCCAAAATCAGATTAATGAAATTTCTTGTAAGGAGTTAAAAGAATTGCTTTTAAATAATCGAAATACTCTCCAGTTAATTGATATTCGAGATCAAGAAGAACTTCCTAAAGTGCCGGTATTGGAGGAGCTTTTGATACCACTTGTTGAAGTAATTGAACGAGTTAGCGAATTCGATTCCTCAAAAAAAATTATTTTAATATGCAAAAGTGGTATACGTAGTAAGCTAGCTATTCAGATGCTTCAAAAAAAATTCGGACTAAGAAATCTTTTTTCACTAGAAGGAGGTATAACAGAATGGTTAAAAAACTAAAAATTGGATTATGAAAGAGAAGAAAAAACATAAAGTATTCGTTGATGGACCTATCAGTCCTTCATTTATTGGAGAAAGTATTGCAAAACATACAACAAAAACAACAATAGGTGCGCATGATATTTTTTTGGGTCAGGTTAGAGCCGATGAAATTGATGGTAGAGTTGTAAAAGCGATTAATTATTCTTGTTATGAAGAGATGGCCGAAGATAAATTTTATGAAATTAGAGAAGCTATATTTGCGAAATATGATTTAACCTGTATGCATATATATCACAGTAGAGGAGAGGTAAAAGCAGGTGAAATTTGTCTTTTCGTTTTTGTATCATCAAGGCACAGAAAGATGGCATTCGAAGCTTGTAGAGAGGTTGTAGAGGAGATTAAAAAAAATGTTCCAATATGGGGTCAGGAATTATTTGAAGATAATTCATTTGTTTGGAAAGAAAACAAAAACTAATCAAAGAAAGTATGGTAGATATTACATTTAAATCAAACACACATCGCATTGCAATTGCACAAGCGATTTTAAAAGTCAGCAAGCAAGAAACAATTGATGCTGTTGTAAATAAAAAAGTACCTAAAGGTGATGTTTTTGAAATGTCGAAAACTGCGGGTCTCTTTGCTGTAAAACGCACGAGCGATATGATTCCCGACTGTCATCCAATGCCAGTAGAATATACGAAAGTAAACTTTGAAGTAATTGGATTGAATATTATTGTCCAGATTGAAGTACATACAATTTACAAAACAGGAGTGGAAGTAGAGGCTATGCATGGCGCATCTGTTATTGCTTTAACAATGTACGATATGCTAAAACCTATAGACAAAGGGATTGAGATTAGTAACATTAAACTCCTTTCAAAAAAAGGTGGCAAGTCCGATTATACAGACAAATACAGAACTGATCTTAAAGCAGCTGTTATTGTTTGTTCTGACTCTATTTCAGCAGGAAAGAAAAGTGATAAAGCAGGAAAAGCGATAATTGAAAAACTTGGAAAATACAATATTGAGGTAACTGCATACATCATTATACCAGATGAAATAGAAGATATTCGAAGCAAAGTTATGGAACTGTATCAATCCAATAACATGGTCATTTTTACTGGCGGAACAGGTCTTTCACCGAGGGATGTAACACCAGAAGCATTAAAACCGATTCTAGACAAAGAGATTCCTGGAATAGTGGAGGCCGCTAGAAACTATGGTCAACAAAGAACACCTTATTCTATGTTGTCGAGAAGTGTTGCTGGAATGAAGGGCGATACGCTTATATTGGCATTGCCAGGCTCAACAAGAGGAGCAGCAGAAACAATGGACTCTTTATTCCCCTCCATACTGCATATTTTCAGAATAATTGATGGGGCACAACATTATTAAAAAATAAAATTATGATAATAACAGATTTTAAAACCAATTTTCATATGTATGAAAATATGGTCATTTGGGAAATAGCATCTCTTGATGATTTTTTTAAATCTCATGAAATGTTAAAAGAAATATTTGAGAAAGAATATAAATGCTCTTTTGAAAATCATAAGGAACCAACAGCTAATTTTGTCGATTCAGACATAGAAGTTGTGCATAAATTGTTAGACTATTTTGGGGATAAATATTTTATTGTTTTTAGTAATAATAATCCAGAACACGCCTTAATGAAAGAGTTTCAGGATAAGAAGACAATAAATTTTGGAATGGATATTTATGTTTTACATCCAAATAAAATATATGTTTTGGAGATGGATAAAACGAAAGACCTACAAAAGTACGACAACTGATTATAAGCAATGGCAGATAGGAGTTTCTTTAAAGAAAATTTACGTTACCATAGAGTTGTTGTGGTTTGTATTGTTCTAATATCAATTTGGTTACAATACAATTTTAATCCTTCCAATCCCAGCTATGCTAATGGACAAGCAAAAGTTATTGGCGAAAAGATTAATGGGAAAGATGAAGGCACTTGGATTTGGTATCATCCAAATGGGAAAAAGCAAATGGAAGGCCGTTTTACAAATGGGAAACGAATTGGTGTTTGGAAAGTATGGAACATTGAAGGGATTAAAATCAGCGAAAGCACTTATCAGGATGACAAGCTAAATGGACTATTTACACGCTGGAACGAAAAAGGGATAATAAGTAGCAGCGGTATTTATAAAAATGATAAACTTTCAAATATTATTTATCAGTAGATTAACGTTTTGATGCCTAGTTGCTCTACCTTTTTACCAATCTCTTGTAGTTTTTCGAAAGAAATTTTTTCTAAGTTAGTCTCTGGTGTTGGTCTGTCTAGAGAATAAAGCATTACTTCTTTTGGTTTTATAATTTTCAATAATTCTAACCAACTGTCTACTTCATAGTCGGTTGTGTTATCAATGGGTTGAGCTTTATGTACGCCTTTTAAAAACATAGTTTGAATTGTTAGATCACCATTAAACTGGTTAAGATGATAAACGACCCATTCGAGTGTTCTATTATTTAAAGGTTGATCTATTTTCTGAAAAAGAGCCTCAGTACCTGCATCTAATTTCAGAATTCTTTTATCAACTTTTTTTAATGCGGATACTACTTTGCTGTTATTGAGCATTAATGAATTTGACAATACAGAGATTTTTGAATTGGGGTAATACTTATCTCTCAATTCTATCGTATCGTTAATTATTTCTTCAAACTCCGGGTGTAAAGTAGGCTCTCCGTTTCCAGCAAATGTAATCGAGCAGAGTTTTTCTTTTTGATTTAGCAAATGTTGCAATTTATATTCAAGCGCTTCTTTAATTTCTTTTCTACTATGGAACTTAAATTTTGGAGCCTTTTTTAAATCAGTCCACCCACATTCACAATAAATACAATCAAAGTTGCATAATTTGGAATTTGTTGGCAATAAATTTATCCCCAAAGAAACACCTAATCGTCTGCTTTTGATAGGTCCAAATATTATACTGTCAAACAATTTTGTTTCCATTCGGCATAAATATAATTCTTTCGTTTGTAAGTAAATATGAGATTCGTCAGCCTTAAGGCTGCTAAAAAACACTTGCAATTATGAGAATTTACTTAATGTTAATAAAGACAGTTGAATGTTAAAAAATACGACTGAATAAAATGAAATTGAGATTTATTCTCTCTATACCTTTCGAAAAAATATTTACAACTCCATTTACATCATTATAAATTTATGAAATCAAAAAAAGCAACGATAAATGTAAATTCTATCAAATCGCCTTTATTATCAGCATATACAGACAGGCCTTCGTACGAAAAAGGTAAAATATTAGAACAATGTATTTCTTACTTTGAAGGTGATGAGTTAGCAGCCACAACATGGATGAATAAATATGCAATGAAAAATAAGAAAGGTCAATTTGTAGAATTGACTCCTGAACATATGCATAAAAGAATGGCAAAAGAATTTGCAAGAATAGAAAGTCAGAGTAAAAACAAAACAGAGTTAAATGGAAGTTTTAAGAATCTTTCGATTTATGGACAAGAAAGATCGTTGCTTGATGAAGAAAAAATTTACAACTATTTTAATAACTTTAAATACATCATTCCCCAGGGAAGTGTTATGTCGGCATTAGGCAATCCTTATATTATCGCATCATTATCAAATTGTATTGTGCTCCCAGAGGTTTATGATTCATATGGTGGAATATTTTATACTGATCAACAAATGGCTCAGCTTTTTAAAAGACGTTGTGGTGTTGGAGTTGATATATCAACGCTTCGACCTGCAGGATCTACTGTGTCTAATTCTGCTGGATCAACAACAGGAGCGGTTTCATTTATGGAACGCTTTTCCAACACAACACGAGAAGTCGCTCAAAATGGCAGACGCGGTGCTTTAATGATAACAATAGATATTGCACATCCAGATGTGCAGCAGTTTATTACAATTAAGCAAGATCTTTCAAAAGTTACTGGTGCAAACATATCTATCCGTTTATCAGATGAATTTATGAATGCTGTTCAGCATGATGAGGATTATCTATTAAGATTTCCAATCGATTCCCAAGAACCAATCTATTCTAAAAAAGTAAAAGCAAAAGATCTTTGGAATCTGGTTGTAAAATGCGCACACAATACAGCTGAACCAGGCTTGATTTTTTGGGATAGACAACATTACTATTCAACATCATCTGTATATCCAGAATTTAAAAATGTATCTACCAATCCCTGTTCTGAGATTGCTATGCAAGGTGGCGACTCATGCCGATTAATTGCTCTAAATTTATTCAGCTTTGTAAGGAATCCGTTTACTGAGAATGCGAGTTTTGATTATAAATTGTTTTATGAAACTACCTATGAAGCACAACGATTGATGGATGACCTTGTTGATTTAGAACTTGAACACATTGAACGAATTTTTGAAAAAGTAGCTGCTGATCCAGAACCCGATTCAATCAAGCAAGTCGAAGTAGACACATGGAAATTGCTTTACAATGCTGGTAAAAAAGGAAGAAGAACAGGACTCGGATTCACAGCGCTTGCCGACACAATTGCAGCTTTAGGGTATCAATTTGATTCGACAGAATCATTGGATGAAGTACAAAAAATAATGAAAAAAAAATGTACTGCTGAATTTGATTGTTCTATAGATCTAGCTATCGAAAGAGGAAAATTTGAAAGTTTTAATCCAGAAATAGAAAACACCTCTGAGTTTGTTCAAATGCTAAAAACAGAATTGCCTGAACTATATGATCGCATGATGAAATACGGTAGAAGAAATATTTCTTTAAGTACTGTAGCTCCAACTGGAACATTGAGCATGTTGGCCCAATGTTCATCAGGAATAGAACCAGTATTTATGTTGTCCTATAAACGCAGAAGAAAGGTAAATCCATTGGAACAAAATGCAAAAGTAGATTACATTGATTCAATGGGTGATTCCTGGGAAGAGTTTGTTGTATACCATCAAAAATTGAAAAAATGGATGGAGGCCACTGGTAAGACAGATATTTCTGAAAGTCCATACAAGAATTCAACAGCCAATGAGATTGATTGGATAAAGCGCGTGAAAATGCAATCTATTGTACAAAAATATACCACACACAGTATTAGTTCTACGATAAATCTTCCAAGCAATGTTTCAGAAGAAAAAGTAGGAGAAATTTATCTTGAAGCTTGGAAACAAGGATTGAAAGGCATTACCGTTTATCGTGAAGGGTCAAGAAGTGGTGTTTTGGTTTCTACAGATACAAAAAGTACATCTAAATCTAACAACGAAATAATTGAAACAATACCGCCAAAACGACCCTCTAAAATAGAAGCCGAAATTGTTCGCTTCATGAATCATGATGAAAAATGGATTGCATTTGTTGGGTTGTTGAATAATAAACCATACGAAATTTTTACAGGTAAAAGTGAAGATTCATTTGTAATACCAACCTGGGTAAATAGAGGCTGGATTATTAAGAATAGTGCAGATAATGGTAAAAAAAGATACGATTTTCAATACGTGGATAAAGATGGTTATAAAGTAACGATAGAAGGATTGTCGCGTTCATTTAATAAAGAATATTGGAACTATGGTAAGCTTATTTCAGGAGTGCTACGCCATGGAATGCCTATACAAAATGTAGTGGATCTTGTTGGTAATTTGAATTTATACAGTGATAGTATAAACACCTGGAAAAATGGTATCGAACGAGCTCTAAAAAAATTCATCCCTGATGGCACATATGCTAAAGACAAAGAATGTTCAAGCTGTGGAGATAGAGATGGACTAATCTATGAAGAAGGTTGTTTAAAATGTAAAAGTTGCGGACATTCTAAATGCGGATAAACTAAAAAAATATTTATGATAAACTATGTAATCAAACGAAATGGCGAATACAAGCTATTCCATTTCTACAAAATCAAAGATGCTGTTCAAAAAGGTTTTGAAAGCGTAAAAAAGACATTCGATCAAAGCGTAATTGATACTATAGCTAACAAGCTGGAAGAAAAAGAAGTATGGTCGGTTGAAGAAATTCAAGATATTATTGAAAAAACGTTATATTCAAAAGGATATTTTGATGTGATGCGTTCTTTTATGCTATATAGGCATACTAGAAAATTACAGAGAGAGCATGTTGAAGGATTGAATGAAGATACAACCTATGTGAACAGCACACAAACGATTGAAGAATACATTTTGCAAACAGACTGGCGCATAAACGCAAATGCAAATACCTCTTATTCAAACGCAGGATTAGTGAATAATGTTGCTGGAAAAATCATTGCGAATTATTGGCTTGATAAAGTTTATACCAAAGAAGAAGGATATGCTCATCGGAATGGTGATGTTCATATTCATGATTTGGATTGCCTAACGGGATATTGTGCAGGATGGAGTTTACGTGTTTTGTTAAATGATGGATTTAATGGTGTAAGAGGAAGGGTTGAAAGTAAGGCTCCTTCTCATTTTAGAGAAGCATTAGGGCAAATGGCTAACTTTCTTGGCATTCTTCAAAGTGAATGGGCTGGTGCTCAGGCGTTCAGCTCGTTTGACACTTATCTTGCTCCATATGTATTCAAAGATAATTTGGAATACGAAGACGTATTGAAAGCAATAAGAAGTTTTGTGTATAACTTAAATGTTCCTGCTCGATGGGGTCAATCACCTTTTACTAATGTAACTATTGATTGGGTTGTGCCAGAAGATTTGAAACATCAAATCCCTACTAAGAACAACAATCATCTGTTCAGTAACATGAGCGAAGATGAACAATTACTAGCAAAAGCAAAAGAAAGAGGGGTAGAAAATGTTACTGATCTTTGCTATTCGCATTTCCAAAAAGAAATGAATATCATCAATAAAGCATATTATACTGTGATGACAGAAGGAGATGCAAACGGGCAGCCTTTTACTTTTCCTATACCTACAGTAAATATTACCGAGGATTTTGATTGGCATGGTGAAAATACAGATTTACTTTTTGAGAATACAGCAAAGATTGGATCCTCTTATTTCCAAAATTTTATTGGTAGCCAGTATATCAAAGATGAATTAGGGAATAAAATTGAAAACGAGAACGCATACAAACCCAATGCTGTAAGAAGTATGTGTTGCCGTTTGCAACTCGACCTAAGAGAATTGCTAAAACGAGGAAACGGGTTGTTCGGAAGTGCCGAAATGACAGGAAGTATAGGTGTTGTGACAATCAACATGGCACGATTAGGATTTCTTTATAAAGGCAATTTGAACGCTTTATATGAGCGATTAGACGTTCTATTGGAATTATCGAAATCGACATTAGAAAAGAAGAGAAAATTTATTCAGGAAATGTACGATAGAGGATTGTATCCTTATACAAAACGCTATTTACCACACTTTCGAAATCATTTCTCTACCATTGGTGTAAATGGGATTAATGAAATGATTAAAAATTATTCTAATAATCAATATGATATTATTTCAGAAGAAGGTAGTCAATTTGCATTAGATATTCTTGATTATATCAGAAAACGCATGACTCAGTTTCAAGAAGAAACAGGCAACCTTTATAACCTGGAAGCAACACCTGCTGAAGGAACAACATATCGTTTTGCAAAAGAAGATAAGAAAAGATTTCCTGAAATTATTCAAGCAGGTACAGAAGAAAATGTATACTATACAAATAGTTCACAATTGCCTGTAAACTATACAGACGATCCTTTCGAAGCGTTGTTGCAGCAAGATGAATTACAATGTAAGTATACTGGAGGAACAGTATTGCATTTATATATGAGAGAACGATTGAGTTCCCCAGAAGCATGCCGCAACTTGGTTAAAAAAGTTGTCTCAAATTTCAGATTGCCATACATTACCATTACTCCAATATTCAGCGTATGTCCTAAGCATGGCTATTTGAATGGAGAACATGAATTCTGCCCAAAATGTGATGAAGAAATTTTAAATGAAAATAGTTTTAACAATCAAAATCAGAAAAACAATGAAAGCATCAAATCAACAGGCATTTTTGCAACTGCATCAAACTAAAAGAACAAAATGCTTGGTATACACCCGTGTAATGGGGTACCATCGACCAGTAGAAAGCTTTAATATTGGCAAAAAAGGAGAGCATAAGGAAAGAATACATTTTGTTGAAAATGTTAGTTGCTAAGCCAATCTATAGTATTACGCCATTTACGTTATTGGATTATCCGGATAAAACAGCCTGCATTTTATGGTTTGCAGGCTGTAATATGCGGTGCGTATATTGTTATAATCCAGATATTGTTGATGGAGAGGGGAAATTGTCTGTTTCGGAAGCCATAAATTTTTTAAAAAAGAGAGTCAATTTAATTGATGCAGTAGTATTAAGTGGAGGGGAATGTACGCGCTTTAAAGGGCTAATAGAATTAGCAAAAGAAATAAAAAAAATAGGAATGTTGGTTAAGATAGATACAAATGGATCGAACCCCGATTTGATTAAGGAGATGATAGAACAAAAATTAGTAGATTATATTGCCTTAGATTTTAAAACAATTGAAAAAAACTTTTTTTCTGTAACAGGTTCAAAACTGCACAATCGATTTGTTAATACTTTGGATTTGCTAATTGAAAAAAAAATTGCTTACGAAGTGAGAACTACATTTCACTCGGAACTAATAGGAAAACAAACAATTCTGAAAATGATAGACTTTTTGAGTTTTAAAAAATATAAAGGGAATTATTTTATCCAAAATTACAGAAATGATTCTGCAACACTAGGAGGGATAAAAAATTCAGAGTACAAATTTAATATCGAGAATCCCTTTCAAAATAAAATAAAGATTGAAATAAGAAATTGAAAATGGCAGCTTTAATCATCAATACTTGCGATATCAACTAATCTGCTATGATTAAGAATCTTTATTCGCTTGCCTACAAAGTCGATGATTTTTTCATTTTTCAAATCGGATAAAAGACGGATAGCCGTTTCTGTTGCCGTTCCTACAATATTTGCAATTTCTTCTCTTGTTAAGGTTACACTTATGGTCGTAGAGTCAGCTTCATAGCCATATGTTTTTTTTATAAAAAGCAATGCTTCAGCAAGTCTTTCTTTAACAGGTTTTTGAGCAATATTTGTAATTGCGTGTTCTGCTTTTTTTAAATCACTAGATAAGAGTTTCATCAATTGAATTGAAACATCTTGATTGGTGTTCATGAAACTCCAAAACAATTTTTTTGGAATAAAACAAATATTCGACTCTTCTATCGTTTCAGATGTCGAAGTATAATGGTCTCCGCTTAACAATGAACGATATCCTATAATGTCACCAGGTTTTGCCATCCGTACAATTTGCTCTCTACCATTCTCTGCTAATTGATGCAGTTTTACCTTGCCTGTATATACAATGTAAATGCCATGGGGCATAGCACCTTGGCTAAATATTATTTGCCCTTTTTTATAGGTAGTGCAGCCTTTGTTTTCGTGCAAAGATTCTATTTCGTCTTTTTCTAAAGAACAAAATATTGAACTTAGTCGAGCTTGACAATTTTTACAGTCAACTATAAGTGTATCTTTTATCATAACATGAAATTTATTTATTTGGGTAATTCAAACTCTGTTTCCCATGTTTCATTCAATTCTAGACTTAAAAGTTTTATTTTTAAAAATGATTCATCCCCCTTTTTTATAATTTCTCTTTCTGTAACCTTGCTTTCGCCAATAGGTTTTGATTCATCTTTTATTGTTATAATATCGCTTACACGTGGTAGGAATGGGTATTGAATCGTGATTTTTTCATCTTCTGTTTTAACTAAAGACAACCCGATTTCAAATATAAATTCCTCCAGTTTTTCTACAAGTATTTCATCGTTGATTTCTTTTTGCGCTTTATCGGAGATGTTTTCAATCCACCTGTTAAAACGAGCGGTAGACTGTTGTAAAATATCTTCTTTTGTATAATCAGGGAAGGGACTGCGAATGTGTTCGTTGTCAGTAAACCAAAAATTAAAAGAAGCCTCAAGCATATTTGTATCTGCTTCTATTTTAACATTTTCATCTGTTGCCATAACTATGTTTTGTAAATTACATAGCAAAGTTAATGTGAAAAATCAACTTTATATATGATACATATCATATATGGGAAAATGTTTTTCTTTTGAGGGCGTTTTTGTATTCTTCAATCTCAATGTCAGATACTGGTTTTAATGCAGGAACTTTGGTAGGTTTTTTATTGTCGCTCAATGCAACAAATGTAAAATAGGCAGTGTTTGTTAGTATATTTTCAGCTTTTTTAACCGTCCTTGCTTTTACTTCAATATATATTTCCATAGAAGTTTCGAAAGCACGCGTGATTTTTGCTTTGATTGTTACAATATCACCTAGATATATAGGTTTTTTGAAAGCAACTCTGTCAATCGAAGCTGTAACCGAAATATTTTCAGAATGAGTTTGAGCACAAATTGCAGATGCTGTGTCCATCCAATGCATCAATTTCCCTCCTTGCAAAATTCCCATTGGATTGGTATCATTCGGATAGACAATTTCTGTCATAATAACAACTGAATCTTCTGGTGTTTTCATTTACAGTATTTTGCCAAAACTAATGTTTTGCCATTCAATACTTTATGACTTAAATCATGATATTGTTTTTATAACCTTCTTAATATTGTTGGGGCATAAAATCAGGACACACCCTAGAAGAACTGAATTTATAGTAGATTCCGCTAGCCTATAATTATAAAGAAGGAATGATTTCTATTTCTAAAAAAATGTATATTTTGAAATTATTATTCTTTCCGTTTTCCCTTTTATATAAATTTTATTTTGTAATCATTTTTGGTTTACTAATGATTATTTTGTACCCTGTATATTATATCGTTTTGACAAGAAGGAGACTCTTTCAAACGGGATTTATAATAATACGATTTCATGCATATCTTCTATGCATATTTGGATTTATATACATTAAGGGTATAAATAAAAAGAACATTCCTCAAACGGGCCCATTTATTATTTGTGCAAATCACACTTCTTTTATAGATATACTGAGTATTTATGTAACATTTAAAAATTATTTCGTTTTTACTGGAAAGAAAGAGATTGAAAAATGGCCCTTGTTTCATATTTTTTATACATCTGGTATGAATATTTTGGTAGATAGACACAGCAAGAAAGGGGCTTACAAGGCGTTTAAAGAAATGGCAAATGTAATCGATCAAAAACATTCATTAATGATATTTCCAGAAGGAACGATTTCAAACACTGCACCTCACATGGGAGAATTTAAAAGTGGAGCATTTACAATTGCAATACAAAAAAAAGTTCCAATTCTTCCTATTACGCTTATAAATAATTGGAAACTTTTTGGGAAAGGCAATATTCTTTTTACAAAAGCGCGTCCAGGAATTGCAAAAGTTGTTATTCATCCTTTGGTTTATACAAATTCTTTGTCAGACCAAGACACTGTAATTCTTCCGTTTATTATTAGAGATATTATTAAGGAACCATTAAAAAGTAATATATGATTTACATCATATTATAAAATCTGTGTTTGCTGTTAATTTGCGGTATGTTTAATAAAGCATAGTGATGAAAAAAAACAATAAACTCAGCGTGCAATTTCGTGTTTGGTTTTTCGTAAATGGTGAAAAATTATTAGGTAAGGGGAGAGTGGAATTATTAGAGCGAATACAAGATACAGGATCAATTACGAATGCTGCAAAATGTATGAATATGTCGTACCGACAGGCATGGCAAATGGTAAGTGAAATGAACAAATATTCAGAACGTCCATTGGTAGAAAAACAGCTTGGGGGTAAAAATGGAGGAGGAGCAATTCTTACAGAAGCTGGACGAAATGCAATCGTAATTTTCAAGAAATTGGATGCAAAAATAGCAACTTTTATAAGTGAAGAAATAAAAAAGATAAACTTATAATTAGTTTCCTGTTGTTGTTTACTCATAAAAATACTACCTGTATAGATGAAAATAATAGTATTTATCTATTTATTATTTGTAACCATAAATTGTTTTTCTCAACTAAAAAGCGATAGTATAGTTCCTGTGAAAGTACAGGATAGTATTAATCAACGTTTTATGGATGAGATAGTGATAACTGCATCTCGAATATCAGAAAGGATTTTATCCTCTCCTGTGAGTATAGATTACTTAAATTTTGATGATGCTCAAAAAATGGCCTCATTAAGTTGTTTTGATGCACTTGAAAATTTGAAAGGAGTACATATTATTACACCTAGTTTAGGTTACAAAGTGGTTAATGCAAGAGGTTTTGCAAATACTACAAATGTTAGATTTGCTCAATTGATTGATGGTGTAGATAATCAATCGCCACATATTGGAGCTCCTATTGCGAATGCATTAGGGGCAAACGATCTTGACATAAATAAAATTGAAATCACTTCAGGAACGGCATCTGCGTTGTATGGAATAAACGCAATAAACGGAATGGTAAATATTTTAACAAAGAATCCTTTTATACATCAAGGAATTAGTATTCAACAACTCACTGGAATAAATCATATAGGTAACATTAACACTATTGATCCTAAGCTATTCAGTCAAACTAATTTTCGTTATGCTCAAGCATTTAGATCAAAATTCGCTTTAAAGGTAAATGGCTCTTACACAAATGGGACTGATTGGTTTGCGGACAATAGAGCCGACTTGGCTCCAACTTTAAACGCTGCAACAAACCTAATCGGTAACAATAATCCAGCATTTGATGAAGTAAATAGTTATGGAAATGAATCTCCCAATAGACGAACACTGACATTAGATGGGAAAAAATATGTTGTCGCACGAACTGGTTATCGTGAAATTGATATAGAAAATTATGATATAAAAAATTACAAAGGTGATATTGGAATTTATTATAGACCTAAGAATAAGCACGAATTATCTTTTACTTACAAAGGGGCTTTGATTAATACAATCTATCAACGTTCGAATCGGTTCAGGTTAAAAGATTACACGTTGCATCAGTATGTTTTTGAATACCATTCGGATGTTTTTTTGTTGCGTACATATCTTACTCAAGAAAATACCGGTAAATCGTACAATCTTCGATCCTTAGCTGAAAATATGGATCGCGTATTTAAACAAGATGATGAATGGTTTTCCGATTACGTTTTTGCATACAACAATGCATTTGCAAATGGATCAAGTGTTGCTGATGCTCATAAATTGGCGCGCAATAACGCAGATAGCGGAAGGTATGAAGTCGGGACCGATTCTTACGAACAAAAGAAAAAAGAACTTGTAGATATAAATAATTGGGATAAGGGCGCAGCGTTACGCGTAAAATCATACTTATCGCACTTAGAAGGAACATTCAGTTGGGATAAGTTTTTCCCAGATTTATTTGAAAAGATGCAATTGCAAATTATGAATGGCTTTGATCATAGAACTTATATAATTATTCCAGATGGGAATTATTTTATTAACCCCGTTGATTCAGGGAAAAATCTATTCTATAATAAAACAGGTGGATTTATTCAACTAAACAAAGATTTATTGAATAAAATGTTAAGACTAAGCATTACAATTCGTGCAGATAAAGCTGATTATTTTGATTGGAAAGTTAATCCTCGAATTACTGCTTTTTTTTCTCCAAAAGAAGAATTAAATTTTAGGATTGCATACCAAAGCGGTTATCGTTTTCCAAGTATTTTTGAAGGATTTTCGAATATAAATAGCGGTGGGGTTAAAAGGGTTGGTGGCCTTAATATTATGTCGAATGGTGTTTTTGAAAATTCGTATACCAAAACTTCAATTGATGTATTTCAGTTTCAAGTAAATTCGGACATAAATACCCTAGGCTTAACACAAGAACAAGCAATAGAGAAGAATAAAGGATTGTTAAAGAAGAATCCTTACACCTATATAGAGCCAGAGCATGTGCGCTCATTTGAATTAGGATTTCGAGGACTAGCTTTGAAAAAAAGTTTATTTCTTGATGCGGATATATATTACAACTCATACGATAACTTTATTGCACAAGTTGAAACAAACATCCCTAAAACGAGCAATTCGGACTCGATACCAACATTTCTTTATATTAAATCAAAACAAGATCGTTATCGTTTATGGACAAATTCGCAAAGCAAGATTTACAATTATGGCCTTAGTTTAGGACTAAAATTTAAATGCAATGAAAAGCTCTCATTTTTAGGAAATATTGCCTATTCCAAACTCGATCAATCGAACAATAAAGATGGATTAGAAGATGGTTATAATACACCTGAATGGATGTTGAATGCTACATTTATGACGGATAATATTTGGAAAAATTTGGGAGCAAGTATGACAGCGCGTTATCATACAAAATTTGAGTACGTGTCGTTTTTAGTGAATGGAACTGTTCCTGCTTATTGTACATTAGATACACAGATTAACTACCAGTTTAAACAATTAGGTATAGTTATAAAGGTAGGAGCAAACAACCTACTAAATAAATATTACTATTCTATGCTAGGAGGCTCATCCATTGGAGGGCTGTATTATATTTCTTTGAATTATGCAATAAAAAAATAAAATGACAACAGAGCATATCGCTATCACATTTTTTCTGTTTTTTCTAATTGCCATGCTATATTCATCTGTTGGTCATGCTGGTGCATCGGGTTATTTGGCAATAATGGCATTGCTTTCTTTTTCCCCAGAATCAATGAAACCAACTTCATTGATTTTAAATATTTGTGTTGCATTGATTGCTTCCATTAAATATATAAGGGCAGGATATTTCGATATAAAAATATTTTTAATTTTCGCATCTACCTCTATCCCTTTTTCTTTTTTAGGAGGCTATCTTTCAATTGGCCTAATCGATTTTAAGTTATTTGCAGGATTTTTTCTAGTACTCTCTGCAATTCTTTTGTTTGTTAGAGGATATATTAACCCGATTGCTAAAGAGGCCGTTCCGATGAAGCCGATATATGGACTAATACTAGGAGCTGTTATCGGAATTCTTTCTGGATTGATTGGAGTTGGTGGAGGAATTTTTCTATCTCCGATACTCATTATGACGAATTGGACAGATATAAAAAAAGCATCTGGAATTGCTGCCTTATTTATTTTGTGCAACTCGATTTCAGCATTATTAGGTCATGTTACTGCTTTTAAACAAATAGACTTTGCTATTATATATTGGATAATTGCAGTTTGTTTAGGAGGGATTCTTGGATCTTATTTAGGAACGATAAAAATGAACAGCAAATTAATTATTCTTGTTCTGTTTTTCGTTTTACTTTCAGCTGGATTGAAATTTATATTTATAGATTCTTTGTAATTGGCCAAACCCTTTTAAATTCTATGACTTAAGTCATAGAAAAATTTTACAAATAACCTGAAATTAGCTTATTAAAATACAGTAAAATGAAAAATCAACAATTTCACACATTCCATATTCCAGTGATGGGATTGGGATTCACAATAGACACTCCATTGAAGGTCGGGAAATATGGAATATCAAGTGTTATTTCGATCATTGAAGATGAATTGATAGAGAAAATGAGGGAGTTTCATTCTAAGAAAGAAGGTTTAGATTTTGAACCACTGCCTAAAAGCGATGTTGATCATAGAGCGAAACGAATTACATCTTATTTAAATTTGTTAGATTCTATTCTGAAAAAACAAATTCTAAAATTGAAAGAGGAGCCTTTTATAAAAGGATCTGATATCTGTCGTTATTTTGAGCTGCTACCGGAAAACTCTCAGCTGAAAAAACAATATCAAATTATGCAAGAATTGTATGGCGAAAAGCAACTTGAGCTTCAAAATAAATTAAGAAACTTTATTCAGCCAGGATTTATTGATGTTAATATTATGACAAAATGCGACAAAACGAATTATGCCTCAGATGGCACACAATTACCCATTGAGTATAATGATGCATTAGCTGCATTAAGAGGATTTGCAAATAGTAATCTTAACTCATCTGTTGTTTTTTCGGCAGGTTTAAACCCTCGTTTATATAGCTATTGTGAGAAATTTCAGGACTTTTTCCCTGATTCAGCTGGGAATTTTAAAAAGAGAATTATTCTTAAAGTTAGCGACTATCGTTCGGCTATAATACAAGGGAAAATTCTTGCAAAAAAGGGATTATGGGTGTCCGAATTTAGGATTGAATCAGGATTAAATTGTGGAGGGCATGCATTTGCAACGGAAGGTTTGTTATTGGGTCCTATATTGCAAGAGTTTAAAGATAATCGTGAAATACTGTTACAAGAGCTTTGGTCTTATTGCAAAATTGCATACCAAGAAAAAGAAATACCTGTTAAAAATTTCATTCCGAATATTAGTATTTCGGCACAAGGTGGCATTGGAACATCTGAGGAAGATATTTTTTTACAAAAACATTTTAATATACAAGCTACTGGTTGGGGGAGTCCATTTTTATTAGTGCCTGATGCAACTAATGTAGATGAAGATACGTTGAAGAGATTAACAACTGCCAAACAAAGCGATTATTTCCTAAGTCACTCTTCTCCATTAGGTATTCCTTTTAATAATTTTAGATCTAGTACTTCAGAAGAGCAACGAAAAAAAAGGATTGAAGGCAAAAGACCAGGAAGTCCTTGTTATAAAGAATATCTTGCATTTAATAGTGAATTTGAAGAAAAGGGTTTGTGCACAGCATCCAGAAAATTTCAAAATTTGAAGTTAAAAGAATTAGAGCAGAAAAAATTAAGTCAAGTGCAATTTGAAATGGAGTATAATGCAATTGTAGAAAAAGATTGTTTGTGTGAGGGACTAGGTGCTTCTACATTGTTAAAAAATCACATTGAGCCATCTCACAAACTAACAGCTGTTGCAATTTGTCCTGGACCAAATCTTGCTTATTTTTCAAATATTTTCTCTTTAGAAGAAATGGTAGGACATATTTATGGAAGAACTTCATTGTTAAATTCACTCAAAAGACCTCATGTGTTCATTAATGAATTGAAGCTATATGTTGATTACTTAAAAACTGAATTGAATAGAGGAATCGATGATATGAATGATAAAAAAGTAAAATACTACAATTCATTCAAAAACAATTTACTTGAAGGTGTAAATTATTATAAAAATTTAGCAAAAAATGTAAGTCCAGATTTTCAGAGCACATTAGAAGAGTTAAAAACAGATTTGAAATATTTTGAAAATGAAATTAAAAATATTGCTATGCCTGTTGAACTTAGCTCATAAGAACTATATAATAAAAGAAATGCGTTCAGATTGATTGTTTTAATAAATAAAATATCAATTGCCATGAAAAAGTATTTTATACAAATTATTTTTCTGCTTCTTTATATAAAAAGTGGGAACGCTCAGAGTGTAAACTCCGTTGCAAATGGTAACTGGAATAATCCTAATACTTGGAGTTGTGCATGTGTTCCTACTTCTGGATTCATCATCACAATAAATCATCAGGTTACATTAAACACTAATTACAGCTATTCTTCTGGTTCGATTATTATTGCTCAAAACGCTAGCCTAAGTGATGGACATTTAGGTAAGAACTTAACAATTACTGGAGGAACACTGGCCAATAACGGAAACATAGACGTCAAACAATTTACTACTCAGAATGGCAGTTTTTCAAATTTTGGGAGCATTAAAGCAAGCATCTTTTTAAATTACTTGAACTTTTTTAACAATGGAACATTCTACGAAATAGACAGCATAAGCAATTATGCTCTTATCACCAACAATGGTAATTTTGTAAACATTGGCATTATCAATAATAGCGGAATCTACACCAATAACATGAAATCTGGATTTATACGTTTAACGAATAATGGTATGATAACCAATAATAATTACATGAACGCAGGAACTATATATAATAATGGAATGCTAACGAATCGAGACTCTCTATTGTCTACAAATAATATATTGAATGAGGGGCGCATAAATAATGATAGTGGTGCAAATTTACATGTAGAGAAAAAATTATCCAACAAAAGCAATACAAGCTTTAAAGCTTCTATCATTAACAATGGTTATTTAAAGGTGATAGAACATTTAAGTAATTATGATACATTAAGTGGTGCGACTGGTTATTATGAAGTGCAAGATACAAGTACAAATTATGGTTATATGGCAGAAACATTTACTTTCTGTGATCACACTCCCGTTTCGTCTTCACCTTATATCGACTACAATTATGGCTACGTATCACCAGATATTAGTTGGTGTATAGCTACAACTATTCAAGATGTTAGTTCTCATTCAATTAACATATACCCAAATCCCGCAAGTAGCAACGTGTATATTGATATTTTTCCTGTTTCTGATTTTACTTTATCTATTTATGATGCTCTCGGAAATCTTATTAGCGATTTTTCAAATAACAATAATATTGATTTAGCAAATTATAGCAATGGCATTTACCTCTTTGAGATTACCTATGGAGACCAATTACAGCGATTAAAAATTATTGTTTCAAAATAAGCAACTCTAATTTATTAGAAAAGCGGTACCCTTTTTTATATCGGTTGACATTTCATCAATATTTGTTTCCTTTAAAATATTAAACATTTCCATACGGTGTTTTTGGAAGGTATGATGAAATGCACAAGGTTTTTTATGAGAACATTTGCTCAAACCCATGCTGCAATTTTGAAAACCATCTAAGCCATCAACAACCTCCACAATTTTTAATACAGGCATTTTACGGATTTCCCAATCAACATAAAAACCACCGGTATTACCTTTTGTAGAGTAAACTATTTTTTTTTTGACTAATTTTTGTAAAATCTTATTTAGAAATTGTCCAGGAATTTTCAACTCTTCTGCAATTATCTTAATGCCAATTTTTTTATCTTCATCAGAATGGATTGAAAGGTATAAAACTGCTCGTATAGCGTATTCGCATGATTTTGACAACATCTTACAAAATATTTAAAGATTTTTTTCCATTCGGGGTTATAAAATCGGAATTCCATTTGGGTTCCCAAACCAATACAACATTATTCGGTATTTCAGAAAAATTTTCAGTTAAAGCCGCATTCACATCTGCTAGAATAACATCACCCATTGGACAGTTCTCGCTTGAAAGTGTCATGTTGACTAGAATCCCCGTTACCTCAGAATAACTGATATCGTATACAAGTCCCATATCAATAATATTAATAGCTAATTCAGGATCTATAACACTTTTTAAAGTATCGTATACATCTATTTCTATTTTGTTTGCTTCAGAAAAAAGTTCCATATTAATAGGTTTTATGAAAAATTATTTTTGTGATGTTTGTACAATAAAGTATTGCTGTTATTACAAACATACATGCTCCCAAATACAATAAAATTGTGAATGAAAATAATAGACCCATCAAAAAGAAAATAAATCCTATTAAGAAAAAGAACATTTGAAATGTCAGTAATCTATCAGAATAAAGATCCTTGGGGAGCACTTTCCTGTTTTTTGAATCTTTATATTTATGCAACCAAACAATAAAAGGTAGTGTCTTAAACGTTTGTCCTAGGATAAGCATGGTAATAAAGCCCATAAAAAAAAGTAGTGCCGTTGCATTTATCATTCGTAGTTTTAATTTTCCTTCTTCTGTAAAATAAGTTATACAATAAAATAGGATTGCTACAAAAAATAGCACAAAGGAATACATGCTTTTTTTCATTGGTACATCCAATACCTTTCTTATTCTATTTTTAAAAACAGTTCTAATGTATACTAAATACACGATTATTCCAGAAATAAAAAGGGCAGCGTAAAAAATAATTCTGCCGATGTTCATAAAAATGAATCCATCTATCAGAATAAGTAATATACTTGAATTGATTAGGTAGAATGCGTAAGTTAGAAATAAATTATTTGTTGTTTGTGATAATAAGAACATTGGAATTAATTTAGAACTTACTCCAATAATCAATGATACAAAAAAGCCTAGTATTCCAATATGTGCATGTACAGTTAAATAATGTAGGTGTTCCAATGGTAAAAAAACATATTCGAAATTAAAAGCCATCAGTAGGCCAATAATAGTTGTGATTAATAGCCATAAACAAGCTGCAAGGATAAAATCATATTCAATGGGTCTGTTTTTTGGACTTGGAGTTTTAAATAAATTTACAATAAATAATGAAATACCAATTAATAGTGTAATGCCAGCTAGCTGAATCAGTTTTCCTACCGAAAAAGTCCAGAAGGCAAGAGGAAGCAAGATTGTTCCAAGTAGCAAAAAAATGTACGATGCAATTGCCAATTTTGTGCTGAATAATTTAGCATTTACAATTACCGGTAGTAATTGGTACAAAGCACCCATTGTGATTAGTAAGCCCCAGCCAATTGCCACTAAATGTGTAATGCTTAATAGCTTAGGATTAAAATAATGTCCCAAAAAATCTGGGACTGAAAGTAGGATTAGAATTGTTGCAACTAGAAATGAAAAGGCTGCAGTTAGGTAATGAGCTGTTATTAATACAAAAGAAGATTTATTATCTACATTAATACCAATCATCTCATTTGTAAATTAATAGTTTAACATTGTTTTCATCAATTTCTTTCAACTCCCAGGAAAAGCCTTGTTGCTGTAATTCTGGAAATAAAAATTGAGGAATTCTTTTGTGATGTACCAATAAAGCCGATCTCTCATTTAAGTCTTCTAGTTTTTTTAGAATAGTAATCATTGGAGCGGGCATTTCAAGTGCTCGCACATCAATAGAGTCGATGTTATTTGAAAATAGTTCTAGAATCTTCTCGAAATTTTCGGTAGTTGATGGAGACTGTTCTATTGTAATAATTTCCGACTTATCTCTAATATTTTTGAAATATGTATTAAAAACATCTGGTGACTCTTTGATTGTATAACTGGCATACCCCTTTTTCTCGAGGATGTTAATTAGCGGAACGGGTGCAAAGCTATTGATAATCTTTAAGGTTTTATTTTTAGGTAGTCCTTTAATGCTATTCATAATAATATTAAATGGATCATTTCCACTCGAGATTATTTCTCGCACATCTAATTCAACTATATTGTTCATGTCCTGATTTATTATGGGATTCTCATAATTAACTAATTGTTTCTCAACTAGCATTTCTTTTGGAGTTGTTTCTATTTCAAAACCAATCATCATTAATTTTTGAAAAATCACATTTATGTCTACTCCACCAACTTTTGCCGCATCTGCAACTGAAACTCTTCCCGCAAGAATTTTTCTCAAAATAGGATTTTTTAATTTTAAAAAATGTTTATTAATTGAAGCAATCGCTTCAATTGCTTGTTCATTTTCTTTAATTATTAAAGAAATTTTCGTGTTTGAGTTTATTTTCATTTTACATCGTGCAAAAAATAAATAGCCCAATTAAGGGCTATTTTTTGTTTACAATAATTCTAATTCCATTGCTATTGCTTTTGGGAACAAGATGTTGTTTTCCAAATGAATGTGTTGATGAAGATCATCTTCAAATTCTTTTAATTTTTGATATGATAATCTATACGTTGTACAAGCATTTGCAGGAGGATTGTATTTGTTTGATAATTCAGCAATTTCCTCCATCATTTTACCAACAATATCATGTTCATGTTCCATCATGTTTACCGGGTTTTCAACTGTCCCGAATGGAGAAGGCTCAATTTTCATTCCATTACTCTTTGCTTCAGAAAGATGTTTGATATATGGGAAAAGTACATCTTCTTCTTTACACATATGGCGGTTTAGCTCATCTGCAACCAATAAAAATTTCTCTGCAATACGAATCACTTCTGGATGACGCTCCCCGTGAACACGTGCTACTTTTTGTGTATATTCAAATAAAAGTGGAATAGCTTGTTTGACATATTTGTGATGCTGATTGATTATATAATCTGCCAAAAAACCAATATCCCAGTTGTCGAAATCATTTACAATTGTATTTATTACGGCATCACATTCTTTTAGTTCCTGATTAATTTTAACAACATCCAAGCCCTTTTCTTTACAAGCAGTTGTGAGTGTTTTTTTTCCACCGCAACAAAAATCTAGGCCATATTTTTTGAAAATTTCAGCTTTTCTAAAATCTTTTTTCACAAGTTCTCCAATAGTTGCCTCTTTCTCACCTATGTCTAATTTTGCAATAGATACTTTCCACCACTCTGGACCTGCTTCCTGGTAATCCCATTTAAAAATATTTCCTCTCTCACCTAGTAATTGGTAATAAAGAGGTTTGGGATCATGATCGTTATGAATAACAAACCCTTCACCAGGCTGCAGCGAATCAAATTTTTCAAAAATAGTTGGATGTTTCAAACGAGGCTCAATAAGAGTAACGTTAATAATTTCAATTGTTTTCATAGCTATAAAATTTATAAATTAATTCAAATTGGATAAGAATGTCTGATTTAAAAACACAACAAACATTTATATTTTTAGCAAAAGTAAAAACTCTCTTCTTTGCATAATATGACATAAGTCATATTATGCAAAGAGAGATTAATTTAACTTGTGCATATGTTAATTTTATTTTCATCAATTACTTGTTGTGATTTATATATAAGTAGTATATCGTAATAAATAAAAAAGTTTTTGCATATAAATAGTCCTGCATTGTTTTAGACAAACTGCAATGAAAAATGCGTTTTTAACTCATTCGATAATTGTTTAATAAAAATTCATCTATGAAAAAATTCTCTATTACTGCCCTGATTTTAATTTTTACCACAATTTGCTTTTCTCAAACACTTAGTAAAGCGCAGCAAAAGAAGGTAAATAGGCTATTTAAAAATAAAACCGAATTATATTTTACTTTCGATATAATAGACAAGTCGGAGATTGGTGTTTTAACAAAAATTATTTCTATTGATAATGTGAAGAATGGAAGCGTATGGGCTTATGCAAATAAAGAAGGATTTGAAAAATTTCTTTTACTGAACTACAAATACAAGGTCTTAATAAACCCAAGTCGGCAAAAGAAGGTGAAGACCGAAGATTTTAGCTCCGCAAAACAAATGAATCTAATTTCATCGTATCCTACTTACACTGGTTATGAAGCAATGATGATGCAATTTGCTGCTGATTATCCATCCATATGTAAATTAGTAAACATAGGGACTTTGCCAAGCGGACGTAAGTTATTAATGCTCAAAATAACAGACAATATTTATAGTAAGGAAGATGAACCTCAGTTTCTATATACATCCACGATGCATGGGGATGAAACTGCTGGCTATATTGGAATGCTAAATTTTATAGATTATTTATTAAGCAATTACGGCACAAATACACGGGTTACGAGTTTGGTTAATAATATAGAAATATGGATTAATCCACTTGCAAATCCAGATGGGACTTATGCTGCAGGTAATAATACAGTTAACGGAGCAACACGATTCAATGCAAATACGATTGATTTGAATAGAAATTATCCAGATCCACAAGCGGGTATTCATCCAGATGGGAATGCGTGGCAACCTGAAACGCAGTTTTTTATGACATTTGCAGATACCATGAACTTGGTGACAGCCGCAAATTTTCATGGTGGAGCAGAAGTGGTTAACTATCCTTGGGATACTTGGAGTACTGCTACAGCAGATGAAAATTGGTGGATTCGTGAATCAGCAAAATATGCTGATACTGTATTTGCAAATAGTGCACCTGGCTATTTTACAAGTGTAACTTCTACTGGAATTACAAATGGTTTTGACTGGTATCAGATTACTGGTGGACGACAAGATTATATGAACTATTTTCAGCATTGTAGGGAAGTCACACTTGAAATATCTGATATAAAATTATTGCCAACAAGTGATTTTAATAATAACTGGAACTACAACTATCGTTCATATTTGAATTATATGGAAGAGTGCTTGTATGGAATTCGTGGTATAATAAAGGATGCATGTACAAGCCTTCCAATAGAGGCAAAAGTATATATCTCAGGTCATGATTTCGATAGTTCGCATGTTTACTCATCACTTCCCGTTGGTAATTATCATCGTCCAATTCATCAGGGAACTTACAATGTTACTTTTTCAGCACCTGGATACATTTCTCAAACGATTAATGGAATAGTTGTAACAAACGGGACAGCATCTGTTGTAAATGTTAATTTAAGCCCAGCTTCCCTCAGTGCAGATTTTTCAGTTGGGAGTTCCAATAATTGTAACGGGATAGTTTCATTTAATGACTTAAGTGGAAGTGCGAATACATGGTACTGGAACTTTGGCGATGGAGCAAATTCTACATTACAAAATCCAACGCATACTTATCTGTCAAATGGAACTTATAATGTTAGTCTTGTTGCTGCTAATTGTGTTGGCTCAGACTCTGTTTATAAAAACAATTTTATTACAGTAACTGTTACTTCTTTACCATTGGTACAAGGAGATTCAGCAATGAGTTGTGGAGCACAATCATTGTCTTTGAGTGCAGCAGGAAGTGGGACATTAAACTGGTATGATGCAGTAAATGGAGGGAGTCTTGTCAATACAGGAACAATATTTAACACGCCTGTATTAGCGACTACTACAACTTATTATGTAGAGAATGAGGTATCGAGCGGAATTCAATATGTAGGTCCCCCTAATAGCACTATAGGTTTAGGAGGTTTTTATACAGCAGGAACTTATCATTACCTTAAATTTACAGCATTAAATTCGTTCAGGCTGGTATCTGTGTTGGTTAATTCCAATACGGTGGGCAACAGAGTGATTGAATTAAGAAATTCTGCTGGAGTTGTGATACAATCTGCTTCAGTTGCTATACCGGTAGGGCAAAGCAGGGTAACACTTAATTTTAATGTTCCAATTGGAGTTGATCTTCAACTTGGGATAGCGGGTAATAATAGTTTATATAGAAATTCAACAGGTGGAAGTTATCCATATTCTATCGCAAATAATGTTTCAATAACTGGTAACAGTGCAAATAATCTTTCTTACTACTATTATTTTTATGATTGGGAGATTAATCAATTTTGTACTAGTAGTAGAGTTTCAGTAACTGGCATTATCAATGAAAATACCCCATCAGGTATTTCTATTTTGAGCAACGATTCAGAAACATGTCAGGGAGAAGTAGCCTATTTTAATAGTATAGCAACAAATGCTGGCACAAATCCAACATACCTATGGTATGTAAATAGTGTACCGACTGGTGCTGGTAATACATTCAGTACTTCAACATTATTAAATGGGGATTTTATATATTGTGTTTTGAATTCTTCTAATACCTGCGCAACAAACAATCCGGCAACTTCAAATACACTTGCTGTTATTGTCCATCCGTTACCACCTACGCCTATTATTAACCAGTTTGGAGTGCAATTAAATTCGAATAGTTCTACCGGAAATCAATGGTACAACGTAAACACAGGGATAATTTTGGGCGAGAATGGCACCAGTTATTCTCCAATAGCAAGCGGTAGTTATTATGTGATTGTGACAGATACTTTTGGTTGTACTTCTGATACATCTAACGTTATTCAGTATTCTACAACAACTATTTCATCTACTAGTTTTGAAAATAATTTTAAAATTTATCCGAATCCTAATAACGGATTATTTGTTATCGAGTTAAATGAATTAAATAGTTACAATGTAGTACTTTACAATTCCCTTGGACAAAAAGTGCATGAGGAAGTAAGTGGGAGTAACATATCTCAAATAGACTGTCAAGCATTACCTGAAGGCCTCTATTTTATAAAGATTGGCTCGGCTGAACAGACCATTTTCCAAAAAATGATAATCAAAAAGAAGAGCTATTAAAATAATTTTATGAAAAACATTTTTATTGTAATAAGTTAATTAAAACGATTTGCTATCAATTCGTGTTAACAAATTATCTTGTTTAATAACCATTTTTTATTTTTTACTAAATAAAAAAATTAAGTCTTCTTCCAATGATAGTCCTCTGTCTTTAGCATACCAAAGATGTAAGTTTTTTACAAACTCATCGTGTGAAGCAGTTGGATGTTCTGTTTTAAATTCTTTTACCAATTTTTGAATACCAGAAGGTCGTGGGCCCCATTCCATTATTAATTTACCAGTATTCTGATCAATGAAGATTAATTTGGGGATAGAGCGAGAACCATTTGTTAAATGCCAATCCATGATTAATAGATTTTCATCTCTTAAAATTATTTTCAGGTTAATTTTGGAATTTAATTCTGCTAATTTTGCAATTATAGGAACATTTTGAGCAGCATCGCCACACCATGATTCTGCTATGATAATCCAATCCATTTGGCTTGAAATGGAGCGAACAAGTTCTGTTATTTTATACGATGGAATATATGTTTTATAAATGCGGCTGATTCGCTGTGCATTAATTTTTGTAGCCTCAATTCTATCGGGTAATTGTTCTCCTGTACATTTTTTATTTGCTGCACAATCACTAACTAATGCACTGTAATTGTGGTAAGATAGAGGGTTAATTAAAGAATAGGATTTACACATTGTTTTATTTTTTCACAAAGTATGGAATAAAAACAAATGGAACAAATGACCTAAATCAGATACTTTATTTTTTCAATAATTTTTTCAGTCCAGCCATATTGACAATGTGAATTTCTTTCCCATCAAGTTTGATTAACTTGTTTTTTTGCAAAGTAAACAATGTACGTATTACTGTTTCATATGTGGTGCCTGCAAAACTTGCAAAATCAGCACGAGTGAGTGTATAGGAAAGTTTAGAAGGTGTTTCGTCATCAAACCCAAATGATTCAGCTAAAGTAATTAAGATGCAAGCAATGCGCTCAATTACTTCTAATTGAATAAGGTTGATTAAACGATCTTCGGTATCGCGAATTTCATCCGCAAGGAAGTTAATCAGAAATACACTCAAATCGGGATTTGTTCTCAGTAGATTTAAAAAAAGATCATTCGGCAAAAAAACAATCTCGCAATCGGTTAAAGCTGTAGCTGTTATTGGGTAGGTTTCAATTGAAATAGCTCTATGGCCAAGCAATTTATTTTCACCAGCCAAACGAAGGATTCGTTCAGGATTATCAGGATGCAGAACACTTACTTTAACTTTCCCTTTACTAATAATATATATTCCTACAACCTTATCTCCTTGCTTAAAAACTTGTTGCCCTTTTTTAAATGTTAATGTTTTCTGATTCGATTCTATAATAGAATGCCAATCTTTAGAACAGTATTTAAATAATAAATTTTTTGTTTTGTTGTGTTGTTTAAATGATATTTTTTTTGTGCTTTTTTGTGCCATAATGAGTAAATAATGAGCTACAAAGATAAAAATAATTTTAACCTATCCTCCAATAGAAACCATTGCTCTGTTTTTACTATTTTTTTCGATATTAAGAATATCTTCCATTGAATCCATTCCTCCTCTTCTTAATTTCTTATTCAAAACGGTATCTATGATTAGTGGTGTAATGTTTTCGCCAGCGCGATAGGCAGACAAAATATTTGTTTCAGAATCAGAAAACAAGCAATTTTTAATCCTGCCATCAGCTGTTAAGCGAATACGATTACACGAATCGCAAAATGGATTTGTAATAGAACTGATAATCGCAAAAGTGCCTTCAAATCCATCAATTTTGTAGCTTTTACTGGTGTCGTTTTTTTTATCGGTAAGTTTTATGATTTTATTACCGAAAACATTTTTTACAGTCGACATGATTTCTTCAAACGAAACACCTTTACTCCAATCCCATTTATTGCCATTGAAAGGCATAAATTCAATAAAACGATAATGGATTTTTCGGTCTCTCGTAAATTCAATAAAGTCGATTAGTTCATTGTCGTTAACATCTTTTATTAATACGGCATTTAATTTTATATTAAATCCATTCTTAATCAACAAATCAATATTTGACATCACTTTAGTGAAATAATCTCTACGAGTTATTTTATTAAATTTCGCTTCATTCAGTGTATCCAAGCTTACATTAATTGAACTTATGTTGGCATTTTTAAAAACGGTAATAAATTTATCTAAAAGAATTCCGTTTGTAGTAATAGCAAGTTCTATTGGTAATTTACCTAATTCAGTAATTATTTCAGCTGCGTCTTTTCGGACCAAGGGTTCGCCCCCAGTTAAGCGAATTTTTTTTATGCCAAGAGAAACAAAAGTTTTTGCAATTGATAACAGTTCAGCTTTATTCATGTATGCTTCATTTTCCTTTAGGACAATTCCATCCTCAGGCATACAATAAAAACATCGTAAATTGCATCTTTCTGTTAGAGATATTCTTAGGTAATCGTGTACCCTTCCAAATTTATCACTTAACAAATTTGCTGTCGTTTCCATAGTGTATTAATTAAAATTTATCCATCAGTCGTTCGATTTCCTCAAACTCTTCCTTAGAAATATATTTATGTGCAAGTGGAAATAATGTATGATCTTCTCTGTAGATATGTAATTTGAGGGATTCAATTAATTCGCGTGCATTTTCATATGCAGTATCAAAGATAAACATTCGTGAAGGGATATCTGAGATACGTGTTGCCAATCCTAAGAAATTAAAAGTTAATACACCCAATTGAATGAATTTTACATGATCATCTTCCATTACGTCAATAGCAGTCATCATGTGTTCACCTACACTATGTTCACCTGCTTCAATTAATTTCTTATTTAAAACAGGAAACAATGTTTTCTCTTCTTTGTGATTGTGATTAGAAATGTTTTCATCAAAGTATTTGAAGAATACTCCAAAAATTTCATTGATTTTACTATCTAATTGGTAGCCATTTTCTTTAAACTGAACTACTGCGCGCTCAAAGTCTTCTATCTTTTCGAGTGCCAGTTTGTGCTCGTTAATTAATTGCTGAATAGGTTTTGCATAGTCGGAAAATGTTGTATTGCCAACAGTTGATGCTGAATACGCATCTGGCGGATCCATTGGTGTATGTTCTACTTCTTCTAATCCTTTTTCTACGTTACGTTGAACAGGATCTGTTTTAGCTAATTTTTTTAGGTCTATCATAGCGTTATGTTTTGTTGCAAATAACGGTACAAAACAGCAATCAAAATATGACGTGTGTCATATTTAAGGATTTGACAATGCTTGGTTGGTTATGAATGAAGTATCGGTAAGTGTTTTTAGGAAAGCAACTAAATCTGCTTTTTCTTGATTATTTAATTGTAGTCCAAACTGATGATTCGGTTTTGTAAGAATAGGATCTAAACTAGGTGTTATTTTTACTTGGGAATTGTAATGTTCCACTACCTGCTCGAGTGTTGAAAATCTCCCATCATGCATGTATGGAGCAGTAAGCTCTACATTCCTTAATGAAGGGGTTTTGAATTTTCCTAAATCAGTTGAATCAAGTGTTATATTGTAACGACCTTTGTTTTGTCCTGCAAAAATTGAATCAATTCCAATGTTATGAAAATTATTATCATTGAATAGACCTAGTGTGTGGCAATGAAAACAATCACCGCGCTCGCTGTTATAAATCACAAAACCATTCATTTCAGATGGTGTAAGCATAGTTTCGTAACGTAAGTACTGATCAAATTTTGAATTGATGCTAACTTGTGTGCGGACGAATTGTGCCAATGCGTATGCGACATGATGAGCTGTGATGTTTGTTGTTTGAAACACACGTTTAAATAATCCCGGATAGCTGTTATGATTGTTCAATTTACTAATATCCGTTTGGAAGAAATCTTCTACTTCAAATATCATCGCATTTTCGAGCACACCTTCTTCGGATCCTATCCATAAAAATTTATTATTCCATGCTAAATTCATATGTGGCAAAGAGTTCACCGTTGGATTAGAGAATGCATAGCTTTGAAAGTGGCAGGATGAGCAAGAGATTCCACTATTTGAAAGAATGGTATCGTAGTATAGTTTTCGCCCCAGCTCAATCCCTTCCACTGTTAGTGGATTATCAGCAGGGATATGCAATTGAGGCATATAGTTCGGGCTACTTATCGTATATGGAGTTAAAGGAGTTTCGCTAGCTGTCATGCCTTCTTCTAAATTCTCTTTTTTACAGGAATAAAGAATAGCCGTAGTGATAATAATGAGAGAAAAAAACAGAACAAATTTAGTTTTCATTTCAATTATTTTTTAGTGTGAATACATCATGTCCATTTACTCTAATTTTATTCATTAATAGTGCACTTCCCATTGTATAGTTGCCGTCTGTTTGAAGGTTATAAGTTATTGGATTCTTGAACCATTCATTTACATTCATCTCCATTTTTATTTGATATGGATTATAACCGAGCATAAATTCCTGATTAAAACTACCGTTAACTTGAAATGGATTACTTCCTAAATGAATTGCAAAACCTGTGCTAACGGTATTATATAGATAATGACCTTCTAGTTTCAAAAAATGATAGCCACCACCCATCCCATCAGGCCAAGCCATACCAATATTCTCATTCGTATTTGGTAAGTAGTATGAAACATTGCGAATTGAATCAATTCCTATTGTATAGCTTATCGAATTGTATTTTCCGCTAGGAACATTATTTAATGTGAAGGAGCAACTTTCAGGGTTTGCAGCATCAACGTATATAATATCGTTAGATTCATAATCTCCTAAAAAATCGGAATGCAGTTTTATGTTGGAAATATAATATTCTAAACGTGTAATCTCATAGTTGTTGCCGGCTTCATTAAAAAAAACAAGTGTATCAAAAACTAATGGATTCCCATCTATTACGTGATTAAGCTTAACAGTCAACTTTATTTTCTCGGGGAAGAAATTATCGTTTTTATTACAAGCCCCTAATAAAGTTATTACAAGAGCTACTAAAAAGGCATAAAAAAGGAGTCTCATGATTCGATGTGTTATTTGTGAATTTTTAAGATAATAGTATTTATTAGCATTTAACTTATAATACAAAGTTGCTTTGTAAATAAACTTGTAACTATGATTCAGGTCATATTATTAGTTGCCAAAATGTAAAAAGAGGGTTAATGCATAATTGCCCTAACCCTCTTTAGTATAAAAATTTAAAATCTATTATTTGCCATTTAAAAAATTGGGTTTAAATGAAATCATTACATAAGCCCAATTACTTATCTGGTCGGTTCTGCCATCTGCTTTATAATCTTTTATTCCTTTTATGAATGCTAATGTTTCTGACGTCAAATAATGAGAATAACCAGCTGTTACAGCAACTCCTTCTTTTAATTTATAACCAAACGTTAAATCTATCTCAGATCCTAAACTATTATTTTTTGCTACAATGCTACTTGTTTTTGCTGATTCTTTTGGGTCATATACATCTGCAGCTGTCATAAATTTGTGAAAATCTAATGCAACATTCCATTTTTCTGCTTTGTATTTTAAACGTACAATAATATCCTGTAATCCAACTGTATTCGAGTGGTTTCCTACATAATAATAATCCATGTAACCATTGAATTTATGGTTGGTTCCAAATACTGGATTAAAAGCATGGTTCACATCATTATATGCAGTAGTTGTATCTGTTTGACTTTGACCTGAAAGGTATTCGTAACCTAAACCAAAAGTGAATTTTTCTTTTAATGTGTATGCAACATCAACTGCAGCATTCATTGCGCTTACTTTGCGAGGGGCTTTTTTACTTGAATAGGCCCCCATTTCATCTCCTATTTGGTAATAAAAGTTTGCACCAATAAATAGTGGTTTTGTTTTGTACTCAATACGTGTCCCTGCAGTGGTTACATAACGTGTGCTATTTGTAGATACCGTAGATTGTTTTCCTACATTTAATGCCAAGACGCTTACGCTTAAAGCTTTAATCTGTTTGTTTAGCCATAAGTATTGCATTTCTTTGTAAGTTCCTAATGTAGAAGGAACACCAGCAGCTGTTACAGCATCTTGATTATATGCAATTCCAACATGTGCATTAAAAGTGCTATCTGAAAACTTCAATACAAATGCATCATGGCTACGTGCTTGTTGAGCCCAATCAACTGCTCCCATGATGCGCTGATCGTCATAACTTAATTCTTGGCGCCCTAGTTTCATGGAAATTTTTTTCGTAAAATTATATTCAGCCCATGCTTCATGAAGCCCGTATGTATTCACATCGTATGTATTTAATTGTGCCTGGCTACCCCATACTCTTACATCCTGAACGATAATTCCTACTTTTACTTTTTCTGTTTTATATCCAAAGTTTAAACGTGTGCGTTGTTGTAAAAACTGTGCTGATTTTTGTAACGTATCGGCTGGTGCACCAAAACCATGACGGTATTCGAAGCGAGGACGAATTTCTCCACTTAAACTTACTTGTGCATTTAAGAAACTTACTGTTGATGTAAGTATCGCAGTTATTACCGCTCCTTTTTTAATTAATGTTTTCATAAATAATTTATTAAGGTTAATAAAAATTTTAAACTAACTTGGACGTTCGCAGCCTTTGCGATTATAATACCACCAGTTAACCACTGTAGCAATCACAAAGAATCCTGCAATTCCGTAAAAGAATCCATTTGCATTACCTGTACTTTTCATAACAGAACTAACAGCTGTCGAGAAAATAAATGGACCAAAAGCCGCAATAGCTGCAGTGAATCCTATTACACCTGCCGCTTGACGTGCATTGTGCGCAAAAATGATTGGATACTGACGGAAGGTTGCTGCATTTCCCATACCTGTAATAAAAAACAAGAATAGCATCAAGTATAAGAATGAAGGAAATTGATCAACAGATGTTGGTGTTAACAAACCCATTTGCACCATTGCCACACACCCAACTACCAAAGCTAAACCTGTAAGTGTGGTAAGCACAGCACCCCCTACTTTATCTGCAACAAATCCGAATAATACACGACTACCTGCGCCAATTAATGGACCCAGAAATGCATATTTTAATGGATCAGGAGCATCAGCAAAATCACCGTAAACCATTTTAATCATCAATGGAAAAATCGCTGCTAGTCCGGAGAATCCTCCAAATGTCATTACATAAGTAATTGTACAGAACCACGTGTGTTTATCTTTAAAGATATCCAACTGTTCTTTAAAAGAAGCTTTTACCGGAATACTTTTAATCAAATACCATGATGCAATTGCAAGAATAATCAGCAATGGAACATACCAAAAAGCTGCACTTTGTAAAAAAACTTCTGTTGTTCCTAATACTTCTTTAGTTTTTGGATTTGTTTTAGTAAATACTTCAGCAGCGCCATAGGTTGCAACACCCAGAATGGCAGGAGTAACAAATTGAGCAACACTAACTCCGAAATTACCGATACCTGCTTGAATTCCCAATGCCGTACCTTGCAAACGTTTTGGGAAAAACATACTTGTGCTAGGCATATAAGAAGAAAAATCTCCACCACCAAAACCAGCTGTAAATGCTAAAATCATGAATACCCAAAATGGAGTACTCGGATTCATTACAGCTAAACCTAGCCCGATACAAGGAATTAATTTAATAATTGTTGAGATGGTAATCACATGTCGTGACCCATAAATAGGCAGCAAGAATGTATGAACCATGCGTAATAAACCTGCAGCCAATCCCGGCATTGCCGTTAACCAGAACAACTGATCCTTATCAAACTTAAATCCTATACCTGGTAATTTTACTGCAATAGCACTCATCATAAACCAAGTGGCAAATGATAAAATTAAAGCGAATGTTGTTACTGTTAATGTTCTCCAGGCAATTTTTTTGCCTTCGTTTTCCCAAAATTGTGGATCTTCAGGAGTCCACTTACTTAACCATGTTGCCATTTTGTTTGTGATTTATTTATGATATTTTTATTTATTTCTATCGAACTATTCTCAAGATTGGACAAGGTGCTTCTTTGAAAACATCGTATGTTCTACTACCCATTAATAATTTCCCGATAGGAGAGGCTTTATGACTTGCTAGAATAATAAGCTCTGCTCCTTTTTCTTTGGCAATGGTTACTATTTCTGCTGCCACCTCTCCTTGGCCAAAAATGGCTTCTATATTATTTACTTCTAATTCTTTTAATTTTTTAGCTTCATTTATTAACATCTCTTTTCCCTCATTGATCCACCCTTCTTTTATTAAGCTCCATTCTGCCGAATCAGATGCTAATACACCCGTACTGTGAAATTTTTCATTTACATAAAGAAGAATTAATTTGGAGCCAGTTGTTTTTGCAAGATATGCTGCCTGCGACCTTGCCTTATCAGCTAATTCGGAATTCCCGACAGGATAGATAATTGTTCTGTATGCAAATCCACCAACACTTGCAGCTGGTTGTATAGTCCTTCCATTTAATTGAGGTATATGTGTTTGTATTTCAAATTCTATTTCTTCTTTTTTGATTTTTGCTTTACCTCCTTTTTCTACCCATGTTTTTGTCCATTTACGTTGAGCGATTCGTAATACTATAAAAGCAATTGTTGCTAATATTGCGAATGAAATGAATCCCCAGAAAAAAGAGCCACTATTTTGTTTTGATAATCCCATTGCATTTGGAATAAAACTCCCTCCTAGTGCCCCAATCTCTCCGATCATACTTCCTGCTACTGCTGTAGCTAAAGGCCATCTCAAAGGAACTAGCTGGAATAATGCACCATTCCCAGCTCCTAGTGCTGCGAAACTAATCATGAACAAAATGGTTGTTGCTGTAACACCAATTGGTAATCCCGCGATCACCATGGTAATGATTATAATTCCGAAGATTGCTGATAAGGTGTTAATTCCTCCCCATCTATCAGAAGCCCATCCACCAACAATTCGAATAGCACTTCCCATAAGTGCAGCGAGCATCGTTAGCTGTCCAGCTTCAATTTTTGATACACCAAATTGATCGTGAAAATATGTTGGTAAAAAATTTGATAAACCAATAAATCCACCAAAAGTAATGATGTAAATAAGGTTAAATGTCCATCCATCTTTTTCGAATAAACAACTTAAGTGTTCTTTCAGGGATTGTTTTTCTCTGTCTGGTGGTTCTTTTGCAAAAATCAACATAACGATGATTGGGATTAACATAAATAGAGCAGCCATCCCATACACTGCTTGCCATCCAAATTTTGTAGCGAGCGGTGGTGCAAAAAGCATGGCTAATACCGTACCGCTATTGCCTGCTCCTGAAATACCCATTGCTAAGCCTTTGTATTTTGGAGGGAACCAGCCAGAGCCTAACGACAATGCTACACCAAAGCTTGCACCTGCAATACCCAATAATACTCCCATTTTTAAAACATCAGAATAGGTATCTACAAAATAATAGCCGAAGAGCATTGCAAAAAAGATTAGAGTCATTTCTGTTAAAGCAGCATTTTTTCTTCCTATGTATTGTGCTAAAACACCTAATGGGAAACGCATGATGGCGCCCGCAAGAATTGGTACCGAAATCATAAACCCTTTTTGTGCTGGACTCAAATTAAAATGCTCGCTTATAAAAGGAGCCATTGCTCCGTTTAAAACCCATATCGCAAAGCAAAAATCGAAATATAAAAATGCTGAAAACAATGTAGGTGGGTGACCCGCCTTTAAAAATGTTTTAAAATTTCCCATAACCTTAGTGTGAATATAATGTTAGTATTAAATCTACGGGGCAAAATTGCAAAAGAATGAGCGTGCCTTAAATGATTGACATCAGTCAAAGGCTTCTTTTTTGTCATGTATTTATATGATATAAATCACATTATATTTGAATGGAGAATAGGCTATTTAATCTATGTTTTGCATAAATATTTCTTCTTAATTTATAAAAAGTCATTGTTTTCAAAATAATAAGTAGAAATCATGTTTTTGAGGTACTGAATATCATTAATATGAATATGTTTTGTTGTGTCGATTGCTACAACATTTTCTTTTTTTAATTCGGTTAACTCGCGAATAAATTGTTCCGTTCTTATTCCTGCTATTTCAGCAATATCATTACGACTTAATTTAGCATCAATCCAAATACTATTATTATCTTTTTTTATCCCAAATGTTATTGCTGCTAAAATTAATGCTTCTGCAACTTTTTCTTTCACTGTCATTTGTGCCAGTGTTTTCATTCGATTCTCAGCATTGCGTAATTCTTCGGCATAGAACAACATCAAATTATATGTAAGTTCATTGTCGGATTTTAGGGCTTCATAAAATGAATCGTTTTCCAAAAAGCAAACAGTTGTATCTTCAAGCGTTACGGCTGAAATAGAATAATATTTTTTACCAATTCCACGATGTCCTAGGATGAATCCATTTTTTGCCAAACGAATAATTTGAACTCTATCCTTATAGCCAGTACTGAAAACTTTTACTTTCCCCTTTAATATAATGTAAATTCCATCAAAAGGGTTTCGCTCTTTAAATATATACTGTCCTGCTTTGAGGCTGTAAACAGTTTTTAATTCACTTAATTTTTTTTCGGATAAACTATTTTTTAAAAAACAATTTATATTAAGGCATTCCGCACAATCTACTTTCATGGTTTATTATTCTTTAGACACAAATAAACACGAGCGGTCTATAAAATAAAATGACCTAAATCATACTTGCTAATTTGTGTGCAAAACGGCTGTGTTAAATCTATGATGCACATCATAAATTATGTACTAATTATATTAAATATTTGTGGAAAGCGTTGTGGCTTTTTGATTTTTTTTTGTAAATATTTATTTTTTTAAAAAATATTAATAGTATGATGTGTGTCATAGTTTTAATTTAACATCATTCACACTTTTGTGGTGTAGATTAAAATATAAATTATAAAACATAGATAAATTATGAAAAAACTTGTTACACAAATGCCAAAGTTCTTGGAGAGAAGCTTTGGTGTGTTAGCTAAAAAGTTAAGTTTATTTGCGCTCTCAACATTATTAGGGGTTAGTACAACAGTAGCACAGGATGGTGGCGCAATTTTTAAACAATCATGTGGGATGTGTCATAGTGTTGGGAAGGGTAGATTGGTTGGACCAGACCTTAAAGGAGTTAATACAAAAAGAAATGAAGAGTGGATTATAAAGTTTGTGAAAGGATCACAAGCATTTATTAAAAGTGGTGATGCTGATGCAAAAGCAATCTTTGATGAGTACCAAGTAGTAATGCCTGACCAAAATTTAACTGATGCAGAAATTAAATCGATTATTACGTTCATTGCAGCTAATTCAGAAGAGAAACCTGCGATTGCGGCTGATGAAAAAGCGCCAATCGCGTTAACAGGGGAATTGGCTGTGAAAGGGCAGCATTATTTTGATGGAAGTCTTCGATTGTCCAATGGTGGTGCAGCGTGTATTTCATGCCACAATGTTAATTATGATGGTGTAATACCAGGAGGATTATTAGCAAAAGATTTAACAAACGTGTATACACGTTTAGGGGGTGAGGATGGAATTAAAGGACTTCTAGGTGCGCCACCATTTCCTGCTATGACAGTTGCATATAAGAATCATCCAATGACGGAAGAAGAGATTGTAGCACTAGCTGGATTTTTAACAATCGTTGACAAAGATAAAGCGCATCAACATCCAAAATCAACTGTCGATATGTTATTGTATGGTTTTGTAGGATTGTTTGTAATTCTTGCACTCATCTTTATTTTATGGAGAAACAAAAAAAGTGGAATGGTTAAGCAAGATATCTATGATCGACAAATAGAAACTTTCAAATAAATAATCAGATTTATAAACGATTAATAACAATTAAAAACTAAAAATATGAGCTGGATAGAAGACATTATCTCTCCTAAAACAAGAAAATGGGAAGAGTTTTACCGTAACCGCTGGCAATACGACAAAGTTGTGCGTAGTACGCATGGAGTAAATTGTACTGGTGGTTGTTCATGGAATATACATGTTAAAGATGGAATCGTTGTGTGGGAAACACAAGCTTTAGATTATCCTCTTTTAGAAGAAACATTACCTCCTTATGAGCCAAGAGGTTGTCAACGAGGGATTTCTTATTCTTGGTATTTATACAGTCCTATTCGTGTAAAATATCCTTTAATGCGTGGAGCTTTACTAGATTTATATAAAGCAGAAAAAGAAAAAACTGGTGGTGATCCTATAAAAGCTTGGGAAAATTTGCAAAATGATCCTGAGAAAAGAAAACGCTATCAAAAAGCGAGAGGCAAGGGCGGTTTCAGACGAGTAAGATGGGAAGAGGCTATTGAATTAATCGCATCAGCTAATTTATATACAACAAAAAAATATGGACCAGATCGTATTATTGGTTTTTCGCCAATTCCTGCAATGTCCATGTTAAGCTATGCTTCTGGAGCAAGATACTTACAATTAATGGGTGCTGTCAATCTTAGTTTTTACGATTGGTATTGTGATTTACCAACTGCATTTCCTGAAATATGGGGAGAACAAACCGATGTATGTGAAAGTGCAGACTGGTATAATTCGAAATTTTGTGTGTCGATGGGTGCCAATCTTGGTATGACACGTACACCAGATATTCATTTTTTCTCAGAATCAAAGCATAACGGAACAAAAACAGTTGTGATGTCGCCCGATTTTAGTATGGTTGCAAAGCATGCTGATCAATGGATTCCTGTTCATGCAGGAAGTGATGGCGCATTTTGGATGGCAGTAACGCATGTTATTTTAAAAGAATTTCATGCTGATAGACAAATTCCTTATTTCATGGACTATGTTAAAAGATATACAGAATGTCCGTTTTTAGTTGAACTTGAAAAACAAGGCGATCATTATGTTCCAATGAAAATGGTTCGAGCAAACCGAATTAAAAAGTATGAAAAAGTAGAAAATGGTGATTGGAAATTTTTAAATATCGATGCTAGTTCAGGAAATTTAGTTATGCCAAAAGGTTCTATGGGACAACGTTGGGATAAAGAAAAAGTAGGGAATTGGAATTTGAAATTTGAAGATGGTGAGGATAATGGCGTTTACGATCCAACCCTAACATTGCTTAATAAGAGTGATGATGTTTTGTTAGTAGAATTTGTTGAATACGGATTAAATACAAAATCCTTACGTGGTGTTCCCGTTAAATATATTGAAACCGTAGATGGTAAAAAAATTCCTGCAGTTACTGTGTACGATTTAACATTTGGTCAATATGGTGTTGGTAGAGGATTGCCTGGTGATTATCCAAAAGATTACAACGATAAAAATGCCGCCTACACACCAGCTTGGCAAGAGATTTTTACAGGAATAGGAAGAGATACTGTATTGCAATTAGCAAGAGAGTGGGGGAATACTGCTGAAGTAACAAGAGGTAAATGTATGGTAATTGTTGGAGCAGCTATTTGTCACTGGTTTCATAACAATTTAATGTATCGTTCTGCTATTATGACTCAAATGCTTACAGGTTGTAATGGAGTAAATGGTGGTGGAATGAACCATTATGTGGGTCAAGAAAAATTGGCTCCAGTTGATTCTTGGGGAACAATTATGGCTGCAAAAGATTGGCAAGGAGCAAATCGCTTGCAACAAGCACCAATCTGGCATTATATTAATTCGGATCAATGGCGTTATGATGGCAACCAAGCAGAATACAACAGTATTCCATCTGGAAGTAAATTAGGGAATTTACACTCTGCAGATTGGGCTGCTATGGCAGTTCGAAATGGATGGATGCCTTTTTATCCTCAGTATGATAAAAGTAATTTAGATATATCAAAAGATGCAATGGCAGCAGGTGCTATTACAGATGATGAGATAAAAAAATATGTAGTAGAAAAATTAAAATCAAGAGAAATTAAATACTCAGTATCTGATCCTGATAATGAAGTGAATTTCCCTAGAAACTGGTTTATTTGGAGAGGAAATGCTTTGATGGCAAGTGCGAAAGGACATGAGTATATGTTGGATCATTATCTAGGAACACATAGCAATAAAATTGCTGATGAAGTAGCTAAAGATCATGTAACAGAAATTTTATGGAGAGAAGCGCCAAAAGGGAAGATGGATTTAGTTGTGGATTTGAATTTTAGAATGGATACGACTGCACTTTATTCTGATATCATTCTACCTGCTGCATCATGGTACGAAAAAGCGGATATCAATAGTACCGATATGCACTCTTTCATTCATCCTTTATCTGCAGCAATTGCACCAGTGTGGGAGTCAAAAAGTGATTGGCAAATATTCCAGCTATTAGCTAAGACCGTAAGTGAAATGGCAAAAACATATATGCCACACCCTGTTAAGGATATTGTAAACCTTCCTTTATCACATGATAGTATCGATGAGATATCACAACCTAAATTACAGGATTGGTATAAAGGAGAATGTGAAGCAATTCCTGGAAAAACAATGCATAAAATAGCAATTGTGGAGCGTGATTATACTCAAATTTATAATAAATACATTTCATTAGGTGCTAACTTAAATACAAATACATTGGGAGCACATGGTGTAAGCTTTATGGCAGATGATGTTTATAATGAAATGGTGCAAGACAAACGTCATGTTCAAAAAGTAAATGGTGTTGATTATCCTTCGCTTAAAGAAGATGTTGAAGCAGTAAATGCTGTGTTAAGACTTTCTTCATTAACAAATGGAAAATTAACAGTTAGAGCTTATACTAACATGGAGAAAAAAACGGGAATGCCGTTACTTCAACATGGTAAAGGATACGAACAAGTGCGAATTGATTACAAAGATTTACAAGCACAACCAAGACGTTATAATAACTCTCCGTTATGGTCGGGTTTAATGGATAATGGACGTGCTTATGCCGCTTATAGTTATAATGTAGATTGCTTAGTTCCATGGAGAACATTGACAGGACGTCAGGCATTTTACTTAGACCATGATGGTTATATTGCGTTTGGCGAACATTTGCCTACTTACAAACCATCACCTACTCCTAAGGCATATGGCGATTTACGTGTAACAGTTAATGATGGGAAAGCAAAAATGTTAAACGTATTAACTCCACATGGTAAATGGCATATTCACTCTACTTATGGAGATACCTTGCGAATGTTAACATTATCTCGGGGTATGGAGCCTTGCTGGATGAGTGAACAAGACGCAGCCGATCTTGGTATCAAGGATAATGATTGGGTAGAAGTATATAATGACCATGGTGTTTATTGTACACGTGCCTGCGTAAGTGCTCGTATCCCGAGCGGTGTGTGTATAGTTTATCACTCTCCTGAAAGAACCTATACTGTTCCCAAATCTCAGGTGCGTGGTAGAAAGCGTGCTGGAGGACATAATAGTTTTACACGCGTACATTTAAAACCAAGTTTAATGGTGGGTGGATACGGACAATTTTCTTATCATTTCAACTATTGGGGTCCAGTTGGAGTGAACCGTGATACACATGTATTAGTGAGAAAAATGGAAAGAGTAGAATTTTAATCATACTATAAAAAATAGAAATTATGGACATAAGAGCACAAGTAGCAATGGTATTTCATCTCGATAAATGCATCGGGTGTCATACTTGTTCTATCGCATGTAAAAATATATGGACAGATAGAAAAGGCGCAGAATATATGTGGTGGAACAATGTGGAAACAAAACCCGGAACAGGTTATCCAACCAAATGGGAAAATCAAGACATCTATAAAGGTGGTTGGGAAAAAGATGGCAATTCAGTTTCACTTAAAGGTGCAAGAAAATTTAAAGGATTGAAAAATATTTTCACAATCCACATATGCCTGTATTGGATGATTATTATGAACCCTGGACCTATAAATATCAAGATTTGTTTACCGCCCCTGAAGGAGATGATCAACCAACAGCGACAACTGTTTCATTAATCACAGGCGAGCCAATGGATGTAAAAATCGGACCAAACTGGGATGATGATATGGGCGGATCAACAGATTATGCCAGTCAGGATGTAAACTTTAAAGATTTATCGATGCGAACAAGAAGCAATGTTCCAACTGGAGAGAATGACATTCCATTATCTTCCTCGTATTTGTAATCACTGTTTAAATCCTGCGTGTGTTGCTTCATGTCCATCTGGCGCTTTATACAAAAGAGGTGAAGATGGTGTGGTGCTTATCAATCAAGAGCGTTGTAGAGCATGGAGAATGTGCGTTACAGCCTGCCCTTACAAAAAGAGTTATTACAATTGGAATACAGGCAAATCAGAAAAGTGTGTTCTTTGTTACCCTCGTTTAGAATCTGGACAAGCACCAGCATGTTTTCATTCATGTGTTGGACGTATCCGTTACCTTGGAGTAATGCTATACGATGCTGATAAAATTGAAGCAGCTGCATCCGCTCCTGAAAATGAATTAGTTGACCGCCAAATGGATATTTATGTAGATCCATTTGATCCTGAAGTTATCAGAATGGCGAAATTAAATGGTATTGCTGATTCAACAATTACTGCAGCACAAAATTCTCCTGTATACAAATTTGTAAAAAAATGGAAATTGGCATTGCCTTTACATCCAGAGTTCAGAACCTTACCTAATTTATTTTATGTTCCTGCTTTGTTACCAGGAATGGCAACTGTTGCCGATGGAGTATACAATTCAACATCTAAGTCGTTGTGGGGTGGCATCGAGAGTAACCGCCTTCCAATGAAATATCTAGCATCATTATTTTCTGCAGGAAATGTAAACAAAGTGTCGGATGTATTAAAACGTTTAATGGCAGTTCGTTTACACAGAAGAGGTGTTACTGTTGGTGATTTAAAACCAGAAGAAATTTCTGGTGCGATGCAAGAAATAGGTATGGATACCGAAACTGCTGATGCAATTTTTAGATTAACAACCTTGGCGACTTTTGATGAACGTTTTGTTATTCCTCCTGCTCATCGCGAAGAATCAATCGAAATGTTAGAAAATACAGCTGATGTTAAAGGTAACACTGGATTTGGATTTAAAGAAAAACCAGCTAGAGGACTATAATATGAAAAATTTAAAACACTATAATTTATTATCTGAACTCTTTAGATATCCTTCAGAAAATTTTTTGGAGAAATTATTAGAATGTCAATCATTAGTAGACACTAACTATCCCGAAGCTGCATTGCAATTACAAATATTTACAGATTATATGAGTAATTGTAATGCAGATGAGAGGGAGGAAATATATACTAAATCATTTGATGTACAACCTATTTGTTATCTGGATTTGGGATATGTAATATTTGGTGAAGACTATAAAAGAGGTGCATTCCTTTTGCACATGCAAAGTGAACAAAAGAGAATAAACAATGATTGTGGCTTCGATTTGTCGGATAATATTTGTAATGTTTTTACATTGATGGCAAAGAGCGATGATGAAGATTTTGTGAATGAATTAACAGTTGAAATAATAATACCTGCAGTAAAAAAAATGATTGCAGAATTTCAATCGGCAAGAGTAGATTTGAAATTGAAAGTTTTAAAAAAATTGCACAAAGCAATTATTCAAGAAGAATTAAATCAAGGCAATGTTTATAAGAATTGTTTTGAGGCCATTCTAATTGTTTTAGAAACTGATTTTGATGACGTTGTTGTTAAATCTGGAAATTTAAATAAAATCGAAAATCAAGAACATCATGATTCTTTTTTCAATAAAAGTTCTGTCAATTAATTAGTAAAAAACTTTAAAACTCATAGTTATGATAAACTATTTATTATTTGTAGCACTGCCTTACACAGCTTTAGCAGTATTTTTAATTGGTTCAATATACCGATACAAAAACAAAGGCTTTCAAGTGTCGTCTCTTTCTTCACAATTTTTAGAGGGGCGAAAATTATTTTGGGGTAGTCAACCTTTTCACTGGGGATTATTCATTTTGTTCTTCGGACATTTGATTGCATTCTTATTCCCTAGTGGTGTATTAGCTTGGAATGGACATTCTGTTCGATTACTAATTCTAGAAATTGCAGCATTTGCATTTGGTCTATCTGCACTTTTGGGATTGTTTTTATTAATTAGCCGTAGAATTACAGATAAGCGGGTAAAAATTGTAACCAGTAAAATGGATGTGGTTGTTTACTTAATATTGTTGGTGCAAATTATCTCAGGACTATGGGTTGCATATTTCAATAGATGGGGCTCCTCTTGGTTTGCGGCATTTTTAACGCCCTATTTGAAGTCTATTTTTGTTTTTGATCCACAAATTGATGCGCTCTCAAATGTAAACTCTTGGTCAATAAAAATCCATGTTGTTTCCGCATTTTCAATTATCGGAATTATTCCATTTACTAGATTTATTCACTTTCTTGTATACCCTGTTGATTATTTATGGAGAAGCTATCAACAGGTAATTTGGAATTGGGATCGTAAAAAAATTAGAACTTCGCGCAATCATAGAGAAGGTGTTGAGTCTAAAAACAATTAGTGCTTTTAATGTTTTTGCTGATTTGATTCCATGGTTAAAAGGTATCTCAGTTGGTCATGTGGGGTGACTAAAGTCCTTGTTAGATAGGTTTAGAGATTTTTCTAAGTGAGGTATAGCTGGATACTAATTAATAAAAAAGTCCTTGAAATTTCAAGGACTTTTTTATTAACCAATGGAATAGGGAACTATTTTCGCGAAAATTTACTTGTAAAGTGTCGTAAAAATTTAGGCTCTTCTATTATTGTTAATCCTTTTACATTATTTCTATCAGTAATAATTTTTTCGAAAACTTCTATTACATATTCAATATGACTTTGTGTGTATACCCTTCTCGGAATAGCTAATCTTACAAGTTCCATAGGCGCAGGAATTAACATTCCATTATCATCATATTTCCCAAACATTACAGATCCAATTTCAACAGTTCTAATTCCTCCTTTTAAGTATAACTCACACACTAAAGCTTGTCCCGGGTATTCGTTTACTGGAATTTGTGGATACAATTCTTTTGCATCAATGTATACAGCATGGCCGCCAATTGGCCACATTAATGGTATCCCTATCTCTCTTAAGCGCTCTCCCAAAAATGCAGTGCTTCTAATTCTATAATGTAGATAATCCGCATCAAATACTTCTCTTAATCCAATTGCTATTGCTTCCATATCGCGACCCGATAAACCACCATAGGTTGCAAATCCTTCTGTTATAATTAATAAATTTTTACAGGCATCTGCAATTTCTTTGTTTTTTAAAGATAAAAACCCACCCATATTTACTAATGCATCTTTTTTGGCACTCATAATTGCACCATCTACTAATGAGAACATTTCTTGAGCAATTTCTTTATATGTTTTGTTCTCGTATCCTTTTTCTCTGTGCTTTATGAAATAAGAATTTTCTGCAACTCTACAACAGTCTAAAAAATAATTTACGTTATATTTTTTACAAATGGCAGCCACTCCCTTAGCATTTTCCATACTTACTGGTTGTCCACCTCCACTGTTATTTGTAACTGTTAGTATAACGCCTCCGATATTTTCAGCTCCCTTTTCCTGAATTAAAGTTTCGAGTTTAGTCAGGTCAATATTTCCTTTAAATGGATAAAAATCACGTGTGTTTTTTCCTTCTTCAATTACAATGTCAATTGCTTCTGCTCCAGAAAATTCAATATTAGCTCGTGTTGTATCAAAATGTGTATTGCTTATAAATGTTTTATTTTTACCTCCTAGATAACCGTACAAAATACGTTCAGCTGCGCGTCCTTGATGTGTTGGTAAAATAAATTCGTGACCTGTGAGGTCAAAAATTGCATCACGCATATTATACCAACTTGATGCTCCAGCGTAAGATTCATCTCCTTTCATAATGCCTGCCCATTGCTCCGAACTCATTGCGGATGTTCCGCTATCTGTTAAAAAGTCAATCATTACTTTGTCTGAATCCAGCAAAAAAGGATTATAATGCGCTTGTTCTAAAAAGAGTTTTCGATCTTCTCTACTAGTAACCTTAATTGGTTCTACCATTTTTATTTTAAATGGTTCAATGATTGTTTTAAAGTTTTCCATGTTTTTTATTTTTTTCCCAAATTATTTTTTTCCCGAAACCAAGGGTTGAATCGGTAAATTTTATATAATTTAAATCCAACACCCAAAGATTGCCAGGAATAGCCAAAGCAAAAGGGTATTTCTTATAATAGCAAACTTTTGCTTTTTTCAATAACTCATCTTGAGGGGTAAAAAACTCCGCAAGAAATTGAATCCCTTTTACATTTTGTTTTTGGAACTTGTCTGGTAATACTGTGCCTGCAACTGATGATTAAAGATGGCTTCCTTTATATGTGTTGTATTTGCATCCGATTTTATAATCACACAGTTAAGGCTTTTTTCGAATGCATAAAAGCACGATGCACAGTTGGGCTTATTGTCTATACACGTTGATAATGTAAGTACAGTTTGGTTCAACAAAAAATCAATTATTTTCTTATCCACACATTGCCATTTTATGCTGCTAATGTTGTCAAATTATACAAGTAAAATAATGATTTAAATCAGTATGCAGTTTTATTCTGAACCAATACCTAATTTAACAGTCGAATTTATAATAAAAGAGAATTGAAAGATTCTGATAAATTAATTTATGATTTTATTCGCAACTTGTTTTGCTTCTATTAAATTAATACAGCTGCACGCTTGTGGGTTTTTTCTACAATCATCACATGATTTTTGAATAACCAATGTTTTTGCATTTTTGCCTATTGGTTGCCATCTGCCGGGATGCATTGGCTTTATAGGAGGATAAATGCCAATTGCCCTTATTCCCAACGAAGATGCAATGTGTAAAGGACCTGTACTTGCAGCAACTAGATAATTTGATTTGCTAATGAATGCAATAAATTGAGGGAGGGATAACTTTCCTGTAATATCATTTACATGCTTTGGTAGCTGTTGTATCCAATCGTTCAGGATTACTTTTTCTTTATCTGTTCCGCTGATAAAAATTTTGTACTTGTCTGATGGCAATAAATGAATCAATGCTTTAAAGTTATCCAAGCTCCATTCGCGTGCACTGGCATTCGATTTTGGATGAAGAATAACATTGATTTTGGATGCATCAATCCAGTTATCATATTCTGAATTTAACGAAGGTATTTTTGTAAATCCAAGGTATTGATGTAACTCACTCAACTCAGGAATTTCATTTACTCCTATTGCTGAAAGCAATTTTATATTTAATTGTGCTTCGTGTAAATCAGAGTTTTTACGACTTAATCGCACAAATGTATTCACGGTTGTCCAGTGAAACAAACGATTCGTTGTGCCTATTCTAATTTTTATTTTAGCTTTTTTAGCAAGTGATGCCAATTGTTTGTTTGGGAAAACATGAATGATGGCATCTGCATTTATTTTTTTTAAAGTATCAATTGCATTTGTAATGCCTTGCTTAAAAAGGTCATCAGCATTGATGAATTCATCTACATGTTCACAGCAATTAATAACAGCTTCGGTGTACGTTCGTCCAATAAAAGCAATTTTAATTTCGGGAAAATATTTTTTGATGAGCCCACACATGGGAAGTGTTAACAATACATCGCCAATCGCATCGGGGCGACTGATAATTATTTTTTTTATGTTGTTTGCGCTTGTCAAGTTATGAATTGTATAAATCTTTTAGCTTTTTGTATTTTAAAAAAGTAGCATAAGCCGATATTCTTGCTACTGTAAATCCTGCACCACCATCCATAAAACCAAGTTTGATGAAATAATCACGGATAAATTTTACAATCGGACTGATGTATAATTTATCGAAGCTTACTTTTTTATGTTGTGCAAATAAATCTTTTGCAGCAATGGTGGTAAAGTTTTCAGCCTGTTTGTAATGTTGTTCTAGTGTATAATAACTGTAATGCAAACAATCGCCTTTTAATTGTTTAATGTCTACGGCTTTAGAAAAGGTAAGTTCTTCGTGTATAATGCCCGTCCATTTTGTAATGGTTCTATCGAACAATCTGATTTTTGTATCGGGATACCAGCCACCATGTTTAATCCAACTTCCACAATAATTGGTAAGTCGATTAAATTTTGCTGTACTTAATTCAGGTAATTGTTTTAAAGCAAGTATGGATTGTTTTAATTCATCCGATAAGGCTTCATCGGCATCCAATGATAAAATCCAGTTGTGTTTTGCCTGCGCATTTGCAAAGTTTTTTGTTGCAGAGTAGCCTTCCCATGTATGTGGAATAAAAGTAACATTGTAAGTCTTGCAAATAGCTTCGGTTTTATCGGTCGAGAACGAATCAATAACCACCACATCATCAGCAACGCCTTGAACAGATTGCAAACAACGTTCAATGTTTTTTTCTTCGTTAAATGTGATTATAACAACCGATAGTTGTGGCATTTGTAATTTTAAATTAGTGTCGCTACGAGCAAAAGTACTAAAATTATCTACTATATTTGTGTACGTATGACAATGGCAACTACTCTTATTCAACAGTTACAGCAAGGCGATAAAAAAGCCTTGGCGCGCTGCATTACCATTGTGGAAAACGAATTGGAAGGCTATGAGGAAATTCTTACTTCCTTAAAATTTAATGCTTCTATTCCTGTTGTTGGTGTTACTGGTCCTCCGGGAGCAGGTAAAAGTACCCTGATTAATGCAGTTATTAAAAAGTTGACGGACGATGGGAAAAGTGTAGGTGTAATTGCAATTGACCCTACTTCTCCTTTTAATTACGGCTCCTTGTTGGGTGATCGCTTGCGTATGGCCGAACATTTTACCAACGAGAAGGTGTTTATTCGTTCCTTAGCAACTCGTGGCTCTTTGGGTGGATTGTCTGCCAAGGCGGTTGAGATAGTGGATGTAATGCGCGCATTTGCATTCGATTATATCATTGTTGAAACAGTAGGTGTTGGTCAGAGTGAAATAGAAGTAGTTGGATTAGCTGATACAACTGTTTTGGTATTAGTGCCCGAAGCGGGTGATGATGTACAAGCAATAAAATCGGGCATCATGGAAATTGCAGATGTTTTTGTTGTAAACAAAAGTGATCGTGATGGAGCGAATACCTTTTTGAAAAACTTAACACAAATGGTGCACTCAAAACCATTGAGCGATTGGGCCATTCCAGTAATAAAGGCAGTAGCTACAAAACACGAAGGGATTGATGAATTAATTGATGCAATTAATAAACACCATGCTGTAGGTGTTAATACGAAACGATCATATTTGCTCGCTGAAAAAGCGTATCGATTAATTCAGAATAAACGAATGAAAGATATTTCCAAACAAGATTTGAAATCGGAAATTGAACAAGAATTGGCAAAACCCGATTTTAATTTGTACCGGTTTGTAAAATACAGGGGAATTTATAAAACTTGCAAATAAGGTCTTTTAAAACAAAAAAGCTCTTCCTAATTGGAAGAGCTTTTTGCTAGATACTAGTGAACTTATTAATAAAACTTAACCAAGTGTTCAGTAATGTTTGCATTTTCTTTTAATGCATCATACACTTCATAATCAACGCGTGGTTGCATTTGAGATGTTTGAGCTTGTTGTTGTACTTTGTAATCTGCTTGTTGTTGTGCAGGTATTACTACATCAACATAAACTACAAATACACCTTCTTTACCACCAATTGGTTTGCTTAATGTACTTGCCTTTTGAACAGATACCGCTCCAATTACTGTTGGTTCGTTAGAAGAACCCGGGATTGCAGATGTGTTGAAATTTACATTTTGTGCTTGCTCAATATTCAATTGCATTTTGCTTGCTATTGCATCTAAAGTAGATCCTGCGCTTGCAAATTCTTTTGTGAACATTTCAATTTTTTTCTCACGAACTACTTTTGCAGTTACATCTTCTTTTACTTGTTCTAATGGTGCAATACCTTTTTCTTTCACTTCTGTAATTACTGCAACAACGTATTTGTCGCCAAATTCCAGCGGTTCAGAAACAGTTCCATTTTTATTTTCGTATGCCCATTTAATCAATGCACGTGGCGACTCTAAACCAGCAATGTTTTTATCGTTTTCTTTAATATTTTCAGCAATACGCTTGTTTAATTTTTGATCAATAACAGCTTTTTGAAATGCTTCATTTGTTTTGTTAGCATTTGCAAAAGTGTTTGCTTGCGTGAAAATTTCTTGTGCAGTTTTGCTACTAGGTTCCACTAATTTATTGATTGTAAATGTTTGGATTTTCTTTTGTGAACCTTTTGAATCCAATACTTCTATAATGTGGTATCCAAAAGTAGATTCAGCAATTACTAAATCACCTTTTTTGTTATCTAAACCAGCATTTTTGAACGGCTCTACAAAACCGCTTTTTGCATTAAGCCATCCATAGTTACCACCTTTACCAGTGTAATCTTCTCCTTCTTTTTTGTTTGGAGGCATTGTTTTACCACCATCATCAGATAGTTTTTCAACTAAATCAGCAAATTTGTTTCTCTCTTTTTTAAGAACAACCAATAAACTATCTGCCATTTTCTTTGCTTGTTCTTTTGTGCGAGTTACTGTTTGTGAAGCACCCGAACCTTGGTAAGCAACTAATAAATGACGAACTTTTGCTGAATCAGCAGCATTTTTAGTAGCGATTAATTTAGCAATAACAAATCCATCGTTTTCACGGAAAGGTCCCATCACAGTTCCAACTTCTGCTTTGAACATTGCCGTATCAATTAATGGAGATAATGCTCCCGGACCGTTAAATGCTTGATCAACAAAACGAGAATCAGATTCCGCAACAACAAATGCAGAGTCTTCACCTGCTTTTTTTGTTTTAAAATCAGCAGCTACTTGTTGCATGTATTTTTCAACTTCATTAAAATCTTCTTGAGATGGAGCAATATCAAATGCAACATATTCAATTTTACGAGCAGCTTCTTGCTTGTACTCATTTTGATGTGCATTGTAATAAGAATTTAATTCTTCATCAGTAACTTTAATAGTGCTATCAGCAACTGTTTTATAGTTTTTGATAACATATTTAATGTTTGCATTTGTGTTTTGTGCAATGTAATCACGTTTAGTAACTGCAGTTGTTACATACAAACCTTTTTTAATTAAGTTGTTGTATTTTTCAATAACACGAGTTTGACGGATAAAATCTTCTAACTGTAACCATTGTGTTTCTTGCTCTGGAGTCATTGATTGTGTGAATTGACGTATTTTTTCAGAACTTAACATTCCTGTTTTTTCATCTGCAAACATTGGTGCTACTTGTCCAGTTTGAGGATCGCTCAAATTACGAACCAATGCAGGATGAGGCTCTTCTACCATAAAGTGATACAATTCTTCATCAGATACTGTAATGCCTAATTTTTCGTATTCTTTTTGCATTACTTCTTCATTGATAAACTGATTCCAAACTTGTTGGATAATATTATCAGTAGCAGCTTGGTCTAGAGATGATTGACCAGTATTGCGTTTTTGATTTTCTATCGACTCTTGAACTTTTGCATTAAAGCTAGTGTAGTCAATAGACTTACCAGCTATTTCTCCAACAGTGGTATCGGAATTTCCAAAGAAAAATTACCTGACTCTAATGCACTTTGAAGGATAAATACCAACAAGGCAACACCAATAATACCTACAAGTAAACCTGCTCTACTTCTGATTTTTTCTAAAACACTCATATGCTATTTTTATTTAGTTTTATATATATTACTTAAATACAAAAAATATTAAGGGCTGCAAATATAAGATTCTTGCCCAAATTCTAAAATTTTATTTTAAAGTATTGATTGGAATTATTTCTTAGGTTCAGCTTGTAATTCGGGGAATTCTATTTCGTCCGATACAATAAACGAGGAAGGAAACTCCACTTGAATCTCCTTAAATACCTTGTAAGCCTCTAATTTAGTGCGATAATCACCTACGCGGATGTTGAAATTCGGTTGGTCATATTTCTCATAAGCAGGAATGTTTGGGAATTTTGCAATGAATTTTGCTTTTACCTCTTTTGCTTTTGTTTTATCCGATCCAAAATGAATTTTGATGCGGTAGCCATTAATTGGTGTTTTTGCGTTTACATCAATGTGTTTGGCTTGTAATTCTTTAATTTTATAATCTTGAATATATTCTACTTTCCCTGTATCTTTTTGAGCAAAAATAGGATTTGTAAAAAAAAGGCTTGCTAAAAATATCCAACTTAAAAATTTGAATTGCATGGTTTTGAGTGAATTGGGTGACAAAGATAATTTTAATAATTGATGCAAAGCAAATATTATACCCTAAAAATAGCCCATAAATGGTTTTTAGTAATTCGATTAATCTGAAAAACAATAAGATAAAAACGATTTTTTCTTTGATGTAAAATGACAGAGAAAGGAGGTTTAAAACCACTTCTTATTTAGAACGAATATAAATTAATTAAATTTTAGAAAATTTTAACAATTTTTGAATCGCCTATTGATGTTTCTTATAAATTTGTCGCTCGAGTAAAAGTACTCTCCCTATTTATAGGGCATTTCAACGGAGTTAAATAGTTAAAAATCAATATGGATACAATGTGCAATAAGCCTCGAAAACAAATTTTGGCGATTATTTCCTTCCTGTTTTTATCGTTTATTTTTAGTGCTAACAATGTTTCGGCTGCTGATGGCGCCAAGATATTTAAGCAAAATTGTGCTGTTTGTCACAGTTTAGGAACAAATAAGTTAACCGGTCCTGGTTTGGCTGGTATAGCAACACGTGCTCCTGGTGATGAATGGTTAAAAAAATGGATCAAGAACAGTGATGCATTGCGTAAAAGCGGAGATGCTTATGCTGTGAAAGTTTATAACGATAACAATCAAGTGCCAATGTCGGCATTTGAGTTTTTATCAGATGAAGAGTTAACGTCTTTGATAGAATACATTAAAGCTCCTCCAGTAGAAACACCAAAAGGAAATTCAGGTGCAACAGGCGATTTGGCTGCTGCAGTTCCAGCAGAACAAGGAATGAATCCATTGGCATTATTAATTGGTGTTATTGTTTTCTTAATTGTAATTGTTGCTGTGTTGCGTGGTGTTCGTTTTTCATTGAAAAACTTACAAAACGAAAAACAAGGTTTACCTTTGGAAGAAGCAGTTGGTCCATGGACAGAATTAAAGTCTTGGATGTCTGTTAACAAAACAAAAACAGGATTAGTTATATTATTTATAGTAGGTGGTTTATCATCAGCAGGATGGTATGCATTAAAAGGTATCGGTATTTATGAAGGATACCACCCAACACAACCAATTGCATTTAACCATAAATTACATGCAGGCGATAATGCTATTGATTGTCAGTACTGCCATTCAACAGTTGAAAAATCAAAAACAGCAAGTATTCCTTCTGTAAATGTTTGTATGAACTGTCACAAAGGAATCTCTCAAGGTCCAACAACAGGAACTGCTGAAATCGCTAAAATTTATGAAGCAGCTGGTTGGGATCCTGATAAAGGTGCATACACAAAACCAGAACGTCCAATACAATGGGTAAAAGTTCACAACTTGCCTGACTTTGTATTTTTCTCTCATCAACAACACGTAAAAGTAGGTAAACAAGATTGTGCAAACTGTCATGGTGATTTAAAAACAATGACAACCGCTCAACAAGTAAAACCATTAACAATGGCTTGGTGTATTGAGTGCCACAACAAAACAGAAGTGCCGGGCATGAAAGACAATCCTTATTACGAAAGCTTACACAAGAAATTGGCTGAAAAATACAAAGATCAACCAATTACCGTTGCAAAAATGGGCGGTATCGAGTGTGCTAAATGTCACTATTAATTAGTAGTACGAAAGAATTAGAATAAACGGTAAAAGACCAAAATACAATATGGCAACAAAAAAATACTGGAAAGGACTAGAAGAATTAAACAACAGTCCTGAGTTTGTTCAAAAAGCGCAAAGCGAGTTTGCAGAGCAAATACCTGTAGAGAAGTTTTTAGGTAACGAAAACCAAGAAACAAGCGGAACAAATCGTAGAGATTTCTTAAAATTTTTAGGATTTAGCGTTACAGCTGCTTCGTTAGCTGCTTGCGAAACTCCTGTAAATAAAGCAATTCCTTATGTTGTAAAACCTGAAGAGATTACTCCTGGTGTTGCAAATTGGTATGCATCTACGTATTATGATGGAAGTGATTATGCTTCAATCATTGTAAAAACACGCGAAGGTCGTCCTATCAAAGTTGAAGGGAATGATTTTTCAAAAGTGTCGATGGGTGGAACAAATGCACGTGTTCAAGCATCTGTTCTTTCATTATATGATTCATCTCGTTTAACTGGTCCAACTGCAAATGGTGCAGCTGCTACTTGGGAAAACGTTGATAAAGAAATTGGTGGTAAATTAGCAGCTGTAGCTGCTAAAGGTGGTGCTATCCGCATCTTGTCTTCTTCAATTATCAGTCCTTCAACTAAAGCTGTAATTGCTGAATTTACTGCAAAATATCCAACTACTAAGCATGTAATGTATGATGCAGTTTCTTATTCAGGAATTGCAAAAGCAAATGCAGGTACATTTGGTCAAGAAGTTATTCCTTCTTACAACTTTGCTAAAGCAAATGTTATTGTAAGTATTGCGGCAGATTTCTTAGCAAACTGGATTTCTCCAATTGAATTTTCAAAACAATACGCAAAAACACGTAAAGTAAGTAAAGATCATGCTGAAATGTCGAAACACATTCAGTTTGAATCAAACTTATCATTAACAGGAGCAAACGCTGATGAGCGTATTCCAGTTAAAGTTTCGGAGCAAGGAAAAGTTGCTGTTAATTTATACAATGCAGTTGCAAAAATCGTAGGTGGTTCAGCATTGCCTTCTTCAGCATTAGCTTGCGATGCAGCAATTGCAAAAGCAGCAAAAGAATTAGCTGAAAACAAAGGTAAATCTTTAGTTGTAAGCGGTTCAAATGATGTAAATGTACAAGCAGTAGTAAATGGTATCAACCAAATGCTTGACAACTACGGAAAAACAATCGATCTTGAAAATCCAACATACACGCACCAAGGTGACGATGCAGCATTCGCTGATTTAGTTGCTGAAATGGCTGCTGGTAAAGTTGGTGCAATCATCACTTATAACACAAACCCAGTTTATACAGCTCCTGCTTCCGTTAAGTTTGCAGATGCTTACAATAAAGTAGGTTTACGTATTTCATTTGCTGATAGAGCAGATGAAACAGCTTCTTTAGCACAATACATTTGTCCAGATTCACATTACTTAGAATCATGGAACGATTTTAATCCTAAAAAAGCACACTACAGTTTAGCACAACCAACAATTACTCCTTTGTTTGCACAACCTCGTCACGAAGGTACGCGTCAAGCACAAGACACCTTGTTGAAATGGGCTGGTAATACAACAGATTATTTAACTTACATCCAAAAGAATTGGATGGAGAAAGTATATCCAATGCAAGGTAAATACATGATGTTTACTGAGTTTTGGAATCATTCATTACACAATGGTGCAATTGAAGTTGGAAAAGGTGAAGGCGAAGTATTAGCAACACCAGTTGCTGATAGTACAGCTGTTATTGCTCCTGTAGCAGTAAAACCAGTAAAAGTTGAAAAATCAGCAGACGTAACTCCAGAAGTAGTTACTGTTGTTGCAAAAATTAGCTTAAACGATGCTGCTCAAAAAATCAACGCTGTTAAAGCGGGTGCAATGGAATTAGCATTGTACGAAAAAGTTGGTTTGGGTAATGGAAATCAAGCAAACAATCCTTGGTTGCAAGAGTTACCAGATCCTATTTCTAAAATTACTTGGGACAATTATGTTACTATGGCTCCAGCACAAATGGCAAAAGAAGGCTATTTGATGATGGAACGTCAAGATAGGGAAGCAAGTGTTGTTACAGTTACAGTTAATGGTAAAACAATTAAATTACCAGTTGTACCTCAACCAGGTCAGGCTGAAGGGACTGTTGGTATTGCATTAGGATACGGCCGTGAAAAAGCAGGTTCTTTAAGCGAAAAAACAGGTGTAATTGGTCAAAATGCATTCCCATTTGTTCAAGTAGTAAATGGAACAATGATGTACGGTGCTTTAGAAGTATCGGTTGCGAATGCAAACGAAACAACTGAAATTGCTGGAACTCAAATTCACCACACTCTAATGGGTCGTGAAATTGTAAAAGAAACAAACTTAGAAAGCTATAAGAAAAACCCTAAATCAGGAAATCATGATGAGATGCTTGTAACGCATTCTGGGGTTAAAAAAGCGTCTACTGTTGATTTATGGGATGAATTTGATCGTCCTGGTCACTCTTGGGGTATGACAATTGACTTGAATTCTTGTATCGGTTGCGGAAGTTGTGTAGTAAGCTGTACTGCTGAAAACAACGTTGCCGTTGTTGGTAAAGATCAAGTAATGAAAACACGCGAAATGCACTGGTTACGTATCGACAGATACTACAGCAGTGATATGACTAAAGAAGTAGCGAAAGAAGAAGGGATTGGAGCAATTGACATGTATTTAGAAATGGAAAATCCTGCGGCTGCAAATCCGAAAGTGGTATTCCAACCGATTATGTGTCAACACTGTAATCATGCACCTTGCGAAAATGTTTGTCCAGTATTAGCAACAAATCATAGTTCAGATGGATTAAACCAAATGACTTATAACCGTTGCGTTGGTACTCGTTACTGCGCTAACAACTGTCCATTTAAAGTGAGACGTTTCAACTGGTTTAACTACAATGGAAACTCTGACTTTGCATTTAACCCAACACAAGACGATTTAGGACGTATGGTATTAAACCCAGATGTTGTTGTTCGTTCTCGTGGTGTAATGGAAAAATGTTCAATGTGTGTTCAACGTATCCAAGAAGGAAAATTAGAAGCTAAAAAATCTGAAGCTCCTTTAAAAGATGGTGCAATTAAAACAGCATGTCAACAATCTTGTCCTACAAACGCAATCTACTTCGGAGATTTAAATGATGAGAATAGCGAAATTGCTAAACTTAGAAAAGAAGAAGCAGAAGGTCGTAACTACTTTATTCTTGAAGAAATTGGAATCAAACCTACAGTGTCGTACTTAACAAAAGTTAGAAACTGCGAGGACACAATTGAAGACGGAAGAAAGTCAGCAGGCCATTCAGAAGCAAAATCAGAAAAAGAACACGCATAATTAACGAATAAAAAGAATTTATAATTTATAATTAGATTATTAATATGCAGCACGAATCAGAAATTAGAGAGCCGTTAATCCTTGGTAAAAAATCATATCATGAGATTACTGAAGATATCGTACGACCAATAGAAGGAAAAGCTTCTAAGTATTGGTATATGCTATTGACCATTTCCATCATTTGTTTTTTATGGGGAATAGGTTGTTTAGCGTATACAATCGGAATGGGTATTGGAGTTTGGGGTTCAAACAACGGTGTTGATTGGGCATTTGATATTACAAACTTCGTTTGGTGGATCGGTATCGGTCACGCTGGAACCTTAATTTCTGCAGTATTGTTATTGTTCCGTCAAAAATGGAGAATGGCAATTAACCGCGCTGCTGAGGCAATGACCATCTTTGCTGTAATGTGTGCTGCTATCTTCGTATTGTTACATACTGGTCGTCCATGGTTAGATTATTGGTTGTTTCCATTACCAAATCAATTTGGTTCATTATGGGTTAACTTTAACTCTCCATTGATGTGGGACGTTTTTGCGGTATCAACTTATTTCTCTGTATCCTTGGTATTCTGGTATACAGGTTTAGTTCCTGATTTTGCAATGATCCGTGATAGAGCAGCAAAACCACTTGCTAGAAAAATATACGGTATTATGAGTTTTGGTTGGGGCGGAAGTGCTCGTCACTGGAGTCGTTTTGAAGAAGTTTCATTAGTACTTGCAGGTTTATCTACACCCCTTGTATTCTCGGTTCACTCGATTGTATCAACCGATTTTGCAACGGCAGTAGTACCAGGTTGGCATACAACCATCTTTCCTCCATATTTCGTTGCTGGAGCAGTATTCTCAGGATTTGCAATGGTATTAACCCTCTTAATCATCGTTCGTAAAATCTACAGTTTAGAAAACTACATTACTATTAAACATATCGAGTACATGAACATCGTTATCATTGTAACGGGTTCAATTGTAGGTGTTGCTTATTTAACAGAGTTATTTATTTCTTGGTATTCAGGTGTTGAGTATGAACAATACGCATTCTTGAATCGTGCTACTGGTCCATATTGGTGGGCATATGCAGCCATGATGACTTGTAACGTTATCTCTCCACAATTATTTTGGTTCAAAAAATTACGTACTAATTTAACATTTACATTTATCATGTCAATCATTGTGAACATTGGTATGTGGTTCGAGCGTTTCGTAATTATTGTTCCTACATTGTGTCGTACATATTTGCCTTCTACATGGAATATGTATTCTCCTTCATTTATTGATTGGGGTATTTATACTGGAACAATTGGTATGTTCTTTACATTCTTCCTTTTGTTTACGCGTTATTTTCCTGTAATTGCACAAGCGGAGTTGAAGTCAATTATGAAATCATCAGGTCAAGAATACAAAGAAAAAAATGCTGCGCATGGTCATGCAGCACACCACTAATAAACGAATTATAATAAACAATTAAGTTTAATAAGATATGAGTAAAGCAGTAATACACGCAATATTTGATGATGAAGAGCCATTAATGGCTAGTGCAAAGTCGCTCCGTTCACAAGGAATTCATATTAAGGATGTATTTACACCATTTCCAGTTCACGGTTTAGATACAGCTATTGGAGTTCCTAGAACAAGAATCGCAATCACTGCATTCATCTACGGATTAACTGGTGCTTCATTAGCTACATTAATGATGTGGTACATGATGATTTCTGATTGGCCTACTGATGTGGGTGGTAAACCAAGTTTTGCATATTATATGAATATGCCAGCGTTTATTCCTATTACGTTTGAGGCAACCGTATTGTGTGCGGCTCATGGGATGGTAATCACATATTATTTAAGATGTTGGATGTTGCCAGGTGTAAAAGCAAAAAATCCAGATCCACGTACAACAGACGATAAGTTTTTGATGGTTATTGAAACAAAAGAAGAGAACAAAAGCAACATTGAATCAATGTTGAAAAATGGTGGAGCAACAGAAATCCACCACAAATAAGAAGAAAAAAGAATTTGCTAAAGAATAATATACTACAATGAACAAAAAGGTAACAAGAATTATTTCTTTGATGGCGGTTTTTGGCTGTGTAACCATAGGTTTTACATCGTGCTCAAAACATGACGAAAATAGTCCAGGTGTAGAGTTTATGCCTGACATGTATCGATCTCCTTCACTTGAGACAAACTTATTTGATGTTATTAAAAATGAGGATGGATCATACGATACAGTTCTCTCTAACAGAAAGCCTGTAGCGGGTACAATTGCTCGTGGATACATGCCATATGCATATCCAAATACAATTGAAGGATATGAAGCAGCTGGTGCAAACTTACGGAACCCATTTTCAAAAAGTGTTGTTAACTTGAAAGAAGGCGAAGTTTTGTACGGTAAATATTGTTCTGCTTGTCATGGTGCTGGTGGTGAAGGCGATGGATTAGTAGGGGGGAAATTACCTGGCGCTCCTCCATCATACAAAACCGTTTTAAAAACATTGCCTGAAGGAAAAATATTTCACTCAATTACTTACGGTAAAGGTTTAATGGGTTCGCATGCAGGGCAATTGACAAAAGAAGAAAGATGGAAGTTGGTAATGTATGTTCAAAAATTACAAGGCAATGACGCTCCAATAGCTGCTGTTGCAGTTGATTCTACAAAAACAGATTCTACTGCGGTAGTTGTTAAAGTGGAAGAGCCAAAAAAATAAAAAGAATTTATTCGGATATAATAGAGATAAAAAGATAAATGAATACTGATATGAATAATAATTACACGTTTACAAGCAAAACCAGAAACATTACGTTTGGTTTAATGGCAATTGGTTTAATTACTATGATTGCCGGCTTTTTAACAGACCATGCTCCAGAAGGCGTTAGTCATGAAGAATATCATCGTACACGTTTTTGGGCAAATTTATTAGTAAACAGCTATTTCTATATGGGAATTGCATTGCTAGCAACATTCTTTATGGCATTGCAATATGTTGCAGAGGTTGCTTGGTCGGTTGCTGTTAAACGTGTTTACGAAGCAGTTTCTAGCTTTTTACCAGTTGGTGCAATCATGATGTTTATTGTATTATTAGCAGGTCAATTACACCAACATCATTTATACCACTGGATGGATCCAGAAACCATCAACCCTGAATCTCCTAAATACGATGAGATAATTGCTGGTAAATCTGCATATTTTGCTCCTTGGTTTTTTTGGTTAAGAACAATATTATATTTAGTTGTTTGGGTTTTATTTCAACGTGGATTTATCAAACGTTCATTAGAACAAGATTTGCAAGGTGGAACTAAATTGCATTTCAAACAAATGGGTAAAGCAGCTGCATTTATGGTGTTCTTTGCTTACACATCATCTTCATCTTCATGGGATTGGATGATGAGTTTAGATATTCACTGGTTCTCTACAATGTATGGCTGGTATTCATTTTCAGGAATGTGGATTTCAGCAATGGTAACAATCATTTTATTGGTATTGTACTTAAAACGTAAAGGATATTTACAACAAGTAAATGAAAGTCATATTCACGATTTAGGAAAATGGGTTTTTGCAGTTAGTTTCTTATGGAGTTACTTGTGGTTCATGCAATTTATGTTGATTTGGTATACAAACATTCCAGAAGAAACAATCTATTTCCAAGAACGTATGCATGATTTCGGCTACATGGGATTAATGTGGACAGTGTTTTTTATGAACTTTGTATTCCCAATGATATTATTAATGAGTCGTGATTCAAAGCGTAATTACTTTTTCTTAGTATTTGTTGGTTGTATCATATTTGTTGGTCACTGGTTAGATGTATTTATGATGGTAATGCCTGCAACTGTAAAAAGCCACTGGCATTTAGGATGGTTAGAGATTGGGATGGCACTAGGTTTCTTAGGTTTAATGTTATTTGTAATCCACAGAGCATTAGCTAAATCATCACTAATGGTTAAACAACATCCTTATTTGGATGAAAGTATTCATCACCACATTTAATAATTAAAATTATAGTAAAGAAGAACATAATAACGAATATCAATACAAAAACACTATGATAAAGTTTTTAATTTACGTTGCCATTATTTTAGCAGTTTTAGCAGTTGGCTATTTAGTAAGAGTTTTTGAACTTGCTCAAGCTTTAAAAGGGAGAAAGTCGGAAGAGGTTACCGAACAGGATAACAAAATGATGGCAAGAGTTATGCTTGCTATGTTGGTTTTCTTATTTGGCTTTACAATCTGGCAATTAATGGAATACAGTAGCCTAATGTTACCTGAAGCTGCTTCTATTCACGGTAAGTTAACAGATACCTTGTTAGATTTCAACTTTGCAGTAATCTGGATTGTATTTGCATTAACACAATTTTTATTGTTTTGGTTTTCTTACAAATATTACGGTCGTAAAAATAATAGAGCAACCTACTTTCCTCATAGTAATAAATTGGAAATGATTTGGACTGTTATTCCAGCAATTGTATTAGCCGTGATTATCATTTTTGGATTAAAACGTGGAATAAAATTACAGAGCCTGCAGCAGCAGAATCTACTATCGTACAAATTTACAGTAAACAATTTGACTGGACTGCTCGTTATGCTGGGAAAGACAATGTGTTAGGAGAATCAAACTATAAATTGATTACAGCTACAAACGAATTAGGGATGATTGCAGAAAGTAAAGAAGGACAAGATGATATCATTGTAAAAAATGAATTGCACTTACCTGTTAACAAAGAAGTTGAATTTAAATTCAATTCTCGCGATGTTATTCATAGTGCTTATTTCCCTCACTTTAGAGCACAAATGAACTGCGTACCAGGTATGACAACTATGTTCCATTTCACACCAACTATTACTACTGCAGAAATGAGAACAAAAACAGGAAACGATAAATTTGATTATATTTTATTATGTAACAAAATTTGTGGTAATAGTCATTATAACATGCAAATGACAATTATTGTTGAAACGGAAGCTGAATACAGCAAATGGTTAAGAGAGAAAAAACCATTTGGTACAGCTACAGCAACTGCTGAAACAAAATAAGTAAAGAAAATAACTAATAAATTATAAAAGTATAAGCATATGTCAATGGAGAATCACGGTCATCACAATCACGAAGGACACCACGCTCACCACGATGAACATCATCATGAAGAACATTGGGTGACGAAATACGTTTTCAGTATGGATCACAAAGTCATTTCACGTCAGTTTTTGATAACTGCTGTGATTATGGCTGTATTAGCAATGATTATGTCAATTCTTTTCCGTTTGCAATTGGCTTGGCCAGGGGAAAAATTTGCAATCATCAATTATTTGCTAGGTGATAAATGGGGTAAAGATGGTATTCTTGATCCAGGTATGTACATGGCATTGGTTACTATTCATGGTACTGTAATGGTGTTTATGGTATTAACGGGTGGTTTAAGTGGTACATTCAGTAACTTGTTAATTCCTTACCAAATTGGTGCTCGCGATATGGCATCTGGTTTCTTGAACATGTTATCATACTGGTTCTTCTTCTTATCAAGTGTATTTATGTTATCTGCTTTCTTTATTGAAACAGGTCCTGCATCTGGTGGTTGGACAGTTTATCCTCCTTTAAGTGCATTGCCTCAAGCAATGGAAGGTTCTAAATTGGGGATGACATTGTGGTTAGTTTCTATGTCATTGTTCATTGTATCTTCTTTATTAGGTGGTTTGAACTACATCGTTACAATCTTAAATTTACGTACAAAAGGGATGTCAATGACTCGTTTGCCTTTAACAATTTGGGCATTCTTAGTTACTGCAATCATAGGTGTATTATCTTTCCCTGTATTATTATCAGCAGCGTTATTATTGATTTTCGATCGTAGTTTCGGAACATCATTCTACTTATCTGATATTTACATTGGTGGACAAGCATTAGAGCAAACTGGTGGTAGCCCAATTTTATACCAACATTTATTCTGGTTCTTAGGTCACCCTGAGGTATATATCATTATTTTACCTGCATTGGGTTTAACTTCTGAAATTATTTCGGTAAATGCTCGTAAACCAATTTTTGGTTACCGTGCAATGATTGGTTCTATCATGGCAATTGGTTTCCTTTCGTTTATCGTTTGGGGACATCACATGTACATCACTGGGATGAATCCTTTCTTAGGTTCTGTATTCGTATTCACTACATTGTTGATTGCAATTCCTTCTGCTGTAAAAGCATTTAACTACATCACTACATTATGGAAAGGTAACATCCGTTACACTCCAGCAATGTTGTTTGCAATTGGTTTAGTATCTACATTTATTTCTGGTGGTTTAACTGGTATTATTCTTGCCGATTCAGCATTGGATATCCAAGTTCACGATACATACTTCGTTGTTGCCCATTTCCACATTGTAATGGGTGTATCTGCAATCTTTGGTATGTTAGCTGGTGTTTACCACTGGTATCCAAAATTGTTTTTACGTCAGATGAATAAAAAATTAGGGTATATACACTTTACCTTAACATTTATCTCTGCATACGGAGTATTTTACCCAATGCATTTCTTAGGTTTAGCAGGCGTTCCTCGTAGATATTATGACAACACAGCATTTCCAATGTTCGACAATTTGGTAAATATAAATGTGTTAATTACCATGTTTGCGATTTTAGCAGCAATTGCACAAATTTTCTTCTTGTTCAATTTCTTCTATTCAATGTTCCGTGGACCAAAAGCAGAACAAAATCCTTGGGATTCAAATACATTAGAGTGGACAACTCCAATGGCAAATATCCATGGAAACTGGCCAGGTCCATTACCAGAAGTTCACCGTTGGCCATACGATTACAGTAAGCCAGGTGTGGAAGCTGATTTTGTGATGCAAACAGTTCCATTAGCCGAAGGCGAATTAGATGGTGGAGGACACTAATCAAACTACTATATAAAACAAAAACCCCGAGATACTTCTCGGGGTTTTTGTTTTAATGGTTCTTCTGTTATTTATTAATTTACTTTTGAAACCGGATTTGCTAATCCTGAATAATTGGTTAATTCTACTTTTATGGATCCTACCAATACATCGGCTTGGCCTTTAATTGGAATATGGTTTTTGTCATCCGTAATCCATATGTTTAAGTCTTCCTCGTGTTTAAATACACGCCCTTTTTGAACGATTGGACGGAACTTTAAGCATTTAAAGGTTCCAAGGTCTGTTTTAACTGTTTCGCGACCTATAAACTTAATTTTCAATGGCCACACTTCTTTGTCCATAAAACAATTGATGCTGTACATTTCGCCTGGTTTTGCTCCCGATAAATCCAAGTTACGTGCATGGTAAAATGCGGATAACATATCTTGCATGTTTGGTTCAATATCAAATTGCTGACCTTCGCCCACATTTACTTTTTGTTTGTAATGGTTAAAGATATAATCCTGATTGATTTTGTATCCACCTTCGTTTACACGTCTTACAAATAACCAAGGCACTAATGCTTGATCATCTACATACGTTTCGTAACGGTCGCGAACTTTATAGAACCAATCGAATGTTCCTTTTGATGAACCCAAACCTACTACGTGATACGTTTTACGTCCTGCAATTTCTTTTACTTCATCTGTAATAGCAAGTGTGGCAACACCAGCATCAATGATTCCATAATGCATTTTAAAGGTTAATAATTCCCCACGTTTAAACGCATTGTTGTTCATCATGGGTAATTCTTTTGAAACACCATCTTCTACTTGAATAGTAGGTATTTCTTTTTGTTGTGTAAAGGAGATGCTGGCAATACCAGCAATTGTTGTGATTCCTCCAAATAAAACGATCTTGTTCATAGTTGTAGAATTAGATGCTAAACAGTATTCAAACGCTGTGCCAAATGCATTTATTGTTCTAAAAAACACTAATGTGATTGGGGAGTAGGGCCGGGTGGTAAAGCAAAAGAGATTCCAATTGGAACCTCTTTTGTTATTTGAGAAAGACTATTCTGTTATTTTTAACTTATTAATGGCTTTTAATGGACCAGGACAATGTTCTGAATGACAATTAACACAGGCAGTCACAACTGCATTGTAATTTTTTGTTAGCTCTTCTTTAGGCGATGCATACAATGCTTTCATGTTGCTTACATAATTGCTTGCAAATCCGTCAAAGGAAGCTTTTTTTGTTTCAGAATCCGTTGGCTTTGCAGTATGTATCGTCAAAAATTCTTCAGGAAATTCTTTCGGCAAATTGCCTTGTTTTATCATTTCCTTTAAGCTTTCGGAAGTATGCATCATTTTTCGCATGAGCAAAGCCAACTCGCTATCTCCATTTGGATTTAACGGTTTAGGTTTTTCACAATTAGTTGAGTCTGCTTTATTGCTTTCTTGTTTTGGTTCATTGTTAGAACAATTTACCAATGATACAATGATGGCAAATAAAGCGCTTAAAACAACAAACTTATTTTTTAATGATAACACCATTTGCTTCGAATGAAATACTTATTTCTGGTTCAGTGATTTTTGCAATTTCTTCTTTTGTTTTTCCTGCATCTTCTGCATAATGTTGTAATTCATTTACAGGGATTGTATCATTGTACGCCCAGCCTTCAATAAATACCGTTTTTCCAGCAGCATCTTTAGGCATAAAGAATGCATAATCTTTAAAACGCACTTTCATTGATTGGTTAGCACTGATGTTCATGTTCATCCAACAGCCTTTCTTCTGACAAACTTCAGCAATTGTTCCAGTTAATTTAACTTGCATGGAATCCTTACCTGCTAATTGTGTCAATAGTTGGTCGGCAGCTACAGCCCCTTCTGTTGTAATGCTATCTCCAAAAAACATTAATGTAGTATCAATTGTTGCTACTTCGGTTTTTGGTTCTTCTTGATGATTACCACACGATGATAGAAATGCAACACTGATTGTTGCTGCTATAATAGTTTTTTCATTTTTTTTTTATGAGTTTAGTTTAAGTAATGCAAAGTAAAGTTATTTTTAGAATTTAATTTATGATTGTTCGCAGGTTAATGTCATTCAGCGATTAATTTCTCAACAAACAAAGTTGTTTGCTCAACAAATTTATTGTATTCCTCACCTGTTGCTGGACCACTAAATCCCGTATAAATTTTCTTACAACTCCTTTTTTATCGATGTAAATAGTTGTAGGAAACGCCATCACCTTATTAAGCATTGGAAGGGCTTCCGATGCTTGTTGAGCGCCTGTTTTTTCGGTAATTAAAAAATCGTAATTGGCCGAAAATTTATTTTTTACTCTGCTAACATTCTGAACGGCTTTGCTAAAATCATCCGTACGTTCAAATGCCAATGCAATTACTTCAACACCTTTTAGCATATTTTTATGAAAGCCCGCAAAAAATTTAGTTTCATCAATGCAATTGGGACACCATGTACCCATTAGCTGAATAATAACAACTTTGTTTTTATACTTTTCATCAGTTAATGAAATCTTTTTCCTTCAAAATTTTTAAAAGAAAAATTGATGTTGGTATATCCAGGTTTTAAGGAAGGTAAGCGCATTGGGATCGGTAAGCTTTGCCGAGTCATTTTTAATCATGTAAAATGGTTCGGAGAAGTGGGCACCAGAATAAAAGACACCATTAATTGTATCTCGGTATCCTTTGAATTTAAACAAAAATGCATGTGACCCGTCAAAGCAGGTGAGAACAGTATTGTAGCCATTTGCAGCGCCTTCTAAATAGCGATAATCCCCCGTTTCAGTTAAAAATGTTCCCGTAACTTTTACAATTCCATTTTGGGTTTCTGTTTTAAATATCCCTACAGCAGGGTATTCATCTTTTGTAAACGGACTAAAAAAAGTTTCATACTTCCCATTCAATCCCCATGCTTTTGCAGCATTCTTCCATATGCGGTGTATTTTTCCATATTCTGCTTTGAAAGGAATTATGTTCTTTGTTTTACGAGCATAATTAATCCAGTTTCCTGTAATAAGTGAATCTCCCGTCATTTTGCATCTGAATTCCGAATCAAAAAGTGGCATTCGTATAAAAACAGAATCAGCTGTATAAACAATTTCATCTGCTACAATGCGCTCATCAGCATTGATGATGTGCATTGCTTTTCCTTTTATTTCAAAGTTAAATGGTAAGTCGGTGGAGTCGTTTAGTTTCAATACAGCTCTCCAAGTGCCTTCTTTTAAATCGTTTTTTGCAAAGGCATTCTGCAAAAATAAAAGCGAAATAATCAATATTATTCCGCTTTTAAATAGGATGTTTTTAGTTGTCATTAAATTGTAAAATTAATACCTTGAGCCAAGGGTAAACTTGTACCATAGTTAATTGTATTCGTTTGTCTGCGCATATAAGCTTTCCATGCATCAGATCCTGATTCACGGCCACCACCAGTTTCTTTTTCTCCACCAAATGCTCCACCAATTTCAGCACCAGAAGTTCCGATGTTTACATTTGCTATTCCACAATCCGAACCTGCATGTGATAAGAACAATTCCATTTCACGCATATTGTTAGTAAAGATAGAAGATGACAATCCTTGAGGAACACCATTTTGCATTGCAATGGCTTCTTCAATAGTTTTGTATTTCATCACATATAAAATTGGTGCAAATGTTTCTTCCTGAACAATGTGGAACTCATTTTTTGCTTCAATTACACATGGTTTTACATAACAACCGCTTTCGTATCCTTCACCTGTTAATACACCCCCATCTACAATAATGTTTCCACCTTCAGCTTTTGCTTTTTCAATTGCATTCAAATAATCTTGAACAGCACCTTTGTCGATTAATGGCCCAACATGGTTAGATGAATCTAATGGATTGCCAATTTTTAATTGACCATATGCATTTTTAATTACATCAATTGTTTTGTTGTAAACACTTTCGTGAATGATTAATCTACGAGTAGAAGTACAACGTTGACCAGCTGTTCCAACAGCGCCAAATACTGCACCAACCAATACCATACTTAAATCAGCATGTTCCGAAACAATGATGGCGTTATTCCCGCCTAATTCTAAAATGGTATTTCCAAAACGTTCGGCAACAGTTTTTGATACGTGTCGTCCAATGCGTGTTGATCCTGTAAAGGAAACCAATGGAATGCGTTTATCATTATTAATTAAATCGCCTGATTCGTTTCCTATTACCAAACAACTTACACCTTCTGGTACATTGTTGCGCTTTAATACATCAGCAATAATATTTTGACATGCAATTGCACACATTGGAACTTTTGAACTTGGTTTCCAAATGCAAACATCGCCACATACCCAGGCTAACATTGAGTTCCAGCTCCAAACTGCAACAGGGAAGTTGAATGCAGAAATGATTCCAACAACACCAAACGGATGCCATTGCTCGTACATGCGATGCATAGGGCGTTCGCTGTGCATGGTTAAACCATATAATTGACGAGATAGACCAACTGCAAAATCACAGATATCAATCATTTCTTGAACTTCACCTAAACCTTCTTGCAAACTTTTCCCCATTTCGTAGGAAACTAATTTTCCTAATGGATCTTTGTATTTACGAAGCTCGTCTCCCATCTGACGAACGATCTCGCCACGTTTTGGTGCCGGCATTAAACGCCAAACTTTAAATGCTTCTTCTGCTGTTTTCATAACTGAAACGTAATCTTCGGCAGTAGCTGCGTTTACACTTCCTATCAATTTACCATCAACAGGAGAATAAGAATCAATTTTTTTACCTTTTGTAATTGTATGTTTTAGTCCAGTGCTTGCACCGTAATTGTTTTCTTTTAATCCTAATTGTTTTAGAACTTCTTCTATTCCAAAAGCGTTTGCTGTTAATGTTGTTGACATAATATTTTGTTTTTAATTATTGGGAGCACAAATTTACATAAAATCGTGGAGATTGTTGGTGATAAAAGTTCTTGAATCGTTAGAAAAATTGAATAAAAAAAGGGAGAAAACTTTCTCCCTTTTTTATTCTAATTATATGATTACTTACCGTTAATTAATTGTAAGTATCCTTTTTCATTATAGTCTTTTCCATCGGCACCTTTTGCATCTATTATATAGTAGTATGCGCCATCTTCTGCGTTGTTTCCATTGATTTTTCCATCCCAACCCAAAGTAGTTGAAGGTGAACCTTTCCATTCAAATATTTTTTTACCCCAACGATTAAAAATGGTTCCTGCTATTTCTGTTACCCCGTTTGAGCTAACATAAAAAATATCATTTATTCCATCACCATTAGGAGTAAATACGTTTGGTATAGCAAGTGTTACCTCATCGTATACAATAACAGTAACGGTAGCTGTATCTGCACAAGCAGGGTTGTTATTGTATGCAATTAAAGTTACAGTGTATTGTCCAACTTGACCATAGGATGTACTTGGGTTAGTTAAGGTTGAGTTTAATCCATTGTCGAAGTCCCAAATGTAATTAGTTGCTCCTGTTGATGAGTTATTCATGTTTACATTTAAAGGCAGTACACCAGATGGGGGTGTAGCGCTAAAAGCTGCATTTACGCCTAATACTTGATTTACAGTGACAGTTTGTGTTGCAGTACAACCGCCAGCATCAGTAACAGTAACCGTATATGTTCCTGCTGTTAAATTAGAGAACGTTTCAGATGTTTGAGATGTTCCTCCATTTAAAGAATAGGTATAAGGACTATTACCTCCTGTGATTGCACCAGTTGTAATTACACCATTGGTGCTGCCACAAGTTTCTGGAGTAATTGAAGATGATCCTGCAATACTCATTGCATTCGTTACATTAATTGTTATGGTTGCAGTGTCTGAGCAGCCAAAAGTAGTAGATACAATTACGGTATAGGTTGTTGTTGTTGCAGGCGAAGCGATAGGGTTCGCAATTGTGGAGCTACTTAATCCAGTAGTAGGTGACCACGTATAATTTCCACCACCTGTTGCAGTAAGTTGTGTAGATGCTCCAGCACAAATTGTTGCATCATTGGTGCTTGCTCCAGCTATTGGATTTGGATTTACAGTTACAGTAACTTGTGAAGTATCACTACAAAAGTTTGATGTAACAGTTACAGTGTAAGTTGTTGTTGTTGTTGGGTTTGCAATTGGGTTAGCAATAGTTGTATTGCTTAGTCCAGCAGCAGGTAACCAGCTATAGGTACCACCTCCAGTAGCATTTAAGGTAGTGCTTGAGCCATCACAAATACTCGTGTTTGATCCAGCATTTGCGTTAGGAACAGGATTAACAATTACAGATACAGTATCAGAAGCAGAGCAGCCATTAACATCTGTTCCTACAACCGTATATAAAGTTGTAGTGGTTGCTGTAGAAGTAGGATTTGGAATGTTTGGATCGTTTAGTGAACTTGCTGGTGTCCAAGAAAAATTTGTAGCTCCAGTTGCTGATAGGTTAGCTGTAGCTCCAGCGCAAATTAACAAGGTAGCACCAGCATTTACAGTTGGCAATGCATTCACTGTTACAGTAACAGTATCCGTTGCAATACAACCATTCGCATCATCAATAGTAACGGTATAGGTTGTTGTAGTTGTTGGATTTGCTATCGGATTTGCAATGTTTAAATTACTTAGTGATGGTGATGAAGCCCATGTATAGGTTGCACCACCGGTAGCATTAAGCGTGGTGCTTGTTCCATTACAAATAGATACCGTTGGTCCTGCATTTGCATTAGAATTTGATATAATTACTGTTGCTGTATCCGTTGCAGTGCAACCAATACCATCGGTAACTGTTAATGTGTATGTTGTTGTAGCTGTAGGAGTAGCAGTAGGTGTACCAATTGTTGCATTGTCTAATGATGTTGTAGGTGACCAAGCAAATGTTCCTCCGCCATTTCCACTTAATTGAATATTATCACCCAAACAAATTCCTGCTCCAAATCCAGCATCTACAAAAGGTGCAGGATTCACAGTAATTGTAACAACATCCATTCCGCTGCAACCAAATGCATCCGTTACCATAACTGTGTAAGTAGTAGTTGTTGTTGGATTCGCTATTGGATTAGGAATTGTTGGATTACTCAAGCCGCTCGCTGGTGACCAGGTATAATTGATTCCGCCAGGAGCAAATGCATTGAGTGTTGTAGATGTATTTTCGCAAATAGCAGTGAATGGTCCTGCATCAACAGCTAATGAGCTTGAAAAAACAACTACTGTATCGGTGTTATTAGCTGTGCTACCAGTTGGATTACAACCGTTAGGTCCTACAACTTCTGCATAATAGTACTGAGGTGAAGTTACAGGTGTTAACTGTTATTGATGGTCCTGTTCCGATTAATGTATTCGCTGGTAAAATGTACCAGTTGATGGTATAAGTCGCAACTCCATTTGGCGTAAAACGAGTTCCTTCATTACTTGCTGTCCATTGTGTGTTGTTACGTCCTGGAACTGCAATAGCCACTGTTCCTGTTGTGTTTTGCAAGCCATGCGTAGCTCGTCCACCAACCCATCCTGGACAAACAGATTTATTGGCGATATGAGTTTCAATAATATTCGTTGTTTCGTAGATAATGATTTGACTTGAATACAATTGACCCGTACAAGAGAACATTGGAACGTTGTTCCATGACACAACAAATCTTCTGAATGGAGCCGTGCCATATGTTGCATATCGAACTGTTCCACCTGCACCAGGATTAATATCTTGAAATGGACCTAAAATGGCATTTACAGGAAAGTTTGTTGCGCTAGGGATTGCTTGAGGTGTATAGGTTGTTGATTGGGCAGCACTAAAACTTAACCAATTGTTTGAACCTATATTAGCAACAGTGTATTCTGTTCCAAAATAACAAAATGTAAATCCGATTGGAATTACTAATCCAGTTTGGCTATCATCCGTAAGGGCTACTGCGGTTCCACTAGTAAACGGGTCTGTTGAAAAGGGAACGCTTGAAATTGCATAGTCTGTTGTAGGTAAACTGCCCGGAGCGCCAGGGCTGCCAGCAGGAATTACGGTTGCAGTCAAACTTGCTGATCCTCCTCCACAAACTGTCGAAACCTCAGGTTCGGCATCAATTGCTTGTGCTTTTAAAGAATATGTAGAGATACATAAAGCGACTAATAGTAATAAATTTTTCATTTTTCGTCTTGTTTTTCGAAATTATTCAGAGCAAAAGTAAGATATAATTGACTATCTCGTAAGTTTAATACTACCCTTCTTTTCAATTTTTTTACCATCTATGCCTTCAGCATCAATGATATAGTAATAAAGTCCTTCTTTTGCTTTTTCTCCTTTTTTGTTTCTTCCATCCCATTTAATTTCAACTCCTTTATAGCTATATACGATTGTGCCATTTCCTTCTAGAATGGTAGCGTTCATTCCTTTAATATTTTCACTTTTGATAATAAAAAAGTCTTGATCACCATCTTCATTAGGTGTGAATGTAGTTGGAATCGAAGAAAGTGAGGAGTTGCCGTATACTTCAATTTTTATACTGTCATTTTTTGTTTTCCCATCAATGGTCGTTGAATTTAAAACTACGGTATAGATTCCTGGTACATCATAAACATGTACAGGATTCGAAATGTTTTTTGCTGTTTTCCCATCTCCAAAATTCCATTTGTTGATTTTCCCAGCACCAGCATTCGATAAGTTTACAATTAGTGGAACAGCACCTGCTACAACGTTTGAATTGATTGATGCTATTGATTTTGATTCAATTTCTTTAACAACATTTTCTAGTTCTGCTTTTGATTTTTTAGTAGCATTCACAGTGGTATTCGCAGTGTTATTTGCATTTGTTTTATTCGTTAATGCACTTGTAGTTGTGTTGTCGGCTGTATGATCAGTCTTCGGATTTGATACAATATTATTATTTGTTATTTCCTCTGTTTTTGGAGATGTTGTGTTATTAATAGTGTTAGAAACTGTTTCCTTTTTTGAGCCAGTACCTGTCCAATTCATAATCATAATTGTTCCAATAACTGTTGCTGCAGATGAGACAACTGCAATAATTGTATTGGTCCCAATTTTATTGATAAGTGTTTTGATGATAATACCAATGCCAGCACCTTTTAATGCAGCCTGAATGTTATCCCATGTTTTTGGTTTAACATCCGCTTCAAAATCTTCAAATGAGTCTTTGAATAAGTCTTCTAAATTGTCGTTTTTCTTCATGTTATTCTCTGTCAATTGGTATTAACTTTTGTAAATATGTTTTTGCTCTTGAATACTGCGATTTAGAAGTTCCTTCCGAAATACCAAGCATATCGCCAATTTCTTTGTGCGAATAGCCTTCAATGGCATAAAGGTTAAATACTGTTTTAAAGCCAGTAGGTAGCGTTTGTATTATTTTTAATAAGTCTTTTGCTGCAAAGTTTTCACTAATGTGATTTGTTGAGGGGAGCATAAACTCAACGCTTTCCAGTTCTATGTTTTGTTTCAGTTTTTTATTTTTTCTAATGTTTGTAAGTGCTGTATTTACCATAATCTTTCTTATCCACCCTTCTAATGAGCCTGTTCCTTTAAAAGATTCAATATTCTGGAATACACTTACAAATCCATTTTGCAATACATCCTCTGCTTCTTCATGGTTGTCGGCATAACGCAAACAAACCCCCATCATTTTACGTGCGAACTTTTCGTACAAATGCTTTTGAGCAATTGCATTCTTTTGAATACAGCCTTGTACTATTTGCTCGTCATTCATAGTTAGTTCCTGAGTGTTAGATGCAAAGTTGCATTATTTGGTTGCACAATAAAAGTTTTTTTTAGATTTTATTAACAAAGACTTTCATATACCGTAAATCAGAGGGATATTTGGGCTATGGCTAAAAAATTTACAAGCAAAAAGCAAGGCGTGAAGAAGAGTTATCTATTTGAGGAGATATTAAAAGTATTAGCTGCAAGTCCCAATAAGGCGCTAAATTACAAACAGATAGCTGCCGATTTAAACGTTACAGATCACTCTCAACGTTTGTTAATTAATACCATTTTGTCGGAATTAAAGGCAAATGACAGTGTTTCTGAACCCGAGAGAGGAAAATTTAAGATTAAATCACTTGACGTATTTATTTCTGGTAAGGTTGATATGACAAGTACAGGAACAGCCTATGTTGTATCGGAGGAGACCGAAAATGATACCTTTATTTCACAACGAAAAACATTAAATGCTTTGCATGGAGATATTGTTAAAGTTAAATTGTATCCAGGCAGAAGAGGTAAGCAAGAAGGAGAAATTATTGAGATATTACAAAGAGCCAAAACTGAATTTGTAGGAACGATACAACTGTCTCCTAAATTCGGATTTTTAGTTCCAAGTAACAATCGTATTCATGTTGATATTTATATCCCACTTGATAAATTAAATGGCGCAAAAGACGGTCAAAAGGCGATTGCTCGTATTGTAGAGTGGGGAAAAAATAGTGTGAATCCGATAGGTGAGATTATTGAAGTATTAGGAAATGTGGGCGAAAACAATACCGAGATGCATGCGATTTTAGCAGAGTATGGTTTGCCTTATCAATTTCCAAAAGATGTAGAGAAAGCAGCAGATTTAATTCCAATTAAAATTACGGAGCAAGAGATTGCTAAACGAAAAGATTTCAGAGAAATAACCACATTTACAATTGATCCAGTTGATGCTAAAGATTTTGATGATGCGTTATCAATTCAAAAATTAGAGAATGGAAATTGGGAAATTGGCGTTCACATTGCAGATGTTAGTCATTACGTAAAGCCAGAATCCATCATTGATAAAGAAGGGTTTTCGAGAGCAACTTCTGTATACCTTGTAGATAGGGTTGTTCCAATGCTACCCGAAGTGTTATCAAACAATGTATGCTCGCTTCGTCCTAACGAAGAAAAGCTTTGTTTTTCTGCAGTATTCGAAATCACAGATGATGCAGAGGTGGTAGAAGAATGGTTTGGTAGAACAATTATTCTTTCTGACAAACGATTTACCTACGAGGAAGCGCAACAAATTATTGAAACAGGTGAAGGTGAATTTAAAGATGAGGTGTTGACATTAAATCGTTTAGCAAAAATATTAAGAGCAAACCGATTCAAAAAAGGAAGCATTGCATTTGATAAAATGGAAGTTAAGTTTCATTTAGATGAAGCTGGAAATCCTACAGGTGTATTTTTTAAAGTAGCGAAAGATTCGAATCAGTTGATTGAAGATTTTATGCTTTTAGCAAATCGTAAAGTGGCCGAATTTATTGGTAAAAGCAAAACAGCAAAAGATCCGAAAGATAAATCAAAAGAAAATCAGCGTTCATTTGTTTATCGCGTACACGACAAACCCAATCCAGATAAGTTAGAACAGTTTGCAGAATTTGTTGCGAAGTTTGGTTATAAAATCAATATTAAAAATGAGCGAGCGGTGGCCGACTCTATGAATAATTTATTGAAAGAAGTAAACCAGAAAAAAGAATCGGGTATGATTGAAATGCTAGCTATTCGTACGATGGCTAAAGCAGTTTACACCACAAAAAATATTGGACATTATGGATTAGGATTTGAATATTACACACACTTTACATCTCCCATCAGACGATACCCAGATGTGATGGTGCATCGATTGTTGCAACACTATTTAGATGGAGGAAAAAGTCCAGACATTGAAAAATTAGAAGAGCAATGCAAGCATTCTTCCGAAATGGAAAAATTAGCAGCAGAGGCTGAACGCGCATCTATTAAATACAAGCAAGTACAATTTTTACAAGATAAAATCGGAGAAGAATTTCAAGGAATTATTTCAGGTGTTACAGAGTGGGGAATATTTGTTGAATTAAAAGAAAATCATTGTGAAGGAATGATTCGTTTGCGTGATTTACAAGATGATAATTATTATTTTGACGAAGACAACTATTGTTTACGAGGTAAAAAATATGGTAAAGTTTTAACGCTAGGAGATGAGGTGACTATTCAGGTAAAACGAGCAGATTTAGTAAAAAAACAATTGGATTTTTCTTTGGTAGAAATTGCTGATAAAAAAGAAAGTCAATCTAGTTCGAAAAAAAATGTGCCCTTTGAACGTAAAGAAAACTTTAAGGATAAAATGAAAGCTGCTACTCAAAAAAATGCAGCTACAAAAAATAATGATACTCCACCATCTGAAAAAAATAAAAAAACAAATCCCGATAGTTTTTATGACGAATGGGGCTTTGAGGTTTAGCATCCTGTTGAATCATTGTTAGTTCGATTAATTTTTGCTACTTTCGTTTTAAGGATAAGTGTAGCAATATGTGCGTTTTAAGCAAAAAAAAGTTCGACAAAAAAAATGGAAGTGCAATTAAGCACTTCTTAATCTTGTCTACTTTTATCGCACTACTTTTCTCTCATTCTTCTTTTGCACAAGCTCCCGGAATGCTCGAGTTTTCTGGGAAAGCAATTAAAGACAACAAACCGCTTTCTGGTGCTATAGTTACCGTATATCGAAATGGGACATTTCAGCAAGAACAATTAAAAACTGGTAAAAACGGGAAGTTTAGACTGTACCTCGTATTTGGAGTTGATTATAAAATTACGTTTACTTATCCTGGCTGTGTAGATATGCATTTGTTGGTATATACTAGCAAGGTTTCTAAAGATAGAAGTGATTTGTTCCCTCTTTACCAAACTGAAATTCCTTTTTTTGAAAGGAATTCAAGTGCTATTCGTATTTCAAAATTTAAAAATCCATTTACTAAAATTGTGTTTGATGGAAAAAAAGCATTCAAAGATGATGACGCTTATTTAGCTGATTTTACAAAGGATGTTTTAATCACATCAACGGAACAAGCAACGCTACTTGCCGAGAAGAAAGCAAAAGAAAAAGAAGAAAAAGACAAGTTGGAGGCCGAATTGAAAGCAAAAAAAGATGCTGAGGAAAAAGCTAAAAATGAGTTGGAAGAAAAATTATTAGCAGAGCAAAAAGCAAGAGAAGAAGCCCTAGCGAAAGCTGCAGAATTAGCTCGATTAAAGAAAGAATCGGAAAATCAAAAACAGAATGAGAACCAAAGCATGGAAACGGAAGCGATTCGTTTGCAGAAGGAAAAAGAAGCAAAAGCTTTGTTGGCAAAGAAAAATAAAGAGATAAAAACAAATTATGAAAATGATTTGCTTAAAATGGTTGCTGAAAATGAACGCACAGCAAAACAAAAAGATTTTTCTAAAAACAAACAACAAGCCAGAGCAAATACAGTAATTGAACAAATGCGAAGAGAAAATGATTTGAAAGGCAAGGCAGATAAACTGATAGAAGAACAAAAGCTCAAGAAAAAACAATTGCTTGCTAACCAACAATACAAGCATGTCCAGATTAGAAAATTGGTTGAAGCAGCAGCCTTTGCAGAACGTTCTGTGCGTATTGGTAATCAAAAATCATTACCCGATGTTAAAGATTATAAAAAGAAAATTCAACCAAATGTGGGTGTTACAATTGACGAAGGTGTTTTTACTACAATTCGAACAACAGTTGTTACACAAGGGAAACAGTTGGATACATATAGAAAAGAAACATTCTTTTGGGGTGCGGTGCATTGTTATAAAAACAACATCGAAATTCCACAAACACAATACAATGTAGAGATAGCCTATTATCTATCCTACATGAATAACTAATTTTTGTTTTTAAACATTCAAATTGAAATGAAAAAAACAGTACTCAATTTTTATTGGTTCCTAACAATTCTATTGTTGGTAAGCAAATCGTATTCACAAACCACTAGCTTCATATATTATGGAGTAGAGCAAGGTTTGTCTCAATCACAGGTACAAAGTATTTCTCAAGACAATGATGGAAATCTTTGGATTGCTACCTTGTCGGGTTTAACCAAATACAATGGAAAAGAATTTAGTTCGTATTCCCGAAAGGATTCGTTGGCAGAGGACTGGGTAACAACATTGTACAAAGACAATAAAGGGAATATTTGGATGGGACACTGGGCTGGCGGTGTTTCCATGTTTAATTATAAAACACAAAAATTTGAAAATTTAAATCTGGAAGAGTTTACTCGTTTCAAAACAGTTACTGCAATTATACAAGATGAAAAAAATCGTTTTTGGATTTCAACTGAAGGTGCTGGTGTTTTTGTTTATGATCCTATAAACAAAAAGATGATTTCAATTAATAGTAAAGATGGTTTGAGTAGTGATAATGTGTATGATATTTGTATCGATCAGAAACAAAACATTTGGATTGCAACTGATATTGGGATTACGATTTACGACACAAAAACCGATATTACTTCTTCTACTTCATACAATTTTTTAAATACAGGAAATGGTTTACACAGCAATCGAATAACTTCATTAACACTTATTAATTATAATGAAATATGGGTTGGTAGTGCCGATGCAGGTGTTATGGTGTTGAAAATTTCGGATGACTTTTCTGTTAAGCAACCTGCTAAAGCAATCGAACAAGCTGGTCAGCGAATTGAACTAAAAGATGGTATTGGTTCAAATTTTATTAATCAAATTATTGAAGACAATGCTCACTCTGTTTGGATTGGAACAACTGGTGGAGGTGTTACAAAATGTATTCCTTATCCTACTAAAGATAGGACAGAAGCATTGTCGAAAGCTTTAATCTATAACTATAGTACAAAACAAGGTTTAAATTATTTTAATGCAAATGCTCTTTTTCAAGATAGGGAAGGAAGTATCTGGATTGGAACAGACATTGGCTTAAATCAATACAGAGGAGAGCGTTTTCAGATTTTCGATGAGTCGGATGGGTTGGGAAATAATTTGGTATGGACAACATTGTGCGATAAAGATGGAAACATTTGGTTAGGGACAAATGATGGACTTTCAAAAATTACATTTAGTTATTCTTCTATCAATAAAAAACAATCTTCTACAATAAAAAATTATACTACTAAAGATGGTTTGAGTAGCAATGTGGTTCTTTCTTCTTTCGAAGACAAGTCTGGAAACCTATGGTTTGGAACCGGTTTTGGCGGTGTTTGTAAGTTGGATGTAAAATCAAATCGTTTCGAGGTTTACAATAAAAACAATGGTTTAGCTGGTGATGTTGTTTATGCAATAAGCGAGGATGCAAAAGGGAATGTTTGGTTTGGTACTAAAGAAGGCGTCTCTAAGTTTGATCCAATTCAGAAAAAATTTAGAAACTATTCTGTTCTTGATGGTTTGGGGGGAAACAATGTGTACCGCATATTTAAAGATAGTAAAGGGAATATGTGGTTTGGTGCATTGGGAGGAGCACTTTCAATGTTTGATGGAACATCATTTAAAACATTTGGCGAGGAGGAGGGTGTTCGTCACCGATTTATACTCTGTATTAACGAAGACAAAAACCATAACATTTGGTTTGGAGCTTATGGAGGAGGTTTGTATCAATACAATGGAAAATCATTCACTAATTATACTGTTAAAGAAGGTTTGACGAATGATTCACCCTATTCTATTATTACGGATAAAAGTGGACAAGTGTCGATAGGAAGCAGCAGAGGAATTGATAAGTTTGATTTAGAAACAAAAAAATTCCTGCACTATGGAAAATCCGAAGGCTTTTTAGGTGTTGAAACAAACCCGAACGCAGTGTGCATGGATAAGGAAGGGAATTTGTGGTATGGAACAATTATGGGTGCTGTAAAATATAATCCTACTGAAGATAAACCGAACACCACTGAACCACAAACATTTATTACAGGTATTCGTTTGTTTATGAAAGATGTTGTTTTTCCTGATGATGCACGTTTTTCATACAATGAAAACCATATTACTTTTAAATTTCTTGGAATTAGTTTGGCAAATCCAGCGAATGTTCAATACCAATATAAGCTCGAAGGGTTTGATAATGAGTGGTCGCCTGGCTATACAACATTGAATGAAGCAGTATATTCTAATTTGCCTCCAGGTTCTTATACCTTTATGGTTAGAGCATGCAATAGCAATGGGACCTGCAATGTTCAACCAGTAACGTATAAATTTTACATAGCTCCACCTTTTTGGCAAACTGTTTTGTTCTATATTCTAGTAGCTGCATTTGTAATATTTGGCATTTTTATTTTCGATAAAATTCGTACTCGAAAATTAAAAGAAGCTAAAAAAATATTGGAAGAAAAAGTACATGAGCGCACCGAAGAATTGGCAATTAAAAATGCTGAATTGGCTGAAAAGAATAAAGACATCACCGATAGCATTCGTTATGCAAAGCGAATTCAAGACTCTATCCTACCTTCAGCAAAAACCATACAATCAAGTCTTCCTAATTCGTTCGTACTCTTTAAACCAAAAGATATTGTAAGTGGAGATTTTTACTGGATTGAAAAAAAGGGCGATTGTGTATTCTTTGCTGCAATAGATTGTACGGGTCATGGTGTTCCGGGTGCATTTATGAGTATTGTAGGCTATGATATTTTAAATCAAGCAATGAAAGAATACAAACAAATTACACCAGGAACATTGTTGGATGTTTTAAATAAAGGGTTAAGTGAACGCTTAAATCAAACAATGGACGATACACGTTTGCGCGATGGGATGGATGTTGCATTGTGTATGCTTAATTTAAAAACATTAGAGCTGCAATATGCCGGAGCATACAATCCGTTGTTTATATCACGTAATAAAGAATTAATTGAATTGAAAGCAGATAACATTGCAATAGGTAGTTATACTACTTCTTCGGTAGAAAATTATACGAACCATCAGCTTCAACTACAAAAAGGAGATATCATTTATGCATTTACAGATGGGTATACCGATCAGTTTGGCGGACCAGATGGTAAAAAATTTAAACTTAATCAATTGAAGACAATGTTGTTGAGTTTAGATGGAGTTGCAATGGAACAACAAAAAATTGTTCTTGAAAAATCAATTGAAGAATGGCGTGGTGTACTTCAGCAAGTAGACGATATCCTTGTGATAGGAGTGAAAATATAACTGTTATTTAGGTTTCGTTGGATTAACGATTGTATTAAATTTTGTTGCAATATAATTTGCAATAGGACCAAATGTAAGTGCAACAATTTTTTTAGGATTGTTTTCTTTCGATGTAAATTTCGATGTAGCTGCACCTGCAGTAATCAGCTTCGAATCTTTATCGATGATTGTATAATGAACAGTAACTTCTCTTTGATAGCTGTCGCTTGCAATGTCATACGAATCAGGAACAGATTTGATATCTAACTGATTAATAAAAACAAAATACTCAGATTTATATTTCTTATTTAGATAAGGAATAAGTTCTTTGTTTTTTGTTTTGATACTTGTGAATTTTTTATCCTCACTTATTTCAACAACAAGTTGCCCGTTTTTTATTCCCGATTGTTTTTTGTTTTCAACAGTTGTAGCTGTAGGTTTTCCAATTATATCAAACGAAATTGAAGTAGATTGGTAGGTGTAGGCCAAATCCTTTGCTGTTTTTGCCGAATCGGTATAGAATGAAACAACTGGTGAAGCAATGCTTTGAAATTTAAGTTTTAATTGGGAGTCTAATTGATGACGAAAAAATTCTCTTATTTCTTTAAACTCCCATTTTGTTTGTTGATTGATTTTTTGATCAATTTCACTCATGTACATGAGTGGTTCAAATGGAATAATCATTATTTTGCCAGTAATTTCTTTTTTTCTCAGAGGTGCCAGCACGTGTTCCTTCCTCTTGCGCTATTGAGCTATAGCCAAGTATGAATGCTAGTATAAATGTAAATAATGTTTGTAAGCGCATCGTGTATTATTTATTTTCCAGTAAACAATCGAATTACATCGTTTCCATTTGCATACAATAAAAGTGCCAGCAACAAAATCATACCTGCATATTGTGCATACTCCATTACTTTCTCATTTGGTTTTCTGCGTGTAATAACTTCGTATAATAAGAACATCACATGACCACCATCGAGCGCTGGTATAGGAAGAATATTCATGATTGCCAATACAATACTTAAGAATGCAGTGAACGACCAAAAACGTTGCCAATCCCATGATGTTCCGTATGCTTTTCCAATGGATACAAAGCCTCCAATTTCTTTATGTGCATCTTTAACTGTAAATAAAACTTTCATCTGTTTAATATAGCCATCAAATGTATCGTATGCTTTGTTTATACCTGCTGGGAAAGCAGCAAAGAAGCCATATTTCTTAGTAGATAATTCAAAGTAATTGTCCATTGATTTTGGACCAATTCCAATTTTTCCATCTTCTGAAACGCTTGCTGATTTTGTAAGTGTATCATTGTTTCTTATAACCGAAATTGCAACCGTTAAGTTTTTGTTGTTTTTTAATGCTTTAACAAAATCTTGAAAATACACTATGGGTGTTCCATTCACGGCAATTACTTTATCTCCTTTTAACAAGCCAGCTTTTTCAGCAGCCATTCCTGCAATAACTGTATCTACATCAAATGGGAAACGAGGTTCTAAAATTGAATATTTATTTTTATCATTTCACTCAAATCGTCTTCCGTAATGTCAAAATTCATTTTTTGACCATCACGTTCAACTTGAATGCTGGTTGCTTTGTTTAAAATAATTTCCAAAGGAACTTTCGAAATGTTTTCTACTACTTTGTTGTCAACGCTTAGTACTTTGTCGCCATCGCGCAATCCAATTTGGTAGCCTAATGTATCAACCGCAACACCATATTTTACATTCTGAGTTGGTAAATATTCTTCGCCCCAAGCAAATAAAACCATTGCATAAATTAGTATACCAAGAATTACATTCACAGTAACACCACCTATCATAATGATTAAACGTTGCCAAGCTGGTTTTGAACGAAATTCCCAATCTTGAGGAGGTAATTTCATTTGTTCTTTGTCCATGCTTTCGTCAATCATTCCAGCAATTTTTACATATCCACCCAATGGCAACCAACCTATACCATATTCTGTTTCACCTTTTTTTACTTTGAAAATAGAGAACCAAGGATCAAAAAATAAATAGAATTTTTCAACCTTTGTTTTAAATAATTTTGCGGGGATAAAATGCCCTAATTCATGCAATACAATTAGTATCGAAAGACTTAAAATAAATTGTGCTATTTGTGTTAAAACGTCCATTGTTGTAATTCTCTTCTTTTTAGTTTAAATCATTTCACTTGCAACGCTTCTTGTTTCCATGTCTGTTGCAACATAATCTTCATACGTTGGTTTTGCAATAAATTTTATTTTTTGGATACACTTTTCTACAACATCACTCATTTGTAAAAATCCAATTTTATCGTGTAAAAAAGCCTCTACTGCCACTTCGTTTGCTGCATTTAAAACACATGGAGCATTTCCTCCAATGTTCATTGCTTCAAAAGCCAATGCAAGGTTACGAAATGTTTTTGTATCCGCTTGTTCAAATGTTAGTTGTGGATAGTTAAAAAAACTAAAACGAGGAAAATCCGATTTCATGCGTTCAGGATATCCTAATGCATATTGAATGGGCAATTTCATGTCGGGCAACCCCATTTGTGCTTTCATGCTTCCATCGGTAAATTGAACAATGGAATGAATGATACTTTGTGGGTGGACGATGACATCAATTTGTTCAGGTTTTAAATTGAATAACCATTTCGCCTCAATTACTTCTAATCCTTTATTCATTAATGAAGCAGAGTCGATGGTTATTTTTGCACCCATATCCCAGTTAGGGTGTTTTAGTGCTTGTTCTTTTTTTGCTGTTTGTAAAAAGGAAACATCTTTTCCTCTGAATGGTCCTCCCGAAGCAGTTAGATAAATTTTTTCAATTGGGTTTTGCCACTCACCAGCTAAGCATTGAAAAATAGCTGAATGTTCTGAATCTACAGGATATAAGTTTACACCATGTTGTTTAGCTAATTGTGTTACTAAATCTCCTGCAACAACTAAGGTTTCCTTGTTTGCCAATGCAATTTGTTTTCCTGCTTTTATAGCGGAAATAGTTGATTCTAATCCAGCATACCCAACAATGGAAGCAAGAACAACATCAACTGTATCCATTTGAACAACTTCAGCAATTGCTTTGTTGCCCGCATAAACTTTAATATCGTATTTTAATAAAGCATCCTTTACAAAATTGTATTTTGTTTCATCAGCAATTACAACAGCATTAGGGTTAAATTCAAGAGCTTGTTGAATCAATAAATTAGCATTGCCATTTGCGGTTAATACCTCTACTGTAAATGCATGTGGGTTAGCACGAATAACATCCAATGCTTGTGTTCCAATGGAACCAGTACTCCCAAGAATTGCAATGTTTTTCTTTTTTTCAGACATAATGTTTATTATCAAAAATTAAATGTACAATTGTTAGAATACCATGTAATCCTGAGGATTGAGTGCATTTCCATTGTACCACAATTCAAAATGCAAATGCGGACCAGTGGTTTGTTCACCTGTGTTTCCAATAATTGCAATTGGTTCACCCGCTTTAACGTAATCACCAATTTTTTTGAGCAGTGCCGAATTGTGTTTGTATACTGAAATTAAATTGTTCGAATGTTGAACTGTAATGGTATAACCTGTTTCAGATGACCAAGAAGCCAAAATAACAGTGCCATCAAGAGTTGACTTGATCGCTTCATTTTCTGGGCCAACAATGTCAATTCCAAAATGTTTGTCTTTTGCCTTAAACTGATCAGATACAATTCCCTTTAATGGAGAAAAGAAGAAAAAGTTACTTATCCCACTTTTGCTAGTTTCAGTTCCATATGCTAAACTGTACTGGTCTTGAGCCTCAATATTTTTTTTCAGCGCGTTTTCATTTGCGGATGAAGACATCGGTAAATTTTCTTGTTTTTTACCTTTTGGAACAATGCCTTGTGTGCTGTCGGGTTTAACTCCACCTTTTAACACATTTGAGATGTTTTCCATAAATGCAGTTCGTTCGTACAAGGATTGCTCTAATGAATCGCTTTTAAGTGTAAGTTTTACCAATTCTCTTCGCATTGTAACATCTGCATATCCAGGAATATATTCTCGTAACGGAGTAAATGCAATGATTGAGCTAACTAAAACTGTCATTACAATTGTAATGGAGCCCAATAATATAAAAAAGCCAAGTGGAGTTAATCGAAGAGAAAAGTTTTCCTCAAACGTATCATCATTCATTATCACAATGCGATAACGATGTTTAATACGTTGCAAAAAATTACGTTTATCTTTTTTTTCTTCCGTCATGGTAAGCTACAAATATCGAAATTATTTTGTGAAAGCCCTAAGCATTCCTTGATTTAGCACACCGAAAAAAAGGATTTTTTACTGTTTTTATCGAAAAAATAAAATATTTTTGCTTTTCTTTAGTTATATAGGTTTTGAACAAACTCGAGTGTGTGAAAAATAACGTTGTACAATTTTTAAAATTATTATTTTTGTTTCATTGATTTTTTTAGTTGATTCTTGTAAAACAACTAAAAATACGGTGATGCACCGTGGTTGGCATAATATGAATGCTCGTTACAATGGTTTTTTCTATTCACGTGAAAACATGAAGGAAACCATAAAGCGATTAGAAAAGACCCAAAAAGACGATTATTCTAAGATTATTCCACTGTTTGTTTATCCCGACAACGCTTCTGCAAAAAGCTATTACAGCGATTTTGACAAAACAATTAAAAAGTCATCAACAGTTATTCAACGTCATGCTATCGTAAACAAGCGTAGCAAGGAGGAAATTCCAAATGCATGTAAATGGATTGATGAGAATTATGTATTAATTGGAAGAGCCCATTTGTACAAACGCGATTTCTTTTCAGCATTGGAAGCATTCGAATATGTTTCAAAAAAATATCCAAACCCAGAAGCGAAGTACAGTGGGATGCTTTGGATGGTTCGTACCAACAATGAAATAGGAAGCTTGTCTTCTTCCGAGTTGGTAGTGGATGATTTACGCAATGCAAAAGATTTCCCTACAGATAGAGCTTATGTAAAAGAATTGGCTTTGGTTACAGCCGATTTTCATATTAAGCGTGCCGATTATTCTCCAGCAATTAAAAGTTTAACAAAAGGCATTGCATTAACAAAAAAGAAAAAAGAAGAGGCACGTTACATTTATGTTTTAGCTCAATTGTATGAACTAACAGGCGATAAAGCAAAAGCTTCGCAATATTATTCAATGGTGCCTGGATTACATCCTTCTTATGATATGGTGTTCAATGCTCAAATGAAAAGAGCAAGTTTAATTGATGTGAATTCAGCGGATATTAAAATGGTTAAAAAGCAACTTCAGCGCATGTTGAAGGATATCAAAAATGTTGAGTTCAAGGATCAGATATATTATGCTTTAGCAGAAATTGCATACAAAGAAAACAATGTTCCTTTAGCAATAACATATTTAGATAATTCGGTTCAATCAAGCGTTTCGAATAATACACAAAAAGCCTTGTCGTATTTAAAACGTGCAGATATTTATTTTGACAGGTTAGATTATAAAAAAGCGCAATCTAATTACGATAGCACGATTACCTTTTTACCAAAAGATTACCCTAATTATGCATTGATTGATGCAAAGAAAAAAAGCTTAACATCGTTAGTAGTTAATTTAAATACAATTGCATTAGAAGATAGTTTGCAACGTATGGCAAAAATGTCGGAAAAAGAACGTAACGATGTAATTGATAAAATGATTGCGAAAATTGAAGAGGAAGAAAAACGAAAAGAAGAAGAAAAGCAGAATCAATTGAATGAATTACAGAATCAACTATTAAATCCAACAACAACACCCGGAAATAATACTCCTGCAAGCAATACTTGGTACTTCTACAATCAAACTACTGTTAGTTTTGGTATCGGTGAATTTACCAAAAAGTGGGGACAGCGAAAGCTAGAGGATAATTGGAGAAGAAGTGAAAAAGATCAAATTTTAGTTGTGAATACTGATGGAGATAGTGAGGAAGATAATGTTGAAGATGCTGATTCAACAAAGGATGGTAAGGGAACAAAAGATAAGGGCAAAAAAAATAAAAAAGGGCGCGACTACTATCTAAAAAGTATTCCTTTAACAGCAGATGCTTTTGATAAATCAACAGGCAAAATAATTGAAGCCTATTATGCTGCAGGAACAATTTACAAGGAGCAATTATTGAATAATAAAAAGTCAATTGAAACTTTTGAAGAACTTACACAGCGTTACCCTCAAAATAAATATCAGCTGTCTTCTTATTATCAATTGTATCGCACGTACTTATTGATGGACAATGTAGGGAAAGCAGAATATTATAAGAATCTGATTTTAACCAATTATGCAGATACTGAGTTTGCAAAAATCATTAAGAATCCTGATTATGCAAAAGACATTGCTGCAAGTAAAAGTCAGGTAGAAAAGTTTTATACCGAAACCTATGAATTATATGCAGATGCAAAATATTCGGAAGCATTAGCGAACTGTATGAAAGCAGATTCTTCCTTTGCAAAAAGCACGCTCATGCCTCAATTTGCTTTTATTAAAGCACTTTGTATTGGCCGAACACAAGATATTTCTGCGTTTGAAAGTGCATTGGTTCAGGTTACTATCAAATATCCAAAAGAGCCAGTGAAAGAAAAGGCACAGCAAATGTTGGAGATGATAAAAAAGCAAAAAAATCCAGAATATCTGAGTGCAGCTGATAGTGCAGCCGCAAAAGCACCAAAATTTATTTTTAAAGAAGATGGCGAATATTACTGGGTGGCAATTGTCGACAATGGCAAGGGGAATATCAATAAATTTAAAGTAGCTATTTCTGATATTAACGGTCAAACATACAGTATACAGCAGCTAGCTGTTTCAAGTGTGTTTTTAGATGCTGCGCATCAATTGGTGAGTGTAAAAACATTTGTAGGGAAAGCGAAAGCAATGGATTACTATAATTTTATGAAAGGCAATCAATTTGTTTATTCTGATTTAGAAGCAGGCACTTATCAAACCTTTATCATTTCCTCCGAAAATTATTCAATTTTCTATAAAGACAAAAACATAAACGATTACAAACAGTTTTTTACACAAAATTTCAAGTAATTGATTGTTTTTTTGCTTTTTTCCGTTAATTTTACCCGAAATCATTTAAAAAATCACTAAATGTTTAATAAAATGGCAAAAAATAACACATCGGATAGTCCATCAGTTAATATAATAGGTGCAGGAACAATAATTGAAGGAGATATTACTACAAATGGCGATATGCGTATTGATGGATCACTAACGGGATCGATTAATGTAAAAGGGAAGTTGGTAGTTGGTGCATCAGGTATGGTAGAAGGTGAAATTATTTGTCAGAATGCTGATATTTCTGGAACAATTAAAGGTAAAATTGGTGTCGCAGAGTTATTAGCACTTAAATCATCCTCTAAATTAACAGGTGATATTATTACAAACAAAATTGCAATTGAACCAGGTGCTACATTCTCTGGATCATGCAGTATGGGTGGTGTTATAAAGGATATAAAAGGTGAACGAACAGAAAAAGCAGAACTTGCCGAAAAAACCGCTTAACAATTATGCGAAATATTCGGGGATGGCTGTTCAAATGGCAGCCATTATTGTGGGCGGAGTGTTGGGCGGAGTTGAGCTCGATAAATACCTGAAATTATCATTTCCTATTTTTACGTTAGTGCTAACTTTGCTCTCTGTATTTTTAGCGATTTATTATTTTATCAGAGATATTCTTAAAAAGTAGCATTTTATGTCCTCAGCACTCAAATCGTTTTTTATTCAATTAACCATTTTTTCTTTTTTTACGTTAGCAATTGTTTTGCTTTGGAATCAATATGCTTCTGCTCGTTTTCAAACAGAAACAACTTGGTTTATTTGGGTGTTTTTTATAGTTACAACAACACTCATTCATCTTTTTTTGGTAAAATCTACCGAAAAAGAACCCAAAAAATTTGTTGTGAATTTTATGTTGGTTACAGCGATAAAACTTTTTGGATACCTCATCATTATTTTAGCCTATGCATTAATCAAACGCGAAGCAGCATTGGGTTTTACCGTATTTTTCTTGGCCATGTACATGTTGTATAGTGGTTTTGAGGTATTTACACTTTTACGTCACTTCCGAAAATAGATTTTTGTCGCTCATAATCAGGGGTTTGTATAGCCTATAAACAAACTGACAGAAATCAGCAAAAAAACACATTGTTTTTCTTTAAAATATTGGTTTAAATGCCTAAGTTTGCACCCGAATTTGAAAACCGAGTAAAGAAATACGTGTAATGGCTAATAAAATCAACATATTCAAGCATTTTTTGGTTCTAGTAAGCATTTTTGCTTTTAATACCCTTTGGGCATACGAACCAATTGAGAAAGAACACAACGCAGCAGAGGTTCATGAAGTAGCAACAACTGAACACGGAACGGAGCACGAATCAACAGGATTTGATGCAGGAAAAATGATTATTGAGCACGTTGCTGATTCTTACGGATGGCATTTATGGGGGCATACTTCATTGCCATTGCCAATAATCTTAAAATCAGACAAAGGTTTTGATTTTTTTATGTCTTCAAAATTCAATCATGGTCATGATGCTGTTCAAGGGAATTACAACTACCGTATTCATGAAGGTAGCATTGTGGTTTTTGATGAATTAACAGGAACTGTTGACGAAGAAGCAACTGCAAAAATCACCGATATTTCTATTACCAAAAACGTTGCAGCAATGTTGTTTAGCATGTTGTTGATGTTATGGATGTTTATTAAAGTGGCTAAGTTGGCAACAAAAAATAGAGGCAAAGCACCTAGTGGTTTGCAATCTTGGATTGAGCCATTGGTTATGTTTGTTCGTGATGATGTTGCAAAACCAAGTATTGGTAAACACTACGAACGTTTTATGCCATTCCTTTTAACAGCATTTTTCTTTATTGCTATCAATAACTTATTAGGTTTAATTCCAATTTTCCCAGGTGGAGCTAATTTAACAGGAAGTATCTCTGTTGCATTGGTGTTGGCTGCATTCACATTGGTAATTACATTTGTGGTTGCTAACAAGCACTACTGGCGACATGTATTTGCAATGCCAGGTGTTCCATTACCTGTATTGATTATCTTAACACCTATCGAAATTTTAGGTTTGTTCTTACGTCCATTTGTATTGATGATTCGTTTGTTTGCAAACATTACCGCAGGTCACATCATTGCATTGGCATTCTTCAGTTTGATTTTCATCTTTGGTGAAATGCATGCTGGTTTAGGATTAGGAGTTTCAGTACTTTCATTAGTATTTACGGTGTTTATGGGTGCAATGGAATTATTGGTTGCATTTTTACAAGCATATGTATTTACATTGTTATCAGCAATTTATTTTGGTGCAGCGGTAGATGAAGGACACGATGTTCACCATCACCACGACCATGCAACTGATACAGCGCATCATTAATATACAAGAAATTGGTTTTAGTTGGGTAGCCTTGCCGACAGCTAAAACTTCAAAAATCGGTAAGGCAAAACAATAAAATAATTACAAAATGTTATCATCAGTATTATTAGAAGCAAGCTTAACTTATGGTGTAGCTGCATTAGGAGCAGGTGTAGCTGCATTAGCAGCAGGTATCGGTATCGGTCGTATCGGTGGATCAGCGTTAGAATCTATCGCTCGTCAACCAGAGGCTGTGAACGATATCCGTTCATCAATGATCTTAGCTGCTGCCCTTGTAGAGGGTGCTGCTTTCTTTGCTATGGTTATCGGACTATTAGTAGTTTTGATTATCAAGTAAAAAAACTAAAACTGTCTGCAAGGTTGTTGCAGACAGTTTTTAAAACAAATTTGACTAAACTCAATATACAGTATAAATATTCAATACTTTAAAACATGGAATTAGTAAAACCTTCGATTGGCCTTATATTTTGGATGGCGGTTTCATTCTCAATCATTCTTTTCTTATTGAAAAAGTTTGCTTGGAAACCAATTTTAGGAATGATTAAAGAGCGTGAAGAATCAATTGAAAGTGCTTTAGCTGCTGCTGAAAAAGCAAAAGAAGAAATGAAAGCATTACAATCGAACAACGAGCGTATTTTGGCAGAAGCACGTGCTGAGCGTGATACGTTGTTGAAAGAAGCACGTGAAATAAAAGATAAAATGATTCTTGAAGCAAAAACAACTGCAACCAAAGAAGGTGAACGTATGTTGGCTATTGCTCGTGAAAACATTCAAAACGAAAAAATGGCTGCTATCACTGAATTGAAAAATCAGGTGGCAACATTATCAATTGAAATTGCTGAGAAAATTTTGAAATCAGAATTGTCTTCAGATGAAAAGCAAAAATCATTGGTAAACACTTTATTGAAAGACGTTAATTTAAATTAGTTCAAGGTTCAATGTTCAAGGTTGGATTATTCCAACTTTAAACTTTAAAACTTTAAACTTTAAACTGATTAAAAATGCAAGGAACAAGAGTAGCATCACGATACGCAAAATCATTCATCGACCTTACTATTGAGCAAGGTGTGTTGGAGCAAGCGTATGCCGATATGAAGTTTATTTCAGATGTATGCAAATCAAATCATGATTTTGTAAGCTTCTTGAAAAGTCCGATTATTAATACCGACAAAAAACAAGCAGTATTAAAAGAGGTATTCAGTGGCAAGCTAAATAAAGTTACTGATACCTATGTAATGCTTATTGCTGATAAAAAACGTGAATTGTATTTGCCAGAAATAGCAACTGAATTTGTGAATCAATACAAATTGAAAAAACAAATTTTAACAGCTGTTATCACATCTGCAAACGGAATTGATGAAAACATTCGCAAAAAAGTAATGGAATTAGTAAAAGGAGTTAGCTCAAGTGAAGTGGTATTGGAAGAAAAAATCAACAAAGATTTAATCGGAGGCTTCATTATTCGTGTTGGTGATAAGCAAGTTGATGCTTCTATCGCACGTAAATTGAGTAACCTAAAACGCGGATTTGGTGAGAATCCATTTGTAAAAGAATTTTAATAATTAGATATACACTATAATATAAATACAAATAACAATGGCAGAAGTTAAACCAGCAGAAGTATCTGCAATTTTAAGACAACAATTATCCGGCTTAAAATCGGAACAAGAGTTAGAGGAAGTTGGTACCGTGTTACAAGTAGGTGACGGTATTGCTCGTATTTACGGACTTTCAAAAGTTCAATCAGGTGAGTTGATTGAATTTTCAAATGGTTTAAAAGGAATTGTATTGAACCTTGAAGAGGATAACGTTGGTGCGGTAACATTGGGTTCATCAAATGATATTAAAGAAGGTGATACAGTAAAACGTACTGGTAGAATTGCTTCATTGCAAGTAGGTGAAGGAATGTTAGGACGTGTTGTTGATACAATGGGTCATCCTATTGATGGTAAAGGTCCAATTGCAGGAACAACATATGAAATGCCATTGGAGCGTAAAGCACCAGGGGTAATTTACCGTCAACCAGTTAATGAGCCATTACAAACTGGTATCAAAGCGATTGATGCGATGATTCCAATTGGTCGTGGACAACGTGAGTTAATCATTGGTGACCGTCAAACTGGTAAAACAGCAGTTGCTATTGATACAATCATCAACCAAAAAGAATTTTACGAAGCTGGTCAACCAGTATTTTGTATTTATGTTGCAATTGGACAAAAAGGTTCAACTGTTGCAAATATTCAACGTGTATTAGAAGAAAATGGTGCAATGGCTTATACAGTAATTGTTGCAGCTACTGCATCTGATCCAGCTCCAATGCAATTCTACGCTCCATTTGCAGGTGCTGCAATTGGTGAGTTTTTCCGTGACTCTGGTCGCCCTGCATTAATTGTTTATGATGATTTGTCAAAACAAGCAGTTGCTTACCGTGAGGTATCATTGTTATTACGTAGACCTCCAGGACGTGAGGCATATCCTGGTGACGTGTTTTACTTACACAGTCGTTTATTAGAGCGTGCTGCTAAAATCAACGCAAACGATGACATCGCTAAAAACATGAACGATTTACCTGAATCAATTAAAGGTATCGTTAAAGGTGGTGGTTCATTAACAGCTTTACCAATTATCGAAACACAAGCAGGTGACGTTTCTGCATATATTCCTACAAACGTTATCTCTATTACAGATGGTCAGATATTCTTGGAGTCGAACTTGTTTAATGCAGGTGTTCGTCCAGCGATTAACGTAGGTATCTCTGTATCACGTGTGGGTGGTAATGCTCAAATCAAATCAATGAAAAAAGTTGCTGGTACATTAAAATTGGATCAAGCACAATACCGCGAGTTGGAAGCGTTTGCAAAATTCGGTTCTGACTTAGATGCTGCAACAAAATCAGTATTAGATAAAGGTGCACGTAACGTGGAAATTTTGAAACAAGGTCAGTTTTCTCCATTACGTGTTGAACAACAAGTAGCTATTATTTACTGTGGTACAAAAGGTTTATTACGTAATGTTCCTGTAAATAAAGTGCGTGAGTTTGAAGCAGAATATTTAGCATTCTTAGAAGCAAAACACAAAAACGTATTGAACGATTTAAAAGCTGGTAAATTCAGTGATGAATTAACAGATGTGTTAGAAGCAGTTGCTAAGGATTTATCTAAAAAATACAATAACTAATAAGACTGAGCGAAGAGATTTGAGATAGTGAATAAATCATTACTCAAATCTGAATACTCAAATCTAATAAGATGGCAAATTTAAAAGAGGTACGTAACCGAATAGTTTCTGTAAGTTCTACACAGCAGATTACAAGTGCCATGAAAATGGTGAGTGCTGCAAAATTGCGTAGAGCACAAGATGCTGTTACACAAATGCGCCCGTATGCAAGTAAACTAAAAGAGATTTTAGAAAACTTAAGTGCGAGTTTAGATAGTTCAGAAGGTGTATATTCAAAACAACGCGAAGTAAAAAATGTGTTGTTAATTGTTATTACTTCTAACCGTGGTTTGTGTGGTGGTTTTAATGCAAACATTATTAAAGCAGCTAATCGTTTAGCTCGCGAACAATACAAAGGATCTAAAGTAAGCATCTTAACAATTGGTAAAAAAGGTGGCGATTTTTTCAAGAAAACAGATTATGGTATTATGGGTTCTGATATGCCACGTGGATTGAATGAATTGTTTGATAAGCTTACCTTCTCCAATGTTGCACCAGTTGCTGAAAAGGTGATGGAAGCATTTGTAAACGGACAATTTGATAAAGTAGAATTGATTTACAATCAATTTAAAAATGCTGCGATACAAGTTACTACTGTTGAACAGTTTTTGCCAGTTCAAGCTCCAGCAGCTACAAAAGAAACAAAAACCGCTGATTATATCTTCGAACCAAACAAACAATACATTGTAGAAGATTTAATTCCTCGTTCATTAAAAACACAATTCTTTAAAGCATTGTTAGATTCATTAGCAGCAGAACATGGTGCACGTATGACAGCAATGCACAAAGCAACTGATAATGCAGGTGCATTGATTAAAGAATTAAAATTATCATACAATAAAGCACGTCAAGCTGCTATTACAAACGAAATCTTAGAGATTGTTGGTGGTGCAGAAGCCTTGAATGGATAATATCAATAGTGTGTTTAGAATTTAGAATCAAGACTTGTAGAATTTCTACAAGTCTTTTTTTATTCTTCTACTTCTTTTTCTTTTAGTTTCACTTTCACATCTACATCTAATGCTGGTTTTGGAATCAGCTCTGCTACTTTGCTTTGGTTCATTGCAGGAATTAAGGTTGGAGCAATTTTACCTACTGGTTTGTACAATAGCGATTCTTCTTTTGCTTTAAAGGAAATGATGGGATAGCTTTGTTCAATAGCATCCATTACAAAAATAACAACACTCATTATTAAGGCAAATTTTAAAGTACCAACAATGGCTCCTCCAATTTTATTGATTGCACTTAATGCCATTCCATCAACTGCACGTTGAATTAATTTTGCAATTAAAAAAACGACAATAATAATTGCCAGAAATGTAATTGCGAATGAAACTACAGGTAAGTAAGGCGATTGCCAATCGAATGTTTCTTTTATTTTTTGTGCAATGTAATCTGAAAAATGAATGCCACCCCAAACTCCTAAGCCAAATGCAACCAATGTTGCAGCTTCAATGATTAGGCCTTTTGTAAATCCTTTGTACAATCCCCAAACGAGGGGAATGCATAATATAATGTCGATGTAATTCATTTGTGATTAATTAAAATGTATGAGAGAAAAAAGCAATGCAACTTATTAAACAATTTTATCATCTCTATAACAAAGGAAGTGTTTACTCCAATTTAAAATTCACTTCTACTCTAAACTTATTAATAGATTATTGTTTAAAATCTTTTTCTCATGAAAAAACTATTATTCTCTTTTATTGCTGTATTGTTTAGTTATGCTGTTTTTGCAGCTGGCCATGTGGCAACCGCTGTTGGAACCAATGTTTCTTGTAATGGACAATGTAATGGAACTGCCACTGCTTTTGCTAGTGGAGGTGTTGGTCCTTATGGATATACTTGGACGGGGCCAGCAAGTTATACGGCAACAGGACAATCTCTTTCTGGATTATGTGCAGGAACTTATATTGTTACTGCGATTGATAGTAGCGATATGAGTACAGCACTTTATACTTTAAACATTACTCAACCAAGTGTGTTGGTAGTCGTTACTAATGGAACAATTAATTCATGTGTAGGACAGTCTGCGACCTTGGTTGCAACACCAAATGGTGGAACGCCAGCATATGCATATAGTTGGACACCATCAATAGGTTTAAGTAATCCATCCATTCCAACTCCTATTTTTAATGTAAATACAACAACAACATTTACAGTTACAGTTACGGATGCAAATGGTTGTACTGCAACATCAACATCAACGGTGATAGCAAATCCAATGCCTGCTATTAATATTGCTTCTGTAAATGCAACATGTAACCAATGCGATGGATCGATAATAAATAATACAACAGGAGCGGTAGCTTATAATTGGTCTGGTCCAGCTGCATATACCTCAACCATGTCAAATCCGACAAACTTATGTGTTGGAACCTATAATTTAACTGCAGTTAGTTCTGCAGGTTGTAGTGCATCTGGTTTTGTAAATATAAATTCTTCTTCATCAATAGTTGGTACAATTGCGAACACAACAAATATTATTTGTAATGGCTTTTGTACTGGTGCATTAACGGCTATAGCAACTGGCGGAACCCCTCCATATGCTTATGCATGGTCAAATGGAGTTACAACATCTTTAAATACAAATTTGTGTGCAGGAATATACACTGTTCAGATAACAGATATAAACGGTTGTTCAACTGTTGCTACAGGGGTTGTGAATCAACCAACACCCATCGTAATTAATGCTAGTTCGATGCCTACTGCTTGTGGTGGTGCTTGTAATGGATTAATAACAACAAATGTTATTGGTGGTGTTTCTCCATATACTTATGCTTGGTCAAATTTACCTCCATTTCCTCAACATACTTCTGTTTGTGCTGGAACATATAATGTAACAGTTGTAGATGCTAATGGCTGTGTAGGAGCAGGCTCAGTAACTGTCGGAACAACAAACCCAATTGCTTTGACACAAACAGTTACAGCATCTTCTGCATGTTCTGGTGCTTGTACAGGGTTAATTAATTTAATTCAATCGGGTGGAGTTTCTCCTTTAACATATAGTTTAAATGGTGGAGCACAGCAATCATCAAATCTATTTACAGGTGTTTGCCTTGGTAGTTATGTTGCTACAGTTACCGATTCGAATGGATGTGTTGGTAATTCAACTTTATTTGTTGGAACAACTGGGATTTCTGGTCTAACCGTTTCCCCTCAAATTACAAATGAATCAGGAGCTGGATTATTAAATGGTTCAATTGATATTACATTAGCTGGAACTACTGCTCCATATACATTTTTATGGAGCAATGGTGCTACATCCGAAGATATTTATTCATTAGCAGGTGGTGTTTATACAGTTGTAATTACTGATAATAATGGTGATTGTAGCTCATATATTTATACCGTAAATACTACACCTTCTTATGGTTACATTACTGGAATGTTTTATAACGATGTAAATAATAATTGTATCTATGATGCTGGTGATTCACCTCTTTCGAATTTTTCAGTAATAGCTACAAATGGAACAAATTCTTATTCTGGTTTAACAAATGGGAATGGTCAGTATGTTATTTGGGTGCCATCTGGAAATTACACCGTGAATCCAATTAATACTACTAACATTTCTGGTACTTGTGCTGCTAGTTATTCTGTGAATGTGACCAATGGGTCTACTTTGCCAAATAATAATTTTGCATATAATTTACCTGCAGTTTACGATGTATGTGTTAGTGGATGGAGTCCAGGAATTGTTCCAGGCTTTAATGGGACTTATTATATTTATTTGACAAATCAAACCGGATTACCAACCAATGGAACAGTATGTATTGATTTGCCTCCAATGTTAAATTATGTATCATCTTCGCCTGCAGCAACAAGTGTTTCTGGAAATACTGTTTGTTTTAATTATACCAATTTACCTGGTTATGGTTCAACAACTTTTTATGTTTCATTTAATACACCTGTAGGAACGGCACTTGGTACTCCTACAACGGCAATTATTACAGCAACTGTATCTAATGGAACAGATGTGAATCCTGGATGCAATACTTATAATTACTACAGACCAGTAACAGGTTCATTCGATCCGAATGATAAAACGGTTTCCCCTTCAGGTATTGGTGCAACAGGCGATATTCAATTAACAGAAACAGAATTTAATTATTTGGTTCGTTTCCAAAATACAGGAAATGGTCCTGCTGTAAATATTGTTATTACGGATACCATTTCAAATTTATTGGATGTTGCTAGCTTAGAAGTGTTGAATGCAAGTCACAATTATATGGTTGAATTGTTGCCTAATAATTTGGTTCGATTCAAATTTGATAATATCAATTTGCCTGATAGCACAAGTAACGAACCAGGAAGTCATGGTCATGTTCAATTTAGAATCAACAAGCTAAATGCAGCAAGTGCAGGACAAGTAATCGAAAATACAGCTTATATTTATTTTGATTTCAATGAACCTGTAATTACAAATACAGCAATGAATACTTATGTTATTCCAACTACAATTGCTGAAGAAATGGTTGCAAATGGGTTTGTAACAGTTTATCCAAATCCATTTAATGTCAATACAACTTTTATTATTAATTCAGGTAAAACAGATGAAGCTTATACTTTTGAATTGTATGATGTATTAGGGAAAAAGATAAATGAGTTAACAAACATTACATCAAAGCAATTTAATTTAACTAGAAGTGGATTAGAAAACGGAATGTATTTCTATAAAATATACACTTCAGAAAAATTGATTGGAAACGGGAAATTAATTATTAAATAAGAAAATATGAAAAAGTTAGGAATTGGTTTCGGAGTTGTGTTGGCTTTAATATCATTAAAAACCAATGCACAAGTTTATTCACAGGGAGATATAATGGTAGCGCTTCAGCCAAGTGGAAGTCATGATATTAATACATGTTCATCGCAGGGACAGATGATGTATCAAATTACAATTCAAAATTCGTTTATGGGAGATTCCGTAAAAGTAAAAGACATGAGTGGTATGATGATATATGAAGAAGCGAATATAAGTGGACAAAATCCATGGAATGTGATGGCACCTGTATACACAGCTTTTGGCTATGTACAGGATAATCAAGTTGTGGGTGGTTTTGCGAATTTTTTTGGCCCTCCTTCAAAAGTAATTTCTGGAACAGATACAATTTACAACATCATGAATACTTATGGAATTCCTGTTTCAAATCCTTGTACTTATGATAATGTTACAGGAAAAGTGTATGTTGATTATAACAATGATTGTATATTTAATGGGGCAGATGTTCCTTTGTCTTCAATTCCTGTTGTTGCCTCATTAACACTGAACAGCCCTTCTATGAGTTCTACCTCATCATCAGGTTATAGCGATTTTTCAGGAGATTACACTATTCAAGCACAACAAACATGGATGACAAACTACAGTGTTTCTATTCCATCGTACTATCAATTTATTTTTCCTTCAACAACTTGCTCTCCGGCAATTTATAACTTCATAACGCTTCCTCAAGCAAATGTTGATTTTTCATTACAGTGCTCAAGTAATATTGATGTAGCAGCAGCTATTCATTCAGCAGGTGTTGTGCGTCCAAACATTCCATTTACCTTATATCCTTATGTAAATAATACAGGATGTAATGCGGCTAGTGGTGTTTTGAAATTAGTGTTAGATGCAGATGTTGTGTATAATGCGGCTTTAAGCTCAAATCCTGCTACAACTATTAGTGGTGATACATTGATGTGGAACTACTCAAATTTAAGCAACCTTAGCAATGGAATGTACTGGAATAGTTTTTTTGCTGGTGTACATTTAACTCCTACAACAGCTGTTAATATTGGAGATGTATTATGTTTTGAAGTAATTACAACAGTTTCTGTAGGTGACATAGATGCAACAAACAATACATCTACTTTATGTTTAGGAGTTGTTAATTCGTACGATCCAAATATGAAAGAGGTTTTACCAAAAGGAACAGGTGTAGCAGGTGATATTCCTCCAACAACAACCGAGTTAACATACACAGTTCATTTTCAGAATACAGGAAATGCAGTAGCGTATAACATTTACGTGATTGATACTTTAGATTCAGATATAGAAGCTGCAAGCTTACAAATTTTAGGAGCAACACATTCAATGCTTCCACAATGGTTATCTTCAAATGTTGTTCGTTTTAATTTTAACAATATAAATTTAGCAGATAGCATGAGCAATGAGCCGGCTAGTCATGGTGCATTTTCGTTTAAAGTAAATTTGAATAATGCATTGCCATTAGGAACAGAAATTAAAAACACTGCTCATATTTATTTTGATTCAAATCCAGCAATTGTTACAAATACAACATTAAATACGATTGCACTATCAACTGGAATTGATGAAAATAAAACTCAATCAGAAAATGTAAGTGTTTATCCAAATCCATTTACAGAGTCTACAACTTTTTCAATAAATACTTTTAAATCGAATGAAAATTATTCATTTGAATTGTATGATGTATTGGGCAAAAAAGTGAATTCAATTGGTAATATTTCAGCAAAGCAATTTGAAATTGCACGAAATGGATTAGAAAATGGGGTCTATTTTTATAAAATAATTAGCTCTGAAAACCTTTCTGTGACTGGAAAATTGATTTTAAAATAAAAAAACCAATAAATTATTTTGGAAATTTAAAAATTAGTGCCTTATATTTGCAGCGCAATAAGAAAACAATGAACAACAACTTTACATATACATTATCTACAATCAACAGCCCAATGATGTGCTGTATGATGTGTATTTAATTATGGAAAGCCTGTTGTAATAACATATTTTTAAATACATTTTAAAAGGCTTTCCGAAAATCGGGAAGCCTTTTTTAATTTTAATAGCTTAATAATTTTATAAATGACAACTTTTAACTTGCAACTTTTAACCATCAACTTACTAATGTGTATGTGTTGTATGATGTACCTGCGAATGCGGAGCGCTACTACTATGCACTATTGTAAAAGATAACACAATACCTTGCAAATCAAAAGCCCTTCCGCGAATAGCCGAAGGGCTTTTTTAATTTCTAATAGTTAATTATAAAAAATAAAAAAAATGGAAAAAGTATATATAAGTGATTCAGGACCTGAAGTATCAGCAGCAATTTATAGTTTTTGGAGATGGAATGCTCCAAGTTTAGTGAACCAGAAAAAGGTAGAAGATATCGTAAATTATAACCTTGAATTGGGTGTTAACACCTTTGATCACAGTGATCAGTATGGTTCTGGTAAAATAGAAGAGTTGTTTGGAAAGGCAATTCAATCAAAATCGTTTAATCGTGAAGAGATTGTTATTTCAACAAAAGCAGGTATTGTAAAGGATGGAAAAGGAAAAACTCTTTATTATGATTTAAGTGCAAAGCATATTAAAGAATCGGTAAACAATTCATTAAAAAAATTAAAAACCGATTATATCGATATCTTTCTGTTGGAGCATCCCGACTTTTTATTTGATGTAGAAGAAACAGCATCTATTCTTTCGGAGTTGGTGTTAAGTGGGAAAATAAAGTACATCGGAGTTTCGAATTTTAATGCTGCTCAACATCGTTTGTTAGCTGCTCATTTGTCACAACCAATCATTACCAATCACATTGAATTAAACTTGCTTCAAACAAATGCATTGAATGATGGGCGTTTGGATTTTATTAAAGAACAATATAGTAAACCACTTGCATTTTCGCCTTTGGCTGATGGTAAAATCTTAACTGGAAAAGACAAAAAAGCGATCAAGGTTCGTAAAGTGTTACAAACAATCGGTAAAAAGCATAATGCGAATGTAGAACAAGTAGCGGTGGCATGGTTATATAAATTAGGGGCATTGCCCATTATTGGTAGTCCGGATAAAAAACGCATCAAAAATGCTGCAAGCGCCTATTCTATTGAATTGAGTAGAGAAGAATGGTATCAATTGTATAACGCAACACTATAATAAAATCATTGTTAAATTAAAACAACTCCCCTCTCCTTTTTTAGGAGAGGGGTTGGGGGAGAGGTAAAATATGCAAAGCTTTAGAACAGAATTGGAAAATCCTTTGGTAGAAAAGGATATCATTGAGCTAGAAGAAAAAATTCGTGCATTCCGAAATGGAACTTTGCATGAAGATAAGTTTCGCTCACTTCGTTTGGCTCGTGGTGTTTATGGTCAACGTCAACAAGGTGTTCAAATGGTTCGTATCAAACTACCATTTGGGAAAATTTCACCTAAACAATTGATTCGTGTAGCTGATATTAGTGATGAATATTCAAATGGAAATCTACATTTAACTACTCGTCAGGATATTCAAATACATCATGTGAGTTTGGATAAAACTCCTGAGTTATGGGCAAAATTAGAAGAAGATGACATTACATTGCGCGAGGCATGTGGTAATACAGTTAGAAACATTACGGCATCCGCAGTTGCCGGAATAGATCCGAAAGAACCTTTTGATGTGTCGCCATATGCTGATGCTATGTTTCGTTATTTTTTACGTAAACCATTCGGACAAGAATTAGGACGTAAGTTGAAATTTGCTTTTTCATCGAATGATGATGATACTGCTTACACCTTTATGCACGATTTAGGATTCATTCCAAAAGTGAAGATTATTGAAGGAAAAATTGTACGTGGTTTTAAGGTGTTGATTGGTGGCGGATTAGGCGCTCAACCTTTTTTGGCAAAAACTGCTTTTGAATTTTTGGAAGAAGATCAATTGATTCCTTTTGCGGAAGCGGTAGTTAGGGTCTTTGATAGACATGGTGAACGTTTGAGCAGACATAAAGCACGTATCAAATACCTTATTAATAAAATAGGTATTGATGAATTTTTGCGATTAACAGAGGAAGAACGGTTAGCATTGAATGTGAAATCATTTGAAATAAATCGTGAAGCAGTAATTTCAAAAGAAAAATATATTAATTCCTCATTTACGACATTTAAAGTTAGCGATGATGAAAATTATAAAGACTGGTTAGTAACTAATGTGTTTGAACAAAAGCAGCAAGGCTTCTATGGTGTTTTCATAAAAGTTAGTTTAGGTAATTTGAATTCACAAACAGCAAGAAAGTTGGCAGAAGTAGTAAGTACTTATGCATCGGATGATATACGCATCACCATCAATCAAGGCTTGTTGTTAAAGTTTGTTCCAAAAGGAGCTTTGCCTGCTTTGTTCAAAGCATTAGCGAAATTAAAATTGGCTGACATTGGTTTTGATTCTGTTGGTGACATTACTGCTTGCCCAGGAACGGATACTTGTAATCTCGGAATATCCAGTAGTACAGGAATCTCCACTGAATTGGAGCGAGTTATAAAAGAAGAGTTTCCTGAACTATTATTTAATAATGATATAAAAATAAAAATCAGTGGTTGTATGAATTCATGTGGTCAACATGCATTAGCACAAATTGGTTTTCATGGAAGTTCTTTTAAAAATGGAAGTAGTGTAGTACCAGCTTTACAATTGGTTTTAGGTGGTGGGGTATTGGGTAATGGAGAAGGCCGAATCGCAGAAAAAATCATAAAAGTCCCTAGTAAAAGAGGTCCTGAGGTTTTAAGAACATTATTGATTGATTTTGAAAAGAATGCTGTGGAAGGGGAATATTTTAATACCTATTATGATAAAAAAGGGAAAGATTATTTCTATCAATTATTAAAACCGCATGCTGATAATACTACGCTGGTTGCAGATGATTATATTGATTGGGGGCACTCAGAACAATTTAAAACTGAAATAGGTGTAGGTGAATGTGCTGGAGTGTTAATTGATTTGGTAGCAACCTTGATTTTTGAAGCGGAGGAAAAATTGGATTGGGCTAAATCAAGTTTTGATGATGAATTGTTTGCAGATAGTATTTATCACAGTTATGCTGCTATTATAAATGCAGCCAAAGCATTGTTGTTAGATAAAAGTGTACTTACAAATACACATCATGGAATAATCAATGATTTTGATATACAGTATGTCGACTCAAATGAAATTAAATTAAGTAGCACATTTAAAGAATTTGTTTTGCAAATTAATCAGAATGAACCATCGAAACAATTTGCGAAAATTTATTTAGGGGAAGCAATAGATTTTATTCAACAAGCAAAAGAGATTCGAAATAAGCAAAATAGCTAAAAATGAAAAAAAAATTTAAAACACACATAAAGTATGATAGTTGTTGGTATGATAATTTTTTTAAAACGAATAAAACGGTAAAAATTATTGAATTAAAAAGAAAACAATTAAATACTATAAAAAATGAAAACAAGACATAATATATATCCAAAATTAACTTTAGTGGGCGCAGGACCTGGAGATATTGATTTGATTACAGTTAAAGGAGTTGAAGCAATTGCGAGTGCCGATGTAATACTTTACGATGCACTGGTAAATAAAGAGTTATTAAAATATGCTCCTTCACATGCAGTTAAAATATATGTAGGGAAGAGAAATTCAAATCATACCTATACACAAGATCAAATCAATTCATTGATTGTAGATTTTGCATTTACTTATGGACATGTGGTTCGTTTAAAAGGAGGAGATTCTTTTGTGTTTGGAAGAGGATATGAAGAAAAAGCATACGCAGATTTGTTCAATATTGAGACGGAAGTAGTTCCTGGCATTTCAAGCAGTATTGCTGTGCCAGCATTGCAAGGAATACCACTTACAAACAGAGGAACGAATGAAAGCTTTTGGGTAATTACAGGAACAACTAGTAGCGGTCTATTGTCGAATGACGTAAAATTAGCAGCGCAATCAACAGCAACAGTTGTCATTTTAATGGGCTTAAACAAATTGAATGAAATTGCTGATGTGTTTACAAAATACGAGAAACATGATACGGCAATTGCCATTATTCAAAATGGCTCATTAAAAAATGAAAAAATTGCACTAGGCACTATCGATACAATTGTTGATATCGCATCTCGTGAAAAAGTTGCTGCTCCTGCAATTATTGTAATTGGTGATGTTGTGAAGCTACATGAGCAATTCCCAGCAAGCTTAAGTGATTGGAAATATTTATTAAACTAAAATTATATTGAAAAAATGAAAAGAGAATTGAATATTAGTTGTCCAGTTTCTACTAAAAGAGTAGATGAAAATACGGTAAGAGTTATTGCTTTTTTAGTGCTGTTTGTTTCAAGCATAAGTATCGTATTAAACAATTACTTTATATCAGCTTTTTTAGTGGTAGATTTTTTGGTTCGAGGTTTTGAACTTGGAGAATATAGTCTTTTACGATTAAGTGCTAAGTCAATTTCGAAGTTACTAGGATTAAAGAAAAAACCAATTGACGCAGCTCCTAAGTTTTTTGCTGCAAAGGTTGGATTTGTTTTCACTCTTATTGTATTGATTTCACAGCTATTTAGTTTTCCGGTTTTGGGCATATCAACTGGAGTAGTTTTGATAGTGTGTGCATTTTTAGAAAGTTTTTTAGGTGTTTGTCTCGGTTGTTATTTTTATACGATTTTAAATAAAGTCTTTTTAAATAGATTCCATAATGTAGGATTGTAGTGAAAGTAAAAAATATAGATATGGTTTCATCCTCACAGAATAATCTTTTTCCAGTATTTCTAAAATTAGAACAGCTTCACGTTCTAGTTGTTGGGGGTGGTGTAATTGGATTAGAAAAGGTAACTGCTTTAGTGAATAATAGCCCTGCAACAAGAATTACAATTGTAGCAAGGGTTATTTCTCATGAAATAAAAACATCAGTTGAACAAATTTCATCCATTACATTGTTAGAAAAATCATTTGAAGTTAGTGATTTAGAGAATAAAGATTTGGTGATTGCGGCAACAGGTGATAGGGCTATCAGTGAGTTAATTAGGGCGGAAGCTACCAAACGAAAGATTTTAATCAATGTAGCAGATACACCTGATTTATGTGACTTTTATTTGGGTTCAATTGTGCAAAAAGGAGACTTGAAAATTGCCATTTCTACGAATGGAAAATCACCTACACTTGCAAAACGTTTAAAAGAAGTCTTTAACGAAGCTCTACCCGCAGATACCCAAATTACAATTGATAGTTTAAATAAATTTAGGAATCAGTTAAAAGGAGATTTTACTGAAAAAGTAAAACGTTTGAATGAGGCAACTGCAATTTTGACGAGCAGCCAAAATATTTCATCATTGCAGCCTCATTTGGTTCAAACGAAAAAAAGATCAAAAAAAGAACTCATTAGATATTGGTCAATTTATACTTTGGCTTCCATTGCTTTAATGATTGTTGGTCATATTTTATTTACCTATTTACCCTTTTCAGAAATTGGTGGATATGCAGGTTATTTGGTAGGACAAATTGACGCTACAGTTCTTATTTTTATTGCTGGAGGATTTGTTGCTCAAATGGTAGATGGTTCTTTAGGCATGGCTTATGGATTATCCGCAACAACCTTCTTACTTTCATTTGGTGTAACACCTGCTGCTGCTAGCGCAAGTGTTCATGCTTCTGAAATATTTACAACAGGTGCTTCGGGCTTAAGTCATTTGAAATTTAAGAATGTAAACTCAAAATTATTCAAAAGCCTTTTAATTCCAGGGGTAGTAGGAGCAATCATTGGAGCGTATATTTTATCATCAGCTGAGAATTATAGTGCTTATATCAAACCTGTTGTTTCTATTTATACGTTGGTTCTAGGAATTACAATTATAATAAAGGCAATTCGTAAACTGAATGAAAAAAAGAAAATCAAACGGATTGGAATATTGGCTTTCTTTGGTGCTTTTTTAGATTCTATTGGTGGTGGTGGTTGGGGCCCAATTGTATCCTCCACTTTAATTGCAAGAGGAAGAGATGTTCGTTATACAATAGGCTCTGTAAACTTGGCTGAATTTTTTATCACATTGGCTAGTTCGGTTACATTTTTCACCATTATTGGTTTGCAGCACTGGAGCATCATTATTGGTTTGATTATTGGGGGCACAATTGCAGCACCCATTGCTGCTTATTTTACATCTAAAATTCCAGTGAGAGCTGGCTTAATAACTGTGGGAATTGTAGTTATTATCGTAAGTTTGCGGAATATAATAACGAGTGTGTTTTAATGCAGTTAGAAGAACTAAATAAAAAATATAGTCTGCTTAGTCCTAAGGATAGAATAAAAGAACTTTATAAAGATTTTGATAAAGTTTTATTCACTTCCTCTTTTGGAACTACAGCTGCTTTTTTATTGCATTTATTTCACAGTGTAAAGCCCGAGCAACAAGTTTATTTTTTAGATACAACATATCATTTTAATGAGACCTTAGATTATAAAAATAAACTGACTTCGTTATTAAATTTGAAAGTTATTGATATCAAACCTGAAGAATGGAAAAATAAATTTACTACTGAAGATAAAACCTGGAATTCTGATCCTGATTTGTGTTGCTCTATTAATAAAGTGGAGCCACTGGATAAAATTAAACCTAATTTTCAAGTTTGGGTTTCTGGATTAATGTCTTCTCAAAATAATTATCGTGGTACATTAAAAGTATTTGAAGAGAAAGAAGGGATACTAAAATTTTATCCGCTTGTAGATTTGAAAGAGCAAGATGCATTCGATTATATAAAGATGAATAATTTGCCAGAGCATCCATTACTGAAAGCAGGTTTTAGTTCAGTCGGTTGTTTTCATTGTACAGTTGCTGGAAAAGGAAGAAGTGGACGATGGGTAAATAGATCAAAAACGGAATGTGGTTTACATTTATAAAAATAAAAATTGATTAAAAATATATAGTATGGGAAATAAAGAAATCTCTATTGGATTGTTTGGTTTTGGCTGTGTTGGCCAAGGATTGTATGATGTGCTAAATCATTCAGAAGGTTTAAAAGCAAATATTGATAAAATTTGCGTTAAAGACAAAAATAAAAAGCGAAAAATTGATGCTCGTTATTTTTCGTATGATAAAAATGAAATATTAAAGCAAGGTCATCACAACGTAATTGTTGAGTTGATAGATAATGCAAATGATGCATTTGCAATCGTTAAAGAAGCGCTTGGGAATGGTGTAAATGTGGTTACTGCAAATAAGAAAATGTTGGCAGAGAATTTCACGGAATTATACAACTTACAAAAAAAAAAACAATGTTGCATTATTATATGAAGGTTCTGCTGGTGGAAGTATTCCTATTATCCGAAATTTAGAAGAGTACTATGATAACGAGTTGTTGAGTAGTGTAAAGGGAATTTTAAATGGCACGTGTAATTACATTTTAACCCGCATGGAGTTAGAAAACAAAGATTATACGGATGTATTAAAAGATGCGCAATTGAATGGGTTTGCAGAAAGTGATCCTTGGCTGGATGTTGCTGGATTTGATACAAAGTTTAAAACTTCTTTGCTTACTATTCATGCCTTTGGAATTGTTTTGAATCCCGATGACATTTTTAATACCGGCATTCAGAATATTATATATGACGATATTTTGTATGCTAAGCAAAGAGGATTAAGAGTTAAAATGTTGGGAGTTTCACAAAAGGTAGGAGATAAATTCAGAGTTTATGCTATGCCTCATTTTGTTAGTAAAGAGAGTGAATTGTACAATGTATTGTATGAATACAATGCAGTAGAAGTGGAAGGTGCTTTTTCATGTAAACAAACATTTGTAGGTAAAGGTGCAGGGAGTCATCCAACAGGAAGTGCTGTACTTTCAGATATTTCAGCACTTACCTATGATTATAAGTATGGTTATAAAAAATTGAAAAAGGCGCTAAACAATAATGTTAAAATTGAGGATGGAATTAAACAGGTAGAATTCGATTTTCCTATTAAATTGTATATCCGTTTTCAAGATAAAGCCCAATTGAATGATTTAGAAATTTTAAATATTGAAGAAGAATACAAATCGGCTACAACGAATTATATTATTGCAAACGTGAATTTCAATTCTTTGTTTAATATTTACAATAAGCGAGACAATAAGTTATTTATCTGTGCTATTTAATTGTGTATTTTTGATGAATGAAAAGTAAGGATACAGCACAATTATCACTGTTTTCTATTGAACCTGATCTTAAAAAAAGGCAAGACAATAAGTATCAATATTTGATTGTTGTTTCTCCATCCGATGAAATAAAAGAAAAGGTGTTGGAGCTAAAAAAGAAGCTGAATGCGCTTGTGCCAATTAGTAATTTTAATTTGCGTTCAACACCACACATCTCTATAATTGGTTTTTCGATGAAGGAACAATTAAAGGATGACTTTTGGAATAAATTTCAATTGCATTTTTCTAAAGTGCCTCGTTTTGTGGTGAGTTTGAATGGTTTTGAGAATTTTTTGCATGGTCAAATTTCCAACACGCTTTTCATTAAAATAGAAGATGCAAAACCATTTGTGATGTTGCATAAAATTAGCACTCAATTTTTCAAAATCAATGAACGAAACTATCTGCCTCAATTAACAGTTGCTAGAGTATTACCTCGTGAGTCATTGCCTATTATCAATAGCTTTATTGGGGAGGAGGGGTTTAAAGGAAAATTTAAGTGTACCAATATTACTGTTTTAGAACGAACAGTGGAAGGTAAAACAACGAGTGCTTATAAGGTTCGTAGGCAGATAGAGTTACAAAATTAATAGTAAACTATAATGTCGATAGGTATTCATTGGCACTGTTAAATCCATTCCAATAATCTTCTTCGAGTAGTTCTAATGAGTTGGTATAAGAACCGGCTTTTAATTCTTCTGTGGGAGCTATTTGTTTTATTAGAATTCCTTGTGGAGGGCTATTTATAAAATCAATACTTCTATTGTAGATAACATGATTCTCCGTAAATGTTTTTCTAATTGGCTCATTTTTTCTATAATACGTTTCACCAATATAATCAATCCAAGATTTTTTCATCTTTTGATTTGCTGGTGCAGTACGAATAATTGTAATTTCGGTTGCTCCATTTTTTACAGCCCATTCAACTGGTAGCGGGTCCCCCCAGGCGCCATCCATGTAATCAATTCCATTTATGGTATGTTTGCCTTTGGTAATAAAAGGTAATGAGCAGGATGCGATCACTGTTTCTTCCCATCCACTTTCAACTGGATTACCATAAAAGGGAAGTCCATTGGTTTTATCTGTCATTACTATAACAAATTGCTTACCTGCTAAATTTTGTTCAGCATGTTCGCGATTGAATGGATAGTGTTTTTTTGAAATATCGTAAAATACGTCAACATCCATTATAGGTTGCCAACGAAGCATGTTCGAAAAATTGACAAATCGATTTTTTTCAGATAAAAAACAAATGGCGTTAAAGCAATGTTTGGGTTGATGAGCAATGTAATAGGATGTAGCAATTGCTCCACCCGAAACAGCAATATAGAAATCAAAAGGATTGTAATTGTTTTGCATGAAGCCATCTAGCACACCAGAACTAAATGCGGTGCGAAATCCTCCTCCTTGAACGATTAATGCTTTTTTCATTTTGTAAACAATGTAAAACAGTTCCTTTTATAACCAAAGGTCAATAAAAAGGCTCAATTCATGAAATGAATTGAGCCTTTTAGTACCCTACGGGTTGGATTTATCGAACTTTATTGATGATTTCCAACGAATTAGAATTCTCATGAATTCTCGTAATTGGAAATCGCTCCTTTAATTTAAGAATTGCCAATATTTTTCTTTGGATTACTCTATTAAACAAACAACGATTACTGGCGGGTATTCTTTCTTATCCAAATTGAACCATTCTTAGTAGTAAATTTATCAAGATTCCTTTTGTTGCTAACTCATTTAATTGTTTTTCGCTTTCTGCTCTTGGTGTTCCTGAAAGTTCCGAAAATTCTTTAGCTGTCAAAGAATTGTACTTTGCAAAAGTGTTTCCCAATTTTTACTGTATTCATTTTTGATTGCTTTTGGGTGAAGTTTTAAAACTGACGTTTCATAAAAAGCATACGGTTTTGAACCATACACAATTTCCTTATTGCCTGAGTTGTCTAAAAAGAAAATCGTTGGAAATCCTCTTACACCATATTCTCTTGCTAATTGCAAATCTTCTTCAAAAAGGTTTTTGCTTTGCCTTCGTAATCCTTTTTCAATTGCACAGCATCTAATCCAACTTTCTTAGCAGCAACCTCTAGATGTTCCCATTTTTGCAATATTTTTCTTTTGCAGAAAACCATTTCTCGGATTTCCTCTTAAAATAAAACAGCCTTTTTGTTGTCCTGCATTTGTGCAGCTTTAAAAGCGATTGAAGGAGGATAAGAAGAATGTAAAGGATCTTCCAGCCATACATCTCCGTCAATAGGCATATCGTAATATCCACTTACTTCGTCCCAATGCTGTGCTACATCAGATGGCTTGTTTATGCCACCGCTGTTGTAATTCCAATCAGGCAACAAACCTCCCATGCGGTATTCAATTTCCATATTGTTACCATACTCAATTTCAGTTTTCGCAGTTGAGGCTCAATGCCCCAACAAGAAGAACAAATCGGTCAGTAAAATAAATGACTTTGACAGGTTTTTCTATACTGTAAGTGGTAATTTTTGTATTTGTTGTACTGTCAGGTATTCCACAAATTCCTTCTACAGGTCACACATCAGCGGATTATTATTTTCTTCCATTTTATTTTTGTTTGAGCTTGGCAACCTAAGTTTGCCGAGCATTATTAATACTATTAATATTTTTTGAGTTAATTTCATTTTTTAAATAGTTGTAGTGAAAATGCAGTATTGGCAACTCATCTAATCGGGTAATCAAATCGTTTTCTAAGGTATAGATTTGCACCCATTTTGTTCTAGCACCTCGCCATTACTTTTTATTTTTTTTTTTCGCTACCTAAAACAATAACTGTGTTTTGGTCAGCTAGAATTTTAGTTACTTGAAAATCTAAAACATCTACATTAGTCATAATATTCATAATGAATTTTACTGCTCCTTCTTTACCTCGATATGTTCCATTATAAGGAATGCCCTCTGTTCCGTGGTAAACCCATATTGTATCACTCAGATAAAGTTCTTTTTAAGGCTTCATATCACCTTTGCCAAATGCGGTTAGCATTTCTTGCACTACATTGAGTGCTTTTGTTGTTTCTTTGTATCATTTTTAAATTTTTAATTGTTATTGTCACAAAACTATAACACATCAAATGTATAATCACTATGGTTTTTTTAGAAAGTAGTTTCCTATAGGAAACTACTAAAGAGATTTGCAATTTTGTAATTCAAACAAATTAATTGAGGTCGATGAAAAAGCGCTAAAATAAACTCTACATTAGTCTGTCAAGTAAGAATGCACAATTAATGATGCAATGAGTTTGTTGTCTGGAAAATGGAAGTTTCACATCTTGGGAACACTTATTGAAGGCAATACATTGGGGTTTATGGATTTATAAGAGAAATAGATGGAATTGGAACTAAAATGCTTTCAAAGGAACTTCAAGATTTGGAAATGAATAATTTGGTTAGTCGAACAGTAATGAACACAAAGCCAATAACCGTTGAGTATTCTATAACAGAATATGGCAAAACGCTTTCTTCCTTATAGATGAATTGGCAAAATGGGGAACGGCTTATAGAAAATCTGTCTATAGTGAAAATAAAAAATAAGATAGGCACCGGGTTGGAATAACTAAATCTATGATTGCTGTATCCAGAATAAATAACCTTCATTCTTTAGCATTTTTTGATCTAACTAATTCTAATCTTTCCTTTTGCTGAATTGATTTTTGATAGTGCTCATAAAACAAAATCGATAATGCTTCAAGACTCGCTATTGTTTCTTCAGCCATTTCATCTGTAAAATTTTCAAATCCGGGATATGATTTTAATTCATCAATACTTAATCGTTTTTTAGGTTTTGAGTTCATGCTTTTAGTTTGGTTTTGGGTGAACCGGACTCTAACTCGCAATTGCTTCATTATCAATGCAAACTAGAAATTCGGATTATTTAACCACTAAAATATCGAAATGATTTTTTATTTGAAATTGCTTGATTCTACTTGGGTTTAGAAACAAAAAAGCAGACTATTAAAAAATAGTCTGCTTCTGTACCCTACGGGTTGCAAATATCGAACTTTTTGGATGATTTCCAACGGCTTAGAATTCTAATGAACTCTCTAAGTTCGAAATCGCTCCTTTAATTCAAAAGATCGCCTCTTATATTTCATTGAATCAAAGGTATTAATAAAACTATTAACCAAAGCTTCAAAGTAACTAAAAGATGGCGATTAGAATACTCAATTGTCCATCACTATTAATCATAGTTTAAACTTTCTACCATTTCGTAAGCGCCAATTACTGATATGTGCGGGTAGTAAACGGTTGCCGCAAGCAGTTTATTTGTCATTATCAACAGGTTGTCTTGTCGATTAAATTATTTAATTATATTTATAGAATATGAATAAATTTCTCACGCTTTTTTTATTTGTCTTTTTATTGGCCTGCAATAACAAAGAAAAAAAACAGGAGGCCTCTGGCACACCAAAAGTAACAGAAGCTAAAGGCTACTTAGTTCCAAAAGACAGCATGGCTGAGCCTAAGGTAATTGCCATAAACCAAAGTAAACTCAAAAAAACACCAATTGGTAAACCTAAAGTTGTCACTACCAATTTAAATGTTCATAGTACTGGAGAACCTGAAGTTGTAGCAGTTGGTAAATCACGAATTATCACACCTGGAACAGATACTTTTTCTTTACCCAAAGTTGTGCTTGCCATCGACAGCACTTTCATAGCAAAACAGCCCAAACCCATTCTTTCTTTACCGTTGCGTACGAAAGACGCAGCCATATGCGATATTCAGTATCTTGATGTTGATCAAGGCATGAATTCTTCTTATGTAAGGTCAATCTTAGAGGATAAAAACGGAAACCTTTGGTTCGGCACTGATGGCGGAGGCGTGAGTGAATACGATGGAAAATCATTTATGCATTATACCAACAAGGAAGGATTAAGCAATAATAGCGTTTTGTCAATTTTAGAAGATAAAAGCGGAAACATTTGGTTCGGCACATCTGGTGGAGGTGTGAGTAAATACGATGGGAAATCCTTTACATATTATACCGACAAGGATGGTTTAAGCAACAACACCATTTGGTCAATGTTAGAAGATAAAAGCGGAAACATCTGGTTCGGTACAGATGGCGGAGGCGTTAGCAAATACGATAGAAAATCATTCACTAGTTATACTACAAAGGAAGGTCTAAGTAGTAATTACGTATTTACGATTTTAGAAGATAAAAGTGGAAACCTTTGGTTCGGGACATCTGGCGGAGGTGTCAGTAAATACGATGGAAAATCCTTTACTCATATAACAGACAAGGAAGGCTTGAGCAACAATACCGTGTGGTCAATGTTAGAAGACAAAAGCGGTAATCTTTGGTTTGGCACATATGGCGGAGGTGTGAGTAAATACGATGGAAAATCATTTACTCATTTTACTGACAAGGAAGGTTTAAGCAACAATACGGTCTTGTCAATATTAGAAGATGAAAGCGGAAACATTTGGTTCGGTACATCTGGAGGAGGCGTGAATAAATACGATGGAAAATCAATTACACATTATACCGACAAGGAAGGTTTAAGCAACAATACCGTATGGTCAATCTTGGAAGATGAAAGCGGAAACATTTGGTTTGGCACATATGGTGGAGGTGTAAGTAAATACGATGGAAAATCATTTACGCATTACACTGAGAAGGAAGGCTTGAGCAACAGCACCATATTGTCAATCTTGGAAGATAAAAGCGGAAACATTTGGTTCGGTACATTTGGCGGAGGCCTGAGTAAATACGATGGAAATTCATTTACTCATTTTACTGACAAGGAAGGCTTGAGCAACAATACGGTCTTTTCAATCTTAGAAGATAAAAGTGGAAACCTTTGGTTCGGGACATACGATGGAGGCGTGAGTAAATACGATGGAAAATCATTTACAAATTATACCGACAAAGATGGTTTGACAAACAATATAGTCTTTTCAATTATAGAAGACAAAAGTGGAAATCTTTGGTTCGGTACATATGGCGGAGGTGTGAGTAAATACGATGGAAAATCATTCACAAGTTATACTACAAAGGAAGGTCTCAGTAGTAATTATGTATTTACGATTTTAGAAGATAAAATCGGAAATCTTTGGTTTGGTACATTTGGTGGAGGTGCTAGTAAATACGATGGAAAATTCTTTACACATTATACTGACAAGGAAGGCTTAGGCAACAATACAGTGAGATCCATCTTAGAAGATAAAATCGGAAATTTTTGGTTTGGTACAGATGGCGGAGGCGTGATCAGATACAATGGAAAAACATTTACACATTATACCGAACAGGAAGGTCTGAGCAGTAATTACATCAGGTCAATCCTAGAAGATAAAAGCGGAAACATTTGGTTCGGTACAGATAAAGGATTAAACTTTTTTGCAGTTGGCGGGGAAACTTTACCCACCAAAGAATCATACAATGGCGAAGAAGTAAACAGCCAAAAAATTCTGACATTTCACAAAGAAGATGGACTAAAAGCAGATGATTTTTGTCAGAATTCTGTTTTTCTGGATAGTAAAAATCGAATTTGGTGGGGTACTGGAAAAGCACTCAGTATGATTGATATGAATGTTTTTAAACTGAATGACAAACGTCCGCAAATACAATTGGAAAATATCGGTCTACAAGAAAATTTTGTGGATTATAGAAATATTCAAAAAGAGATAAGTGATAGCTTGGTTACAAATGAAAATGAAGAGTTGAAAAAAGTAAATTTTACTGGTGTTGCAAATTATTATAATTATCCTAACGAATTGGAATTGCCCTATTACTTGAATCACTTAACATTTCATTTCATTGCAATTGATTGGTATGCTCCTCATAAATTGAAATACCAATACAAACTAGAAGGCCTCGATCCCGACTGGAGCAATTTAATCTCTGATGACAAAGCCGATTACAGAAATATTCCATACGGCAAATACACTTTCAAAATTAAAGCTATTGGGTCGGCAAATAAATGGAGTAAAACATTTGAGTATTCGTTTGTAATTCATCCACCGTGGTGGAGAACCTGGTGGGCATATTTCATTTATGGAATACTTGCAATTGCCATAATTTTTTCCATTGTCTGGTGGAATGGAAAAAGATTAAGTGAAAGAGCAAAAGAATTAAAAATTAAAGTTGAAGAAGCAACTATTGAAATTAAAGAGCAAAAACATTTAATAGAAGAAAAGCACAAAGAAATTACCGATAGTATAAATTATGCTGAACGGATACAACGTGCATTGTTGGCAAGTAAAAAATTGCTGGATGAAAATTTGAAAGATTATTTTGTTTTATTCAAACCGAAAGGTGTAGTTAGTGGAGATTTTTATTGGGCTGCCAAAACTGTTGGCGCGAATGGAGCTAAGAACTTTATACTTGTAACAGCTGATAGTACTGGCCATGGTGTACCCGGAGCAATTATGAGTATTTTAAATATTGCTTGTTTAAAGGAAGCTTTGTTACAAGGAATCACAAGACCAGATGAATTCCTGAATGAAACGCGAAGGTTGGTTATTGAAAACTTAAAAAATGATGGAAGTGCAGAAGGTGGAAAAGATGGAATGGATGGAAGTTTATTGAGTTTTGATTTTACAAATAATATATTGTATTGTGCTTCTGCAAACAATCCTGTTTGGGTAATAAGAGGTAAAGAACTTGTTGAAATAAAAGCAGACCGTTTACCAATAGGAAAACACGATAATGATAAAAAACCATTTACTTTACAGACATTAAACTTACAAAAAGGAGATGTCGTTTATGTCTTAACAGATGGTTTCCCAGATCAATTCGGTGGTGTAGACGGAAAGAAATTTAAGTACAAACAATTGCAAGAATTATTATTATCAATTAGCGAGGAGCCCATGGAGAAACAAAAACAAAAACTAAATGATGTTTTTGATAGTTGGAAGGGAAATTTGGAGCAAGTTGATGATGTCTGCTTAATTGGAGTAAGGGTTTGAATGTTATAATCTAAATACCTAACTGAGATAAAAACAAATATTTAAAATCAAAAGGTGAACGACAGAAGGTAATTACTCCGCTTCTTCTTTTATTAGCGAGTTTAACCTTTCTTTCTCTTTAATAGATTTTTGATAATGCTCATAAAATAGAATTGATAAAATTTCAAGACTGGCTATCGTTTCTTCTGCCATTTCATCAGTATAATTTTCAAATCCGGGATAAGATTTTAATTCAGTAATACTTAATCGTTTTTTAGGTTTTGTGCTCATCATATTTTATTAAGATTTTGGGTGAACCGGACTCTAACTCGCAATTGATTCATTATCAATGTAACTTGAGCTTCGGGCGATTTAACTGCTAAACTATCGAAATGATTTTTTATTTGAAATTCCTTGATTCTGCTAGGGTTTATAAACAAAAAAAGCTCCTCATTTCTGAGGAGCTTTTTGTACCCTACGGGTTGGATTTATCGAACTTTATGGATGATTTCCAACGAATTAGGATTCTGATGAATTCCCATAGTTGGAAATCGCTCCTTTAATTTAAGAATTGCCAATATTTTCTTTGGATTACTCTATTAAACAAACAACGATTACTGGCTGGTATTCTTTCTTATCCAAATTGAACCATTCTTAGTAGTAAATTTATCAAAGATTCCCTTTGTTGCTAACTCATTTAATTGTTTTTCGCTTTCTGCTCTTGGTGTTCCTGAAAGTTCCGAAAATTCTTTAGCTGTCAAAGAATTGTACTTTGCAAAAGTGTTTCCCAATTTTACTGTATTCATTTTGATTGCTTTTGGGTGAAGTTTTAAAACTGACGTTTCATAAAAAGCATACGGTTTTGAACCATACACAATTTCCTTATTGCCTGAGTTGTCTAAAAGAAAATCGTTGGAAATCCTCTTACCATATTCTCTTGCTAATTTCAAATCTTCTTCAAAAAGGTTTTTTGCTTTGCCTTCGTAATCCTTTTTCAATTGCACAGCATCTAATCCAACTTTCTTAGCAGCAACCTCTAGATGTTCCCATTTTGCAATATTTTTCTTTTGCAGAAAACCATTTCTCGGATTTCTTAAAAATAAAACAGCCTTTTTGTTGTCCTGCATTTGTGCAGCTTTAAAAGCGATTGAAGGAGGATAAGAAGAATGTAAAGGATCTTCCAGCCATACATCTCCGTCAATAGGCATATCGTAATATCCACTTACTTCGTCCCAATGCTGTCTACATCAGATGGCTTGTTTATGCCACCGCTGTTATAATTCCAATCAGGCAACAAACCTCCATGCGGTATTCAATTTCCATATTGTTACCATACTCCACTTTCAGTTTTCGCAGTTGAGGCTCAATGCCCCAACAAGAAGAACAAATCGGGTCAGTAAAATAAATGACTTTGACAGGTTTTTCTATACTGTAAGTAGTAATTTTTGTATTTGTTGTACTGTCAGGTATTCCACAAATTCCTTCTACAGGGTCACATCAGTGGATTATTATTTTCTTCCATTTTATTTTTTGTTTGAGCTCGGCAACCTAATTTTGCCGAGCATTATTAATACTATTAATATTTTTTGAGTTAATTTCATTTTTTAAATAGTTGTAGTGAAAATGCAGTATTGGCAAACTCATCTAATCGGGTAATCAAATCGTTTTCTAAGGTATAGATTTGCACCCATTTTTGTTCTAGCACCTCGCCATTACTTTTTATTTTTTGTTTTTCGCTACCTAAAACAATAACTGTGTTTTTTATTGATGGTACAAAACTATAACATCAAATGTATAATCACTATGGGTTTTTTAGAAAGTAGTTTCTATAGAAACTACTAAAGAGATTTGTAATTTTGTAATTCAAATAAATCAATTGAAATCCATGAAAAAGGCACTAAAATAAACTCTACACCAGTCTTAAAGTAAGAATGCAAGCATTAATGATGCAATGAGTTTGTTGTCTGGAAAATGGAAGTTTCACATCTTGGAACACTCATTGAAGGCAATACATTGAGGTTTATGGATTTATTAAAAGAAATAGATGGAATTGGAACTAAAATGCTTTCAAAGGAACTTCAAGATTTTGAAATGAATAATTTGGTTAGTGAACAGTAATGAACACAAAGCCAATAACCGTAGAGTATTCTATAACAGAATATGGCAAAAACGCTTTCTTCCTATAGATGAATTGGCAAAATGGGGAACGGCTTATAGAAAATCTGTCTATATTGAAAATAAAAAATAAGATAGGCACTCGGGTTGGAATAACTAAATCTATGATTTCTGCATCCAGAATAAATAACCTTCATTCTTTAGCATTTTTGATCTAACTAATTCTAATTTTCTTTTGCTGAATTGATTTTTGATAGTGTTCATAAAACAAAATCGATAATGCTTCAAGACTCGCTATTGTTTTTTCAGCCATTTCATCAGTAAAAATTTTCAAATCCGGGATATGATTTTTAATTCATCAATACTTAATCGTTTTAGGTTTGAGTTCATGCTTTTTAGTTTGGTTTTGGGTGAACCGGACTCTAACTCGCAATTGCTTCATTATCAATGCAATAGAAATTCGGATTATTTAACCACTAAAATATCAAATGATTTTTATTTGAAATTGCTTGATTCTACTGGGTTTAGAAACAAAAGCAGACTATTAAAAATGGTCTGCT
>JADJHE010000004.1 GCA_016707685.1 Bacteroidota bacterium
TTGACGCTTTACAATTCAAATTTTTTATTGGAAAAATTATCCTACAATGATAGTCTAATTTTAACAAGCCGTTTCCCTTATTATAAAAAAGTATATGAAGATCAACGAGATAAAAATCAACCATATTGGCGAAAAATTCATGAACTTGAATTGAAAGACCAAGAGGTTCGACAATTAAAAAATCAAATTCCTGATAATGAATTTAATAAGTTATTAAAGAAAACCGATTCTATAAATCATTTGGAGTTATACAATTTGGTTACAAAGGAAGGTACATCACCATTTTGTTTTTTATTATATCATTTATATGGAGAAAATGAAAAATACTACACCTTTTATGATTCAATATTAAAAATGAAAGTATTTTCAGGTGAATGTCCTCCTGAAGCCTATGCTTTATGGGTGGATAGGCAAAAAGTATATGTTTTAGGCGAACCCAAACAAATATATGGCTATTTTAATGTCTCTACCAATAATTATGACTTTTATCCAATTATAGATATAGAAAATGTAGATAAAAGAAGGGCTGAAATTGGCTTATGTACATTAAAAGAATTTGCCAAAATTAATGGGATAATTTTACCGAAAGATTATATCAAAAAACAAACCTACAATTAAACGAAGAGCTACCTTTTCCTATACAAACTTATCCCCTTTGGTAACTTTTACATCGTTTACAAATGTTCTGATTTGTTGTTCATCTTCTTTTTTACAGATTAACAAAATACCATCCGATTCTACAACAATGTAATCATCCAACCCTTGTAAGATTACCAATTTATCTTTGGGTACATTTACAATGCAATTTTTAGAATCGTAAGCCATTACATTTTACCTACGATTGCATTTTGGTGATCGTCTTGTTTGATATGCTCGTACAACGAACCCCATGTTCCTAAATCACTCCAACCAATGATGGACGAACGCACATAAACATTGTCTGCTTTTTCCATGATGGCATAATCGATGGAAATGTTTTTACAGTTGGTATATGCTTTTGCAATAAATTCTGATTCTTGTGGTGTATTGTAAACACTATTTCCTTCTTTGAAAATAGCATCCATATCCGAGCAATGTTTTTCGAATGCTTTGATAACACTCTTTACACTCCAAATAAAAATCCCTGAATTCCATAAGAAATCGCCACTTTGTAAAAAGAATTTGGCCATTTCTAAATCTGGTTTTTCAGTAAATGTTTTTACACGTTTAATACGAGAGTCTTTTTCTTTTATTTCCGATTCTACAAACTGGATATAACCATAACCAGTATCTGGTCGACTTGGATTAATTCCCAATGTTACTAAACAATCTTCAGCAGCAGCTTTTGCATAACATGCTTTTATTGCTTTTACAAATGTATCTTCTTTGGTAATTAAATGATCCGATGGTGCAATAACAGTTAATGCATCTGGATTCAGTTGTGCAATTTTGTAACAAGCATAAGCTACACAAGGTGCCGTATTTTTACGAGCAGGTTCGCTTAAAATATTTTTAGAATCAATTCCTTTTATTTGTTCGTTTACTAAACCAACATACGATTCATTGGTAACGATGTAAATATTTTCTTTCGGACAAAGTTTTAAAAAACGATTATGGGTTGTTGCATTAATGTTTCCTTAGTACCTAAATATCCATAAACTGCTTGGATAGGCAGTTCTCATTGGCCAAAAACGATCCAACACCGCCTGCCATAATCACACAATAATTATTCTTCAATCTCATTACTATAACAATAAAATACTCCAAATTACGAGAACTTATTGTAAAACAATTTTTTGATTCTTTTAATATTTACTCAATGCTTTTCTTAAATTTTCAATAACACCTGCTACATCTTCTAATTTACAAGTACCAACTGATAAACGATACCAGTTAGAATCAGTTGATGAACCAAATGCATAGAATGGAACCAAGGCAACTTGCGCTTCATCCAAAATGTATTTTGTAACATCTTGAGTTGTTGCTAATACTTTTCCATCAGCAGTTTTTTGTCCGTGCAATGAAAATTGTACAGTTAAATAGATAGCAGCTTCAGGAGCAATTGCATCTACTTTAAACCCTTCCGACTTTAATGCTTGGAATCCTTTGTAGAAACCAACCAAACGATCGTTTATTTTTGATTTGATATCTGCTAAGAAGGTATCGTAACTTGCTAAATCGTTTCCAAGCGTAGCTGCCATTTTGCTCTGCTTTTGAACCTAAGCACCTGTGTCAAAATAGATTTCATCTTTTCGATGATTTTTTTCGGACCCATGCTCCAACCAACACGAACACCTGTTGCTGCCAATGATTTAGAAATACCATCTACAAACACGGTGTAATTTTTCATTTCGGGACGTAATGAAACTGGATTGTAATGAACCGTTTCGCCATGTGTTAATGCCCAATAAATTTGATCGTACATCAAGTACAATGGTTTTTTATTTTCTGCATTACGTTTTACGTTCTCTGCTAAAATCATATCACAAATTTCTTCTAAATCTTTTTTACGGAAAGTAGTTCCAGTAGGATTTAAAGGAGAACACAATGCAAGAATATTTGCAGTTGCAATGTGTGGTTTTAATTCAGCCGCTGTAGGCATGAATTTATTTTCAGGACTTGTTTCAATCAACACTGGTTTTGCACCATTCAAATATGTGTAGTGATTGTTATTCCATGATGGAACAGGAAACACAACCGTATCGCCAGCATCAACCAATGCACGGAAAATTGCATAGATAACGGGACGAGCACCGCCAGCAATTACAATCTCATCTGTTTTATAATCTAAATCGCCACGCTCTTTTAATAACTTTGAAACAGCAGTACGCAATTCCAACATACCATCAGCAGGATAATTTGTATGGTCTTCATCGTAAGCATTGATGATTGCTTTTTTTAATTCAGAAGGAATTGGAAATACTTTCGGATTAAAATCACCAATGGTTAAGTTATATACTTTTTCGCCTTTTTTTATTTTTTCATTTACCTCAGCGGCAAGTTTTATAATTTCAGAACCAATAATATGCTCTGCTAATTTCGATACTTTTAAATCGATGTTTTTATCAAGGGCTGTAGTACTCATTTTGTAATAAATTAATGTGAATAAATGACTCCTTTTTTCAGGAAGAACAAATTTAACAAAAAGCCAATAGTTTGTACGTTTTTGTTGATTAAATATTGGCTATTTTTTAAGATTAAAAATATTAAAGAATTCCTTCTTTTTCTCTTCAAGGGGCTGTTCCACAGGGGTAACTTCGGTTAATGGATTAAAAAGATACATTCGTCTTGTTTTTACCTCTTTACATTTGAAGCGCTTCCGGATTTGTTCGCCCTTCAAAAAGAGACGGTCGGCACCATACATAAATGTCGTTCCTTCAGGTAATTCTTCTAAAAGGACTGTATGTTGGCGATCATCGTACTTTTTTAAAACACGTAATAAACTAGTATCGGAGCAGCTGGAAGCGGCAGGATTTTGCATGTATTTTTTAAGGGCACGACTCACATCATCAGGAAAAATGCCTTCATGCGGAAAATAATTCATCAGTCCTTTAAATTCTGTTTTCCACTCTTCGCCATGTGGGGCAACGGTATCTTTGTGTTTATTAAAATTGGTTAGATGGGCAATTTCATGCACCAAGGTGATTAAAAATGCATATTTATTTAAATCGTGATTGATGGTAATTAAATGATTTTGTCCTTTTACTGGAGGACGGTAATCACCATACTTGGAAGAGCGTGATTTTTTGATTTTTAATTTAAAATCGTATTTATAAATCCATTGAGCAATAACTGGAACAGCTTGCTCAGGAAGATATTTATCTAAAATGGATTGATTACGGTGAAGCTGCGACATGTTGTAAATTCAGCACAAATTTACAAATTAAATAAGGATGCCTAACGTAATCTGTTAGTCAATTTTTAGGAGCTTGCCGTTGGAAATCGCCTTATCGCCAGCCAAAACTTGATAATAATAGATTCCAGATTTTAGTCCAGTTAAATTAACCTCATAGGAATTGTTGTTTTTTGTTACTTTCGGATTTACTTGCTTTCCGTGTTCATCCACGATTTTCAGTACCGACTTTTTTGTCAAATCAAATTCCCCTACCAGTTGAATCGTTGCTGTATTAAAGGATGGATTGGGGTAAGCAAATGAATAGGAATACTGGCTTAACATAGGTAATTCATGGGTGGAAGTTACCCACAATGGATCATTGTGAATAATAGAATCTACATTAATATTCTCATCGCCTGGATAATACACCATAAACTGAAAAGCATCAAAAAACATTTCGTCATTTGAGTTTAAACCAACAGGAATCCATTGCGGAGGATTAAACGGATTGTTGGGATTCGTGGATGTGTTGGCAAATTCGTGAATACCATGATAACGATAACCAATGGGGATCTTCACTAAATTTTTATAAAAATAATAATCTTGCCAATGAAAATCCCAGTTATTAATTCGTAACAATGGAATAGTGTCTCCAGAAGGATTGTATGCATAATTTAAAACCTTGGTGCAAATGCGGTGACTGTGTGGCAATGCGCTAAACAAAGAGATATCAAAATTATCATACAAAGCAGTATCCACCACAATTGTTTTTGTTTCTTCGGCATTGATCCAAAAATACCAGTTCTGAAGGGGAATCATGATATACATTTCACGAATGTTCGGCTCGCCATCAGGATAAAAATAGAATCGAAATTCGGTACTATCCACCACTCCTGCAAAACCTTCGGAATAATGCATTTGAACAATCAATTGAGATTGGTTTGGCAAATGAACGCCCGTTTTTAAAGGGGCTGCATTTGGATAAATTACTGGCTGCGCCAACGAACCACTCAATCCAATTTGTCCAACCGAACCATAAGCATTACCCGACAAATCACTCACCATTGTTCCTGTCGTATCTGCTGTTACAACAATATGATGCACTGCTTGACGATTATTCGGAACAACTTCAATTGCTTTCACAATTTTATCTGAAGGCAAATTCATGGGTATTGCAAAAATATCATAAGCGTCTTGTGTGCTTGTTGAGTTAATTGCAAACGATGGAATTTTAATAATTAAATCAGGAGTGCCACTTAACTTATAAGTGCCAAAAACAGGTGCAGGAGGAGCAAGTGTTGTATCGCCCTGAGGATAACCATTTGTAATCCAATTTAAAATTGCATTTTTCTCCGATTGTGTAATTATCTTTTCATTTGTATGTCGTGAATACAAGGTATCGGGCAACCAAGGTGGCATGCGATTATTTTGTAAAGCATTGGCAATGGAAGAAACATAAGGAGCTGTTTCATCATAACTCGTTAAAGGGAATGGAGCCATTCCATTTGAGTTATGACAAGTAGCACAGCGTGTATAAAAAATTCCAGCTACATCGTTGTAGGAAAGCTGCGCTTTCAACACTTGCGAAAAAATGCTAATAAGAAAAACGAATAACAGTTTGTTCATGAATTGTATTTGTCTAAACAAATATAAAAAGAGTTTGGAGCGAAAACACATTTGGTGGTACGCTCAAAATCAGATTGTTTTATTTCAACAACTGATAGACTAGTAAACTAGCAAGATAAGCCAAAGCGCTCATGTATAAAAATTGAATGAGTGGCCATTTGATATTTTTTGTTTCGCGGTATACAATTGCCAATGTACTCATACATTGCATTGCAAAGGCATAAAACAATAACAATGAAAAACCAACTGCAATGGTAAACTTCGGTAGGCCTGTAGCTGGGTTTATTTCAGCACGCATTTTATCTTGAATGGACTGCGTATTATCGGTATCGCCAACACTATAAATGGTTGCCATTGTTCCAACAAATACCTCACGAGCCGCAAAAGAAGTAACCAATGAAATTCCTATTTTCCAATCGAAGCCAAGTGGTGCAATTGCAGGCTCTATCGATTTTCCTAATATTCCAGCATACGATGCTTCTAATTTTCAGAAGCAATTTTCGCTTTCACGACATCTTCACCCATGTCTTTCCAAATAACATGACCTTCGTATTTTTTATCAATTTCTGCTAATCGGTTTCCTGGTGCATGCGATGATAAAAACCAAAGAATGACAGAAATAGCAACAATGATTTTTCCTGCATCCCATAAAAATATTTTTACTTTTTCATAGATGGTGATGCCAACATTTCGCCATTGTGGTGTGCGATACACAGGCAATTCCATAATGAAATAACTTTTTTCGCGTGCTTTCAAAATCCATTTCATTACCAATGCAGCCATGATTGCAGCAATGAATCCAACCAAATACAAACCCATTAAAATCATCCCTTGATAATTAAAAAAACCGAGTTTTTCATTTTCTGGAATAACCAATGAAATTAGTAAAGTATAAACAGGTAATCGTGCAGAGCAGCTCATCAAGGGCGTTACCATGATGGTGATGATGCGTTCTTTCCAATTGCTAATAGTACGTGCACTCATGATAGCAGGAACAGCACATGCAACACCACTAATTAGTGGAATTACGGAACGACCATTCAACCCAAACTTGCGTAGCATTTTATCCATTATAAAACTTACACGTGCCATGTAACCAGTATCTTCTAAAATGGCAATGAAGGTAAATAACAAAGCTATTTGTGGAATAAAATTACCACTCCACTCAATCCTGCAATAATTCCATTCACAATTAAATTATTCAATTCGCCTGGAGGCATTGCATTTGAAGTAAATTCAGAAATGGATACAAACAGGGCTTCAATCCAATCCATTGGGTATGCCGCTAAAAAGAAAATAGCTTGAAAAATAAAAAACAAGACCATTAAAAAGATAACATAACCCCAAATGCGATGTGTTAAAAGTGTATCTAATTTATGAGTGAATGTTTCTGTTTTTATTGCTGATGTGTGCGCAATACATTCTTCAACAATACGATTAATCACTTTGTAACGTTCAACACTTTCTTTTTGCTGTAATTGATTTTTATCAATAATAAACGTATTTAAAGCATCTTCAATTTTTATTTTTTTATCGCGATTATGATCAAAATAAGAAAGTTCATTAAGATTATTTACAATTTGAAATGCAGCAAAATCACTGTTTACTTTTACAACCGATTTTACTTTTTCGATTAATTCAGGAGCAATTTTTTTTATATCAATAAAATCGTATTGGGGCACTGGAATTGGCTGTAAAATTGCCTCTTTCAAAGCTTCTACTCCTTCTTTGCTTCGTGCGCTAATTCCAATCACTTTTACTCCCAACTTTTCGGATAGGCGAATGGTATCAATAACATCACCCTCTTTCTCCACCATGTCCATCATATTGAGGGCAAGGATTACAGGAATTTTTAAATCAATGATTTGTGAAACTAAAAATAAGTTTCGCTTAAGGTTACTTGCATCGGCAACTACAATGGTAATATCGGGGTGACTTTCATTATCGGGATTACAAAGCACTTCAAATGCAACTTGTTCATCCATCGATTTGGGATACAAACTATAGGTTCCAGGTAAATCAACACATTCGGCAATGGTGCCCGACTCGTATTTAATGTATCCTAATTTTTTATCGACTGTAACTCCGGGAAAATTACCCGTCTTTTGGTTCAAACCCGTTAAAGCATTAAACAAGGTAGATTTACCACTGTTGGGATTACCGACTAAAGCAACCTTTATGTTGGATTGATTAACAAGATGTAGGGTAGAATTTGATTGAGCCACAGAACAAGATACGAATTTAGCGTTACTTTACTGGCGACACAAGAATGGTAGAAGCCTCTTCTTTTCTTAAACTTAACAAATAACCCGAAACAGTTATTGCTATTGGATCGCCCATGGGTGCTATGCGGTCCAATTGAACCAGCTCACCAGGAGTACAACCCATTTCGAGCAATTTTAAAGCCATAACACTATCCGTAAACGAATCAATAATCGCTTTTTCTCCTAACTTCAAATCCGATAAGTGTTGCAATGGGTCTTTCATAATAACAACAAAGGTAGGCATTCGAAATGCCATTCTGAAATTAAACCAATACCTAAAACAGGGTATTTTAAAGCTTAGTGTTTGCTCCACTTAGGGCAATCGCCACAACGATTTTTCTTCTTAAACATATAGCAACCCGAAAAACTGGTGAGTCCTACAATTAATAGAAGTATTACAGAGAGTTTTTTGAAGTTCATGAGCATTTCTGTTATGTACAACAAATATAGTATTTTTACACGGCTTATAAAAGGAGAAAATGGTAATAAATTTATTCTTACTTTTATAAAAAATTGCAACAATCAGTATGCGCGTATTCTATCATTTCGGAAAGTACTATCTGTTTATCAAACGAGCGTTTGGTAAGCCTGAGAAATTTTCGATTTATATCGACCGTATATTTGAAGAGATAAACATTTTAGGAATTGGCTCCTTAGGAATTGTAGCTATCATTTCGGTGTTTATGGGAGCCGTTATTACTATTCAATCGGCTTTTAATTTCGAAAGTCCATTGATTCCCCTTTATGCTGTTGGTGTAGCCGTTCGCGATTCAATGATTTTAGAATTTTCACCCGCAATTGTGAGTTTAATTTTAGCTGGTAAAGTAGGGTCAAGTATTGCATCCGAAATTGGTACCATGCGTGTAACCGAACAAATTGATGCCTTGGAAATCATGGGTATTAATTCGGCTGGTTATTTAGTATTTCCAAAAATAATTGCATCACTTCTGTTTAATCCTATTTTGGTTGTCTTCTCCATGTTCTTAGGAATATTGGGCGGCTATCTATTTGGTATAATGGCAGGTGTTGTAACCGATTACGAATACATCTATGGAATTACATATGAGTTTAGACCATACAACGTTATTTACGCATTAATAAAATCGGCTGTATTTGCATTTATCATTGCATCGGTTCCTGCATTTCATGGATACTATACTTCTGGAGGAGCGTTGGAAGTTGGTCGTTCAAGTACAAAAGGTGTAGTATACAGCAGTGTATTGATTTTAGCATTCGATTTAATTTTAACACAACTACTTTTATCTTGATTCAGGTTAACAACATATCGAAATCGTTTACAGGACGAAGCATCTTGAAGGATATCAATTTTACTTTTGAAACAGGTAAAACGAATATCATTATTGGCGAAAGTGGTTCTGGAAAAACAACCTTACTTAAATGTATGGTTGGTTTGAATGAAATTGATTCGGGCGAAATTTTGTATGATGGAAGAAGTTTTTTTGATTTGGATTTCAAAGGAAAAAAAGCAATTCGTAAAGAAATTGGAATGCTGTTTCAAGGGTGGTGCCTTGTTCGACTCAAAACAGTAGAAGAAAATGTAGTGTTTCCTCTTTCGATGTTTACGGATATGAGTGCGGAAGAAAAACGTGACCGTGCAAATTTTTGTTTGCAACGCGTTAATCTGAACAATGCAAACAATTTATATCCATCCGAATTAAGTGGTGGTATGAAAAAACGTGTGGCGATTGCACGTGCTATTGCTGTTCAACCCAAGTATTTATTTTGCGATGAACCTAACTCGGGATTAGATCCAAAAACATCCATTGTAATTGATAGTTTAATTAAAGAGATTACAGAAGAGTACAACATCACTACCATTGTAATTACGCATGACATGAATTCAGTAATTGAAATTGGAGATAACATTATGTTTATTTATAAAGGTGAAAAATGGTGGGAAGGCACAAAGCATGAAATCTTAAAAACAAACAATCAAGAGATTTGTGATTTTGTGTATGCAACAGAATTCATGAAAGACTTAAAAGAAAAATTCCAATAAGCTATTTTATATCAAACAAAAAAGCCAGAAATTAATTTCTGGCTTTTTTGTTTTTATAATTCTCTACTTATTTTTTCTTTGTCAATCCCATCAATTCCATAACAGCATTGTTTGCATTTACGAAACCTCCGGAGATACATAACTCAGCAACTTTCTTTTTATCTTTTTTAGAACCAGGAACTGTTACAGATTTTTTGTAGGGCACAACCGTTTTAATCATTACCGCTTTCACCTCTTCTGCTTTTAATTCAGGGAAATAGCTTCTGATTAATGCAGCAACACCAGCAGTGCTAGGCGATGCCATAGATGTACCAGATTCAGAAATGTATTTATTGTCAGGAATAGTTGAATAAATATCCACACCTGGAGCAAATAAATCTACTTTTTTCTGACCATAATTTGAGAAGGAACCAATTAAACTTTTTCCACCCTTATAAGAACTTGCTCCTACTTGAATCCAATTTGTAGCAAGTGTTCCATCAGTAAATTCACGATTCGGGAATGACAATTCAACATCGTTGTTTTTTGATTCATTTCCTGCAGCATGAATTAACAATACATCTTTTGATTGTGCATATTTAACTGCATCATCCACCAATTTTTTGTCGGGTGAATAATATTTACCAAAACTCATATTGATAACGGTAGCACCGTTATCAACTGCATAACGAATTGCATTTGCAATGTCTTTATCACGCTCATCACCATTTGGAACAGCACGCAAAGCCATAATTTTCACATTGTTTGCAATACCTTCTATTCCTAAATTATTTCCTCTCATTGCAGCAATAATTCCAGCAACGTGTGAACCATGCAATGCATCTGGACCTTCTACTCTATTGCAACCATAATATTTTTCATTTGGATTGTTTACATCATCACCAACGATATACGTACGCATTGAATCCGAATCCAATTTGTTATACTTATACATATTACGAATCATTTTACCACCCTCTTCAATTTGTGTTTCCAACTCTTTTGGCTCCAAACCTAGTGTGAATGCTAACTTCAATCCTTTCTTCAATTGCTCCTCTGTTTCATTTGCAGGGGTGTATTTTTTTAATGCATCTTTTGAAAGCACACCATTGTTTTGAGCTTTTACTTTTGTCAAAAAATCACCAATCATATCAATTGACTTCAATTGTTGTTCTTGTTGTGATTGTTCGGCTAAAAATTCATTTTTGATTTTTTTATACTCTTCGTAATCTTTCGCATTTTGTCCGCTTAGATTTGTAGTATCCATCCATTTGAATTTTTTAGTTCCACGTTGATACAAACGAGCAAGTTCGGTAGCTTCATAATTAATATCACCATTTTTACCACCTAAAAAACTCCAACCATTGATATCATCAATGTATCCATTTTTATCATCATCAATTCCGTTGTTTGGAATCTCATTTTTATTTACCCAAATCACCTCTTTTAAATCTTCGTGCTCTACTTCTACACCACTATCAATTACAGCAACAATAACGGTTTTTGAAGTTTTACCTGTTAATGTTTTGTATGCTTGTTCTGATCCAGTACCGTATACTTTATCGGCTTTCGGGTCAAGTGTTTGCCAATTTGCAGGTTGCTTTTTTTGTGCGAATGAAGTCATTGCAATAAAAGCACTCGCGATAATTAAATGTTTTTTCATTTTGATTTAAATTATTAGGTATACGAAAATAAGCATAAATCTTACACCGCCTCATTTTACAAAAGATAATTACACAATGGGCAAAATGAATGGATGAGTGGTAAAACAAAAAAGCCCTTGCATTTTCATGCAAGGGCTTTTTTTATTCGAATAGCAATTAACAAAATTCGTCAAATGCCATTTTTAAGTTATCGGCAATCATTTGAGCGCTTCTTCCTTCAATGTGATGACGTTCTACAAAATGCACCAATTTACCATCTTTAAATAAAGCAACAGCTGGTGAAGATGGTGGATATGGAGCAAAATGCTTACGCGCTTCCGCTACCGCTTCGGTATCAAAACCAGCAAATACAGTTGCAATTTTTGTTGGACGTTTATCACCAGCAACGGCTAATTTTACACCTGGACGAGCAGCACCTGCTGCACAACCACAAACAGAATTTACAACTACCAAGGTGGTACCTTGACTATTAATTGCTGCATTTACTGCATCGGGTGTTGTTAAATCTTCGAAACCTACCGAAACAAGCTCTTGTTTCATTGGCAATACAATACTTTCTGGATACATATTTATTAGTTTAGATAGTTATTTAGATTAATTATGGATACAAAATTACGCATTTTCCTACTTATTTGTGAATAAAAAACTATTTGCCCATATCTAGCTTTTTTTTAAATTAGCAGTCTTATTTAACAGATTCGTCTACATTATTACATACTTTATCAAAACAAACAATTAAAAATGAAAAAAGTTTTATTTAACTACTTGTTGGCATTGGCCTTCATCGCTTTTAATACAAATGTCTTTGCACAACAACCAACAGTTCCAGCTACCAATGTTATTACTGTTGGAAAAACAACCACTTCTATTTCTATTAACTGGACTTCAGGAAATGGATCCAATAGGATTGTTACCTGCGCGCTTGCAACGAGTTCTGCTGCTGTACCTACAGATGGAAACGCCTATACACAAAATTCGGGTTTTGGATCGGGAAGTCATTTAGGAAACGGTAACTATGTCATATACAATGGAAGTTCTTATGGCTGTAATGCATTTAACTTAACACCAGGAACATCCTACCGATTCAGAGTGTTTGAATATTTAATTGGTATTAATGGATTTGACTTTAACTACGAAAATTATTTAACATCAAGTTATCCAACCTATACCGAATACACCTTAACTACTGAACCAACAATAAATGCAAGTGTACTGAATGTATCCAACATTGCAGTAAACAGTGCAACATTATCCTTTACATCTGGAAATGGAACCTATGATTTATTAGCATTGCGTGCAAGCTCTGCCTATGCAAATACACCTGTTGATGGAACATCTTATTCACCAAGTACTGCTTACGGAAGCGGAACTTCCTTAACAACCTCTTCTCCTTATTCTTATATCTTGTCATGGGGAACATTAACAACGGTTAATACAACCAGCTTATCTCCAGGCGTAACATATACGGCAGCTGCATTTGCATTTAATGGTAGTAGTAGTACGTATAACTATATGACTACTGGGTATCCTACAAAAACATTTACAACATTAGCAGCTGAACCAACATCAGCATCAAATACTATTTCGTTTAGCAATGTAACCGACAATTCAATGACGGTAAGCTGGACCATTCCAAGTAGCGGTGCAGGAGTTTACCGAATTGTTACTTGTAAACCAGGAACCACCAATACCGATTTGCCAACAGATGCAACCTACTACATACCAAGTGCTACTTATGGTGCTGGAAATTTAGTTGGTAGCTCTTATGTGGTATACAATGGCTATGGTAATTTTGTTAATGTTACTGGCTTAAGCAACTCACAAAATTATTCGTTCTCTGTATTTGAATACAATGTTGCTACCAATACCTATAACAATACCTACAATTATCAAACAGGTTCATATCTGAATGGTTATGCTCAAACATTAGCCGTAGAACCTACCGTTGCTTCCTCAGGATTAACATTTAGCAACATTACTTCCAACTCTGTTCGTGCAACATGGGCAAATGGAAATGGAGCAAGAAGAAATGTTGGTGTTCGTGCTGGTCGTATTCAAACAGGCTTAGCATTTGATGGAACCAATGATTATGTTTCTATTCCGAACGAATCGAACTTCGATTTCACTTCTCAAATGACAGTTGAGGCTTGGATTAAAGTAAACACTTTTAATATTGCTTATCAAACAATTGTTTCAAAAGGTGATCACAGCTGGAGAATTCAACGGTATGCAAATACCAATACACTTGAATTTGATGTTACCATTGGCGGAATTGACAAAAGAGCAATTGGTAACCGAAGTGTAAACGATGGCAAATGGCATCATGTTGCTGGTGTTTACAATGGATCACAGGTTCAATTGTACATTGACGGAACGTTAGATTCATACACAACTGCTACAGGAAATATTGACAATACGAGTCATGCTGTTGCAATTGGTGAAAACTTGAAGCAACTGGTCGCTATTTCAACGGACAAATTGATGAAGTTCGTGTATGGAACTATGCACAATCCCTTGGAAATATTCGTGGCTATATGAATAAAACACTTGTTGGAAATGAATATGGATTAAAAGGATATTGGAAACTGGATGATGGATTTGCAGCAACAACCACTGCTAAAAATTCATCCTTAACAGCAGCTATTGATGGAACCTTAACTGGTTTTGCAAGTTCTGCCGCTGCTACCAATTTCACAAATACAAGTGGATGGGTATTGTCGGGTGCACCAGTGAATCTTCCTACTGATTATACGACTTATATTGAATCACCGGCATTCTTTTCGACAAGTAACAGCAACTACTATTATGGTGGGGCACCTACATTTGTTGTTTACAAAGGACCAGATAGTACTTCAGTTACAGTTACTGGATTATCACCAAACAGTTATTACAATTTTGCTGTCGTTGATTTTACGGGTATAAATGGTAACAATAACTATTTAACAAACAATTATGCTACTGCTGATGTATTGACAGCAGCGGTTAGCGCTCCAACCATAACATCATTCAGTCCAGCTTCGGGTTTTGTTGGATCATTGGTTACAATCAATGGAACTAATTTTAATCCTATAGCAGCTAACAACACCGTGTATTTTGGTTCTACAAGAGCAACTGTTATTTCTGCAAATGCTGGCGGAACACAATTGGTTGTTAAGGTTCCAATGGGATCTACACTTAACCCTATTGCTGTTACAAACAATACACTTACTGCTTATTCTTCAAAAGCATTCATTGTTACCTCTCCGTGCGGAAGCACTAATTTTTCAGGAACAACACTCAACGCATCCCAATCGGCATCAAGTTATTATTCTTACAAAGAGGTTAGAATTGCGGATATGGATTTGGATGGTTTACCTGATATTGTCGGTTTATATCCATATAGCTATACCTCTGTTACCAGAAATACTTCTGCTGGTGGAACTGTAAATCTTAGCTCAACTCCTTATACTTTATTTAATACATATGGAGTAACGGAAGATATGGACATTGCCGATTTAGATGGCGATGGTAGAATGGATGTTGCTATGTCGAGCACCTACAATTCAAATGCTTCCTTTGTTGTAAATAAAAACATCAGTACGCCTTCTAACATCAATTTTGGAACACTCTTAGAATTCCCAGGGAATGCAGGATACACAACAAGTGATATCGCAATTGCAGATATTGATAAAGATGGTAAGCCTGATGTCATCTTAAGTCATACCAACAATATAATTTCAATCTACCGAAACATCAGTTCCATTCACAACATTCAATTTGCACCAAAAATTGATATTGCAGTAAGTGGTGCAGCAGCAATCAATAGCATTGCTGTTGGTGATATTGATGGAGATGGAAAAATGGATATTGCTACTGCTGGCGGTGCAGGCTCTATGATTAACACCTTAAGAAATACAAGTACCATTGGTTCAATTTCTTTTGCAGCATTTGGCACCACAACATTAAGTGGAACAATTACAGGCATTGCAATTGGCGATGTAGATAACGATTTAAAAGCTGACATTTTATATGGTGCATCGGCAAGTACAGTTGGTATTTTAAAAAACAACTCTACTGTTGGAACCATTAGCATCTCTACCACGCCTACTACAATTGCAACCTTAGCAAACACACCTAACGAAATGAAATTGGGTGATATTGATGGTGATACAAAATTAGATATCACTGTTGGTTATAGCAGCGGAACACAAATTTCTATTTTCAAAAACAATAGTGTTGCAACCTTCTCTATTGCTACAAAAAATGACTTCAGTTTATTCGGTGGCTCAACCAATCCAAATGCTGTTGCACTTTGCGATATGAATGGTGATACAAAAGCAGATGTCATTTCTGCTGCAACTGCACAAAACATGTCGTACTTCCAAAACAACATTAACCCATTGGTTTCTGAACCAACGGTTGCTGTAAGCAATATGAATTTTAGTGCAACTACTACCACACAAACTACATTAAACTTTACAGCAGGTAATGGTGCAAACAGAGTAATTTTTGTTCGCTCAAGTGCTTCTGCACCATTTGCACCAACGGATGGTGTTGGCTATGTTCCAAATACAATTTTTGGAAGCGGAAGTGATATTGGTGCTGGAAATTATTGTGTATACGATGGAAATAGTAATAGTGTAACTGTTACTGGTTTATTATCGAACACTTCCTATGTGTTTAGTGTATATGAATACAATGGTGCAACCAACTGTGAGTACAACTATTTAATAAATGGTACTACCAACAGTTCAACGGTTACTACTAATAATACAACACCTACATTAACTGCAATTTCTAATCCTGCTGCAATTTGTCAGAATTCCGGATTACAAACAGTTAACTTAACTGGAATTTCTACAGGTGCTGGTAACGAAACACAAACATTAGTAGTTACTGCTACATCAAGCAACATAGGATTAATTCCAAATCCAACTGTAACGTATACAAGTCCGAATACTACCGGTTCTTTATCTTACACTCCGGTGAATGGTGTTGCTGGAACAGCTATCATCACGGTTACTGTTAACGATGGTGCAACCAACAACAACATTGTTACAAGAACATTTACTGTTACTGTAAATAATTTACCGACTACTGCGAATGCAGGTGTTAACCAAAGTATTTGTCCGAGTGTTGGAACATTAGCTGGTAACACACCTGCTTATGGAACGGGTGTATGGACCATCATTGCAACTACAAATGGAGCAATTACCATTACCGATCCGAATGATCCTACAACAACTGTAAACAACTTTAACATCAACGACTCTGCAACATTCCGTTGGACAATTAGCAATGGAGCTTGTACAAGTTCATTTAACAATACACGTGTTAAACGTATCAGCTGCCCAACAACAGCCGACTTTACAGTTAACTCTACATCGGAATGTTTAAATGTAAATCCAACAGTTACATTCACCAATGCATCCATTGGTTCGGGTGCAACCATCATTAGCTGGAACTGGAGCTTTGGTGCTGGAGCCTTCCCTGCAAATGCAACAGGTGCTGGACCGCATACTGTAACCTACTCTACTGCTGGTGCAAAAACAATTGTACTTTCTGTTCAAGATAATTTAAGTGCTACCGATACTGAAATCAAAACAGGATTTGTTACCATCAACGATGTACCAGAACCTGCAACAAACATTTCGGGATTAACAACAGTGTGTCAAGGACAAACAGGTGTTAACTATTCGGTTGCTGCCATCAATGGTGCAACAGGTTATACTTGGAACTTGCCAACTGGTGCAACATTAATTTCTGGTGTTAATACCAATAGCATCACCGTTGATTTTGGAACAAGTGCAATATCTGGTAACATCAGTGTTAGAGGAACAAACACTTGTGGTAATGGAACATTATCTGCAAACTTCCCTGTAACCGTTAATCCATTGCCATCGGTAGCTGGAACAATTACTGGAAATACAAATGTATGTGAAGGAACAAACAGTGTAGCGTATAGCATTGCAGCAATCGCAAACGCAAACTCTTATGTTTGGAATGTTACAGGTGGTTCAAGCATTGTTACCGGAACAGGTACTACTGCCATCACTGTTAACTATCCATTAGGTGCTGTTGCCGATGGAATTGTTTCTGTTTACGCAACCAACACTTGTGGAAATGGAACGAGCAACACCATCAACATCACGATTGATTCGTTACCAGAAGCGGCTGATCAAATTGCTGGTTTAGCAATGATTACTTCTTGTCCTTCAACTACTGGTGTTCAATATTCTATTCCATTGGTAAACAATGCAACAACGTATAACTGGACAGTACCAACAGGTGTTACCATCACATCAGGTGCTGGAACAAATCAAATTATTGTTGATTATACACCTGCTGCTGTTTCAGGAAACATTTCGGTAACACCACAATCCTTGTGGCGATGGTGCTTCTTCAACATTACCAATAACTGTAAACACTTTGCCTGATATGGCAGGAATTGTTTCTGGATCCGATTCATTAACTATTTGCCCTGCATCCAACGGCATCATCTTCTCATTAGCATCGGTATTCAATGCCGATTATTATGTGTGGACATTACCAAATGGAGCAAGCATTGTAAGTGGCGATAGCACCAACAGCATCACTGTTAACTTTGCGGATACTGCTACTTCTGGTATCATTACCGTTACTCCAGAAAATGCATGTGGAACAGGAGCACCTGCTACATTCAATGTATACATCGACCCAATTCCAACACAAGAATTGTGTATGGTAACAGTTGATGATGTTTCGTTGTACAACAAAGTTATTTGGGAAAAACCAATTACAACTGCTATCGACAGTTTTAGAATTTACCGCGAAATCACTACTTCATTCGTACACATTGCAAGTGTTGCTTACGATTCGTTGAGTGAATATGTGGATGATACATTTGCTCCATTAGCTGATCCTAACACAACCAACTTCCGTTACAAAATTTCGGTAGTGGATACTTGTGGTAACGAAGGTGCATTGAGCAATTATCACCGTACCATTTTCTTACAAGCAAACCAAGGTGTAGGAAATGTGATTAACTTAAACTGGGTTCCTTACGAAGGTGCGACCGTTACGTACTACTACATTTTACGTGACACATTGGGTTCAGGTGTGTTTGAAGTGATTGATTCTGTACCAGGATCAAACACGGTGTATACCGATTTAAATCCACCGTTAACACAAACCAATGTAACGTATGTATTGGAATCAAATTGGGCTACATCATGTAACTCAACACGTGCAACCATCAATACTACGCGTTCAAACATTAAGAGCGCTGCATTCACAACCATCGGAATTGTAGAAGCAACTATTTTAGAAAACGAAGTGATTGTATATCCTAATCCTGCTTCAAGTTCATTAACGGTTCAATATCCACTCGGATTTGAAAAATACAATTTAATGATTTTTGATGCGGTAGGTCAGGTAGTATTCTCGGAACAACTGAACGATGCTTCGGGTGCAACAGGAACAAGCAACAAACAAATTGATGTAAGCTCATTCGCTAAAGGAATGTACATTTTAAGTGTACAAACCGAATACGGAAGCACTTACAAACGCATTGTGATTCAATAATTAAAATAATAATTAAGAAAAAGCCTCTTCCAAATGTAGAAGGGGCTTTTTTATTTTAAACTGACCAACAGCATACAATCGTAAATGAGTAATTAGTAGATTTGCCGTATAAGATTTTTTTATGTTAAAATTTAAAACCGAAGTCATCAACTATTTATTCATTTTGCTTGGAAGTGCAGTAATGGCATTTGGCATTGTTGGCTTTTTATCGCCCAACCACATTGCTACTGGCGGAACAGCAGGTTTGGCAATTGTACTCAACCATGTATTCAATTTATCCATTGGTACCTGGATGGCCTTGATCAATATTCCATTATTACTTTTAACCCTAAAATCATTAGGAAAACGATTTGCAATTAAAACCATTGTTTGCATTGCAGCCATTGTGGTGCTGGTCGATTTTTTTGCAAAAGTAATTCAGTTACCCGCTTTGAGTGCCAACCTCATGTTGGCAACCTTGTACGGTGGTGTAACCATTGGTGTGGGTTTGGGATTAATTTTTAAAGGAGGTGCATCGGCTGGTGGAGCAAGCATTTTAGCAAAACTGTTTAACGAAAAATTTGGAATAAAATCGAGTACCGTTATTTTAATATTGGATGCCATTATTGTTGCATCGGCAGGATTTGTGTTTCACAGTATCGAATTGGCCTTGTGGAGTTTGATTAGCATTTATGTAGCCTCCAAATTAATTGATACCATTTTGGTGGGTGCACAAAGTCAGAAAATAGTACACATTTCCTCCATCAAAAATTTACACGAATTAAGTAAAATTATTTCCGACAACTTGGGCATTTCAGGAACCATCATCAAAGGAAACGATTTACAAATTTCGGAATACAAGGACATTATTTTTATCATGATAGACAAAAATCGTTTGAATGAACTCAAACAACTTGTGCTGCAATACGATAAAGATGTGAAAATGGTAGTAATGGAAGCTACCGAAATATTGGGGAAATAGAGATTCAATTGTTATGTCGCTCCTACGGAGCTAAACATCATTCCTAATTTTGTTTCTAGTACTATTTCGTCCCGCTGGGACTTACATTTTTCATCTTAAAACGATGAAAGGTTTTAATACATAAAAAAATTAATTTCCAAAACTATCAAAATGCTGCGTATGCAGCTCAGAAACTCTTGAAGGAGTGATATCGTAATCAAATAGCATACATTCTGTTTAAAAGCTAACAATTCTCCTGTGATCCATCAACAGAACTCCAGAGGAGTGATATAGAAATAGAATAACACACATTCAATAAAAGCTCCGGAGGAGCGACATCTTTTCAATAATCGTATTGATAAAAAATTCCTTTATCGAAAGGTGTCCAGGCGCAAGCTCTTAAATTGGCCGACTTCAAGGCATTATTGGTCCAGGTATTACAGGTATAAAATAAACTATAGGTTCCTTTGGCTTCATAAAAAGCATCGTTGGTAAAATAATGCGCATCGGATATTTTTTGCGACAAACCATTTTTGTCCAACAAAAAACTGCTCTCAATAAAAACAATCAATTTTTCATAGCTCTCTTTGCTGATGCATACTTTCCGACAAGTAGCCGATTCTTTGGGTTGGTAATAATAACTCACATGCATAGCCGTGGAGCTTAAAAAGAACAAAGCATTAAAAGCAGTTTTGAATTTTAAATCGGCCCAGGTTTTTGTATTCAAATAAAAACCTTTATCGCCCCAACCAAATGCTACGAAGCGCGCAAAGGAACTACCCGACTGAGTAGCAGCAGGCGAAACAAACTGTGTCCAGTCTTTTTGATCATTCTTTAAAGGAACAACAATGTCGGTATGCACACCATTGGAGAGCAAATAAATTTCTACAGCATCTTTTTTACATTCGGTAAAATTGGTATTCACCGTTACTAATGAAAAATACAACGCTGTTAAAAAATAAACAACTAACAAAACAATAAATGCCAGCAGTATTTTAAAAACTACACGAAAAGAGTACAGCATGGTTTGGGGATAGTTGCCAAGAAAACGGAAACTAGATTGGTTTAGTATATCCAATTCCAAAAACGAGATCAACTAATTGTTTCTAAAAGAAGCAAGGTGGATTAGTATATTTAAAAAACTACAAAATTATTTCTCAAACAAATACACATCCACATACTGAAATGATGTACCTGAGGAATAAGCGGCAACTTTATTGTTCTTTACATTTGAGCTATAAATTTTAAAATTTACGATACCAAAACTAATTTTACTAATTGGATCTTGTTGTAGGTTTTTTACAACGGAATAGCCATTCTCTGCAGAATTACTAGGTATTTCCATTACTTTATTATTCAATTTAGCGGAAACATCCGTTACGTCTTTTCCAATAAACACCACTTTATATTCTTTATTTAATTGAACCGAAAAACGAGTTCCATAGCTTTCAATATTTTTTCCAGAAACAGCTGAATTATCGCTACCCGAATCAATGTACTTGAATCCTTGTTTTTCTAAATCGGCTTTTACAACTTTATAAATTTTATCTTTTGCAACCACTGTTACCAAGGAATCTAATCGATATTCCAACTCTTCTTGCACACTCGAAAATCGTGGGGCAGCAGGCAAGGGCATTTCTTTTTCGGCCTTCTCTTTTTTCAATCTGTTTTTGTAAGCTACCACACCATTCCCTTGTTTATCTTTTATAAACTTTACTCTTAATTTTTTTACATAGATGGATTTACCATAGTCTCCGTAGAAAAAACCTTCATACGTTTCCATATCTGCATTCAAAAACAAACCTCCCGTTTCTAATTCCTTTCCTATATAGGGTTTTATCTTTTTATAATTAGGATCGTCTTTCTCAACGCCTTCAATCAATACAATAGATTTCTCATCTATCATTTTCACATAATTGGTATCGTTAAGTCGTTTTATCTTTTCCTCACAGGTCTTGGTTACTTTATAATTTTTTACGTGCAACTTTTTATAGGCATCTACCACATTCCCTAATAACACATAAAAACTTTTTGCATCCTTCTCATTAAATTTGTCCCAAGAATTATTATCAAAGTAATAGTCGTTCCAAGTATTGTAATAACATTGTCCGCCTTTAGAACTAATGGAAATAGTAAATTTAGTAGGTGATTCTTCCGTAATGGTTAGTTCATTTAAAAGCCCCAATCGAATTTCTTCATACCTCCCTTTTAGTGATTTTAATTTTAAACTGCCTTCTGTTAAGCTGGCATCTAAAAAATAATCATTGCCATAAGGTTTATCTATTAGAAAGGAACGCAAATAAAACACCGCTTGCTCCAATTCAGGTTTTGTTTTAATAGCATTGGCTTCTTCTACCAATTTTATCAATTCTTCCGACACTTTATTTTCTTCCTCAACAGAATAGATATACTTAGCTGGAATAGGTTCACCCTTTAAGCTAAATAAAAACGCATTGAGCAGGTTGGCTAGTTTGGGATAATTAAAAGGAGCGCGTTTATTTTCGATAAAAGTATAACTCCCCATTTGCCCATCATACGATTGTTGAATCATGCATTTAGCATCGTTCTTGCATCGAATGCTCACACATTTCCAATTGGGCAGTGCTTCGGCACCATCGCAATCATTAATATTAAAAACAGAAGCATATCCTCCTTTTGCTTTAATGGTAACCAATTTCCCATTTACGCTCACATCCTCGTAATATCCACTATTAAATTTTTTCAAATAGTCATTCAAATCATCCAACTGATCCTGATAATTTTGTGCTTGTGTTAAACCAACAAAAAGCAACAAAAAAACACTCATAAATAGTTGTTTCATTTTCAAAAAATCAATCTTGTGCATAAATCAAATTTATTAACCGTGATAAAATAAAATCTAGCTCAAATATAATTTATTTTGGAGGATTTTTAAAGCAATGGGAAGTTTCTTATCTATAAATTAAATTCTATTTAATTAACCTTATTTCTAATACATTTTTAGAACAGAACAATTATTCAAAACCCAATTCAACCACTTAGCATTACAACATTTTGTGAGCTTTTATCCATTTCAAAAATTAATTTTCTCAATTCGGTTTTCCACTACCTTAAAACACTAAATTTGGAAATCGAACAAACAACACCTTAAATACATGATTGATTATACCAATTGCAGCATCGAAAAAGTATCGGTGCATCATATAGGAAACAAAACAAATGATGAGGAATTAATTTTATCCAAATCCATGTTGGATACATCGGATGATAAATTGAAAGATTTATTGATGCGTTTTTTTATTTTTCCAATGACCTCCAATGAGTTGTTTTCATTCACCTTTACCAATCAGGATTTTAAATTAAATCCGCTTTATAATTTTGCCTTGCAGTTGTTTGATACCCCTGCTACTTTTCACAACCAAACACTCAACATCAGTAAACATTTATACGAAGTATCCAATCACCCACAAATAAAATCGGGCGATTTGTTCATCAGTTATTTTAAAGGTGTTTCCATTGATGGTGAAACCGTGGATGCCGTTGGGATTTTTAAATCCGAAAATCGACAAACATTCTTAAAACTGGATGCAAAAGGCAATAATTTTTCATTGGATTGTGATGATGGTATAAACATTGAAAAACTGGACAAAGGTTGTTTGATTTTGAATACCGACCGTAAGAATGGATTAAAAATTAGCATTGTAGATAAATCCAATAAATCATCGGAAGCACAATTTTGGAAAGATACTTTTTTGATGCTCAAGCCTTGTGCCGATGAATACCACCACACCAAACAGTTTTTGGACATTACCAAAAATTATGTTACCAAACAATTGGCTGAGGAATTTGAAGTTACCAAAGCTGATCAAATAGATGTATTGAACCGTTCCATGGAATATTTTAAAAAACATGAAACGTTTGAGAAAGATGAATTTGAGAAAGAAGTATTGCAAGATGCAGGTGTCATCAAATCCTTCCGTAAATACGATGAAGCATTTCGCGAAGAAAACGACATTGAACTAGAAGATTCATTTGAAATATCAACACAAGCAGTAAAAAAACAAGCACGTGTTTTTAAGAGTGTGTTAAAGCTGGATAAAAATTTTCACATTTATATTCATGGCGACAAAGACCTTATTGAACAAGGTGTTGATAAGGATGGACGCAAATATTACAAAATTTATTTTGATAAAGAATCGTAATAAAAAATAGAAATAAAACGCCCCTTCCAAAAATGGAAGGGGCGTTTTTGTATAAATTATTTTCCTTATTTACTTAAAATCTTGAACTCTGTTCTACGATTCATTTGACGACCTTCATCGGTATCGTTTGTAGCAATTGGTTGCTCTTCACCATAACCTGCAGATGTTAATCTGTCGGCTGCAATGCCTTTACCAATTAAATACGTTACTACTGCTTTTGCACGGTTGTCGGATAATTTTTTATTGTAATCATCTGCACCTTTTGAATCGGTATGTCCACCAATTTCAATTTTTAAGGTTGGAACATCTTGCAATAATTTTGTTAAACGCTCCAACTCATTTGTTGATTCTGGACGTAATGTTGCTTTGTCAAAATCAAAGAAAATATTTTTCAAAATGATTTTACTTCCAACCGCTACATTTTTCAATTCCACATCTTTTGTTACTTCTTGGAAAGCAGCTGTTGCTGGAATATCAAAGTTTTCAGAATGAAACAAATAACCTTCTTTCTTTACAGCAATACCGTAGTTACGCCCTGCTGGCAATGAAACCAAGTATTTACCCGTTGCACTGTTTGATGTAAATGTTGCTACAACCATGTTCTTTGTATTGTCTACTAACTCGATGGTTGCTTCCAATGGTTTCTTGGTCATTGCATCCGTAATAACACCTTTTAAAATGGTTAACTGTGCTTCTTTGATTTGCATCACTGGCGCAATAACCGTTTCTTTAACTGGTGCTGTTTGACTTGCCAATAAATTATCTTCATTGTTCATTACCATAGGTTTTTCAGCACCAAGGAATGTTACCATGTAAATATCTTTTTCGCCATAACCATTTCCATTGATGGATGCATAATAACCATGTTTACCACTTGCTGACACAACAAAGAACACATCATCGTCTGGCGTATTTACTGGATAACCTAAATTTTCAGGTGTACTCCATGTTTTTGTTGCTTCATCATAAACCGATTTAAAAATATCATAACCACCCATTGTTTTGTGTGCTTGCGAACTAAAATAGATGGTACGACCATCGGGGTGAATGTAGATTCCTTCTTCGCCATATTTAGTATTGATGGTTGGACCGAGGTTTACTGCTTTTCCCCACTTTCCTTTTTCATCCATGGTGCTCATGTAAATATCACGGTCACCCATTCCATCCGGACGATTACTTACAAAAAACATACGCTTACCATCCGATGCCAATGATGCTGATGATTCGTGGTAATCGGTATTTACATTTTTATTCATGCGTTCTGGCTTGCTCCACAACGAACCTTTCAAATCACATTCAAAAATATTTCCATTTCCTTTTTCATCAATGTAAATCAACAATTTTTGTCCATCGGGCGCTAAACCCATTGTTGCATCATGTCCCTCGGTGTTAATTGGTTTACCAATATTTTGTGCTGTACTCCACTTTCCTCCTTTGTTAAATGACACATAAATATCTTCGAATGGTTCGTTCAAATACTCATCCATTCCACCACCTGTTGTTCCTGCTCTACGAGAAGTAAACATCATTACCGATTCATCGGCAGAAATAATTGGACCATATTCCGGATACGAAGTATTGATTTCTGGACCTACGTTATCAATAAATACGCGGATTGGATTTTTAACCAAGTCTTTACCCGTATTACATTCTTCAATGTGTTTGTTTACATCTTCAATAATCTCCACAAACTCACTTGGCTTGGTAATAGTTGATTGGAATTTTTTAAACTCCAAAATTGCTTTGTCCCATTGCATATCCAAATGATAGGCTTTACCCATTACGTAGTGTATTTGAGGATCTACATTCGCATCCAATTGTATTGCTTTTTCCAAAAAAGGAATTGATTTTAACTTTGTACTTGAGTACAAATAACACTTTCCTATTTTATAGTTTAACAATGCGTTGTTCGGATTAAATTTGTTTGCCAACAAATACGGATCCAAGGCTTGACGATAAAATACAGAGCCTTGTGCAAACAAATCATCACCTATCTCTAGGTTCTTCTTTGCTTCTTTGTAGCCATCTTTGTTATCCTTAAAATTATCTTTTGTAAATTCTACGTTCTGTGCAAAAGCATTTGCCGTTAGTAAAATAGATAGTATATAAAATATTTTTTTCATGTTCTTTGTTTTTTATAATCGCTTAATGCAAGTGTTTGTAATGGAAAACATTTAGTATTAAAATGTATTATTTACAATCGCCTGTATAGTTTTTTGCTGATTCAACACCTAGTTCAATTGCTTTTTTCCAATCTTCGCATGCACCTACATTATCGCGCATCATCTCTTTTGCAATTCCTCTGTTTAAATACGCATAACCATAGTCGTTCACCAACTGAATTGCTTTTGTACAATCATCAATGGCACCTTTGTAGTCTTTCGATTTGTATTTTGCACTTGCTCTGTTATTATAAGCGTATGCATAATCTTTTTTCAATTCAATTGCTTTGTTAAAATCTTCGATTGCACCTTTGTAATCGCCAGCATCTACTTTTGCACTTCCTCTGTTGTTATAAGCAACATAATAATCTTTTTGTAATTTCACCGCTTCGGTATAATCACTGATTGCACCTTTAAAATCACCTTTTTTACGTTTTGCACTTGCAATGTTATTATAGATAAAAGGCAATTCCGAATTTGAAATCAATGCTTTGTTATAATCACTAATAGCACCATCAATATCTTCCAACATACGTTTAGCACTACCTCTATCGTTGTATGCGTAGGCATAATCGGGTTTGATTTTTATAGCGCTCGTAAAATCTTCGATAGCCGCTTTGTAATCTTTATTTTCAAATTTTATTCCACCACGGTAGTAAAATGCTTGCGCATAATCACTTTTTATTTCAACGGTTTTGGTATAGTCCTCTGCAGCACCAACCTTATTGCCTAATGCATATTTTGCTTGTCCGCGACTAAAATAACTATCAGCACCTTGAACAATGGTTAATGCTTTATCGAAATCAGCAATTGCACCATTGTAATCTTTCATCTCAAATTTTGTAGCACCTCTGTTATAATAAGCACGCTCAAAATCTGGTCGCAACGTTATTGCTTGATTAAAATTGATGATCGCACCTGGAAAGTTTCTCACTTTAAAATCTTCGATACCCTTGCTTTAATAATGGTATCATTTGTGCATTTATGCTCCCAAAAGGTAAAGGCAAAAACAACAGAAAAGAATAGTTTTTCATAATAATATTCATTTTTAGAATAGTCTAAATATAATAAGATTTTCTAAGAAAAAACAACCTCCCATAAAAGTGTACAAATCATATTTAATGGGCTTTTATACAAAAAAAGGCAAAAACATTGCTCTTATTGCTCAATTTTGAAAAAATAACATCTAAATCATGTAAAATCTTATCAAAACAAAGACATTCGTACTCAATAATTTATGTTTTATTCTCCTCCAAATTTGTTAAGTTTGTGTTAGTTAAACAAAAACAAACATGAAAAGCACCTTTCTTAAAATTTCATTTATAACACTGTCAGCATTCGTATGGAGTTGTTCCGATAACAAAACAACAGAAACAAAAACATTCAGTGCTCAAGAAATAGAGCAAGAATCAAAAAAAGCAAATGATTTTTTGACCGTGTGTTTGATGCTGAAGTAGATAGAAGTCCTTGGCAACAAGCTACCCTTGGTATCAAAAAAGATTACGACAAATGGGATGATATGAGCGAAGCTTTTTCGGCAAAAAAAATAGAATTTACTAAAGGATATTTAGACAGTTTAAAAAATATCAATTTTGATGCATTGGATGAGCAAACAAAAATTAGTTACCGCTTGTTCGAAGAATCCTGCAATGAAAAAATAGCAAATTACAAATGGCACCTCCACGATTACCCTGTTAATCAAATGGGTGGCTTGCAAACCGATGTTCCTGTATTCTTAATCAATATCCATTCAATCGAAAACAAAAAAGAAGCAGAAGATTACATTGCTCGTTTACAAAAAGTAGATGCATTGTTCGGACAATTGGTGGATAATCTAAAACTACGTGAAGAAAAAAATATCATTCCTCCAAAATTTGTATTCCCTTATGTAATCAATGATTGTAAAAATGTAATTACTGGTGCTCCTTTCGAAAAAGGAAAACCTGCTAGTACATTGCTGGAAGACTTTACTGCAAAAACAAACAAGCTAAGTGATATTGACGATGCAACTAAAAAAGAGTTAATCAAAAAAGCAGAGGAAGCATTAGTAAGTTCAGTTAAACCTGCTTATGAAAAACTAATTGCTTACTGGACTGAACTAGAGAAAAAATCGACTACCGATGATGGTGCATGGAAAATGCCTGATGGTGATGCTTTTTATGATGCTGCATTAAAACAAACAACAACAACCAATTTAACTGCTGATCAAATTCATGAATTGGGATTAAAAGAAGTAGAACGCATTCACAACGAAATGCGTGTAATCATGAAAAAAGTAAACTTTAAGAGTGATAACTTAAAAGAGTTTTTTGATTTCATGCGTACCGATAAACAATTCTATTATCCAACTACTGCAGAAGGAAAAGAAGCATACCGTGTAAAAGCTGTGAAAATTATTGATAGCATGAAAGGCAAATTGGATGGTTTATTTTTAACTAAACCAAAAGCGGATTGTGTGGTAATGCCTGTGGAGGCATTCCGCGAAAAATCGGCTGGTGGCGCTTTTTATGAAGAACCTGCAATTGATGGTTCTCGTCCTGGCCGCTATTACATCAACTTATACAACATGGCTGATCAAGCTATTTATCAAATGGAAGCATTGGCTTACCACGAAGGAATTCCTGGTCACCACATGCAAATTGCCATTGCACAAGAATTAAAAGGTGTTCCTAAATTCAGAAAATTTGGTGGCAATACGGCTTATGTTGAAGGTTGGGCATTGTATTCCGAATTAGTACCAAAAGAATTAGGATTTTATTCCGATCCTTATTCCGATTTTGGACGATTGGCAATGGAATTATTCCGTGCTGCACGTTTGGTAGTTGATACAGGAATCCATCGCAAAAAATGGAGCAGAGAAAAAGCATTGGCTTACTTTAATGAAAACACGCCTAATCCAGAAGGTGATAATAAAAAAGAAATTGAACGCTACATTGTTTGGCCTTCACAAGCAACAGGCTACAAAATTGGGATGATTAAAATTTTAGAATTGAGAGAACAAGCAAAACAAAAATTAGGAAACAAATTCGATATTCGCGAATTCCATGATGTAGTGCTTACTTCGGGCCCAGTTCCAATGAACATGCTCGAAGAAATGGTAAATACATGGATTGAGAAAAAATCGAAATAATATTAAAGGGGGTTTGCTCGGGCGCGGTCCCCCTCCCTTTTTCCCCTCTTTTTCAAAAAGCCCAACTAATTTCGGGCTCCCGGCACTCACAAAAAATTTACATAAGCTCACACACGTTCTCGACTCCGCTCGAACTGACAGCGCTTAACCATACTCACAAAAAGAAAACTTAATCCAATGGCAAAGAAAACGGCAACAAAAAAAGCAAAAGCAGAAAAATCAATTTTGACTAAAAATTCAATTGAGTTTTTGCATAATTATTTAAACAACCCTTCACCAACAGGTTTTGAAAGCGAAGGACAAAAACTATGGTTAAACTATATTAAACCATATGTGGATGATCATTTTATTGACAACTATGGAACTGCAGTAGCAGTCATCAATCCGAAAGCAGAATTTAAAGTGGTGATTGAAGCACATGCCGATGAGATTTCATGGTTTGTACATTACATCACCAATGATGGATTTATTTATTTACGTAGAAATGGTGGAAGTGATCACATGATTGCTCCTTCGAAACGTGTGAATATTCATACTGAAAAAGGAATTATAAAAGCTGTTTTCGGTTGGCCTGCAATCCATGTTCGTGATGCAGCCCGTGAAGAAGCACCTTCCTTAAAAAATATATTTTTAGATTGTGGTTGTGCTACTAAAAAAGAAGTTGAAGAATTAGGTATTCATGTTGGGTGTGTAGTAACCTACGAAGATGAGTTTATGGTGCTAAACGATCGTTATTATGTTGGTCGTGCATTAGACAACCGCATCGGTGGATTTATGATTGCTGAGGTAGCACGTTTATTAAAAGAAAGCAAAACAAAATTACCTTTTGGATTATACATTACAAATTCTGTTCAGGAAGAAGTAGGTTTGCGTGGTGCCGAAATGATTTCACATACCATCAAACCAAACGTTGCTATCATCACCGATGTTTGTCATGATACACAATCACCCATGATGAATAAAATTGCAAGTGGTGATTTAGCATGTGGAAAAGGACCAGTATTAACTTATGGACCTGCAGTACAAAACAATTTATTAAAATTGATTTTAGATGCAGCTACAAAAAATAAGATACCATTTCAACGTGCAGCAGCATCGCGTGCTACAGGAACCGACACCGATGCATTTGCTTATTCTATTGGTGGTGTTCCGTCAGCATTAATTTCTTTGCCATTACGCTACATGCATACAACTGTTGAAAGTGTTCACAAACACGATGTTGAAAATGTTATCAAATTAATTTTCGAATCATTAAAAGGAATCAAAAACAATCACAACTTCAAATATTTTTAAAAACTAGTAATCCAATAAAAAATATTTATAGGTATTGTTGTTATTTCACAATTGTAACCGTTCCAATGTAATTGTGTTTTTTCTCGAACACATCTGTTAACTTCACTTTCCAAACATATACATCTTGCTGTGCAACTTCACTTCCATTATTTGCTCTGCCATCCCAATTCTTATATAAATTGTCAGTATAGAATATCATATTGCCCCAACGGTCAAAAATCATCATTTCATATTTTGTGATGCCAATTCCTTTTCCATTAAAATCATCATTTATACCATCACCATTTGGAGTAAATGCATTCGGTATAAAGAATGTAAACTCAGGTAAAACAATAATTGTATTGGTAGCAGTATCCACACAACCATTTGCATTTGTAACAAGCAATGTTGCTAAATACGAGCCTGCAATGGCTGGATAAGAATGAATTGGATTTTGAACAGAAGATACACCTCCATCACCAAATGTCCAATCCCAAGTTGTTACATCAGACGAGGATTGATCAGAGAAGTAAACTGTAGTATCTAATATTGAAGCAGGATTTGGCGTCCATGAAAATGCTGCAACAGGATTCGCAAATACGGTTATCATGTTCGTAATTGTTGTATCGTTTGTACAACCCGCATTTGATGTTACTGTTAAAGAAATAGAATACAATCCTGGATTATTAAAACAATGAGTCGGATTTTGTGAAACAGAAGATCCATCACCACCAAAATTCCAGGACCAATTATTAACGGTTCCACCTGCCACAGTAGATAAGTCAGAAAAATTAACACATAAAGGAGCGCATCCAGAAGTAACATCTGCTGCAAGATTAACAACAGGCACTGGCAATATTGTTACTGTTACTGTTGCAGTTACAGGAGGTGAACATCCATCATTTGCTGTTACCGTATAAGTGGTGGTTACAGATGGAGATGCTGTTGTACTTGCTGCTGTAGCATTCGCTAATCCAGTTGTTGGACTCCATGAATAAGAATACGGTCCGCCATTACCATTAGAAGCGGTGGCACTTATTATTGTATTTGCTCCCGGACAAATAGCTGCTGTTCCAGTTGCAATTACACTCAACAATGGACTTACTGTTACTGTAACCGTTATTGGCGCTGCAGGACAACCATTTGCATCCGTTGCATTCACCGTATAAATTGTTGTTACTGTTGGATTAGCTGTTACAGTAGCACCTGTAGTTGCACTCAGCCCAGTTGCTGGACTCCAAGTGTACGTATAAGTTCCACTACCACCAGTTGCTGATGCTGTTAAGTTAGTTGTTCCTCCATTACAAATTGTTGCATTTGGAATAGGATTTAAGACAACCAATGTAGGTTGAGTTATGGTTGCTGTTATTGTTGATGTACAGTTATTTGCATCACTTACCGTACAGGTATAAGTTCCTGCACACAATCCTGTTGCTATTGCAGTTGCTTGAGCAGGAATTGTATTCCATGAATACGTGTAAGCACCTGTTCCGCCTACGGCAGCTGCAGTAGCAGTTCCATCACAAGCACCATTACAAGTTGTTGGTGTTGTTCCTGTGATTGAAGCCACCAATTGTGGTGGTTGAGAAATGATGGTATCAGCAGTTGCGATACAACCATTTGCATCGGTTACAGTTACGGTATAAGAACCTGGAGCTAAACCAGTGCAAGAAGCAGATGTACATCCACCTGTCCAATTATAATTGAATGGAGCTGTTCCTGTATTAGGAATTACAATCGTTTGACCATTGTTTGCACCAAAACAACTTACATCAATACCTGCAATTGATAATGTAGGCATTGGATGTATTGTTAATGTAAATGTTGAACTTCTTGGACAAACAGTTCCAGGTGTAGTATAAGTGATTGTATAAGTACCAGGAGTAGATGCTGCAATATTAATTGCACCATTACTTGCATTTAAACTTAAACCTGCTGGTGTTGCTGTAAATGTTCCACCTGGTGTTCCAGTAATTGTTGCTGCAATGCTAGCAGCATCGTTACAATATGCATTGTTTGGATATGAAAATGCAGGATCTTCAGCACCAATAAATGTTCCACTCACAGTGATTGGACAACCATTTGCATCTTCTACTTGAAAAGAAAACGGACCATTTACCAATCCTTGAATTGTTATCGTTCCACCGTTAGCTGCAGTTGTATTTGCAAAAGAAGCACTTGCTGGAGTTAATGAGCCTGCAACTGCAGTAAACTGAGAACCATTTAATGCAGGTAATCCACCTGTTATAGTAGTTGTTGCTGTTCCTGCATTACAATCTTGTGTTTCAGTATGTGTAATATTTGTTAAATACGTTACCGAAATTGGTGTACCCATATCATAACAAGGCATACTTGTATTCACATAACTGTAGATACCATCTACAACGGAATACATGGTAAGCGGAACAAAATAAATGGTACTATTTGTAAATGTACCTGGAGGAAATCCATTTAATAAACTTAAATCGTTTACATCTGTGAAATTATTAAAATCGATAATTCCTAAAAAACAAGGATCGGATGGAACCGTATTAACTGGATCTGGATTCACGGCAACTGTTGGTGGGCAGCTATAAACCAACCATGCAATACCTGGATCATACGTTGGCCCAGGAGGATTGTTTGCCACATCCGGTGGCGTATAATCACCATTTGCTGTTACTGTAATTTGATCTCCAAAACACAAAACATAATTGACATTGCTATTTCCAGTCATGTTAATTGTAAACGTTCCAATATCAGCAGCACAAGCACATGCTGCTGGTGCAGTAGAAGTAACAGAACTCGTACATGTTACATTTGCAGAGAAAGTTGCTGTAATGGTAATGTTTGCTCCATCCGCAGGAATATTCGAAATACTCCAAGTGTCGGGTGAAGTAAATGGAGGATTTATAATTGTATCGTACGATGTTGTTCCATTATTTACTGTAATGGTTAAAACACCGGTACTTGGAGGTGAAGTGTATTGAATTGTTCCATTAACGGTATAGGTATTATTTCCTAAACATGCAGAAATGTTTGCAGTGAAGTTATCGATGTTACATGGACAGAATGGTGCTGTATAATTTAATGTTGCAGTACAAGTTGGATCAGCACTAAAATAAGCTTGAATACTACATGCTGCACCATTTGCATTTTGACCAGTTAAGGTGTAATTGAATGGACTAACTACTGTAGCTACTGGATATGTTTGTTGTACACCATTACAATCTACAATAACTAAATTGCCTGTTGCTGGTCTGTTTACAAAAGTCACAGTACCAGTGGTACTGTATTGATTGGTTGCTGGATTACAAGCACCAATATTTGCAGTGTAATTAGTAATTAAACAAGCACAATTGTTTATCGTAACATTCACCGTTGAAGTACTTGTACAAGCTCCTGCTGTTGCTGTAACAGTGTATGTTCCAGAGGCAGCTAATGTAACATTGGTGATACTAGGATTTTGTGTCGTTGCTGTAAAACCATTTGGTCCTGCCCAACTATAACCAGTAGCACCAGCAACAGTTGCTGCTGTCAAATTTAATGTAGTCCCAGAACAAATTGGAGCATTGCTACCAGCCGTTGGTGTGGCTAATGGTGTAGCACCTGTAACAGTTACAGTATTTGTTACAGAACATAAAAGATTGGTATAGTTTACAGTAACAGTATAAGTCCCTGCAGCCAATCCCGTTGCAGTTTGTGTTGTTTGCCCACCAGGTGCCCATGAATAGGTAAAAGGACCGCCACCTACTGGGGTAGCTGTAGCTGTTCCATCATTTCCTGAGCATGTAGCTGGCGTAGAAGCCATTGTTGGAGGACAACATGAACCTGCAGCGTTAAATACTGTATTCGGATCATCCAAACAACCTGTACTTGTCCATGAACCCGATTCACCGTCACCACTGGTATTAATTGTAACACTTAAGTTTGAACCGGGATTACAAGCTGCTGCAGTAGTAATACTAAAACAGAAATCCCAATCCCCAGCCGCTATATTTCCAGTACAATTATCTCCAAAATTATTTCCTGGATTGTTTTGCCCTGCAACTGTTTCAAAATAAAAACCTGCTGGCCAAGCAGTACCTTGTGCATCTGTTATTCCAGCAGGATAATACGCCCAATATCCACCAGTTGCTTGACAAGTAGGCGAAGGAGTAGTTGTAATTGATGCTGTATTCCAACCCGAACCAAATGCGACTTGAACACCATGCAACCAGTTTGTATTTACTTGTGAATACTGACTAATGTGATAGCAAAAGTTCACCGTTTGACCTGGCTGATACGCGCCGTTCACCGGCGATGGGGTTGCTGTTAAGGTTGAAGCTAACATACAATCCTGACAATCTCTGTTATTTTGAATAATCATATTAAAAGTTCCAGACTGCCCCGTATTTCCACTTACTTGAATATAATAAGTTTGACCAATAACCATTTGTTCAACAGTCAATGTGACTGTTCCACCCGTACCAACTGCACATCCACCTACACCTGTTCCAAATGCTCCACAAGTTCCTGAATACATTGCAATATTTGGATTCGCAAACGTACTATTAATTGTAATAACAGCTTGGAATCCACTAGCAACAAATGAATACCAAACATCATTTGCAGGGACACCCATATTCGGTCCTCCTGCTCCACTACAAGCAGGTTGTGATAAATAAGGATTTGGAGCTGTGGCACCAACGATTGTTCCAGCAATGTTTAATTGAGCACCTGTTCCAGCACCCGGACAGGCTGGTGCAGCAGGAAGTGTTCCAATATTTTGTGCTGTTGAACAATCATCGTTTGCAGGCTGAGCAATAGCATAGCCACTAATAATTGTAAATAAAATAAGTAAGTATTGTTTAATGACTTTCATTTTAAAATCAATTAATGATTAATGATGTTTTCCTTCTACTGAGTGCATCTCAATAATAAAATTATTTGCTCCTAAAACAAAGGTTGGTTCAACCCTCGTTGCAGGGAAAGATACGGGATAGTCTGCAAGGTTTATTGAACGCCCAGCAGCAACTAATTCTGTAGCAGAATATAACTCAACCTTTAATCCTGTTTCAAATAAAATTGTTGTTATTAATCGATGATATTTTAAGTTCGAAGCGTTTAATGCATCAATATAGGACTGCACATTCTGTACAGTTCCATTATTAATTATATGATATGTTTGGTTGTTTTGCTCTTGAGCAGATAGCCCGAATGATGCAATAAAAAAGAATAAGACGAAAAGATTTCGAATGGTTGCCTGTTTTTTCATTTATTTTGTTCCAATTTTTTTTAACGAATATAACCTAAAAAGAATATAAATCAATACCTAATTATTGATAAAATTAGGTTTCGGACTTAATATTTCCAAAGAATTATCAAAAAATAAGATACAAAAAAGGGATGCAACGTTGCATCCCTTTTAAATAATTATGAAAATAGCATTATTTTATTATGGTCACATGACCGATATAGTCGTGATTATCGCCCCTGTAATCTTTGGTTCTTATCTTCCAAACATAAACATCAATCTGAGCTACCTTATCTCCTCCATTCGCTTTTCCATCCCAACCTTTGTTTATATCTGTTGTTTTAAAGATTGCATTACCCCAACGGTCAAAAATGGTCATTTCAAAATTATTTGGATCTATACCAACGCCTTGTGGCATAAAATAATCATTGATTCCATCATGATTTAATGGTGTAAATGCATTTGGAGCATAAATCACATACTCAGGCTGAATTTCTACGTCATTGTAAGCCGTATCGGTACAACCGAATGAATTGCTAACAATTAACTGCACAACATAAATACCTGTATCTGCATACGAATATGCTGGATTTTGTGACGAGGAAGAATCGGAAGTTACAAATGGAACTCCAAAATCCCATGCCCAGAATATAGCCCCTACAGATTGATCTTGGAACAATACCAATGGTGCTGTGCTCGTTGCTGGATTTGGCGATGATGTAAATGCAGCAGTTGGTGCAGGATAAACATCAATAAATTGATTGCTAGAAATTGTTGAAGTACAACCCTGAGCTGTAGTTACCGATAATGTAATGTCGTATGTCCCTGGTGTTGTATAGGTGTGTGCTATCGGTGAACCCGTTTGAGCAACAGAACCATCACCAAATGTCCATTCATACGATACACCAATATTACTTAACGCTGTAAATGTTGGAGTAAAGTCTTCACAACCTGCAGTATCATTTACAGTAATAAATGAAACGGCTTGTGGATGAATAATCACCGTTGATGTATCTGTATCTGTTGGCGAACAATTATCGTTCGCAGTAACGATATAGTTCATTGGTGATAAAGGAGCCGTTGGTGAAACCGTTTGAGATGCTCCATTTGCTCCGTTACTCCATGTGTACGTATAAGGACCGCCATTACCACCTGTAGCACTTGCCGAAATTGTTATTGAGCTACCATCACATATAACACCATCAGTAGCTGTTACCACAACAGGAGGATTTACAAATACAGTTATTGTTTGTGGTGGCGAAATACAATTATTCGCATCCGTTGCAAACACACTGTATGTTGTAGTATTTACTGGATTAACGGTGTGTGGACCTGCTCCTACAAATGTTCCTGCAGGTGTCCAAGTATAGGTATAACCAGGTGTTCCGCCATAACCTGCACCGTAAATTTGAGTTAATTGACCAATACAAATAGTATCGATTGGACTAACAATAATTTGTGTTGGAGCTGGCTCTGTAATGGTTACCGAACCACTTGCAGTACATTGATTTGCATCACGAACAGTTACACTGTATGTTCCAGAACCCAATGCAGTTGCAGTTTGAGTTGTTTGAGCGCCCACACCTGTCCATTGGTAACTATATGCCGGTGTTCCACCATTTGGAATAACGGTTGCCGTTGCATTATTTTGACCGCTACACAATGGAGGCGTAAATGTAATCTGACCAATTGTTGGTCCAGCAATGTTTGGAACTGTAGAAGAACTATTATATACACAACCATTTGCGTCAGTTACAACTACACTATAAGTCCCTGCAGTAACACCTGTTATAATTGCAGTTGTTTGACCATTTGATGGTGTCCAAACATAAGCGTATGGAGCAACGCCACCTACCATTGAAATTCCAGCGCTACCATTTGAGTTGCCACATGTTGTTGGATTTGCATTTGGAGTGCCACTCAATGCAGCTGGTTCTGTAATATCAATTGTTGTTGTTCTTGAGCAACCATTTACATCGGTTACAATTACTTGATAAGAACCTGCAACTAAATTTGTAATTTGAGGAGCAGAACCTGCATTTGGTGTCCATTGATAGGTGTAACCTGGAGTTCCGCCTGTTGCTGTAATTGAAATTGCCCCATTATTTCCTGCCTGACAAGAAACATTTGTTGATGACAATAAGCTAATTGCTAATTGAGTTGGTTCTGTAATTGTTGCAACGCTTGTTGATGTACAACCATTTGCATCCGTTACTGTAACGGTGTATGACCCTGCACACAAGCCAATAGCTGTTGCTGTTGTTTGTGTTGTTACATCATTCCACAAATAGTTATAAGGAGCAGTTCCACCTCCTGCAAGAACAGTTGCTGTTCCATTGCAAGCTAAACGACAATCAACATTTGTAACACCCGTTATTGCACTAATAACTGGTGTAGGCTCATTGATAATAACTGAAGCAGAACCTACACAACCTGAAGCATCTGTTACAACAAATGAATAAGTACCACCGGTTAAATTATTTGCAAATGTATTGGTTTGAGCACTTGGTGTCCATGTTGTAATGTATGGAGGAAAACCACCTACAATGTTTGCTTGAGCACTTCCATTTGCAGCACCTCCACAAGTAACATCCGTACTTGTTGGAATAGTAACTACTGGAGCTGTATTGTCATTTACGTTTGCTACACCTACAACACTACATCCATTGTTATCTGTCACAGATATTGTATAAACACCTGCATTTAATCCAGTTGCACATGCAACTGCTTGTGTTGATGGATCGTTCCATGAATAAATGAATGGGGGAACACCGCCTGTAATTTGTGCACATGCACTACCATCGGCATTACCACAATTTGAATTTGATGTAACTGCTGTAACTGCTAAAATGGTCGGCTCGGTAACAACTGTTGATGTTAATACAGAACAACCATGACTATCAGTAACCGTTAAGCTATTTACTCCTGCACAAACATTCAAGATTGTTGGAGTAGTTTGTAAGCCTGGTGTCCACAAGAATGTATACGGTCCGGTACCACCAGTATACACGGCTGTTGCTTCCGCATCACATGCACCAAAGCATGTTACATCTGTATTTGTAATGGTTGCAACCAATGGATTTGGTTGAGTTATCACAACTGGTGTAGAAGCACTACAACCATTTGCATCTGTAACGGTAACTGTATAGGTTGCAGCACATAAATTATTTACGTTTGAACCAGCAGTTCCTGTTGGCATCCACATATAACTATAAGGAGCTGAACCACCATTTACACTCGCTTGTGCAAAACCATCACATGCTCCAAAACATGAAACATTTCCTGATGCAGTGATTGATACTGCTAAAGAATTTGGAACAGATACATTTGCAGTGGCAGTGGTAGTACATCCTGTAACATCTGTAACTGTAACTGTATATGTTCCTCCGCATAAACCTGAAGCAAGCTGAGTAGCTTGACTGTTTGGATCTGACCAAGCAAACGCAAACGGAGCATTTCCTGAAGTTGTTGTTACAGCAGCAGTTCCATTACACAAACCGCTACATGTAACATTGGTAACATATGTAGAAGCTATCACTGGTGCAGGGTTTGTTAAAACTAGTGTTTTTGTACTTGTACAACCATTGGCATCTGTAGCCAATAATGTGTAGGCACCCGCGCATAGATTATTTACGTTTTGTGTGGTTACACCTCCTGGTGACCATAAGTATGTGTATGGTGCAGTGCCTCCATTTGCAACAGAAATAATTGATCCATTACATGAACCAGAGCAAGATGGATCGGTTCCTAATATATTTATATCAAACAACAATGGCTCTGTTACCGTTCCTGATATGCTGGCAACACAACCATTCATATCAGTAGCATTAACAGTATAAGTTCCTGCAGTTAAATTTGTAGCAGTTGGTAATGTTTGTCCATTATTCCAAGAATAGGTATACGGGGCAGTACCTCCATTTGTAGTAACTGTAATTGCGCCATTATTACCTCCATTACAAGATACATTAATTGTACTAAACACAGTAGCAACTGGACCTGACAAATTTGCTATAGTAACCGTTATTATTTGTGAACAACCATTTGCATCTGTAACTGTACAAGCGTAGGTATTTGCAGCTAAACCAGTAACACTAGCAGTTGTTTGAGTCGGTATTGTATTCCAGCTATAGGTATAAGGACCTGTACCTCCTGCTATTGTAACTGTTGCACTTCCATTAGATAAATTACAATTTGCATCTACATGTGTTTCAGAAAGAGACATTCCTGTTGGCTCTGTTACTGTGCTAGAAGCTGTTTTTGTACAACCATTTGCATCTGTTATTGTAACAGTATAGGTTCCAGCAACTAAAGAAGTAGCCGTTTGACTTGTTTGTCCACTAGGCACCCAGATATAAGAATATCCTGCTGTTCCACCATTTGGAGTTACTGTAATTGTCCCATCCGAGCCACCAAAGCATGATACAGGAGTCATTCCAAAAGTTTGAGTAATTATTGCGGGCTGCGTAATTACAGCATTAGCTGTTGCTATGCAACCATTACCATCTGTAACTGTAACAGTGTAACTAGCTGGTGCTAAACCGCTAGCAGTTTGTCCTGTTTGAGAACTTGGGTTCCATGCATAAGTAAAAGGAGGAGTAGATCCCGCACCCATAGACACCGTAATAGAACCATCATTCGCATTTGCACAAGAAACATTTGTAATGGATGCTATTGTTGCTGCGCCACCTGGATTTGCTGCTACATTCACCAATGCCGTTTGTTGACATCCATTTGCATCAATTACCTGAACTGTATAATTTCCTGCAGGAAGATTACTTGCGGTAGCTGTTTGCTGTCCACCACCAGACCATAAATACGCATAATTTGGTGTAGCACCAGAAGCCACTACTGAAGCAGAGCCATTTGATGCAGAACAAATTGCAGGAACTGCAGATGTAACAAGCGTAAGTGCTGTTGGTTGAGTAATTATTACAGATACCGTTGCTGTACAACTGTTTGCATCTGCAATAGTAACAGTATAAGTAGCTGCTGCCAATGAACCAAAGGTTGCACTTGCTCCCGCTGCTCCACCATTTATTGAATAAGTATACGGAGAAGTACCGCCTGTAGCTGCAACCGTTACACTACCATTCGAAGAGCCAAAGCAATTCACATTTGTTTGAGCAGTAATAGCACCTGTTAATACTAATGGTTGCGTAATTGTTACTGGAACAGTTACCGTACAACCGTTTGCATCTTGAGCTGTTACAGTATAAGTGCCTTGCGTCAAGGTAGCAAATGTACCACTACTTTGTAAAGCACCTCCATTAATTGAATATGAATAAGGAGCAGTTGAACCAGTAGCTGTTACAGTTACTGTTCCATTTGATCCACCATTACAACTTACATTTGTTTGAGCTGTAATAGAAGCTGTTAAACCACTTAAATCTACGATTGCAATTGTGTTTGTATTTGTACAACCATTTGCATCTTTTACTGTTACAGTATATGTTCCAGATGCCAATCCAGTAAATGTTGTACCTGCTTGGAATGTTATACCATTAATAGAATAAGTATAAGTTGGTGTTCCATTCGAACCAGTTGCTGTTAACGAACCATTTGGAGCTCCACATGTTGCATCTACTTTTGTAGCTGTAACGGTTACAAGTGTTGGTTCTGTAATTGTAACTGGAACTGTTGTTGTACAACCATTTCCATCTGTAACATTCACAGTATATGAACCTGCAGTTAAGGCATTAAACGTTCCACTTGCTTGTGGTGCTCCAGCACCCAATGCATAAGTATAAGCAGTTGTTCCGCCAGTTGCTGATACTGTAACTGCCCCAGCATTACCACCAAAACAAATATTATTTGTTTGAGATGTTATAGATGCTGTAAGTAAAGTTGGCTGAGTAATTACTACTGGAACTGTAATTGTACACAAATTTGCATCTCTTACTGTAACGGTGTATGAGCCTGCTGTAAGTGGAGCAAAAGTGCCACTTGCAACGAAAGTAACACCGTTGATAGCATAAGTGTATGGCGATGTTCCATTGTTACCTGCAACCGTTACACTTCCTGTATTTGCGCCATTACAAAGAACATTCACTTGAGCAGTGATTGCACCTGTCAATGCCGAAGGCTCTATAATTGTAACTGAAACTGGGAACGTACAACCATTTGCATCTCTAGCAATAACAGAATAAGCTCCTGCTGCTAATGTTCCAAATGTTCCTGTTGCTTGGAATGTTGTTCCACCATTTATTGAATAGGTATAAGGACCAGTTGAACCAGAAGCAGTAACAGTTACTGATCCGTTTGTTCCACCATTACAACTCACATTTGTTTGAGCTGTAATTGAAGCTGTTAATCCTGATAAATCATTTACAGTAGTTGACGAAGTTGCAGTACAACCATTTGCATCAGTAACAGTAACTGTATATCCAGATGCTGCTAAACCTGTTGCCGCAGCAGCTGATCCACCACTTGGTGACCAAGCATACGAATAGGTTGTAGTTCCACCAGATGCTGTTGCTGTTGCCGAACCATTTGCCAATCCACAAGTTGAATTTGTACTTACCGTTGATACTGTTAATAATGTTGGCTGTGTAACCGTTGTTGTTGCTGTACGTGTACAACCGTTTGCGTCAGTAATGGTAACTGTATATGTTCCTTGAGAAAGAGCAGATGCAGTTGCATTTGTTCCTCCTGAAGGAGCCCAAGCATAAGTGTAACCTGGAGTTCCACCACCAGCAACTACTGTTGCTGTACCATTTGAACCACCAAAACAAGATACTGGAGTATTACTCATTGTACTTGTAATTACCGTAGGTTGAGCAATCACAGCTGTTGCTGTTGAAGTACATCCTGTATTATCTGTAACTGTTACAGTATATGTATTTGCCACCAATCCAGAAGCCGTTGCTCCGGTTCCACCACTAGGTGCCCATGAATAATTGTATGGAGAAGTTCCACCTGCTGCAGTAACAGTTGCTGTTCCGGTTGCACCACCAAAGCATGTTGCATCTGTTTTAACTGTTGAAGCAGATAATAAAGGAGGTTGAGTTATTGTTGCATTTGCAGTAACAACACAACCTACATTGTCGGTTACAGTTACTGTATAGGTTCCTGCTGTTAAAGCTGTAGCGGTTGTTCCTGTTCCACCACTTGGTGACCACGTTTGCGTATAAGGTGCACTACCACCAGAAATAGTTACTGAAGCAGAACCATTGTTTCCGCCAAAACAAGAAACATTAGATATTACTGTTGTGTTTGCTGTTGGAGATCCACTATTATTTACTGCAACAGAATTTGTACTTGTACATCCATTATTATCAGTAACTGTAACAGTATATGACCCTGCAGTTAAACTACCCGCAACTGATCCTGTCCCACCGCTCGGTGCCCAAGCATACGTATAAGGAGAAGTTCCACCAGTTACAACTACTGAACCTTGACCATTTGCTGCACCACAAGTAGCATTTACAGCCGCCATTGTAAGTGTCATACCAGCTGGTTGAGTTATAATTGCTGTAGTAGTTGAAGTACAACCATTCGCTGTTGTTACTGTAACGGTGTAGGTTCCTGCAATTAAACCGCTTGCTGTTGCAGCAGTTCCACCAGATGGCGTCCATGCAAAAGTGTAAGGAGTTGCTCCACCCACAGGATTAACTGTTGCAGAACCATTGCTTCCGCCAAAACAAGAAACATTTACTTGTGATGTAGATAAACTTGCAGAAGGACTAACTGTAACAGTAACCGTAGCTGTATTTGTACAACCTAAAGCAGATGTACCAGTAACAGTATAGGTTGTTGTTGCAGCTGGATTTGCAAATGGAGATGCTCCTGTTGTTGCGCTTAATCCTGTTGCTGGTGCCCATGTATAGGTATTTGCGCCCGATGCTGTAACTGTTCCGCCAATTCCTTGACAAACGGTGATCGCTGGAACCGTAATCGTTGGTAATGGATTAACAGTTACAATAACTGTTGTTGTATTTGAACAACCTGCTGCTGTTGTACCTGTAACGGTATAAGTAGATGTTGCTGCTGGATTAGCAGAAACTGTTGTTCCTGTTGTTGCACTCAATCCTGTTGCTGGTGACCATGCATAGGTTGATGCACCAGATGCAGTTAAAGAACCTGCCACACCCGAACAAATACTAATTGGTGCAACAGCAATTGTTGGCAAAGGATTAACCGTTACCACTACTGTTGCTGTATTCGTACATCCTGCTGCAGATGTTCCTGTAACAGTATAAGTTGTTGTAGTTGCTGGATTTGCAGTAACAGAAGCACCTGTTGTTGCACTCAATCCAGTTGAAGGTGCCCATGAATAAGTAGATGCACCCGATGCTGTTACTGTTCCTGGAGTTCCAGCACAAATTGCAATTGCAGGAACTGTAATGGTTGGTAATGGATTTACAGTAATCGTTGCAACTGCTGTTCCGGTACAACCACCTGCTGTTCCTGTTACAGTATAACTTGTTGTAGAAGCAGGAGAACCTGTTACACTGTTTCCTGTTGTTGCACTTAAACCAGCTGTCCAAGTGTATGTTGTTGCATTTGTTGCATTTAATGTAGCTGTTTGACCAACACAAATTGTTGGACTATTCACTGTAGGAACAATACTTGATCCTATTGTTATTGTAGCTACAGCTGTACTAGTACAACCCAATGTAGTTCCTGTAACAGTATAGCTTGTTGTGGTTGCTGGTGAACCAGTTACAGTTGCTCCTGTTGTTCCACTTAATCCTGCAGTCCAAGAATAAGTTGATGCACCACTAGCAGTTAATGTTGCTGTTTGACTTGGACAAATAGTTGGTGAAAGAACCGTTGTTATTGGAAGAGGATTCACCGTTACAACTACCGTAGTTGTTCCTGTACATCCTGCTGCAGATGTACCAGTAACTGTGTACGTTGTTGTTGCAGGAGGATTAGCAGTAACGGATGCTCCTGTTGTAGAAGACAAACCTGTAGCTGGCGACCATGAATACGTTGATGCACCACTTGCTGTTAAAGTACCAGAAGCACCTGCACAAATGGTGATAGGAGCAGCACTGATTGCTGGCAACGGATTAACTGTTACTGTAACAGTTGTTGTACCTGTACAACCATTTGCAGTTGTACCTGTAACAGTATACGTTGTGGTTGCTGTAGGATTTGCAGTTACTGTTGCTCCTGAAGTAGCACTTAATCCTGTTGCTGGCGCCCATGCATAGGTATTTGCACCACCAGCTGTTAAGCTTGTAGATGCTCCATTACAAATTGCAGCAGCAGGAATTGCTGCCATAACAGGCATTGGAAAAATGGTAACATTACTTGTTGTAGTTGAGGTACAACCAGCAACCGTAACGGTATGTGTAACCGTATAAGTTCCAGCCGCAGCGTAAGTTACTCCAACTGGATTGTTTGTTGTAGACGTTCCTGGTGTTCCACTTGCAAAGGTCCAAGAATACGTTCCAGTTGCACCTGTATTTGTGAACGAAAATGTATTACCAGTTAAACATTGATTAGGTGATTGTGTAAATGTTGAACTAGGAATTGGATTAACTGTTATTGTTAATGTTGTAGTTGTTGCACATTGCCCTGCAGTAGGCGTAAATGTATAAGTTGTAGTTGCCGTGTTGTTAAGAGCTGGAGACCAAGTACCTGTTATACCATTTGTAGAGGTAGTAGGTAATGCAGCTAAAGCTGTTCCGGAACAAATTGCTGGCACAGCAGCAAAAGTTGGTGTAACAGGATTATTGACCGTAACCGTGACCGTACCTGTATTGGTACAACCATTGGCTGCAGTTCCAGTTACTGTATAAGTTGTAGTTGTTGTTGGATTTGCAGTAACAGAAGTTCCTGTTGTTGCACTTAATCCTGTAGCATTTGTCCAAGTATATGTAGCTGCACCACTTGCTGTTAATGTTCCAGAGGAACCATTACAGATTGTAATTGCTGGAATTGTAACTGTCGGTCTTGCATTAACGGTAACAGTAGTTGTACTAGAACAAGTTCCACCTGCTGTTGTAGCAACAACTGTATAGGTGTATGTACCAGCAGCTAATGCCGCACCAACACCCGTTGGATTTTGAGCAGTAGATGAATAAGCACTTGGTCCAGACCAACTGTATCCAGTAGCACCGGCTACAGCAGTAGCTGTTAAGTTAAATGCATTTCCTTGACAAACAGGGCCATTATTACCTGCAGTCAAAGTACATCCATTACACGGTGCTGGTGAAGTGTATGCTTGTGTTAACTGACAAGTAGCATCTGCACTAAAAGCGGCTGTAATAGAACATGCACCACCATTTGCAGTAATACCTGGCAATGTATAAGAAATTGGACTCACCCATGGTGATGGAATAGTAACACTACCACCACAGCTACTAGAAACGGTTAGTGTTCCTGATGTTGGAGGGTAAACAAATGACATTGAACCTGTAACTGAATAAGTATTTGTAGCGGGAGCACAAGCACCTGGTGTAGCCGACAATGCTGTCATATTACAAAGAATATTACAGTTGGTGGAACCATCTGTACCCACAGCATTTTGCGCTACCGCAGAAATATTTGTAGGAACATTGGCGAAGTTCGTTATGAGCATCATATACCACTGACCCACAGTAGCAGCAGTAATATCAACTTGTTCGGTAGCAGCTGTAGAAAAACTGCAATCAATTGGTGCGGCTGTAACACCGCCACACATCGATGCTTGATCGGGAAATGGACCCCATAATGCAAAATCGATATCCACAGCTGCACTATTGGACAAAGCAATTTGAATATTTCCTGCAGTAGCAATATTCATATAATACCATTGCGGGTTAGGTTGAGAAAGTAAACAACCGTAATTCGGACCAGCAGGAGCTGTTGTATTCGTAGCAGCCGGGAAAGTTACACCTGTTGCAGTACAAAAAGGTTGAGCACTTGAACAAGCTCCAGGAACTGGAGGTGGTGGCGGAGGTGGTGTAGTACTACATGACATAGTTGCAGTAAAACCAGCTGCAGTAATAGAACCATCGGATGTAAATGAAAAAGTAATACATTGCCCTGGATTAACAGTAACCGTACCTGGAGTATTTGTTCCTGCAAACGTACCAATTTGAGGGGAACCAGTATTGGGCCCATTATAGATAATCAATCGATCACAACACGATTCTGTATTGAAACTTGTAAAGTTAAATGTCAGATATTGTCCTGCTGGAGCGCATATTGTTTGTGTATACGTTAAACTATTTGCATAATTTCCTGTTCCACCTGGATCATAAAATGTACCTCCACCACAAGCATAAGTGGTAGAAGAACCGGATGTCATGGTTATATCCTGAGCCAAAGAGGAACCGAACAAACTAACTATCGAAACAATAACAAGTAAAAATTTTTTCATCGGGGAGTACTTTAAATGTATTCTATACTGAATGCTTTCTATTTCAATTGAGGTTTAAAACTTTTTCCATCAAGGGTTAAAGAAAAAGTAATTTCCTTAAATTCTTGTCCAGGCATGATGGTTTCTGCTGGTATTATTTTACCATATTTTATTTCCATCTCTTTGGCAGAATACAACTCTATTGTAGCATCTGTACCTGTAAAGTTAATTACTCTTCGTTTGTCATAAAAACGATACGCATCTAAATTGATAAAACCCGAATTAGCAGCATCCGCATATTTTTGAACATCAATATCTGATGTATTTTTTGTAATTATAAAATGTTCTTTCGTAGGCGCATTTTGCGCAAATAAAAAACCACTTAATAGCATTGCTATTAAGCTTAGGAGTAGTTTGCTTTTCTTCATAACATCAACTTTTTTTAAAAACCTATCTAATATTTACACTATAATGGTGCAAAAAAACACCAAATAGTTGCACCTGTTAACAACTTATTTAACAATTGTCACATGTCCAATAATTTTTTTCTTTTTCCCCTTAATATCCTTATAATTCAGTCTATAAACATATACATCCTCTTGAACAATATCTCCAACATTATTAACAGCCCCATTCCATCCTTCTTTCTGATCCGTTGATGTAAAAATTCGGTTGCCCCATCTATCAAAAATCAACAATTCATAATTTTTTGGGTCAATACCATGAGAATACACATAAAATATATCATTTACATTATCTCCATTTGGAGTAAATGAGTTTGGAATATAGATTGTAATTACATCCTGTATCATCACCATTTGTGTAACAGAATCAATACAACCATCTGAGTTACTTGCATACAAAGTAACAGGATACGTTCCAATATCAGGATATGTATGAGAAGGATTTTCCAATCCAGAACCTGTACCATCACCAAAATTCCACAACCAGATAGATGAATAAGTAGAAGTACTTGTAAAATAAATTGTAGGATTGATTATATCAGCATCCAAAGGTGTCATTACAAAACTTGCAACTGGTTGAGCAAACACATTAATCATACAACTAATCGTATCTGTTGTAGAACAACCAGCACCAAAACTTACTGTTAATACAACATCATGACAACCATTTGTAGTATATAAGTGTGATGGGTTATAGCCAGTTGCCGAAGTACCATCTCCAAATAACCAAGTATACGTTGCACCTGCATTACCTGTTGTATCTGCAGTAAAATTGACATTCAATGCATTACATCCGCTAGTAACATCTGAACTGAAATTAACAACTGGTGGTGCAGATGTTGTAACTGTAGCTATTGCAGTTGATGTACATCCATTTGTTGTACCTGTTACTGTATATGAAGCTGAGGTCCCAGGAGCAGAAATTGTATTTGTAGCCTGTCCAGATGACCAAACATAGCTTGTTGCTCCATTAGCAGTTAACGTTGTTGGTACGCCTACACAAGTTACAGGAGAATTAACTGTAACAACTGGCAAAGGATTTATTACAACTGTGGTTGAAGATGTACTTGTACATGCAATAGGTGCAACAATAGAAATGGTTACAGTATAAACTCCTGCTGCAGCTACAGTAACATTGTTTATAGTAGGATTTTGAACGGCTGAAACAAATCCATTCGGTCCTGTCCACGAATAAGTAGCACCCACTAAATTTGTTGCGGTCAAATTTAATGTTTCACCAACACAATGTGGTCCATCATTCCCAGCAGTTACTGGACAAGGAACACAAGCAGCTGGTGCTGTATAATTTTGAGTCAACGTACATGCTGCATCAGCTGAAAAAACCGCTGTAACCACACATGCTGCTCCATCCGAACTTAAACCGTTCAAGGCATATGCCATTGGACTTATAAAAGGAGCATTAAATACTTGAGATACACCTCCGCAAGAACTAGAAACGGTAAGTGTTCCCGTTGCTGGTGCATTTACAAAACCAACAGAACCTGTTACCGAATAATTATTCGTTGCAGGATCACATGCCGAAGCTGTTGCTGATAAAGATGTGATTGAACAAATAACAGGACAAGGTGCTGGTGCAGAATAGTTTTGAGTTAAGGTACATGCTGCATCCGCTGAAAACGCAGCTGTAATAGTACATGCAGCCGAGTTTGCTGCTAATCCTGTAAAGCTGTAAGCTGCAGGACTAGTAAATGGTGCATTTAAAACAACCGGTGTTCCACCACATGAATTTGTAATAGTAAGAGTTCCTGTTGCTGGAGCATTTACAAACGTAACGGATCCACTCACATCGTATTGTTGAGTTGCAACAGCACAAGCTGTTGGTGTAGCAGTTAAACCAGTTATTGAACAGTTAACAGGACATGGAGCTGGTGCTGAATAATTTTGAGTTAATGTACAAGCTGCATTTGCTGAAAAAACAGCTGTAACAGTACAAGAAGCTGAATTTGCACCCAATCCAGTAAAAGTGTATGCAGCTGGACTAGTAAACGGGGCATTCAAAACAACGGGTGTTCCACCACATGAATTAGAGATTGTTAACGTTCCTGAAGCCGGTGCATTCACAAAGGTTACACTTCCACTAACATCATATTGTTGTGTTGCAACTGCACAAGCAGTTGGCGTTGCTGTAATCGCAGAAATAGCACAATTTACAGCACATGACGGTGGGGCTGTAAAACTTTGGGTAAGTGTACATGCTGGATCAGCTGAAAAAACAGCTGTAACTGTACATCCCGCTCCATTTGCTGGTAAACCAGCAAGTGAGTAACTGGCTGTAGTCGCATTAAAGGGAGCATTAAAAACTTGGGTAACACCGCTACACGAGTTTGTAACGGTTAATGTTCCAGACGAAGGCGGTGTAGTGTAGGTAATAGTACCTGTAACAGTATAAGTGTTTGTTGCTACAGCACACGCTCCTGGTGTTGCCGTTAAACCTGTCATGTTACAAAGAATATTGCAATTGGTAGAACCCGAACCTCCTGTTTGAGAAAACTCGATTGTTCCTGGATCATCAGCAAAATTTGTCAAAAGTAACATATACCATTCCCCTGCAACAGCATTCGGAATTACACATGTTTCTTGCGCTGCTGTAGAGTAACTACAATCCACTGCACTTGTTGCTTGCAAATTCGTAGCACATGCTGCTGCTGTACTTGTAAAAGGTCCCCAAATAGCAAAATCCACATCAATACCAAAACCACTGTTATCAGTTTGTTCAATATTGATTGTCAAAGGTCCAGTATTTGCAATTTGCAAATAATACCAAGCAGGATTAGGCGTAGTCATCAAACAATCAAAATCCCCAGCATCTGCAACACCGGTATTATTTGGAAATGTATAGGTTGTTCCTGTACAGAATGGATCTGCTGTTGGACACGTAGTTCCTTGAGCAAATGAATTTGTAAAACTTGTAAAGAAAATCGTAAAAAGGAGTAGTAATTTTTTCATAATTATTAATAGTATCTTTAAATCATACCATAGGTATGATGCATTTTAATGCACGAGCGTTGCATTAAATTTAACATAAATTGTTCAAAAGTCGAAAAAGTGTTCAAAATTTAGCATATAAATATACATTTCTTTTCTAATTTAGCATCCTAAAATTTAACAAACCTTAAAAACTTAATAAAAATGAAAGTAACAGTAGTAGGAGCCGGAAATGTAGGCGCAACAACTGCAGATGTTTTAGCATTTCGCAGAATCGCTTCAGAAGTAGTATTGCTTGATATCCGCGAAAATTTCGCTGAAGGAAAAGCATTGGATATGATGCAAACAGCAACCTTAAACGGTTTTGAAACTCGCGTTAAAGGAAGCACAAACGATTATTCAAAAACAGCAAACAGTGATGTTGTTGTTATCACAAGTGGTATTCCTCGTAAACCAGGCATGACTCGTGAAGAATTAATCGGGATCAATGCTGGTATCGTAAAAACTGTTACTGAAAATTTATTAAAACATTCTCCAAATGCAATTGTAGTTGTTGTTTCCAACCCAATGGATACAATGACTTACTTAGCATTAAAAGAAAGCAAATTACCCAAAAACAGAATTATTGGTATGGGTGGTATCTTGGATAGCGCTCGTTTCAAATGCTATTTGTCATTAGCTTTAGATGCATCTGCAAACGATATCGAAGGAATGGTAATTGGTGGTCATGGTGATACAACTATGATTCCTTTAACTCGTTTAGCTTCTTACAAAGGTGTTCCTGTATCTCAATTTATTGATGCTGAGAACTTGAAAAAAGTAGCTGCTGATACAATGGTTGGTGGTGCTACATTAACTGGTATGTTAGGAACTTCTGCTTGGTATGCTCCAGGTGCTGCAGTTGCTGCATTGGTAGATAGCATCTTAAACGATCAGAAAAAAATGTTCTCTTGCTGCGTATATTTAGATGGTGAATACGGACAAAAAGACATTTGCTTAGGTGTTCCTGTAATCATTGGAAAAAATGGCTGGGAAAAAATTGTTGATGTTAAATTAAACGATGAAGAAAAAGCGGCATTTGCAAAATCTGCTGATGCTGTTCGTAATATGAATGCTGTATTAAGTACAATCAACGCTTAATAAAATTTCAATCTAATTATTTTAAAAGGCGACTATCATCAGTCGCCTTTTTTTTAAACTACTCCATTATGATTTCTACTATCCCATTTAAAATTTTAAATATTGATGGTGAAGGTTTTCACCTCATGATTAAAATTAAAATCAACAATAAATTATCGAATTTAATCATTGATACGGGTGCTTCAAAAACGGTTTTTGATAAACATCGAATCAAAAATTTTGTTTCAGAAAAAAAATTTGATACCCACGATAAATTATCAAGTGGACTAGGAACCAACTCCATGGAAAGTCAATTGGTAACCTTAAAAAAAATTAAAATTGGCGAAGTTGAAATTTTAAATTACCACACCATTCTGCTCGACTTATCACATGTAAATCAATCGTACGAACAAATTGGTTTAAAGCCTATAGATGGCGTTTTAGGAAGTGATGTGTTATTAAAATACAATGCCGTAATTGACTACGAGAAAAAAATATTGAAATTGAAATTTAAGAAATAAAACGTTTTTTTATTTCAGGGCTTGGTATCATACACGCCTCTTTTTTTCCAAACCATTTGTACCTGTTTTTAGCAATAAAATTATAAACACCATCACGAATAAATTTCGGAATAATTATAAATCCAAACAATAAAGGATACAAATAATTTAAGTTTTTTGTGATTCTTAAAATGGCGGAAGATTTAACAAATACATTTCCATTGTCAATCAAAATGATGCTGTCAATTTTTGATTGATCTATACCATGTTTTTCAGAAAGCATTTTACCTAAATCCGATTGTAAGGCAGCAAATTTGTAGCGCTCTTTTTTATCGTGTCGAATAATAAAATTTACTGATGAATTACAGAAGTTACAAACACCATCAAACAATACAATCCCTATCTTTTCTTCTTCAGTTATCATCAGTATCGAACTCCAATTGCATAAGGATCAACAGAGACTTCAATCTTCTTAATGCTACCTGTTTCTGTTTTAACAGTTTCCAAAGTATTCAAATCAATGAATGAAACATTTCCATTTCTTCCACTACAAGTACCTAAATGATGAGGGGCAGGACCATCGCTTGAAGCATTTCTATTAGCAACATAAACCATTCTTTTAGCATCATCCATTCCTATTCCATGTGGTTGATGCCCCGTGTAAATGTTTTTCACAAACGAATTTGTGGTGTAATCAATCACTGCAACTGAACCTCTTTTTCCGGAAAAATTCACTGTATCTTCTGGACAAGTAACAAACAGATAATTACTTGATGAAGATACAACCATCTCTGATGGCAAACCTCCAACAGGAATAGTTGCTAATAATTGATTCGTTGAGGTGTTAAATATTCTTACTTCAGTTGTGCCTTGACAAGTAACAAAATACTTTGTCCCATCTGGAGAAAAAACCAACTCATGAGGCAACAACGAAACTGGTGGAGGTGTTGAATATAAATTCACAACTTCATATGCACTAAAATCTACCAATGGTAATTTTAATATTTCACTGCTGTTTTGAAGTGTCACATACAATGTATCCGAAGTATTATTTAGAGCTGAACCATGTGGATTGTTAAATCCTAAATTATGAATTACAGATAGCGTATTTAAGTTAACCTCTGCTATATCACCATTAAAACTCCAGTCGATTACAAATGCTTTTTGACCATCGGGCGTAAGGGTCATTGTATTCCAATTTTTTAAACCTAATAGTGCTTCTCCAACATAAGAATCGTCAGATGTTCTAAATTTTTGCAATGAATTTCCGCCTGTTGAAATAACATACCAATATTGACCATCAGCCGAAACTTTAATATTGTGTGGCGATTCCACCCCTGCGCTATTCCCTACATTCACATAACGCATCGGCAATAATGTTTCCTGATCAAATACCGTTACAACATCACATCCTTGATTGGTAACATAAAACTTTTTACGATTAGGTTTATCCGAAAATTTCACAAACCCATCTTTATTAGGAGCACCATTATTAATCCAATCGCGAACCAATAAAACTTCTTCTCGTGTTAATTTATCTCGATTATAAGGCATGGTTGGAGTCAACGCAACACCTAAATCAGCATAGGTATTAATGTAATACATAAGTGTACTGTAATCACTTCTGTATGGAATTACGGAAACACTATTTCTTCCTCCTTCAAAAAGTTTATCCCAACTTTCCAACGACAAACCGCCTGCAGCATCTTTACTCGCTTCGTTATGACAACCCGACACAGCGCATTTTGTAAAAACTATTTTTCCAATATCATCTGGATAAGCATTGTAATCGGGAATTGCTTTTTCGTTCATACAAGAACTAAAAAACAAAAGCAAGGCAATTGCTAAAAATGAAAGATTGTAGTTGAAGGTCAATTTCATTTACTCAAAGTTAAAAAATAAAACCCGCAAATAAAATTATTGGCGGGTTTTGATTCTATTAAAATATTCTATTATTCTGTAACAGGAACATTTATTTCTTTGTCTTCATTTCTTCTTATGTTTACAGCAATGCCGCCTCTCACATTATCAACAATAGCATTGTCATATCCAACACCATACAAATAATAATCTCCTTTTTGCAAACCTTCAAACTTGTAGGCTCCTTGAGCATCTGCATTTACTTGTGCATCATAGGAAGACACATTGGTTCCAGGAAAATCAATTGCACCATATTTTATATACACAATCGAACCAGGAATAGCAGCGCCATGATGCTCCACTTTTCCACTAATACTGGACTTCCCTCCGGGTCCTTCTTTTTTACAAGAAGTAAAAATAATTGAAAGTGCCACTAAGGCAATTGCAAAAAATATGATTTGTTTTTTCATGGGACAATATTTACACTACTAATTTAACAAATTAAGCGCTTGTTTGTTTTTTATTAAACAAATATTTTTTCTGATTAAAGTTAAATGTTAATCCAACCATCAATTTGCATGCATTGGCCATATTCCCATTTATTTTTTGCTCATAAACAGGTACCTGAAAAGATGTATTTAAAGCAAATTGTTTGTAAAATAAATCCAAGCCAATACCCGCATTTGCAATATTCATGGTCGTCCCAGCTTGTAAAACATCATTAATAAACAAACCTTCTGTATATTCATAATACCCCTGAATGGATGGAAAAATTTTAAAATCTTTTTCCTGACGGAATTTAAAAAACACATTTAAATAGTTGGTACTGCTATTTGCAATTTTTTCGTGGTAATAATTTTCACCATTTATTTTATAAGTTGAGTTAAAGCTAAACCCAATTTTTTTGTATCCAAAAACATAATATACATATGCCAGATAATCAACGCTCCCTGTCCCTGGTTGCAACATGAAATTAATGCGTTGATTATTTTCATTCTTTTGATAATAATCGCCAACAGGAAGTTTTAAGCCTGCTCCTATAATTAATCGGTGCTGATATTTTTCTGTCATTGTTTTGCTTATAACATGATAAGCTGCAAACAATGTAATATCACCAATACCTTGTATGTTTTGTTTCTGTTCTTTTATTCGATCCGAATTCATTACAAATGGAACAATTCCATTAATCTCAATTCGATTATGAATAAAATATTTTGCTCTTAATTCTGCTGTGGTAAATACTTCATAATCTCTATCACTAAGCGTAGAATCTAAAACTGTTCCATGTGTACCATGTTTTAAATTAGTAAAAGAAGTATTTGAATTGCTATTGATTACGCTTGACTTATAGGTATTGGGGAATAGTTTACCGTTTTGATTTGCATTAAAATACCCACTATAACTTTTATAGCGATAAAGCATTGCTATACTACTCTGATTATCGTATGGTGTAATACCCATAAAACTACCACAAAAATCACAAGCATAACTAATATTAAAAATCAAAACACCGAAGAGTGTTAATAGTTGTTTCATTGAAAAATTTTATTCGTTAAAAACGAAATAATTAAATACTAAAATGGATCCGCAAATCGTGGATCATTAATAAATGTGTAATCGGAGAGTGTTTTTAAAAAGGAAATAATATCCGCTTTTTCTTGAGCTGTTAATGGAATACCACCTACAACATCGGCACTAATGGTACTTGAATTAACTACTCCTGAAGAATAGTGATCCAAAACTTCTTCCAACGTTTCAAATCTTCCATCGTGCATGTATTGTCGAGTTAAAGCAATATTTCGTAATGAAGGCACCTTAAATGTTCCAGAATCGGCAGCTAACATTGTTATTCTACCTCTTCCTGCATCTACAAAAACAGAATCCAAACCATTATTCATAAACTGATAATTTGTAAACAATGGAGCGGTATGACAACTGTTACATTTTTGCTGAAATAGATTCAAGCCATTCATTTCATTTGTCGATAAAGATGTTTCGCCACGTGAATAACGATCATATTTAGAATTGTATGAAACCAACATTCCTTGAAATTGAGCCATCGCTTTTAAAATCAATTGGGTTGTTACCGTCTCTGTTCCAAAAGCTTCTCTAAACAATCTACGATAATCTGCATCACCTTGTAATTTGCTTACCACATTATTGATATCCTCATCCATCTCCACAACATTCGCAATAGGACCAAGTGGTTGTACTTCGATATGATTAATTCCTCCATCCCACATAAAACTTGTATTCCAATTCAGATTAAATAATCCAGGTGCATTACGAGTCCCAATTAAGCCATCGATACCATGACTTACAGCATGATCCAAATGGGAGAATGCCGCAAACTGTTGATGACAACTTCCACATGAAATGGTATTGTTCCTTGAAAGTTGGGTATCATAAAACAATTTACGCCCCAACACAAATCCCTCTTTTGTTAAAAGATTGGTAGAAAAATCGTACACAGGTGCAGGCCAACCAGAAGGAACTATCAGCCGAATATTATCGGCTGGTAGTTCATCTTTTATAACAGGGTCGACATGACAAGATTGTAATGCAAAAAGCACAATTACAAAAACTGAAAATAGTGATATGTAGTTCCTTTTATTCACTCTACTAATTTACAAAATTAATTATGAATATGCTCTACCGAAAACATATCCGCATAATTATCAGCTACTGTTTTTGCGCCAGTACCTGGCATGTGAATCGTGTTTAGCGTTGCAAAGTTAACTGTTGTAGGATTTTTAAACATCTCGCTTAAATCCACCGCAAAATGAATTTCAGGAGTTATAGTAGAACTTACAATTGCTGTTTCTGTATTAAATGATGGAGAAACCGTTTTTATTGTATTGTTTATGCCAGAAAACCCTCCTACATGAAACAACAATGCATTACTTGTTGCAGTTGATTGAGGTGAAACACCTTCCATTTTTAGCATAATGTATCCACTGCTCCATGTCCAAAACATTCCGTTCGCTGGATCTAATGCACCCGTTTGAGAACCCGATACATTGCGTGCACTATCCACACCAATCACAAATTGAATTGCATCGTACGTATCGAATGGAACATTCGTCAATGCTAAATCCAATGAAGCTAAATCGTTTGCTTTTAATAAATGATAGCTTTCTGTCTCAGTATATTTTACTACCCCTGCTTTTAATAATTTAATATTTGAAATGTAATAGTCGAATTTGGTAACATTAAATGTATCGCCATTCGCATTTGTGTACAATTGTGTACTCAAAACCAATGCATTGGTATCAACCATGTTTTCGAAATGCAAATTTAAACTCCCTGTAGTAGCAGCAGGTGTAACTAGTGCCGGCTCTTCATCTGGATCTTTTTTACAAGATGTGAATACAGTAGAAATTGCAATTGTTAAAATGGAAATATATTTTAAAGTTTTCATAGGTTTAATATTTTATATAAAGTTAATAATAGATTTATTGTAAATATGTGACATCAATCACATACTACTATTTTCTAAGCAATTTGTTGATTGAATATAATTCTTTCGCAGAATAAATAAACAAAACAATTGCTAGTATTAGCAATGCTTTAATCATTCTTCAAAAATTTTAGTTGATAATTATTAAAAAAAGGAAATGATTACGCTCGAGGAGGTTGAAAAATAGAATCGAGATAGTAAGCGTAATTTGTCAATTGATAAAAAACAACCAATTGATTATTGGTTAAATCTGTATTAATGATATCAGACTTTTCAACCTCTGAATAAAATTGATTTTCATACTTCTCTTTTTGTGAATTAGAAGTCTGATTCTCCTTCTTGTCTTGCTTTTTTAATTCTTTTGCGAGATGGCATTTTCCATTACAAGTCGATTTGGGTTTCTCCTTGTTTTCACATAAATTCTTTGCAATGTATTCTTTGTTCATCTCATAATCAGCCATTATCAATAGCTTTGAAGCCGATTGAAACAAGAAAACGAAAGCAACTAATATGGCGATGAATGATCTCAATGTGTTTTATTTGTATTACAAAATTACAATAAAATTCTTTTGAAAGCCGTTTTTATTATCTAACTTTATTAAATATGAGTAAAATCAGGAATACCATAATCACTCTACTTTTAATTTTTAGCTTTTCGAAAAACACAAATGCTCAATTCATTTCTGCAATTGTTGGAATTGATGGATTAACGTGCTCTGCATGCTCTTATGCCACTGAAAAGTCCATCCTAAAATTAATTTTTGTAGATAGTGTTTACATGGAATTGGATAAAAACATTGCCACCGTATTTTTCAAAAAAAACATCCCAGTCTCCATTAAATCATTATCACAAAAAGTATACGATGCCGGATTTGCTGTAAGAAGCATTCATGCCATCGTAAACATTGAACCGACAACAATTACAAACGACTACTGCTTAATTTTAGAAAATAACTTGTATCATTTTATCAAAATTGATGGCGAAAAAAAACTATCTGGACCCACCAACATAAAATTTATTGGCGAGAAACTGATGCAAAAACAGGAATTCAAAAAATGGAAATTGTTTTGCTCTAGTAGTTGCAAAAGTCAAATGATTCCTACTATTAAAAACGAATATTTTGTAACAATCCCTTGATACGAAAATTCATATATACTATTCTATTATTTTTTGCTACTACTAATAGTAAGTCGCAAGAGCTGTTTCCTCATGTTGATCCTGCAAGCAATATCCCAAAGGGTGTTCTTGGAATTCGTGTTGTAAACGAAGGATTTAATGAGGTTACTCAATTTAGAAGCTCACAAAGTTTCAGATTCATGTTTGGAATTACATCCAAATTTATGTTTACACAATCGTTTAATTTTAGCAACCATCATGGACGAAAATTCCCTTCCGACTTTATTGCAAATGATGGCAACATAGGCATACACACACATGGGGTTGAAAAAGGGAATAAATATCCCTATCAATTAGACAACTTCAACTTGAATTTGAAATATCGTTTTTTTAGTAACGATGGAACAAAAAATCATTTTAGGATGGCAGCCTATCTTGAATTAGCAGGAGGGAAAGAAGCGCACGATGAGGCAGAACCCAATTTAATGGGCGACAATGGAGGAATTGGAGCTGGCATTACTGCAACAAAATTAAAAAATCGTTTTGCTATTTCATTAACTGTTGGAGGAATTATTCCTCAATCGTACTATTATCAAAAATTGGATTCAACCCTACAAGTTAAATACGGAAAGGCAATTAATTATAGTTTATCAATGGGATTTTTGTGTTTACCAATTAAATACAAAAGCTACAAACAAATGAACTTAAACGTGTATTGTGAATTTATTGGAAAGGCTTATGAAAAAGCCGAAGTACTTAGCAATTCTAAACAAATTTTAATTGCTGATGCACCTGGATTGGAAGCGGGAAAGTATTTAGAGATACGACCTTCTATTCAATTTATTTTTAACTCAAATTTACGAATCGATTTTTCATATGGTCGCCCATTAATTGGAAGATCCTATACACATAGCTATCCGCTGTATTATTTTACAATTCAGAGATATTTCTTTTTCAAATAATCAGCCCTAAAACAGGGCTGATTATTTTTTATTTTTTTATATTGAAAGGAATAACTAGCTTAAAACTAATATTTCGTCCCATATTAAATACACCCGATCTTCCTGTTGAATAATTTACAGGAGCATATTTTAATCTGCTCAAATGATTTTGATATCCAACATCTAGTATATTATTTGCAATTATATAAAATGAACAAATCATTTTATCTTTAACAACAACATCAGTACCTATGCCTGCATTAAGAAGATAATAATGAGGTGTTTTAGTTTCTGTTGAATAAGCCGAGTGGATTTTATTTTGAGCAAGATAATAGTCAAGCTCTATTTTCAAATAGGTGTTTTCAATACACCAAAACCATTTTTAAACTCGGCTTTTAGTTGAGATTGGTATTTGGGCGCGGGCATAAATGGCAAATAACTCATCGAATCGGGTTGACGAAGTTGAATCCCTTCAACAAATGAAAATGAATTTTCGAAATGCAACCAATCTAATGGATGAGGGTGAATATCAAACAACAACTCTCCTCCGTAAAGAAGTGCATTGCCAGACACAAAACCAAAAACGGTATAACCATCTCTAATAGAATCCTGATTGGAATAAGCATTCATTTTTTGCAAGTAAATATAATTCGTAATGGAATTTGCAAATACATCCACTTGTGCAGTTACATGTGTAGAATTTATGCCCAAAGAATAATCAGCCTGGAAACTATGTTCTGGTTTCAATTTTTTATTACCAATTTCATATCTAATTGTTCCTTCGTGCACACCATTTGCAGAAAACTCAGCAATATTAGGAGCACGGTATCCTTTCGATAAATTAAACTTTGTGGTAATATCTTCTGAAATCTGAAACGTAAATCCAAAGCTACCTGATAATCCCGAAAAAGTAGAGTTAGTGTATTCAAATTGCCTGTAGGCAGATGTATCTGAAACATCTACTTTTTGGCCATCCGAATTCACATATAAATCAGCTACATTCAGCATTCTAACATCGTATCTTATTCCAGCTGATATATCAAGTCGATTCTTTCTTTTATGAGCAAGAATAAACCCACCAATATCAAACAAATCATAATCAGGAATCAAAAACTCTACACCCTTGTTCTTTGAGTTTTGTTGCATCCCATTAATGCCAAAAGAAACATTCAAATCATTCTTATTAGGCAATACATATCGCACATCATAATTTACGGTGTTTAATAAAAAGAATAAACCATATTGAGATTGCTTTAATACGTCTGCATATTCTTTTCGTTGATTCTGTTGAAAACCTACAATTGCCTTCAAATTACCCTTACCTAAAACAAAATTGTTATTTAAAACTGCCTTATAATGATTTATCTTTTGATAAGGAGCATATAATTTTGTATGCATAAAATCATTATCCGTGGCAATTGTTTCCACAATAGTTGTATCATTAAAGGCGATGGGTTTTATAAAACTTCCAGTTAAACTATCCCTTTCACCTTCAACGATTCCCGGCATCATTTCATACGCACTAAAATGCAAATGAGAATATCCCCATGATTTATTAAGACCTAAAACGCCACTTATTGTGTTTTCTAAAAATCCTGAATTAAAAACATATCCATCATATCTATTTTTGTAAGCATGAGCTGATTTGTTTGAATAACGAACATCCCAAATCAAACCTTTTAGATTTCCATTTACGTTAGCAGAAATTGCTTTAAGTCCATTATTTGTTTGGTAATTCGTAATTATATTCCCTTTGATTTTTCCTTCAGGTAATGTTGGTGCAGAAACAAAATTAATAACACCGGCAATTGCATCCGACCCGTAAGACAAACTAGCAGGACCTTTTAATATTTCTACTTTGTCTACAGAATATTCATCTATTTCTAAACCATGTTCATCACCCCACTGCTGGCCCTCTTGTCGAATACCATCATTTACAATAACAATACGGTTGTAACCAAGGCCTCTAATAACAGGCTTAGAGATTCCTGTGCCTGTTGACACTTGATTTATCCCTGGCTGAGTTGTTAAAGCATCTACAATATTTGTGGCTGATGCTTGAAGCAAATCGGTTTTCGAAACAATTGTTGTTGGGGTTGGTGTTCTTTTCAACTCACTTGCCGTTGACAACCCTGCTACTACAATCTCATCCATTTCTTTTATAGACGACTCCATTTCAAAATTTCTAGTATTTACATCTGCAAGATTAATTGTTTCTATAACCGTTTTATAGCCAATTAAACTAACATGAAATAGCAATTGTGATGAGGGTAAATTTTCAATTAAATAAGTACCATCCGCTTTTGAAATGGTTCCTTTTTTTAAATCTGGAATATATATGATAACACCTGGCAATTTTTCCCCAGTTGCTTTATCTACAATACTTCCTGATATACTTTTCTTTCCAATCCCTGCAGAGCCTTCAGTGGCTGATGCATGACTTATAACAATGAACAATATCATTGTTATATATAAATATATTGACTTCATATAAATTGTATAAAAATTAATGATGCATCGATTAATCATCGACAAAAATTAAATTTTATACAAGAGGTGGAGCTCGGGAAGGAAGTAAATAATTAAATTCAATTGAAACTTGCTCTACTTTGAAAGGATTGAAAACAAAACATTTTCCATTATCAAGCACAAAGCAAAAAGGAGAAATTAAATCTGCTGAGGAAGAAAAAGTATAATCACAAATAGAACAAGAATGCTCTAATTCATGAAAATGTTTGTCAGAAGCTGAACAATGAACGTCATCGGCATGTTCAATAGCATGAATCTCTTTCTCTACCAAAGGGAATAGAAAAAGAAATAAGAAAATTATTGAACAATATTTTTTAAACGTTTCTTTCATTTACTTTTACAAATGTAACCAATTTTATTTTTAAATATTACAAAATGCAAATTTCAAGATTCAATATTCGTGTATATGGTCTATTAATAAACGATTTCAATCAAGTATTAATAAGCGATGAAATCATAAAAGGACATTATATAACAAAATTTCCGGGAGGAGGATTAGAGTTTGGCGAAGGAATTATCGACTGCTTGAAACGAGAATTTAGGGAAGAGACGAATAATGATATTGAGGTCGTGAGACATTTCTATACAACTGATTTTTTTCAGCAATCGGCTTACAATCCAAGCCATCAAATAATCAGCATTTACTATATTGTTAAGGAAGGGAATAGCTTTAATTTAAAAACGACAAGCACACCCTTTGATTTTAAAGAACACATCGATGAGGCGCAAGCTTTCAGATGGTTATCCATAAAAGAGTTGACGGAAGAGCAATTTAGTTTACCGATTGATAAACTTGTATCTCTACTACTTAAAGAACAAGCATAAAAAAACGAGCAACAATTAATGTTGCTCGTAAGTAGTTTGTTGAGTAGTAAAAACAGTGTATAATGTATATCTAATTGGCTGATATATTAAAATCTAAAATCACCTTGCTGCCGTTGTCTTCAAACGTAACCTTGTCGGCTAAATTTTTCATTAAGAAAACACCTCTTCCATTCGGCTTTTCAATATTCTCAGGATTTGTTGGATCAGGCAAAGATGTATGATTAAATCCTGCACCTTCATCTTTTACAATAAACGAAACATGATCTGGATGCGATTTAAAAGAAATATCAATACTCTTGTTTGGGTTTGCTTGATTGCCATGATAAATTGCATTATTAACCGCTTCGGTTAAGGCTACAAGTATATTACCATAATAATCTTCGCTAATGTTAAAAACGTCACAAACGTCTTCAATCATTTTTCTACCAAAATAATATTTTCAGCTTTAGAGCTAATTCTAATTTTTTGATTTTCGGCAAGTACCATCTTAGTTATCTATGTTATTGAAATACTGATTAACTTTTGACTTATAAAACGGATTTAATGACGGTGGAACCGTTTTTAGTAGTTCCGTTTCTTTTAGTTTCAGTCTGTTATACTCAAAAAATTGATTAGGGTTACTAAAATTTTCATTTTTTGCTTCATTTGATTGTCTTTTTTCATCCATTTCCCTCTCCTTCTCTGCTTTTTCGTGCTCTAGAAGGCGAGTTAAAATTTCTTGTTGGCGCTTCATTGTCTCCGGACTAATCAATTTATTTACTAAATCGGTCTCGGTTTCTTCCATTTCTTTGGCCAATTTGCTCATATTACCCGAACCTTTTCCATCTTTATTGATTTGATCGGCCATTTTTTGAAGTTCTTGACGAATTGCCTCCTGTTGAGCCGCTAATTTTGCAATTTCCTGGCTCATACCACCCATTCCCATCCCAGGTTTCTGTCCTGGTTTATTTCCTCCTTTTTCGAGCCCCTCCTTCATCTTTTGAATTTGCTTGTTTAATTGCTCCTGCATTTGACGCAAATTCGCCATAGAAGGTTTTTTGCCGTTTCCACCTGGCTTATTACAACTTCCGCTTCCAGGTTTCTGGCTTTTTGCTTGCGCCTGCATTTGGCTCAATGCCTCATTTAACATCAATGCTAAATTATTGATGGATGTCATAGCAAACTGCTGCCTACTTTGTGCCTCTTGTTTATGATTTTTACCATCGTAAGCTGGTGTCTGCGATTCTTTAATTTCAGCAACAGCCTTTTCCATGTTCATATTGATAGCACTAATCTCTTTATTAACTGCCGATTTAATTTGTGGAACACGCTTACTCAATGCCAACAGACTATCTTCAATCATTTTACTATCATCCTGTAATTTTTTTTGTTTTTGATTGATTTTAAAATACTGAGGGTCATTCGGTTTTGCTTTCGCCAATTCGCCCATTAATGATTCTTGATTAAATGAAAGTTGAATTAGGTTTTCCAACAAATCTCTCATTTTATTCATATCTTCAGCTGCTTGCTCCTGAGCTTCCTGAGCTTGCATTGCTGCCAATTCTTTACTCATCTCCTGCATTTTTTGAGCAGCACTTTTTTGAGATTTTGCAGCCTCTTTTTTCTGATTCCCTTGTAGTTGCTCACTACTATTTTGCATTTCCTTCTGTATGTCCTGCTGCTTTTGTTCTGTATCCTCCATTTTTTGAGGTTCTTCTAGCTCTGCATTCTTCTTCTCCAATTCCTTCAAATCCTTTTTTACATCTTCGAATTGTTTATTCAACTCATCCTGCTTCGCCTTTTGCTCTTTCGAATCAGCATTTTTCTCTTCTGTTTTTTTAGCTAAATCTTCTTGCTTTTTCGAAAGTTCATCTAATTTATCAATGCTTTCTTGAAGCTTTTGCTCAAATTCCAACTGCTTAAATATTTCCAAATTACGATCCAGCTCTTTCATTAAATCTTTGTTATCAAGCTTCATCTTTTCCAATGCCTCTTGAATCTTGTCCTTGTCCATCTTCTCCATCAACTTTTGAAGCTCATTGTACTTCTCTTTCATCTCAGGTGTCATCACCTTATCAAACAACTCTTCTAATTGCTTTTGTTTTTCAAGCATTTCTTCATTGGGCTGCTTGTACTCATTTTGTTGTTGAAGGTTTTGGTTGTTTTCATTCTTAATGTTATCTACCTTTTTCTGAAGCTCTTTTTGTTTATTTAAAAGCTCCTCCATTTTTTTCTTCTCTTCCCATGTCAGTGTTTTTTTCTCTGCAAGCTTACGCTGTAAATCACTTAGTGCTTTTTGAACATCTTTCGCTTGATTAATACTCTCTTGTAAATCTTCTTTTATTTTATCATTGTTTTTTTCAGTTTTATCCTCCAATTCATTCAAGGTTGGAGCTTTAAAAATCATTTTTTGAGAGCGCGTAGATTTACTTCCAACAACACCATCATTATCCCATACTTCAAAATAGTATTCAATTTGATCACCTGGCACAACTTCTAATTGGTTCAAATCCCAATAATGGAAAAAGGCTTCTTGGGTAATTACTTTATTAATATCAATTGTAGTTGAATTGGTTGTTATTTTTTTATACTTATCTGTTATAGCAGAATCATTGTTCACTATAAAACGATAACTAAATGTAAGTTTCGAAAAACCATAATCGTCCTTTATAGAACCATTAAAATAAATGCGTTTAGTTGACGTGCTATCTTTTCGTTCTTCAAAATTAATTTGTGGATAAGCATCGGGGATTACATTAATTGTATATGTTACCGAATCTTTACTTTTTAGGAAACTATTGGATGTGGTTATGGAGTATGTTTTATCGCTAAACAATCTTAATGAATGAGAAAAATTATTTTCAGAAGTTGGTGCTATAGAAAAAGCTGTATCTGCAAAATTCAGTTTTAATTGTTTTGTGTTTTGAGTTGTAAAGTTCCAGCTAACTCTTGTTCCTGTCGGAACTATTAAGTCGCCCGTATTTTTAACCTGCTCATCTTTTTTATTTAAATAAGCTGGATAATGAAGTGCTATATCAAAATTTAACAAAACAGGATTCGGTAATGCTACCAGCTCATATTCTTTTGATTGAAAACCATCGGCCAACAATTTAAATACCACATTCTGCTGCACATTTTTAAAAATATAATTAAAGTTGACAATGTTTTCTTTTTCTAATTTGAACTCATTGCCATCAATTTCTATAAATGCATTCTCGGGAATTTCGTCTCCTATAAGCTTTACTTTTAATTCATAATCCTCTTGAGTAACAGTTTTTAAATTTTCATTCGTTATTACAAACTGAAAAGGAGCTTCTTTCTCAAAATAGTCGGCATGTTTTACCAAACGTTTTGTACTATCAGTAATTAAACTGGGAGCAGCGAACAACAAAACAACAATAAATAAGAAAGGAATTAAAGCGTATTTGATATAGCGTTTATTGTCAGAAAAATTAACTGCAGAGCTAAATGCCACTGGTTTTAATTCACTAATTTTTTGATTGATACTTGCTTCAACAAGCTGGCTCGTATAGTCATTATTATTAATAGATTGCTCTTGAAGTTGTAATACATTTAGAAGTTTATCCTGAACATTTGTAAAATGCATGCCAATAATAGAAGAAGCTTCTTTATATGAAATAATTTTCCCGAATCGATATAATTTTAAAACAGGGATAACAATGTATTTAACTAAAATGAAAGTACTAGAAACAAGGAACAGGTAAAATAAAATAGTACGAATGGTAGAATTAAAATGTGCAGCTGACTCTAGAAGTGTAACAGCAATAAAGCTAACCAACAGCAAAGCAGTACTGTAAATCAATCCTTTTAACAATTGATTTTTGTAGTACTTACGAATAAATTCGTCTAGTTTATTAATTAAGCTATTGTAGTTTGCGTGCATCTTTATACCAAACGGTTAAACGCATTTATAATTATACCAAAGATACTGAAAATAGAAGGCATTAAGAAGTAGATTTTTAATTTTGAAAAACAAAAAATACCTTAACTTTGTTTTATTAATACAAAAAACACTAAAAAATGGTAACTAAAAAAGTAGAAACAGCATTAAATGAGCAGATTGCTTTAGAAGCATCTTCGTCACAATATTATTTAGCAATGGCATCTTGGGCAGAAACACAAGGCTTAGAAGGAGTTGCCGCTTTTTTATACACACATGCCGATGAAGAACGTCAGCACATGCTAAAACTCATTAAATATGTAAATGAGAGAGGTGGACAGGCACTTATTCCAGCTTTAAAAGGGCAGCCACAAAAATTCAAATCGGTACAATTTGTTTTCGAAGAAGTATTAAAGCATGAAGTATTGGTTTCAAATGAGATTAATGCCTTGGTAGAGGTATGTTTAAAAGAAAAGGATTATACTACTCATAATTTTTTACAATGGTATGTTTCTGAACAAATTGAAGAAGAAGCATTGGCTCGTAAAGTATTGGATAAATTAAAGCTAATTGGAAAAGATGCAAGTGGCTTATATTTCTTTGATCGTGATATGGGTGGAATGGCTGCTGCATGCTACTGCAGGAAGCGAAAAAGCTTAGTATTACTTCTATAAAATAAAAAATCCCATGCTGAAAAGCATGGGATTTTTATTTTATAGTATCAATGATTATTTTGCTACTGTAAATTTAGAAGTAACAATACCACCATTTGATCTTAATTGGTAGAAATAAACACCAGCAGCTAAATGAATGCTTTCGATATTTACTTTATAAGTACCAGCAGTTTGGTCATTGTATTTGTTCTCCATTACTTTACGACCTGATTGATCAAAAATCAATAAGCTAACTGTAGAAGAATTTTTTTCTAATGTATACTCAATAACTGTTTTTTCATTAGCAGGATTTGGGTATGCATTCATTTTCATTCCGTTAACAAATTCGTTGATTCCAGTTCCTGGACCAGAGCAAATGATTGGGAAAATTGCGATGTCATTATCAACATCACCAGTTCCTGTTGCAGAGAAAATGTTGTCAGTTACCATCCACTTGTTGTAACCACCAGCAACATAGTGCCAAGCGTAATCTAAGTTAGCAGCAGAATTTACATCATCGCACAATAAACCTGCAGTATCACCAGCAGCTAAACCAGCAGTTTCCATTGCAATAGCAAAGTCACCGTTGAAAGTTGGCTCAGATGGAATATTGATGATATTAAATCCATTTACATCACCTGTATCGATATCTGTAAATAATAAATCAGCTGATGCCTTAACTGTAGCAGCTGGACCATTGAAATTTAATGTAGTTGTATTAACTGCACCTGTTCCATTACAAGATCTGTTTGCAGCAACATCGTATAATTTAAAAGTAACTTTTGAAGTTAAAGAACCTGCTAAATCACGCTCTTTTGCAACAAAAACAACCATTAAATCTGTAACATGCAATTGTGCTCCATTTAAATTACTATACCCTTGAGCACATGTTTTTAATAACGTTGATACGTTGTTACCATAAACATAACCACCACCAGAATAACCAAAAATTAATGATTGTCCTGTTGGAGCATATTCAGGTAAAAATTCTGGATTTCCACCAGAGAAACTGATTAAACCTGCTCCCGCTGTATCAGGACAAGCTAAACGTTCACCAGTTGTTGCTTTGTTAAATGGAATTGCTTTTGTTCCTTTAACTACAGCATGCCCTAAAGGTGCATTTTGTGCAGATGCTGCAAAGCCAAACAATGCTGCTGCTGCGAATAAGTAAATTTTTTTCATTTTTAAGATAGATTAGAGTTTTAGATTAATTTTACCAAAGTTAAATTATTAATTCCAAAAAAACAATTTCCGATTCCAGCTCTAAAATCAGAAGCCCCCTTCCAAAATGGAAGGGGGCTTCTGATAAAAATTAGTTAAACAGCTTATTTAACAACTACCATTTTCATTGAAGAAGTAACATTTTCGTTTACTTTCAAAGAATAGTAATATACACCAGCAGCTAAATTTTCAGCATTTACTTTTACTGAATGCTTACCAGCAGCTAAATCACCTTGATTTTGTTCAATAACTTTTTTACCAGTTACATCATAAACGTTTAATGTAACTTTAGCTGAATTTTGTAATTCATAGCTAATTGAAGTTACTGTTCCAAAAGGGTTTGGAGCATTTTGTGAGAATTTTGCACCGTTAACAAATTCGTTAACACCAACTGTGTTTTCAACAACATAAATATTATCTAAATACAATACATCCATGTCATTTGCATTGTGTTGGTATGCAATATGAATTTGTTGACCATTTACTGATGCTGGAATAGCTACAGTTCTTAACACCCAAGTTGTATCAGTTGTATAAGTTGGTGAAGGATACGCATCTGTTTTTGTATAGATAGCAGTACCTGTGAAATCAGCAAATGTTACAGGAGTTGATACAGTAGAAGTTGATTGAACAAAAACTTTGTAACCATCTCTGTATGCAGGATTTGTTCTGTCAAACCAAGACAAAGTTGCACCATTAGCTGGAATTGTGATAGGACCCATCATCATCCAATTGTTAGCTGTTCCTGCTGGATTAAACCAAGAAGTTGCACGCCAAAAGAATGCTGAATCAGTTCCACCAGCTAAATTGGATTTTCCCATGGGAAATACCAGTTGTCATCAGTAAGTTGACTAGAACCATTTACATCAATATTGTCAGAAAATACCAATCCCCAATCATCACCAAAACCAGCATTGTTAGTTGGTAAACCATCAATATCTTCAGTAACTAAGTCGAAAGCCGTTTGATCAGCTGCATTTGATAAAAATACACCTGGAGCAGGTAACCACATTAATGTATCACCACCAGCTCTTTCAGCAGGCATTGGCATTACTCTGATTTGTTTGTTTGTTTTGTGAACTGTTGCAGCAGATGTTCCAACCGCTTTGTTTTGTGCGTTTGCTGATAAAACAACAGCAAAAGCAGCTACTAAAGTGTAGATTTTTTTCATTTTTTATTATTTAAGTTATTAATTATTTATCATTTTGTTCGATGATATTACAAATATACGAATTGAATCTGATTTTTCAAAGCTATTCAGCCAAAATTATACAAGTTCTGCATCGGCATAAAATTCAATCGGAGGACAAGCACAAATTAGGTTTCTATCACCGTGTGCATTATCAACTCTAGCTACGCTTGGCCAAAATTTAGCATCTTTTACCCATTTTAATGGATAAACCGCTTTTTCGCGGCTGTATGCATGATTCCAATCATCTGTGATAACAGATTTAGCTGTATGCGGTGCATTTTTAATTACATTATCTTCTTTATCTGATTTCCCAGCAATAATCTCATCAATTTCATTTTTTATAGAAATCATAGCAGAACAAAAACGATCCAACTCTTCTTTACTTTCACTTTCTGTTGGTTCAACCATCAATGTATCGTGAACTGGGAAAGAAACTGTTGGAGCATGGAAACCATAATCCATTAAACGTTTTGCAATATCTCCAACCTCAATTCCTGCCTCACGTTTAAATGAAACACAATCCAAAATCATTTCATGTGCACAACGACCATTTTTACCGCTATACAATGTCTGATAATGACCCGCTAATTGTTCTTTAATATAATTTGCATTCAAAATAGCAATTTTAGTTGCTTCTGTTACTCCATCACCACCCAACATTTTTATGTACCCATAAGAGATCAACAAAATCAATGCACTTCCAAATGGAGCAGCAGATACTGCATGAATACCTTTTTCCCCACCTGTTTTAACTACCGAATGTGATGGTAAAAATGGCACTAACTGTTTTGCTACTCCAATTGGGCCCATCCCTGGACCGCCTCCACCGTGAGGAATAGCAAATGTTTTGTGTAAATTCAAATGGCAAACATCTGCGCCAATATTTCCTGGACTTGTTAAACCTACTTGTGCATTCATATTTGCACCGTCCATGTATACTTGTCCTCCATTTTCATGGATAATATTGGTAATTTCAATGATGCTTTCTTCATATACACCATGTGTACTTGGGTAAGTAACCATTAAACATGCTAAATTATCCTTGTGTAAAACTGCTTTTTCACGCATATCATTCACATCGATATTTCCTTTTTCATCACATTTAACCAACACGATTTTCATCCCACACATTGCAGCACTTGCTGGATTTGTTCCATGTGCAGATGTAGGAATCAATGCAATATTTCTGTGAGTATCTCCTCTTGATTCATGGTATGCTTTAATTACCAACAAACCTGCATACTCCCCTTGAGCACCAGAATTTGGTTGAAAACTCATTTTTGCAAAACCTGTAATTTCACTTAATGATTTATCCAAATCGTCTATCATTTCAATAAATCCAGCTGCTTGATCAACAGGTACAAAAGGATGAATATTTGCAAACTCTGGCCAAGTAATAGGCATTAATTCAGATGCTGCATTTAATTTCATAGTACAAGAGCCTAAGGAAATCATGGAATGTGTCAATGATAAATCTTTGTTCTCTAAACGTTTAATATAACGCATCATCTCTGATTCAGAATGATACATATTAAATATTGGATGAGCTAAAATTGCAGAACTACGAACTGAAACAATCGACTTTCCTGCAAAAACATTTTCTTGCGTTAATATTGCTCCCTGTTTTCCTGCAGCTTTTGCAAACACATCAACAACAGCATTCAAATCATCAGCATCTGTTGTTTGATCCAACGATATGGATAATCCTGAATCTGTGTAGCGGAAATTAATTTGTGCCGCTTCTGCTAACTGCTTAATTTTTGCGTTATCTGTTCCATTAATTTTAATGGTATCAAAATACACTCCTTCTTGAACTGTATAGCCTAATTTTTTCAATTCGGTTGCTAATGCAACAGCCGACAAATGCACTTGCTCAGCAATTCCTTTTAATCCTTGCGGACCATGATAAACAGCATACATACTTGCCATAATCGCTAACAATGCTTGTGCTGTACAAATATTTGATGTTGCTTTATCTCTACGAATGTGTTGCTCACGAGTTTGCAAAGCCATGCGCAATGCAGGGTTTCCTTGTGCATCCACAGAAACGCCAATGATTCTACCTGGTAAAATGCGTTTGTATTCTTCGCGACAAGCAAAAAATGCTGCATGAGGTCCACCATACCCCATCGGAACACCGAAACGTTGTGTATTCCCAACAACAACATCCGCACCCCACTCGCCCGGAGGTGTTAACATCACTAAGCTCAAAACGTCAGCTGCAACTGCAATTGCTATTCCATTTGTTTTTGCATTTTTAACAAAATCAGCATAGTTATTTACTATTCCATCAATTGTTGGGTATTGTAGCAATGCTCCATAAACACTAGCATCCAACACTTGTGTTTTCCAATCACCTATTATTAATTCAATCCCCAAAGGAGTTGAACGTGTTTTTAATAAATCAATCGTTTGAGGAAAACATTCATTTGAAACAAAAAATTTAGTTGCGCCATTTTTAACAGCATCTCTCGAACGATTGTTATAAAGCATGGTCATTGCTTCTGCTGCTGCAGTTGCTTCATCCAACAAAGATGCATTTGCAATTTCCATTCCCGTCAAATCCATAATCATGGTTTGGTAGTTTAACAACGCTTCTAATCGACCTTGTGCAATCTCTGCTTGATAAGGAGTATAAGCGGTATACCAGCCTGGATTTTCTAAAATATTTCGTTGAACAACTGGAGGTACAATTGTATTGTTATACCCCAATCCTATGTATGTTTTAAATACTTTATTTTTTGATGCTAATTTTCTTAAGTGCTTATGATACGCATACTCCGTCATTCCTTTTGGTAAATTCAAAGGAGCTTTCAAACGTATAGCAGAAGGTATCGTCTGGTTAATTAATTCGTCTACAGAACTTACATTTATTTTAGCAAGCATTGCTGTAACATCATTTGCACGTGGACCGTTATGGCGGTTCACAAATTTATCAGTAGTAATCATTTTTTGATTTTTGTTTTAGGGACACAAATATACGGATTTAAGAACTTTATTTTTCTCATTTTATTAACAAACAAACAAATAAACAGTCCGTATGTTTCAGAATGGTTATATTTGATAAATAAAACATGATTTTTATGATTAAAAGGAGCATCATCGCATTCGCAACTATCTGTATTTCTTTTATTTCGATAGCTCAAGAACAAAAGGATACTTTATTATTATTGAATGGAACAACTATTATCTCTACTATTGTTGATACTACCAATGGTGTTACTACTATAAAAGACCTAAAAAACCGGGCAAAAATATTGTTATCGAAAATGATCGTATTTTCTCCATTAAAAATGCCTCTGGAGAACAAGTTTTATATGTTTACGATACATTAGTTGGCAATGAATTTACGGAAGAGGAGATGAGGTATTACATCAAAGGTGAACAAGATGCTGAAAAAGGATTCAAATCTCCGGGAGCACTTTATGGAAACTTGGCACTAGGATTAGCATCGGGATTAACAGGTAGCTTTTTTTGTCCAATACCACCATTTGCTTTTATTGCATTATCGGGATTACCAAAAGTAAAAATAAGACACAGCACAGTTTCCAACATTGAATACCTAAAACAAGATGCCTACATCATGGGCTATGAAAGAGTGGCTAGAAAAAAACGGAAATTCCAATCCATGATTGGCGGAGGTGTTGGACTTGTTGTTGGGCTTGGCACCTATGGTGTATTAAAAAGCACAGGCAACGAAATCATAAAATAAAAATTGATAAAATTTCCTTTCGGAAATTTAGCATGAACAGCATTAAACGCTTTATTAACTTTTTACTTTTCGGCAATATATACATTGCTTTAGGGGCTTTTTTTCTAACTCAATCTACTATCATTGAGCTAAAACTTAATCTGCCTATCAGTTATTCTATTCTTGTATTTTTTTCAACACTTTTTATCTATAATTTTCAACGGATATTTTACAAAACACCTACCAACTCTCAACCAATATCTGTTCGAAGAAAATGGATTTCTGAAAATCAAAAAAACAATTATAGCCTTAGCAATGATAGGATTAATCGGAGTTGTGTCAAGCTTGTTTTATTGCGACAAAAAGCAATCCTTTACCTTTCTCCACTTTGCATTCTAAGCATAGGCTATTTTTTCCATCTGTTCAACTACGAAAATTTACGCTGTTAAAAATTTTCATTTTAGTTTTGGTCTGGACAGCAAACATGCTATATCATTCCAATTTTATTGTCGAACACTATTTTCTCATCCTTAAATTTCATTTACACGCTTTCGGGCTTTTGCTTTATGGCAGCAATCTGTTTACCATTCGACAATAGAGATATTGAAATTGATAAAAAAGAAAACATAAAAACACTTGCAGTTTTGTTTGGATCAAAACGTGTTAATCTAATAGCATTCATTTTTTCACTACTGTACTTAACATTCTTAATTATAACTGAAGTCGATTCAATCATCTTTACAATCAATTTGATTGTGTTTTTAGCTTGTACTCTATTTATTCTCAAAAACAATAATCCCCGCAATGAGTATTACTACACTGCAGGGATTGATGGAATATTGCTGTTAAAAGGAATTCTTTGCTATACCTTAATTTAAAACCTTACACCTAGCGAAAGCATAAAACTGGAATTGGTATATTTATTTTCAACAGCATTTGTTATACTTGGGTTATACAAATAATTATTTTGACTATACATGGTATACACATAAGCAAAGTCTAAGAAATAATTATTTTCTCTAAAACCAACACCTGCAGAATAACTCGAGCGTGTTGCATTTTTATTCTCTCCATTTTTAAAAGGACTACCATAAAGTGCATAGCCTAATCGAACGGCAAAAGGATCTAAACGAACTTCACCACCAAAACGTAAATTATTCGTAGATGTGTAGTTTGAACGAATCATAGTATTCACTTCTGCAAAAACATTTGGGTTGGAACTCAAACGAGCATCACTGTAATCAACATATTCATATTCGGCATTTAACACCGCAATTTTATTAATAATAAAACCAGCACTTGCTATCGCTCTAAATGGCGTAGTAACAGCATAATCAAACACTCCATTTTCCGATGCTTCGTCATACTTATTATTGCCTTCCAAATCAGATTTCATACTGCTACTATATTCATCTTTTAGTATAATTGAAGTTGGTGTATGGATAGCACCGCCAACTCTAAACCAGTCGGTAGCCTTGTAAATAAACCCAATCTTCAAATTGATTCCATTGCCTTGTGTATTCAAATTTTGTGTGTACGAAAAGGATTTAAAATTCGCGATGGTATCTTTCTCATCTATTTCTTCATAAACAGATTCCTCATTATATCGAACACGTACAACACCAATTGTACCTCCTAAAAACAATTTATTTTTATAATTACCACCAAAACTAATTGCTGTTTCTCCCATAGAACCTCTTGTTTCTACCGACTTTCGTTGTAACTCACCATAATTCGAAATCACATGATTATAATTCAACGAATCGCCTGCAATTGGATTTATCAACCAAGCTTTCCATGCTAATCCTGTAGAAAATCCATCAAAATCGGTATCAGGGTGACCATTTGCATTTGCTACAAAAACATCCAACAACGAACTAGTAGTGTTGTATGATTCTACAATACTTCTTGAATGAAAACTATTCGTTCGGTTATAACCTAAACCAAAATTAAGTGAAACCCAGCCTTTGCTTTTTTCTTCATTTAGCTGAAAACTCGCAACCAATCCAATATTACCAAGGTTGAAATTTAATTTTTGATCGGACGTAATGGAACTATTGTAATTAGATGTTGTTGTTTGTGAGAAAACAGAAGGAGTGATTGACAATTCTGTTTTTCTAAAAATAGCAATTCCAGCGGGGTTAAAACTCAAAGTAGAAATATCACCTCCGAGAGCACCCATTGAGCCTGCCATTGAAGCAAAACGAGCTGTACCACCAAAAGTAAGCTGGGAATAACGCATGGCATCAATATCATTTTGAGAAAATGAAAGCGATGCAAAAAATTGCATTACCATTAAAGTTAAAATATATTTTTTCATTTTATAGAATATTAATTAAATGATAAGCGAATTAGTTATTCGCTTATCATTTTGACTAGTATAGATTATCGTTTACGAGGTTGTGGAGCTGGGCTAGGACTGTTGCTTCGTGGCACAGAAGGAGATGGTGTACTTTTAGGCATGTCAAATTTCGGCTGCTCCGTACGTGGTTTCGGCTGGTCATAAACAGGCTGTTGAGGCTTGTTTTGAGAATCGTTATCACGTGGTTTATCGTTTTGATAAGTTGGTTTAGAAGGTTTTGTATCATCTATTTTGATTTGCTTTGAATCCGTTGGTTTATTATTTGGTTTCGAATAATAGTCATCTTTTGCATTTGTATTTTCTGGACGTGTATAGCCATCTGACTTATCAGGTCTAACAGATGGATTTACAGGCTTAAAGCCTGGATTTGGTGTTGATGTTGGCTTGTTAGGCTTAGACATATAATCTGTTACAGTTGTTGATGCTGCATACGGATTATTATCTCTGCCCATTGTAGCCTCAAATGGTTTAGCTGTTTCCTTTTCAATTGCAGTTACATATCTGCTAGCAAGCGATGGTTGTGATGTGGAACGACTATTTGAACTAAATGATTGTCGTGGTCCATAATAGTAGCTGTTATTATCATAACTATTGAAATAGTTATTGTCGTAATAACCATTGTAATACCCATTATAATAACCATTATAATATCCATTCATGTATGGATTATATCCATAATAACCGTATGGATTGTACGCATAGGGGTTGTAATATCCATAAGGATTATACCAAGGGTCGTAGCCCCAACCATAACTAGAATACCATGAATAACTTGGATAATAACTATAAGCTACATAGCTCGGCCCCAAAAAATTATAACCCATATACACACTTGTGCCATAGTTATAAGGATTTCCACTATACCAGTAAGAGTTAGTGTAGTAATTATCATAATACCCATAACTACCACAATCGTTGTGGAATCGTCTTAAACGAGTAGCATATTCATAATCATAATAATCGTCTGGATTGAATGGTTCCTCTTGAACAACCTCTACTTGTTTTTTTGATGAATAGTAATCATCATTAGTAGACGATTGTTGTGCTTGTTCAGCAGCAAGTTTATCGGCTTCCGCCTTTGCTCTCGCTTGAGCTGCTGCTACTCTTGCTTTTTCTTTGTCGGCAACAGCATCTTTCGAAGAATAATAAATATCATCTTCGTAACTTTTTGATGTTAATCCGCTTGGTGTAGTACATGCCGAAAAGATGGATGCGAATAAAACCAAGATTGCTAAATACTTTTTCATTATTTAGATTATTAAATAATATGGGGATGCTGATTAAATCAATTTATATTTTGACAAACGAAAATGGCATAGGTTTATTTTCTATTTTTGCCGAACGTTTATACATAGGATAAAGTTACAAATACTATACCACAATACATAAATTTATGAGTAAAGAATTACCAACCAGAGAAGCAAATTATAGCGAATGGTACAACGAGCTAGTAAACAAGGCTGATTTAGCAGAACATTCTGCTGTAAAGGGATGTATGGTAATAAAACCATATGGATATGCTATATGGGAAAAGATGCAGCAAGCTTTGGATAAGATGTTTAAAGAAACTGGACATGAGAATGCTTATTTCCCATTATTTGTGCCCAAAAGCTTGTTTGAAGCAGAAGAAACAAATGCCGAAGGATTTGCAAAAGAATGCGCTGTTGTTACACATTACCGTTTAAAATCGGATCCTAATAATCCAGGAAAACTAATTGTTGACCCAGAAGCAAAATTAACTGAAGAATTAATTGTTCGCCCTACCAGTGAAGCTATCATTTGGAATACCTACAAAGGATGGATTCAATCGTACCGCGATTTACCAATTTTGATTAACCAATGGGCTAATGTTGTTCGCTGGGAAATGCGTACACGTTTATTTTTGCGTACAGCCGAATTTTTATGGCAAGAAGGGCATACTGCACATGCTAGTAAAGCAGAAGCAATTGAAGAAACGGAGAAAATGCTTGGCGTTTATTCAACATTTGCAGAAACATTTATGGCAATGCCAGTTATTAAAGGATTAAAAACTCCGAATGAACGTTTTGCTGGCGCTGATGAAACCTATTGCATTGAGCAATGATGCAAGATGGAAAAGCTTTGCAAGCAGGAACATCGCACTTTTTAGGACAAAATTTCGCAAAAGCATTTGATGTTAAGTTTGCAAACAAAGAAGGCAAACAAGATTTTGTGTGGGCTACTTCTTGGGGAGTTTCAACACGTTTAATGGGTGCTTTAATCATGTCACATTCAGATGACAAAGGATTGGTATTACCTCCCAAATTAGCACCCTTCCAAGTAGTAATTGTTCCAATTTACAAAGGAGAAGAGCAATTAGCACAAATAGACGAAGTAGCTCATAGAATGAAAAAAAACATGGAAGCAAAGGGCATTTCGGTTAAATACGACAATCGTGATACACAGCGCCCTGGTTGGAAATTTGCAGAATACGAATTAAAAGGCGTGCCTGTTCGAATAGCAATTGGTGGAAGAGATTTGGAAAACGGAACCGTAGAAGTTGCTCGTAGAGATACAATGGAGAAAGAAACCTTGCAACAAGCAGATATCGAAAATAAAGTAGCACATTTGTTGGAACAAATTCAAGACAATCTTTATCAAAAAGCATTGTCGATGCGCGAAACAAGAACATATACTGCCGATACCTACGATGAATTTAAGCGAATATTAGAAGAAACACCAGGTTTTGTGATGGCACACTGGGATGGAACAAGCGAAACAGAGCAAAAAATTAAGGAAGAAACAAAGGCAACAATACGTTGTATTCCACTAAACAATAAGCAAGAAGCTGGTAAATGTATTTTAACAGGCAAACCATCGACACAACGAGTTGTTTTTGCGAAAGCATATTAATACTTTAGCTACATGGAAAACCTATCAGCACGCGAATTGATTGTAAAAACACTTAAGGAAAAGTCGAGCCTTAAGCAAGATGTATATTACAATACCTTGAGTGCATTCAACACCTTGAAAACGGTGGCGAAGAGCTTAATAGGTGATTTACAGAAGGAAGCAAAAGTAATCGACAAACGACTTATACTAGAATTTAAAGACAAAGGAGAATTCGAGTTTGAGTTACGTGTTGCTGGCGATTTATTAATATTTGTAATGCATACGAATGTGTTCGAATTTGATAAAAACCACTCTATTTGGAAAAATTCGTATGTAAAACAAGATATTAGCAGGTCTTATTGCGGATTGATTAATATCTACAACTTCTTAAACGATTCGTTCAAATACAACAGAGTCAACGACTTAGGTTATGCTATTGGTCGAATTTTCATTAATAAAGAGAATCATTTCTTTGTTGAAGGGAAACGTCAGCTGGGTTTTTTATACAACGATATTGTTAATGCAACTTTGGAAGAAGAGAAAATAAAAGCCATTTTAGAGTCAGCAATCCTGTATTGCCTTGATTTTGACTTATATACACCTCCATTTGACTCAATTAAAGAGATATCGGTGTTCGATATGCAAACGGCAAGTGAGAGCATGCAAATAAAAACTGGAAAACGTTTAGGCTTTCGTTTTCAGGCAGATAGTGATGAGATAGATTAATATTTTAGATTTTTTTGTCAATTTTTTTTGCAGAAATAGAATTTTAATATACATTTGCACTCCCAAAAATAATTGGCCCGTTCGTCTAGGGGTTAGGACGCCAGGTTTTCATCCTGGAAACAGGGGTTCGATTCCCCTACGGGCTACAAAAAGTGAAATTAAACTTGTCAGTGAAGGCTGACATTAATAAATAAAAAGATGGCAAACCATAAATCAAGTATCAAAAGAATACGTTCTAACGATGCTAAACGCTTAAGAAATCGTTACCAAGCTAAAACTATGCGTAATGCAATTAAGGATTTAAGAACTGATGATTCTAAAAAATCAGCTTCTGAAAAACTTCCTAAAGTAATTGCTATGGTAGATAAATTAGCGAAGAAAAAATGTAATTCACAAAAACAAAGCGTCAAATTTGAAATCGAAGTTGACTAAAAAAGTGAACGCACTTACAAAATAATTTTTTTTAATTATTTTACTTGAAATAAATAAAGGCTCTGCTTAACTGCGGAGCCTTTTTTTATATCTTTAACCGAGTAAAATTTATGGAAGAAATCAAACAATCATTCGGAATAAAGTCATGGGCAGAAGATGACCGCCCTCGGGAAAAACTAATCGGGAAAGGCCGACAAGTTTTGACCGATGCAGAATTGATTGCTATATTAATTGGCTCTGGAAATAGAGATGAAACAGCTGTTGAACTTTCTAAAAAAATTTTAGCAAGTACAGGAAACAATTTAAACGAATTAGGAAAGTTATCAATTAGCGACCTAACAAAATTTAAAGGCATTGGAGAAGCGAAAGCCATTAGCATTGTTGCTGCATTGGAATTGGGTAGACGAAGAAGGGAAACTGAAACGGTTAAACGAGACAAAATAACCTGTAGCAAGGATGTATTTGATATCATGAAACCAATAATGCTTGACTTACCACACGAAGAGTTTTGGTTGTTGATTTTAAATCGTTCAAATGCTGTAATTAAAAAAGAATTAATTAGCAGAGGTGGTGTTGCAGGAACAGTCGTTGACACTAAAATAATATTTAAAACAGCAGTCGAAAATTTAGCAAGCTCAATCATCATAAGCCATAATCATCCATCAGGAAATTTAAACCCGAGTGATGCTGATATTAAAATAACAAAGAATATAAAAGAAGCTGGAAAAATAATGGATATACCACTTTTTGATCATCTCATTATAACAGACAAAGGTTATTATAGCTTTAATGATGAAGGAATACTTTAGAATAAATTAAAGAAAACAGGAATATGCTTAAACTACTTACCGTAATAGGAGCTCGACCACAAATTATAAAAGCGGCTGCATTAAGCAGGGCTATTCAAAAAAGTTATTCCGAAAAAATAACCGAAGTTATTGTTCATACTGGACAACATTACGATGAAAACATGTCGCAAGTTTTCTTTGATGAACTCAACATCCCTCAACCAAATTACAACTTAAATGTTGGGTCTGGCAGCCATGGAAAGCAAACTGCATCAATGATTGAAGGAATTGAAGAGATTCTTTTAAAAGAAAAGCCAAATGCAATTGTGTTGTATGGAGATACGAATTCGACCTTAGCAGGTGCCATTGCTGCATCAAAAATCCAAGTTCCGGTTGTGCATATTGAAGCAGGGTTGCGTTCATTCAACAAATCGATGCCCGAAGAAATTAATCGCATCATGTGCGACCATGTTTCTACCTTATTATTTTCACCAACCAAAGTTGGATACACCAATTTGCTTGCAGAAGGATTTAAAGAAAACAACAAAGCACCTTTCAACTTTCGATAATCCCAAAATATATCACTGTGGTGATGTTATGTATGATAACAGTTTGTACTTTTCGACTGTTGCTGAAAACACATCATCCATCCTAACCGACAATGCGATTGAAAAAGGAAAATTCATACTTGCAACCATACACCGCAATAACAATACAGACGAACCAGAGCGATTAAATGCTTTATTTTCGGCAATCAATAAAATAGCCACAGAAAACAACATAACGGTGGTATTGCCTTTACACCCTCGTACAGCTAAATTATTACCACAAAATTTAAATGCCGAATTATACAGCACAGTAAAAACAAATAAATTAATAAAAATAATTCCACCGGTTTCATTTTTAGAAATGATTGCCTTGGAAAAAAATGCAGAACTAGTAATAACAGATAGTGGAGGTGTTCAAAAAGAAGCGTTCTTTTTTGAAAAACCATGTATTATACTGCGTTCAGAAACTGAATGGGTTGAATTAGTTGAATGCGGATCCGCTAAAATAACAGATGCTGACGAGCAAAAAATAATTGAGGCCTATCGTCATTTTAAAGACAATAAAAAATTACAATTCCCTAAACTTTTTGGCAATGGAAAAGCATCGGAATTTATTTGTTCTGAAATTTTAACTCACATACACTAAAGTGCTACTGATATACACACATAAAATAACTCATAGAAACAAGTATACATTCAACTTGTTTTTTAAAGATATATTGGGAATTGACTTTACACTTATTGATAATATAGAGGATTTTAAAAAGTCTGATTTGCCAAAATTATCATACACCCTCAATCCCATTGGTGGTGAGGTTTTTTTTACTTCACGAAATTTATTATTTGAAAGTGGAATTACGGAACAAAACATTTCACTATTTGACTATAATTCACACAAAGTGTTTTTTGCAACAGGAAAAGCTTCCGCTTTACCATTTGATGTGTTTGCTGCAAGCTTTTATTTAGTAAGTCGTTACGAAGAATATTTGCCACATATACGAGACGAGCATGATCGCTTCGACGCAAAAGATAGTCTCGCATTTCAAAATGGCTTTTTACAAAAACCTGTTGTAAACAGCTGGGCAAAATGGATTAAAGATATTTTAAAAAGCAAATATCCAGAATTGATATTCCCTCAAAAAAAATATCAATTCACTTCCACCATTGATATTGACAATGCTTATGCGTACCGAGAAAAAGGTTTCACAAGAAGCTTGGGAGGCTATTTAAAATCATTATCGAAATTTGATTTTAAAGAAATCAAACAACGTACAAGAGTTTTGTTAGGCTTAGAAAAAGACCCTTATGACACCTACGAATTTCAATTAGAAATATTAAAAAAATACAAATTTAAAAGTGTTTACTTTTTTTTATTGGGTGATTATGGTGTAAACGATAAAAACCTACCTATTGAAAGTAAAGAGTTTCAATCATTAATAAAAATGCTTGGCGACTATGCCGAAGTGGGAATACATCCTTCATACGGTTCAAATAAAAGCAAGGAACAATTAAAAAAAGAGGTTGGTCGTTTGTCGAAAGTATTGCACAGAGATGTAACAAAAAGCAGGCAACATTTTTTAAAATTAACATTGCCAGAAACATATCGTAATCTTATTGACCTTGACATTACAGATGATTACACAATGGGATTTGCATCGCAAGTAGGATTCAGAGCTAGTATTTGTACCCCATTCAATTTTTATGATTTGGACATGGAACTCGAAACAAAATTAAAAATTCATCCATTTGCAATTATGGAAGGAACACTAAAATATTATATGAATATTTCACCAGCAGATGCGATGAGTAAAATAAAACCACTTATTGATGAAGTAAAAGCAGTAGATGGTGAATTTATGAGTTTATGGCATAATGATACATTGAACAATCAAAAATTATGGCTGGGATGGCAAAAAGTTTACGAAGAAATGGCAGAATACGCTACAAACTAAATGCTAAAACAATTTCTAATAAAATATAGTCCTGAGTTTGTTCTTGAATGGGCAAAAACGTTGAAAAAAAATCAACGCAAGAAACAATTATTAGATCAAGAAAAAAACAATACAGGTATTACAAAACAAAAACTAATTGAAGACTTTAAAAAAATAGGTCTAAAATCAGGTGATTCGGTTCTAGTTCATAGTAGCTTAAGTAAAATAGGCTTTGTTGAAGGTGGTCCATCAACTATTGTTGATGCCCTCTTTGATGTTATAGGAAAAGAAGGAACACTTTTATTCCCAACATTTCCTGCGAAAGGAAGAAACAAAACACATTTAGAAGAACATCCAATTTTTGATATAAAAAACACACCATCTCAAATGGGAAGTATTACGGAATATTTCAGAAAACTGGACGGTGTTTATAGAAGTTTTCATCCAACTGATTCTGTTTGTGCTAAAGGACCTTTAGCTGAATATTATACCAATTCGCATTTCGGACAATTAACGCCTTACAATGAACATTCTCCATTTCGAAAATTATGTGCAAAAAGAGGAAAAATATTAATGCTCGGAACAACACTAAATGGCGCATGTACCAATTTGCATACACTCGAAGATGCTGTTGATTTTAAATATCCAGTATATGATGCTACCATTTTTGAAGTAAAAATGATTGATGAAAAAGGTAAAGAACAAAGCATGAAAACAAAAGTTCATAATCCCGACTATTCTGCTAAACGAAATTGTGATGCCCTTAAACCTTTATTTGAAAAAGAAGGTGTTTTACAAAATGGAAATGTTGGTGAAGCAAAAACAATGCTGATAGATGCTAATAAAATGCTAGAAGTAATGATAAAAAATTACACAGAAAAGGGAATAACCATGTACACTCCATTTGGAAGCTAAAATGAAAATATACATTACACTCGACTATGAAATTTACTTTGGTGAAAACCATGGTACGGTAGAGAAGTGTATTATCTATCCTACAAATGAACTGATCAGAATCGCGGAAAAAAATGGAGTTCGCTTTGTGTTTTTTGTAGACATTGGATTTATTATTAAGCTAAATGAATTTAGAAAAAAATATCCTGAACTGGAAACGGATTATCTTGCAATTACTAATCAGGTAAAGTATCTATCCGATACAGGACACGATGTACAGTTACACATACATCCGCATTGGGAGGATAGTTTTTACAATGGAACAAAATGGATCATTGATGTAAAACGATATAAATTATCCGATTTTAACAACACAGAAATCAACACCATTGTAAGCAAATACAAAGCTGCTCTTTTTGCGATTACGAATAAGCCCATCTTTTCCTTTAGAGCTGGAGGCTGGTGTATTCAGCCCTTTGACAAGTTTAAAAATGCATTTATTAAAAACGGTATAACGCTCGATAGTAGTGTTTTCAAAAATGGAAAATATGAATCGAGGGAGTATGCATATGATTTTACTGCCGCTCCTGATAAAGACATCTATCCATTTGAAGATGATGTAAACATTGAACAAAAAAATGGGCAGTTCACTGAATTACCAATTAGTTCCATTAAAAATTCTCCACTCTTTTTTTGGACATTATTTTTATTAGGTCGAAAAAATCCATATTTACATAAACCTCTGGGCGATGGCAGAGCAATGCCAGCACCTGGATATAGAAAAAAATTATTGACTCATTTTACTAACAATCCTGTTTCGGTTGATGGATACAATGCAACCTTACTTCAAAAAGCATTGAATAGGCTTTCAACTAAAAACAAAAATCACATGGTGATTATTGGTCACCCGAAAGCATTATCACGATTATCTTTGCAAAAAATTGAGGGCTTTGTAATCAAAAACAAAGACAAGCATCAATTCACAACATTTAGCAACGAGTTTTTGAAATGATACACTACATAGAGCAAAAAAATATTGACAAAAAAAAGTGGGACGCCTGTATTCAAACAAGCACCTCTCCTAGCATTTTTGTTTATTCGTGGTATCTTGATGTGGTTTGCCCCAATTGGAGTGCACTAATTTTAAATGATTACGAAGCAGTATTCCCTCTTGCTTCCAATAGTAAACTATCCATTCAATATCTATATCAACCTCTATTTACAAGATATTTAGGTGTTTACTCAAAAACGAGTATTACAGAAAATTTAGTTTCTGATTTTTTTGATGCAATCCCTAAACATTTTAAATACATTGAATTTTGTATTCACGAAAACAACCTATTTAATCGCGTTGATTTTAATAAAAAAGAACGATTATTTCAAACGCTATCATTAATGCAGAGTTATGATCAGTTATTAGATAATTTTAAAGGAGACGCCAAAAGGAATCTTAAAAAAGCCGAAAAGCATCAATTAGTTATTACAGAAAATGTTCAACCAAAAGATGTTGTTGATTTATTTAAAAACAATAAAGGAAAAGAGCTTACTGGTTTAAACAAAGAAGATTACAGCACACTAGAAAATTTGATGATAGTAGCGCTCAAAAATAATTCAGGGATAATACTAGGGATTCAAAACAATCAAAACAAACTCATTGCAGCTGGATTTTTCATAAAATCTAAAACTGAAATTTTATTTTTAAAAGGAAGCGCTGACGCTGAGGGGAAATCAGTTGGAGCAATGTACTTATTACTGAATTTTATTTTCAAAAATTATAGTCAAAAGTTTGAAAAATTTGATTTTGGAGGCTCTTCCGTTGAAACAGTTGCTAGCTTTAATCGTAATTTTGGTGCTAAAGATTCCGTATATTTGCAAGTGAAAAGAAACAGATTACCCCTTTTAATTAGATTGATGAGCGGTAAAAAATAATTACAACCATGGTACACATTTTAGGAAACAGCAATTCGGTTTTTAATGAATACATAGCCGAAATAAGAGACGAAAAAGTTCAAAAAGATAGTATGCGTTTTCGTAGAAATATGGAGCGTATGGGTGAAATTATGGCTTATGAAATAAGTAAAACACTTGTTTACGAAAACCGTGAAACAATCACACCGCTCGGAATTGCAAATGTATCCAGAATAAAAGAACAACCTGTAATTGCTACAATATTGAGAGCAGGCTTATCTGTTCACAATGGATTTCTAAGCTACTTTGACAAAGCTGAAAATGCATTTATTTCTGCTTATCGTAAACATCATAAAGATGGAAGTTTTGATATTCAAGTAGAATATATGGCTTGTCCTAACCTTACGGATAAAACATTAATTCTTTGCGATCCGATGCTGGCTACTGGCGCATCGATGGTTTTAACTTATAAAGCTTTACTACAAAGAGGTAAACCTCGTCATATTCACATTGTGTCTGTTATTGCTAGTACAGAAGGTGTTGATTATGTAAAAAAACATTTACCGGAAAATGTTACTATTTGGTGTGGAGCAGTTGATGAAGAGCTTACAGCTCAAGCATACATTGTTCCAGGCTTAGGTGATGCCGGAGATTTAGCTTACGGAAATAAAATTTAACTTATAACAAGTTGCAACAAGAAATCTGGGAAATAATATCTGTTTTTTTATTAAGTACAGTAAAATTTGTATTCGGTGCAGTTCCAATGGCATTAGCGATGGGCTTCTCTTTTTTCGAAACAGTTGTTGTTACTTCATTAGGAGGATTTACGGGAGTTATCGTTTTTGTTTTCTTGAGTGATACACTTGTTAAAAATTTCAAAAAAAGGAAAGAACAAAAAAAGATAGTAAACAACCTGAGGTTGTAAAAAAGAAATTTACTCGCAAAAACAAACTTATTGTTATTATAAAAAAACGATTTGGAGTTGTTGGCATTTCACTGGCAACACCACTATTATTATCTATACCACTAGGTTGTTTTTTAGCTGTTCGCTATTTTAAAAACAAACAAGAGATTATTGCATACATGTTTGGCTCAATCCTTTTTTGGTCAGTATCTATTGCTTCCTTCAAATTACTTTTTTAATGTATCAGCATGTTTTTTTTGATTTAGACAGAACCCTTTGGGATTTTGAAATTAATTCGCACGAAACATTAATTGAGCTAATTGATAAATATAAATTAACAGAAAAAGGAATTGGTTCGCCCATCACTTTTATTGAAGAGTATTACAAAATAAATGACCTTCTTTGGGAAGAATACAGAGAAGGCACAATCAATCAAGAGACGCTTCGTTATGAACGATTTAACAGAGCATTGTTAAAATACGAAATCACGGATGTTGAATTAATAAAAAACATTGGTAACGATTACGTTTATTTATCACCTCTAAAAACAAATTTAGTCCCTCATACAATTGAAGTATTGGATTATTTGAAATCTAAGTACGATTTGCATATCATAACAAATGGATTTGAAGAAGTGCAACACATTAAGCTTAGCAACTCGGGCATTGCAAACTATTTTTCTGAAATAATCACTTCTGAACGTGCTGGATTTAAAAAACCCGACAAACGAATTTTTGATTATTCATTGAGTGCAACAAACTCATCCAGAGAAAAAAGTATTATGATTGGAGACTGTATAAATGCTGATATACTAGGGGCTAAAAATGCAGGAATACATCAAGTCTATTTTAATCCGGATCAACATTTACATCAAGAAGATATTACTCATGAAATAAGATCCTTAATTGAATTGAAGGAAATTTTATAATTATGGGAGTGTAATTTCGTTGGAAGTAACAACATTGCTTTTGTGTCCCGCTCTATCCGTTAAACTAATTTCAAATTTAACAATTGTATGTCCTGGAACATAAATAGGTGGAACTCTCAATTTTGCTATAATATCTCCATTCAATGCTTTGTACTGACCATCCGGAGTTAAATTAGGTACACGGTAGGTATAATACAAGGTATCCATAACTGATGTAGAATCAATCGCATCAAAAGGATGAAATAAATTATCTGTTCCTTTATATAAATACTTCATTTTAAAATCATCTGGACTTTCTGAATCGCCAGGCAATTTACCAATGTCGCCATCACCATCTTGAAAAGAAATGATACAATCTGCAGAGTCTAATCCGTATTTAACATATTGAACAAACTCAATAATTGGTTCAGGTGGATAGTCTTTCTCTTTTACACATGATGTAAAAAGTGAAATTAGCACTACTAAAAATGGTATGTATTTAAGTTTCATCATTACAATACCCTAAAGTTATTCAATTTTATAATAAAAAACTAAGGATGTCAGTTTTTATTGCATTATTAATTTTCAACCGGCAACAACTTAATACTTACCGTTTCGATTCTAGTTTTAGAAACCATGCGTATTGTAAACAAAAAATTATCAATTTTAATTTCTTCGTTTACCTCTGGAATGCTTTCATGATAATGCATCACAAGCCCTCCTATTGTTTCAAAATTTTCCAAAATAGGTAAATTCAAATTGTACTTATGGTTGATATAATCAGTTTCTAGACGAGCAGAAAAAACAAATTCATCTTCTCCCATCACTTTTTCAATCAATTCTTCCTTATCATGTTCATTCTCTATTTCACTAAAAATCTTTTCCATAATATCCTCCATTGTAATCATTCCTGATGTTCCACCATATTCATCCACAACAATCGCAATACTCTTGTGTTGCTGAATAAAAACTGTTAATACTTCATTAGCCGCCATCGATTCGGGAACAATGCTCACTGGCAATAAAATACTCTTAATACTTTCAGGTTGCTTAAAAAGCTCTTTAGAATATACGTAACCGATAATATTGTCAATATTGTCTGAATAAATCAAAATTTTAGAAAGTCGAGTTTGAATAAATTTTTGTTTTAGCTCTTGAATAGAGCAATTAACATCCAAAGCAATAATTTCTGTTCTAGGAATCATACATTCCCTTGCCTTAATACTCGAAAAATCCAAGGCATTTTGGAAAATTTGGATTTCATGCTCCACCTCAGCTTTGCGTTCAACTGCTGCAGTTCCTTCCTTCACATAATTATCCAAGTCAATCATGGTGAATGCGGAGTTCTCCTTTTCTATTTTTACACGAAACACCTTTTTTAGAATAAATTCAGAAAGTCCGATTGTGACCATTACAAATGGGTAAAGTATTCCATAAACAATGGTTAGAGGGAAAGAGAAAAGGGTTAATGTTTTATTTGGATTAATGCGAAATAAATTTTTAGGCAGGTACTCCGCAGTAACAAGAATAAACATAGTAGATAAAAAAGTGGTAATTAACAAAACTGCAATTCTAGAAGTAACAAAATTGCCGATAATAGGTTGCAATTCTTCATCCATATAAATACCAAATATTACCAGCGCAATATTATTGCCCAACAGCATTGTTCCTAAGTAACGAGAAGGATATTTGTTGAAATAAGATAAAATTTTAGCTGAAAAATTCCCTTGCTTGTTTTCAAGCTCAATTCTTAGTTTATTGGAAGTTATAAATGCAATTTCAAGCCCTGAAAAAAAGGCAGATGCAATGAGCGTTAAAAATATTATGACGACAGATGTTTCCAATTTTTATTTTTTTTCTGAAATTGGTTTTGATTGTTGTTGAGCCGCTTCGTGTTTTTTACGTTGGCGCTTGCGAATAGAATACATTAAGCCGCATGCTAATGTAAATACAAGAAAATAGATTGCCCCTTCATTATCTTTTACAGTAATAAAATAGGCACACATCACAATACCAATTATACCCATTACTAACCATAGTATTTCGAGTACTTTTAATGTTTTATTCATCTTTTTTTGTGTTAAATTCTTCGTCTTTAAGAGCGATTTGCCCTTTTACATTTGTAATTTCATATTCGGAAAAATCTTGATTTGCTTTTAATCCATCACCCCAAATTACTTCATCTTTAGTGGATATTTTTACAAATTCATCTGTATATATTTCTTTTTTTGCAGCATCCCAAATCAAATGCTCTGTCTCTAGCTTATCTCCTTTTTCATTTATTACAACCACCTTGTTCTTTACTTCCATTTTGCTCATTTGATTTCCATTATCGAAACCAATTCCATAGTTAGCTGTTAGTTTTGTTTGCTGCTTCCTTTTTTCATTAAAAAATAAAACCTCTAGTCCTTTAGGCAATTCCATGTATGCTTTTTTCCCACCATACCTATTCAACTCAGGAGCTGTCAGTTTTGCGCGTAGTCGAGCAGAATCACTGTACATGATTTCTACATTCTTTCCCGATTCAACAGGTAATAATTGCTGAATTGAAGCTGTTACAGAATTCACCTTGGCGATATCGTTTTCACACGAATATAACAATGCTAAAAGCATTGAACAAATAAGTATAGAACTAATGGAGCTTATTTTAATAATAGACATTATCAAACTATAAATTAATCAAATTTAGGCTTAACAAACCAACGGTCGTTCATTGTAAATCCAATTGTTGCTCTAAAAAACTGCTCCTTAATTAAACCATTCGAAATAGTTCCTCTTTGTCCAAACTCAACACCGATATTTACCATTGAAAAGTTTTGCAACAAGAAATTTCGTCCAACAGGCAAACCTACACCGGCACTCACAGCATACTCAACAAGCGGAGTACTCTTTAACTCAATAGCAGATTGGTTATATCTAACACCAGCACGATACAAAACTCTTTTATGATAATTATTTAGTCCAGTAGCTTTAGCATTGGGTACAAATTGAACACCTAATGCAACACGCATACTATTTTTCAAACCTTGTGTTTGATTAAATGCTTTGTATGAACTCCAGTTTTGAATTGCATAATCTGCAGCAACTAACCATCTATCACCTTTTTTAAATGCTAAGCCAAAACCAAATGATAATGGAAATGTAATTTCTCCATTTACATCTTGAACATTAACAACTGTATCTTTTACAACTTCATAGCCACTAGAACTATTAAAATACGTGTATGATAGGCTATCTATTTTAGCGCTTAAATTCGACTGAGTTGCAAATGTAGCACCCCACATAATTTTCACTTTTTCTTTTAAAACTCTACCTTTTATAGAATCAATAACAAAAGCATGTTGTACTCCATAATCTAAATAAAAATCATTTATACGTTTTATTGTTGCTGTTTTTGTATTGAATGCAAATGTGCTACCTGGGAAAATAGTGCGACCAGAGTTTTCAATACTACCAAACAAATAAGAAGCATTAAAGCCGATAGACAATGCTTGCCACGATTTTTTCCTTTTGTAAATAGCTGTAGCTTTTCTGATATCTGCAATATATTCCTCTGGAGTTTTAGTTGTTAAATCGGGCTTACGCTTAGAAGTTAATTCTTTATACTTCTTAGATTGAGTAAACATACGAGGTAAACCATACAAAGGTTTTATTCCATTTCCAAAATATGCTTGATTAACACCACCTGTTCCTTCATATAAAAAATCAACTGTTCCAACATTTGTAATACTCTGCTGATCCGACACTTTATAACCAACACTACTGTATGGAATCAAACCAATGCTACCGCCCCACCACTTTTTGAAAGGGAAAGCGATTGAAATATAACCTAATGATGCACTATGTGAAACTGACTTTGCAGTTGAATTTTGTAATTGTAACCTCGAATAATTAAGTCCTAAATCTACTGTCGTCAGTCGAAGACTAGAATAAGATGCTGGATTTCCTGTATTAATAAAAAACATTGGCAATGAATCGTTTTGCATTGCAATATGTGTTCCTGCCATGGCAAAACCTTGTGCAAACCCCTTACCATTTAAATCTCCAATACCGTATCGTGAATAGGGTGACGAAGTTGCTGTTTGTGCATTACCAACGTAAGCAATATTACAAAGTACCCAAATTGCAACAACAACAGCTTTTAATTTACGCTCCAAAAAAATTCTCATACTTTATATGTTATGCTTCTTTTATATTATAGTTTAAAATTCTATTTAATCCTTTTAAAATTAAATAGGAATCTGCAAAGATGCTGTTTTTTAGCCGTTTCTCAAAAAAATTAACATCGCCACCTGTAATCAGTAATTTTAAATTAGGTGATATTAATTTATATTCATCAATAAACCCTTTCACTTCAGCAATAGCCCCCATTTCAACACCTGACAAAATACTCCCTTTTGTATCAACACCAATTAATGAATCAAAATTCAGATCAACTTCTACTAACGGTAATCTAGAAGTAAAAGTATTTAATGCCTTGAACCGCATTTGTAGACCAGGAGAAATTGCGCCACCTATGTATTCTTTGTTTTCATTCACAAAATTATACTTAATACATGTTCCTGCATCTATAATGAGTATATCCTGCCCAGGAAACAAAAATTCACCACCAACAGCAGCAGCAAGTCGATCACTACCAAGCGTACTTATTGTTTTATATAGATTTTTAATTGGCAATGGTGTTTCAGAAGTAAAAACAAGAACATTCACTTTTTTAGCCAATTCATCAATAAATGCATCAATATCATCAACAACTGATGCAACAATACAATTTTTGATAGGTTGGTTATTTTTAAATAAAGCACTCTCCAACACTTCTCGATAATCCTTAAATACAAGGAACTCTAAAAGTTGGTCCTTTTGAAATAGTGCAGCCTTTATTCTTGTATTTCCAATGTCTATAACTAATTGCATATCACAAAACTACGAAATAACGCAATGAAGAACGAAAATTATTTTTGTGATTATAAAAAATTTTATACATTTGCATCCCGATTAAATGAGCTGGTACCTTAGCTCAGATGGTAGAGCAAAGGACTGAAAATCCTTGTGTCCGCGGTTCGATCCCGCGAGGTACCACAGCCAAAACGACAAAACCCTTGATAATCAAGGGTTTTGTCGTTTATAAAAAAGGCTCAATGGTCGGATAATCATTTTTTTTAAAGAAAAAATAGACTTTATTAAAAAAAGACGTATATTTGTGCTCTTCATTAGAAGATTGTATCTCAATCAGTTTATAGTTTCCTCTATCAATTCGGTCTATTTTACATTTTTCTCTTTAAAGAAACTGAGGTCATTCACGTGATTTCAAAAAACTAAAAATTAATAACCCGTTCCGTAAACGCGGAACAACAAACAAAAACAACAATGAAAAAAGGAACAGTAAAATTTTTTAACGAAGCTAAAGGTTTCGGATTTATTAAAGAAGACAATGGACAAGAAATTTTTGTTCATGCATCAGGTTTAAAAGAAGATATCCGCGAAAATGACGTAGTATCATACGATGTGCAAGAAGGCAAAAAAGGCTTAAATGCAGTTAATGTACAACGCGTTGACTAAATAAATCAAAAAAGCAAATCAAAACGATTTGCTTTTTTTACATACAAAAAACAGAGATTATGCTTTGTTTCAAGTATTTAAGTTCAAAAAGCTCCTAAATTTTAGGGGCTTTTTTTATTACCTTTGCTTTAATGAATACCCCCAACAAAAAGTCAAGGCCACTTTTTATTTTCTACATCCTTGTAGCCTACATTGTTGTGCAATTTTCGTGGTGGATGTTTTCCATGTTCCAATTAAACAATGAAATTTCGCAACTAAAAACTGAAGTTAATCTATTAAAAGAAGAATCTGCAGCTGAAATTATTGCGAAAGGCAATGAAATAAATGAAAAACTTCACAAACGCTGGGTAATGATTTCGGGGGAAGGCGCTTTTTTTATTGGATTACTACTACTTGGTATCTACCAAGTTCGTAAAACATTCAAAAAAGAGAATGAGTTAGCAAATCAGCAAAAAAACTTTTTACTCTCAGTTACACATGAATTAAAATCGCCAATTGCATCTGCAAAATTACAATTGCAAACACTTGAAAAAGAGAGCTTAAGTCGAGACAAACAGCTAGAGATCATTAGTAATGCAATAAGTGATACCGAACGTTTAAATACACTCGTAGAAAACATTTTACTTGCAGCAAAAATCGATAATAGTGTATTTTCTATCAATACTGAAAATTGCAATCTATCAGAATATTTAACTGAAAACTTAACCAAAACAATAAAGTCGTTTAATTATAAACAAAAAATAGTTTTGGATTTAGATTCTGAGATTTTTATGTTAATCGACAAAACGAGCTTCCCTTCCATCATTCTTAATTTATTTGAAAATGCGGTAAAGTATTCTCCTGCAGAATCAACTATTACAATTGGATTAAAAAAACTTAATTCCAAAATTATTTTAAGTGTAAAAGACGAAGGCATTGGAATTTCAGATGAAGAAAAAAATTCAATTTTTCAAAAATTTTATCGAATCGGTAGCGAAGAAACCAGAAAAACAAAAGGTACAGGATTAGGATTGTACATTGTAAATCATATTGTAACGCAGCACAAAGGAACTATAACCGTAAAAAACAATACTCCAAGAGGAAGTATTTTTGAAATAACATTTAACAATTAATTTTATGTCAAAAAAAGTAGCATTATTAATCCTTGATGGATGGGGCTTAGGAGATGGATCAAAATCGGATGCAATTGCAACTGCCAATACACCCTTCATTGATAGTTTATACAAAAAATATCCTCATTCTACCTTACATACCTCTGGTCAAAAAGTAGGTTTGCCAGATGGGCAAATGGGAAATAGTGAAGTTGGGCATTTGAATATTGGAGCAGGGCGAATTGTATATCAAGATTTAGAACTAATCAATAAAGCAATTCGCGAAAAAACAATTGATTCGAATCAAACACTAGTTGCTGCATTTGATTATGCAAAAAAGAACAGTAAAGCAATTCATTTGATTGGACTTGTATCCGAAGGTGGTGTCCATTCATCACAAGAACATTTGCATTATCTATGCGATATGGCAAAAAATGCAGGGCTTTCAAATGTGTATATCCATGCCTTTACAGATGGTAGAGATACCGATCCGAAAAGTGGATTGGGCTATTTAACAAATTTAGAAAATCACCTAAAAAAATCAGCAGGTAAAATTGCAAGTGTAATTGGGCGCTATTATGCAATGGATAGAGATAAGCGATGGGAACGTGTTAAACTCGCTTATGATTTATTGGTGAAAGGAGAAGGCAAAAAAACACAAAATATACTTAAGTCAATTGAAGAATCGTATGCCGAAAATGTAACGGATGAGTTTATTAAACCTATTATACAAACCGACATCAATGGAAATCCAATTGCGACCATCAACAATGACGATGTTGTTATTTGCTTTAATTTCAGAACTGACCGATGCAGAGAAATTACAGAAGTGTTAACACAAAAAAATATGCCTGAAAATGGCATGAACACACTTCCATTATACTATGTAACAATGACCAATTACGATGATACATTTAAAAATGTACACATTGTATATGATAAAGACAACTTAGTAATGACATTGGGCGAGGTTTTAGAAAAAGCAAATAAAACTCAAATTAGAATTGCTGAAACAGAAAAATACCCTCATGTAACATTTTTCTTTTCTGGAGGTCGTGAAAAAGAATTTGTTGGCGAAAAACGAATAATGGCACCTTCACCAAAAGTTGCAACTTACGACTTGCAACCAGAAATGAGTGCCGTAGAATTAACAAATGCTATTTTACCAGAAATTGAAAAATCGAGTGCTGATTTTATCTGTTTAAATTTTGCTAATGCCGATATGGTTGGGCATACAGGCGTATACGATGCTGTCATTAAAGCTGTTGAAACTGTTGATAAATGCGCGCAACGTGTAGTAGAAGCTGGTATAAAAAATGGGTATTCATTTATAATTATTGCCGATCATGGCAACTCCGATTATATGATAAACCCTGATGGATCACCGAATACAGCTCACACAACAAATCCTGTACCTTGTATTCTGATTGACAAGGATTATGCAAAAATTAATGATGGAAAGTTAGCGGATATTGCACCAACTATTTTAACGCTATTAGGAATAGATATTCCGAAAGAAATGAACGGAAAAGTTCTAATTTAAATTAAATGGAAAACAACAACGCTATTATCCGAAAAGCTGTTTTTAACCCAAAAGTTAAAACATATATTTTTTTAATCGCCCTATTTTATCTCTTCGCAAGTGTAATAGGAGTTATTCTAATTCCCTTCTGGATTTTTGGCTTGGGGCAATGGACATCTGGGAAATTTTTCAACACTTTAAAATGTGAGCTATCTGAGAAACATTTATACTTTTCGAAAGGAATTGTATTACATATTGAGAAAACGATTCCCCTTGAAAACATTCAAGATATTTCGTTCTGGGGTGGTCCTATTTTACGCTCGATGGGATTAACCTTTATCAAAATTGAAACTGCTGGCGGTGGTGGTTCACATGGAAGCAACATGATGAGTATACCTGGAGTAGAAGCTGCAGAAGAGTTCAAGAACTTAATTCTGATTCAGCGAGAAAAAGTAATAAAAGCAAAAAACAACTCCTCTTCTTCTGCAACACTTTCTGAATCACAACTGCTGCTTGACATTAAACAGGAACTGATTCAAATTAAAAACATTTTAAATACCAAATGATTTTTTAATTTTTTTCGTACTATTACCATAAATCAAAATACCCTATTTTAGTAGAAATTAATGGAGGCAACCATTTATAACCTTTTACGTCTTTCCTGCGTAGAAGAGAAGTGTTTTGCCACAGAACGCTGTATTTATGAATGAAACCGAGGTAATTAAAGGTTGCTTAAAAAATGATCGTGCAAGCCAAAAAGCTTTGTATGAACACTATTATAGCAAAATGCTTGGTGTTTGTTTACGATACTCCAAAAGCAGCGATGATGCTAAAGATGTACTTCACGAGGGGTTTTTAAAAGTATTTAACAGTTTAAAGAATTTCAACAATACGGGTTCTTTCGAAGGCTGGGTGCGGAGAATAATGGTCAACACATCCATTGATCAGTTGAGAAAAAACAAACAGAACTACTTAATCGTAAGTACTGTAAATGTTAATGATCGATCATCCAGTTTAGCAGAAGAAATGAGTGAAGACGATTTATTGTCAACTATTGAAAAAGAAGATATTTTAAAGGCTGTTCAGGAGCTTACACCTGCTTACAGGACTGTTTTTAACTTATACGTAATAGAAGAATATACACATAAAGAAATTGCAGAATTACTTGATATCAGTGAGGGTACCTCTAAATCAAATCTTTCTAAAGCAAAATTTAATTTGAAAAAAAATTTAATGCATTTAATAAAACCTAATCATGATAGATAATACTCCAAACACCAAACTTGACGTGGCTGTAAAAAATGCTTTAAAAGATTTTGAGGCTCCTTATGATTCAAATGATTGGTCGAGAATGGAAAGCATGTTAAATGTTGCTCCAAAGCAAACTCAATTTAACTGGAAGTATTCCTTAAATATAATAATTGGAATTGCTATACTTGGTGGTAGTTACATTATTTATAAACAATTATCAAAATCCTTCAAAAAAAAAGTGGAAGTAAAGAAGCCTATTATTGTTAAACCTGCAGTTAAACACCTACCGTAATTCAAACTAATTAACAGAAACAGCTCCAGAAATAGCACCACCTACTCCTACTGAAACGGAAAATAAGGCTGATGATACATAAACTAAATTCAAAGAAACAAAAAAACCAATAACTACTATTGTTTCTAAAGAAAAAAACAAGAAAAAAGACAAATTCAAGTTTCGAAAAAAACAAAAAAAAACACTACAAATATTCATTCGTAATGAAATGGGGAATGAACCTATCTTTGGGGACATGCTCGACTCATCAAGAGGTGTAATTGGAACAACCCAAGAAAAAGATGAAACAAAAAAAAAGCTGCAAATCACAATCTAATAAAAATATTGGATGGGATAATATCATGTTCTCAAATGTAAATCCAGACAGTATCCGCAAACATAGAGAAGCTATGAAAAAAGATACTATAAAAAACTAGGCAACCCTTTTTCTTTTCTACGTCTTCCTTATAAACAAACAAAAAGGAGGACTTATGCAGCAACTATACAAACTATTTTTATTTAGCGTTTGCATACTTGTATTCAAAACAGCTAACGCTCAAGATCCAGAATTCACACAATTTTATGCAAATCCATTGTACTTGAACCCTGCATTTGCTGGATCCAATATTTGCCCACGAATCACACTCAATTACCGCAATCAATGGCCTAGCATATCGGGGACCTATGTAACCACTAGTCTTTCTGCCGATCGATTTGTATACGGCATCAAAAGTGGAATAGGGATTTTAGTTACGAATGATAGAGCAGGGCAAGGAACATTAAACACAACCAATATCAGTGGTATCTATTCCTATCAGTGGCGCCCAACTCGAAACATGGCAATTAACGTAGGGTTTCAAGGAACCTATGGTCAAAAAAAAATCGACTGGAGCAAACTTACATTCGGAGATATGATTGATGACAAAAGAGGCTTTGTTTATAACACCAATGAAATTCAGGGAAAATCACAAAAATCATTTGTTGATCTTTCAGCAGGAGCAGTTGCTTTTAGTAAAGTGTTTTTCATTGGATTTGCTGCACATCATTTAAATGAACCGGATGAAGGATTGGTTTATACAAGCAAACTTCCTCGAAAATATACTGCACATGCAGGAGCGGTAATACCAATTGGGTCGAAAGAAAGTGAAACAAGTATTTCACCAAATATTTTGTATCAACAACAACAAGATTTTCGTCAATTAAATTTAGGTGTCTATATCACAAAAGGAGCCTTGGTTGGCGGACTATGGTACCGCAATCAAGATGCATTTATTGTTTTACTAGGATTCCAACATGGAATATTTAAAGTAGGTTACAGTTACGATGTAACAGTATCAAAACTCACAAATGCTACAGCTGGTTCACATGAAATTTCGATGGGAATGCAGTTTACGTGTAAAAAGCCAAAACCAAAATACCGCCCGGGCGTATGCCCTAGTTTTTAATTGTTTTGGATGTTTAGAGAGCAGAAAAACCCTTCCAATTGGAAGGGTTTTCTGTTTTTATAAGTAGACAACTTATTTTATAGAGCTGTAAATATCGTTGATTTTTTGCTTTTGACTTTTTGCATTTTCAATCTCTGATTCCAATTCTTGAGTTCCGCCAACATTGGGATTTGCTGCTTTTAAATCTTTCAACTTTTGACTTGCTTTTACTTCTCTATCTTCATACATCATGGCTAAGTCTTTTATACTTTTCTTCACATAATAAACTACCCATTTACTAGTTCCTTCATTCGTAGCAATATCATTCAATAGTTTTACACCACTATTTACCGTTTCATCTTTTTTAGCATTTTTCAAAAACGTGCCATAAATACTCACAAAACCTATTTTTGAGAAGCCTGAAAACTTATCTACCACATTCACAAAAAATAAATTATTTTCATCCGATCCATAGTTTGCATATAAGTCAGCTATTGCAAAAAGCACATCATTATTTTTTTCGGTTTCATATTGCTTCGCATAAGTCATTCCTTCTTTGGGATTCGCCTTAGCAATAGCGCTTAGTGAAGAACCTAATACAGCATAGGATTTATCATTTAATCCTTTTTTATAAATAGTAACTAATTGCTCTTCTTTGTAATTTGTAGCTAAATAATCAATTGCATCTGCGCGAACCAATGATTTAGTATCTGTAGCAGCTAGATTCAGCATTTTTTCTTTTACAGAAAATTTATCTGAAACATTCATCTTTTTCAAATAGTTAATTGCTTCAGCTCTTAGGTACCAAAACTTATCGTCCAAAGCACTTGCAACTGCTTTTAATGCTAATGAATCGGCACTTTTAGCCAGCTCTTCAAGAGCTTCGTATCGATCTAAAAACAAGGGTGCGTTTTTGTATTGATAAGCCCATTCTTCAATTGGTTTCTTTTCAAATTTTGTACACAATAACATTTTCTCAGCATCAACATTTACTAAATTGGGTTTGCTTGTAGCATCAAATTCAAAAAGTTCATCTGCTTTTGTCAATACTACCTTTTTTCGTTCAATTTTTCCGTCAATGTATAAATCAATATACATTGGTATTTTAAACAATGGGGTTTTAGAAAAATCTTGAACTTGCTTTATTTGTACTTTTTGTTTTTTTGCAATCGGATCATAGTTTGTTGTTATAACAATGTCGGGATGTCCGCTCGCTAAAAACCATTGATTAAAAAACCAGTTTAAATCTTGCCCAGTAACTTGTTCGAATGCCAATCGCAATTGGTGAATTTCAACAGAAGTATATTTATTTGTTTCTAAATAAAGTTTTAGTGATGCAAAAAAAGCATCATCACCAACATATTTACGCAGCATGTGCAGCACTTGTCCACCTTTATTATAACTATGTCCATCAAACATGTCTTCTTTGTCGTCAAATTGAAAACGAATGAGTGGCACTTGTTTTCTAGCAGATTCGGCAAGATAACCCGCTCTCGACTCTGCACTATGCAAGTCGGCAGCATCTTTTCCATATTTGTATTCTTCCCACAAGTATTCACCATAAGTAGCAAAGGATTCATTTAGCGGCAAATTACTCCACGATTCACATGTAACTAAATCACCAAACCATTGATGAAACAATTCGTGAGCAATCACATCTTCGTTGTCGTTATCCAACATTTCTCTATCCGTACGATTTAAAAATTCGCCATGCAATGTTGCACTCGTATTTTCCATTGCTCCAGAAACATAATCACGAACTATAATTTGAGAATATTTATTCCAAGCATACTCTACTCCCAGCTTATTGGAATAAAACTCTAACATTTCAGGTGTGTTACCAAAAATAGCTTTTGCGAAGGGTTCATATTCTTTTTCAATATAATAGTTCACTTCCTTTCCTCTCCATTTAGTATCCTTTACAACCGCAAAATCGCCAATCGCCATCATAGTTAAATAAGGCGCATGTGGCAAATCCATCTTCCAGTAATCAGTTCTCGTACCATCTCCATTATCAAATGAAGATGCTAGCTCGCCATTAGAAAGTGTTACAAATTTATCTTCTACAGTAATGTATATTTCCTGAGTCATTCGCTCATTCGGCTTATCAATAGTTGGATACCACGCTGAACTGGATTGAGTTTCCCCTTGCGTCCAAATCTGTTGAGGCTTATTTTTATCCTTACCATCAGCATTTATAAAATAAAGCCCTTTATCATCAGAGATTGCAGCGCTCCCTCCTTTTTTTAATTCATTCGGTTTTGCAGTGTACTCAATAAAAATGGTATACTGCTCTGAACTTTTATATTCTTTATCTAATTGTATTTTTATAACATCATTTTCGTATGTATATTTTAATGGAGTTTGAACAGTCGTTTTAATAACTATTTGTTCTACTTTTTTATTTTTTACTGATTGCTGAATAGGTTCAAGTTCTTCCTTTACTGTCAAAAGAGCAACCTCTTTGATGTCCATACCACGTGCATCCAATTCTAGAACAGCGGTAGGATAAAAATAGGGCTTAGCAGTAATTGTCGCTTTCCCATACAAATATTGCTTTGCCCAATCAAATTTTACATCCAATTTTGTGTGAAGGATATCGTTTATGCGACTAACAGAGGCTTGGTATTGGACTGGTTCTGGTGTATTAGCAACAGATTCTATTGTATCTAAATTTATTACAGCCAAATCATCATTGTTTGTAGACTTTTTCAACAAATCACATGATGTGATAAAAAATAGTGATGAGGCAATAACTAAAAAATTTCTTTTTATCATTTTTAAAAAATATTTATTACCAAAGATTGCAAAAATATTAACCATTTGCAAGCCCCAAAACATACTATGCATGCATAACACAGGCTAAAAAGTGCATTTTTATTAATAGTATGGCTATTAAACTATAAATAATTTTTATTGAATTTATTGAAACCCTTTATTTTTATTGGCGTTAAACTAGCCAAGTTCTTAATTTATTGTTTCACACTTTTAGAAACGGAGGTATATCATGAAAACAACATCTACTCGCAGAGTTTTCGTATTGATAAGTTTCTTAATATTATTTATTCAATCACAAAATGAAGCATACGCTTCACATGCACAAAGTGCGGATATAACCTACCAATGTTTAGGAGGTAACCAATATCAAATTTCACTTTCCTTTTACAGAGATTGCGCAGGAGTTGCTGCTCCAAACACAGCACAAGTCGACATCTCATCAGCATCATGCGGTCAAAATTTATCGCTTACACTTAATAGAATACAAGGTACAGGAATTGAAGTATCACCCATCTGTACCCAAATGAATACACAATGTTCAGGCGGACAATATCCCGGAGTTCAAGAATACATCTATAGAGGCATTATTACATTACCTGCTCAATGTACCGACTGGGTAATTAGTTTCAGCTTATGTTGCCGAAATTCATCAATAGGAACTATTACGAATCCAGGATCAGAGAACATATATGTTGAGGCACGACTAAACAACTTGAACTTTACCTGTAACAATTCTCCAACATTTTCAAATCCTCCCATTCCTTTTGTTTGTGTAGGTCAACCCTATTGTTTCAACAATGGATCATTTGATGCTGACGGAGATTCTTTATTTTACACACTTGTAGCACCTTTTACAAGCGCAACTACAAATGTTAATTACATAGCTCCTTATTCTGAATCACAACCATTAACATCATCACCTGCGGTAAGTTTTAACACTGCAACTGGTGATATGTGCATGACTCCAACCCAATTACAAGTTACTGTTTTTGCAATTGTAGTTGAAGAATGGAGAAATGGAATTCTTGTAGGTAGTGTCATGCGTGACATTCAATTGAGAACAATTACATGTACCAATAACAATCCATATGTGAATGGAATTAATAATACAAATCAATATACTTTAACAGCTTGTGCAGGACAGCCAATAAATTTTACCATTAGTACATTTGATATTGATGCAACTCAAAATGTAACAATCAATTGGAACAATGGTGTAAATGGTGCTAATTTCACTTCAACTGGTTAGGTGCTAGACCAACTGCAACTTTCAGCTGGACACCTACAAGTGCACAAATTAGCAATGCACCACATTGCTTTACAATTACGGTACAAGATGATAATTGTCCTTACAATGGAAGTCAAACTTTTTCCTTCTGCATCACTGTAACAGGTATCACATTAAGTACGACATCAAGCAATGCAAACTGTGGTGCTTCAAATGGTACTGCAAATGTTCAAATTACTTCTGGAAGCGGACCATTTACTTATCAATGGTTACCAAATGGAGGAACGAACGCATCGGCTACTGGATTGCAAGCTGGAACGTACACTGTAAACGTAAGTTCAGCGGGATGCGCAAGCTCAGCAACCGCTTCAGTTGGCAATGGAGCAGCTCCTGGAAACATCACAATCACAAGTACAAATGTTTCTTGTAATGGTGGTACAAATGGAAGTATCACAGCAAACGTAAATGGAGGACAACAACCATATTCATATCAATGGTCGAATGGCAGTACTACTGCTACAATTAACAATTTGATAGCTGGAACCTATTCCTTTACAGTTACCACAGCAAATGGTTGTATAAGTACTGCTACTACTACCATTACTCAACCAGCCGCTGTCTTAAGTTACAGTTCATCTCAATCAAACGCAATTTGTTATAACAGCAACACTGGAAGTGCTACAGTTAATCCAACAGGCGGAACACCACCATACAGCTATGTTTGGAACACACTACCAACACAGACTACTGCAACCGCTAATGGGTTAAATGCAGGCAGTACATCAGTTATAATAAGCGACAACAATGGATGTTCTGTCTCAGCTAATTTTATAATCACAGAACCCGTTCAATTAACCAGCAATGCAATGATTGTAAGTGGAATAACTTGTAATGGAGCATCAAATGGAAATATAATTGTTGGAGGATCTGGTGGAACGGGGATGTATAATTATGAATGGAACACAACGCCTGTACAATACGCACAAAATATCACAGGTTTAGCACCAGGAAATTATATAGCAACCATAACAGATGCAAATGGATGTTCGTCTACTTCAACGGTTACATTAACTGAACCAACACCATTAACTCTTTCAACTGCTGGTTTTGCAACCTCTTGTAATGGCTTAGCAGATGGACAAGCAGTTGTAATACCTGCAGGAGGAACACCAACTTATTCTTATCAATGGCTACCAAATGGAGGAACTGGTGCGAGCGCAAGCGGCTTAACCGCAGGCACCTATGCAATAACGGTAACCGATGATAATGGATGCAATGTGTCATCAAATGTTACAATTACACAGCCAGCACCTCTTACAATAATCGCCTCTGGAAGTACGAGTATTTGTGTAGGACAAAACACCCAGTTAAGTGCAACTGCAAATGGAGGAAATGGCAATTACACATTCAACTGGACTGGTGTAGGAACAGGTGCAACACAAACGGTGAGTCCAACTATAAGTACCATTTATGATGTAACTGCAACAGATGCAAATGGATGTATCAGTAATACAGAGACCCTTGCTATAAATGTAACATCGTTAACCGCTGCAAATTTATTGGTTACACCTGCTACTGCAATATGTAACGGCAATAGCGCTACATTAACTTCAAACGTTAGCGGTAACACAGGACCCGTAACAATAAATTGGAGTAATAATTTAGGAAGTGGTAATGGACCATTTACAGTTAGTCCAAACACAACCACAACCTACATTGTAACAGTAACAGATGCATGTAATAATAGTATCAATGCCCAGATACCAATTACAGTAAATCCATTACCTGTCATAAATGTTTCACCTGTAGCTGGAGTTGGATGCGGAGAAGTTGCTGTGAATTTTCAAGATAATTCAACAACAAATACTGGTGCACAATACAGCTGGGTGTTTGGTGATGGCACTACTTCAAACGTTGTAAATCCAACACATACATACACACAAAGTGGAACCTACACAATCAATGTAATGGTAACATCAAGTGCAGGATGTTCTAACAGTCAGAACACAAGTGCAAGCATAACTGTTCACAATCTCTCAAAAGCCTTATTTACTGCAGAGGCAATTGATGGTACGACTGTAAGTCCAGTATACAAATTTTTAAATACTTCTATCAATGCGGCTACATTCACATGGAGTTTTGGTGATGGAGCCAATTCAACTATTTATAGCCCGCAACATAGCTACACAGATAAAGGAGAATATCTTGTTACACTTCATGTGTCTAGTTCAGAAGGATGCAGAGATTCATTGACAATTCCTGTTGAAATAAAACCAATCTTTACGATATACATTCCAAATGCTTTTACACCAGATGGAAGTGGTATCAATGATTTTTTCTCAGCAAAAGGGCAAGAGATTTCTGAATTCAGAATGATGATTTTCAATCGTTGGGGAGATTTAATCTTTGAAACCAACGATTTAGCAAAAGGTTGGGATGGTAGAGCAAATGGAGGAACAGAAATTGCTCAAGATGGCGTATATGTTTATAAGATTGAAGTACGCGACTTCCAGAGCAAATACCATGATTACATGGGACATGTAACATTATTGGCAAATAGGTAAATAATAAATTAAAAAATCTCGGCTCAATTGACCGAGATTTTTTAATTTTGATAGTATCGAACAATTTATGATGAAAAAACTACTAACCTTACTTCTTTGCATTATCATTAATTTATCATCGTTTTATTCCCAAAACAATAAAATAGATAGCCTCGAAAATCTTTTATCCAAAGCGAAGTACGATACCACAAAAGCCAGCTTATTAGCTCAAATCGGATTCGAATATAAAGTGTCCGATCCACTCAAAGCGAAAAAGTATGGAGAAAAAGCACTTAAAATTTCATAAAAAACAAAATACAAACCTACTACGGCAGCTTCATATAATGTAATAGGTATTTATTATTATATGAATCACGAAATGCCAATTGCTCGAACTTACTTTTTTAAATCATTAAAAATTTATAAAAATCTAAATAATATCAAAGGAATAGCAAGTTGCTTAGGGAATATCTCAAGTACTTACTCAGAACAAGCAATGTTTGATTCTGCAATATATGCTCAAAAAGAAGCACTTGAGTATAGTCTAAAATTAAAGGATGAAAAAGGAATTGCTAATTCTTATCAAAATTTAGGTAATACCTATAATCTAAAAGGTGATTATCAAATTGATCCATGATTATCTTTTCAAAGCATTAAAAATATTTGAAAAGATACAACAAGACTATGGAATTGGAATGTGTTTATACAATATTTCCAGAGCATTTTACATGCAAGAAAAATATTCAGAAGCTGTTCTATATGCTCAAAAATGCAGAGAAAAAAGATTGAAAATTGGCGACAAAAGTGGCGTTGCATTAGCATATGTAATGGAGGCTAGCTCACTTGAACAACTAAAGGAATACGACAAAGCCATTGAAACAGCAAAAAGTGCAATAAAAATTCAAGAAGAAATTAATGATGTATATGGTTTACAATTCTCGTATACAATTATCGCGAATGTTTCTTACGATCATTTTAAACAATACGATGTTTCACTTGAATACTATTTTAAATCGAGGAAAATCGCAGAAGAATCACAAAACGTGATGGCATTAGCCAACATTGACTATAGCATAGGATCTATATATAGCTCAAAGGGCGATTATAAAAAAGCACTTGAATATCATTTAAACTCTCTTGAAATATCAAAAAAATACGGATTAAAACAAGAATACAAGGACGGATTATTAGCTATTTCGCAAACATATTCTGGCATGCGACAATTTGAAAAGGCATATAATTACCAAAAACAGTATAGTGAAATGAAAGACTCAATGATTAACGAATCTTCATCTAAGCAATTAAATGAACTACAAACACAATATGATACAGAAAAAAAGCAAAAAGAAATTGAATTACTTACCAAAGACCAGGAAGTAAAAAACGAACGTATTGCACGTCAGAATATTATTACCTACACAATAGTTGCAGGATTAGTACTAGTGCTCGTTCTTGCATTTATCTCTTTTAAACGATATAGAGAAAAGAAAAAAGCAAATATTGAAATTACACAGCAAAAAGAAATCATTGAGATTAAAAACAAAGAGATACTTGATTCCATACACTATGCTAAAAGAATTCAACGCGCCTTATTAGCATCCGATCAACTCTTAAACAATAACTTACCCGAACATTTTGTTTTATATAAACCCAAAGACATTGTAAGTGGCGATTTTTACTGGGCACAACAAACTACGAATAACAATTTTTTATTGGCAACATGTGATTGCACAGGACATGGAGTACCAGGTGCATTTATGAGTTTATTAAACATTTCGAAACTAAATGAAACGGTTATTGAACGAAAAACAACTCAACCTGATTTAGTTTTTAACCATGTACGTGAAGAAATTATAAAAGCATTGAACCCTGATGGAACATCAACAGATGCAAAAGATGGCATGGATGCTGTTTTATGTTTATTTGATTTCAATAACATGAAGATGAATGTTGCTGCTGCGAATAATCCAGTAGTTATTATTCGTAACAATGAATTAATTGAAATTAAACCGGATAAATTCCCCGTAGGACTCCACCAAGGAGAGCTTAAATCATTTACACTCAAATCCATTGATCTTCAAAAAGGAGATGTTATTTACACCTTCACAGACGGCTTTTCCGATCAATTTGGTGGAGATAATGCTAAAAAATTAATGAGTAAAAATTTTAAACAAATTTTACTTAAAGAACATACTAAACCTATGGCTATTCAAAAAGAAAATTTAAATATGATTTTTGAAAACTGGAGAGGCCAACTTGAACAACTCGATGATGTTTTGGTTATTGGTGTACGAGTGTAGCTATATCTTTTTCGCCAACTTACTTTTAGGAAAAAGTGATTTAAAAATTTCTCGATAATAAATCATCAAATCAATCGTTATAATTGGTGAATTCAGCTGTTGATTTAATTTTTTGGTATTCGCAAACATGAATCGATAGCCAAAATCTGCACCTACACCAACCCATTTAAAAACCCTATATTCAACAGAAATTGCTGGCTCATAAATAAAATTCAAATTCCGATTGGTAATTATTTTTTCGCCATACAATGTATATTGATAGTAGGATTCACCAAGACCAATTTGCAAAGGCATTCCTAATTCCCAATGCTTACTCTTATGAAATATATATTCAATAGCTGCCGATACATAATAAAACTTTAATCCCTTTCCAATAATATATGGTTTCCTAATTCATTAATGTATTCTACATTCTGATTTAATTTTTTAGGAGGATTGTACAATTGATTATAACCAATTCCAAAACGCAATTTATTCCCATATTTAATTCCTGCAATTACGCCAAATACATTTACAATACTATTATCTACAAAAGAATTTCTTGAATTTAAAGTTGCAAAAGGATGTGGTTTTAGCTTAAGCTCTTGTTTGATAGAATCTAAAGCTGGTTGAGAATTAGCTGCTGCAACAAAAAACAAAACAAAAATAAGATAGAGTGTAAGTTTTAAAAAGAAACGATTAAAATAAAACCACATTACTTGTTCATTAACTTACTAATATATTTACCTAATATATCAAACTCAAGATTTACGACTGTTCCTGATTTAATATTTTTAAAATTTGTATGTTCATAGGTATAAGGAATGATGCATGCCGAAAAACGATTTTTTAATGAATTCACAACCGTTAAACTAACACCATTAATACAAATCGAACCTTTTTCAACATTAATATTATTCTTTGAAGCATCGTACTCGAAAGTATACATCCAACTACCATTTGCTTCTTTTACATCAACGCATACTGCTGTTTGGTCAACGTGTCCTTGAACGATGTGTCCATCCAATCGGTCACCCACCCTTAAACAACGTTCTAAATTAACTTTATCACCAACATTTAATTTTCCTAAATTGGTTTTCATCAAGGTTTCATCAATAGCTGTTACCGTATAATTTTCATTCTTAATATTGACCACGGTTAAACAAACTCCATTATGAGCAATACTTTGATCAATTTTTAACTCGTTCGTAAAATCGGATTTAACAGTGATGTGAAGATTGGATTGTTCTTTTTCTAAATCAACAACTTCGCCTAACGTTTCAATAATTCCAGAAAACATAAACTTAATTATTTGGATTAGGGTTTTGTTTAATTAGCTGAATAAATCCTTTTAATGTGCGAGGAACAATTCCTTCTAATCGAATTTCATTAACAGTACACACATAATAATAAACGCCATCACTGCATGGAAGTTTAGTATCCTTGCTTGTGCCATTCCAGAAAATGCCAGGATCTGTAGTTTCAAACATTAATAATCCCCAACGATCATAAATTTTAATATCTATATCCTTTACAAATTTATAAGGCAATGGAATAAATAAATCATTGATATTATCTCCATTAGGAGTAAACACGTTTGGCAATTCATATATAGGACAATTGTCGACACAAATTTTTGTAACTATTACACTTTCATTTGCAAACGAATCAACAGCTGTCACAACATAGCAATCCTGCAACAGAAGGAACCTTCAAAACTGTAATTATGAAAGTAAGTAGTGATACTCATATCGGTTGATGTATAAATCAATTGAGGTATTCCATCAGATGTTGGAGAAAAATAAACATTGTATTGAACAGCATCGGTACTGCAATACGTATTCGGATTTACCCATGAAATTGTATTCACAACATTCTCACAGTCACTATTTACAGCAAATGTTGGTTGACAAGGAGGAACAATATCAATTGGCACTTCGCATTTAATTTGTGATGCATTGTACAATGGGCGAGGTAAAGCTGGATCGGAATACTCTCCTTTTGTAACAATTTTGTAGCAATAATTCAATCCATTTACTAAGCCCGTGTCTGTATATGTTCGATTTACAGTGCTATCTATTAATACAAATGTATTTGAGCCGCTTGGAATTTCCTTATAGATAAAGAATTGGTAATTTGTCCAAGGAACAATTTCTTGCCAAGCCAGATTTACCTGATTCCCCGCTGGTGTAGAAGATAAAAACACGGATGAAGCAGTATGCGTAGACCCTTTTAATAAACCATTCGAATAAAAATCGACACGGTAGGTCCATGCGCTCGATTCGGTATTAATATTCGTATGTACAAAACCTGTATCTGTTAATTGGGCATAAGAAGGATAAGAATAACTAGCAATTTGTGAAAATGCAGTTTGGGCAGGATTAAATCCTGGTGCCACCAACAAACGATATTCGTATGGAGGAGGATTTACAATGGTATCCAAATTAGTTGCATTTCCAATTGGCTTTACCCAATGTGTCCAAATACTTCCGCTAGAAGAGTTGGTTGTTACAACACTCACATTTGTAATAATAGGAACATCTTGAACAAGCTGTACACAAACATTTGCAGAAGCATAACTTTGAGATGCATCATTATAATAAGCTACAACCATATACGAATAATTCACTCCATGAATTAATCCTTGTCCGTTATTGTTATCAGTAAAAGTTAACGTAGTTGCAGTAGTAGTTCCTATAAGTGTATATCCTGTATAAGAAGGAACACCAGTCTCACACTCAGAATGTGTCCATGGGTCACAGGTATTTTTTCGATAAACATAAAAACCTTTTAATGGATTACTTCCTGTTATTGCGTTGCAAAACGGTGAATTCCAATTTAAAATTATACTAGCACCATTTGGAGTAGCTGTTAAGCCAGTTGGCGCAGGAGCAATTACTCGAATAAATACCGATTCAAAATTTACCAGAGGAGTAGTAGGATGATTATCGTCAGCCTTAAATGTAACTTGATAAGGCAACAATTTTACTTGCGTACAATTAGGTGTCCAGCTGAATGTTCCAGTTAATGGACTCACCCCAGAAACCGTTGGAAAACTTGCAGCAGGTGCCGATTGAAATGGCCCACCTGTTGCTGTTAATGTAATGACATTATTTTGGGGATCAGAAGCAGTAACACCAAAAGTAAGATTAGTCCCTGCAACTACACAGGTATCATTGATTGCATTTATTTGAGGAGCATTGTTGGAGCAAGAAGCTACATCGATTTGCATATCACGCAAAATAGAACCAATGTAATAACGTACACCCTGAAATAAACGGTATTCTTTTATCAAAATAGCAACATTGTACTGGCAAATTTGAGGTGGCGTACACCATACCAAATCCCCCGTACGAGCATCAATACTTCCTAAACCCATATTTGGAGGCAGCGTATAACCAAAAATTGGAGCACCGCCTACATAACATGTCGTTAGTTCGTACGACAAACTATCGCCTTCCGCATCATAAGCACCAGGATTATGCTCAAAACATTCACCAACGCAAGCCATATCCAGTGGCGGATTTAAAAGTATAGGAGAACTATTAGTCCCTAAGAATGGATTTATTTTTAATTCCGTTCTTAAAAAAAAGGATGCATTAACAGAATTTGGAATATTACAAATACCTTGATTTCTGTTTGGATCCTCAACAGTAATTATATATGAACCGGATCCACCATACGTATGCGTGGTTTCATAAATATTAACTTTAGTATTTGCTGGAGAAGACAACATTACCCCATCCTGGTATTCGGACAAAGAGAGGATGGTCCATTAATTCGAGGAGCGATTGCACTGTCGCCATCACCAAAAGAACAGTTAGTTCGCAACGGTCGGCTGTTGTATTAAAAGTATTTGTATAGGTAGTTATAGTAATTTTATATGTATTCCCAGTAAGATGCTTGTAAGTTATCTCACCTGCTCTATTGTGTGTGGCAAATGCTCCAACAATAGAAATAAGAAATAAGAATAATGTAAAAATTATTTTTTTCATTGCACCCACTATTTTTTGTCAACAATAATTGAACTCTAAGTTAGTGATTTTATTTCAAAATCAATAATTAATCACCTGCTCTACCATATTTTCGGGTAGTTCTCGGTATTCGTACTTCTGTGTACGAAGCTGAGGTTCAAACCCCGCTTCACGAATGGCATCCTGAATGGTATTGGATGTAAAGCGATGAGGGGCACCTGCAGCAGAAACAACATTTTCCTCTATCATTATACTGCCAAAATCGTTTGCTCCAGCATGTAAACACAATTGAGCAACCTCTTTACCTACTGTTAACCAACTCGCTTGAATATTAATAACGTTTGGCAACATAATACGGCTCATCGCAATCATACGTATGTATTCATCACCAGAAACATTGTTTTTAATGCCTTTGATCCGTTTCAACAATGTTCCATCATCCTGAAAAGGCCAAGGAATAAATGCTAAAAATCCATTTGCAGATGCTGGTTTTTCACTTTGTACTTCACGAATCCAAACCAAATGTTCGAAACGTTCTTCAATGGTTTCAATGTGACCAAACATCATGGTACCTGATGTAGTTATATCTAATTGATGTGCAGCTCGCATTACATCCAGCCATTCTCTACCAGTACATTTTCCTTTTGAAATTAATCTACGAACACGGTCATTAATATTTAGCACCAGCACCTGTAAACTATCCATACCTGCATCTTTCAATGCTTTTAATACCTCAGTATGAGTAGACTTTTCAAGCTTAGTAATGTGGGCAATTTCTGGGGGTCCAAGTGCATGCAATTTTACATTGGGGTATAATTTTTTAAGTTCTTTAAACAAATCAACATAAAATTTTAGTCCTAAATCAGGATGATGACCACCTTGCAAAAGCAGTTGGTCGCCACCATATTTTAGTGTTTCTTCAATTTTTGTTTTATAGGTAGCAATATCGGTGATGTATGCCTCAGTGTGCCCTGGAATACGGTAAAAATTACAAAATTTACAGTTTGCAATGCAAACATTGGTGGTATTTACATTTCTATCAATTTGCCAAGTTACTTTTCCATCGGGTTTTTGAATCTTTCTTAATTCATTAGCAACAAACATTAAATCGGCTGTTGCTGCATTTTTAAAGAGAAACACACCCTCTTCTTGACTTAAAAATTCAAAATTTAATGCGCGTTTTAATAGGGAATCTATGTTCATTTTCGACCTGATAATCGGTTAATAAATAGTGCAAAACTTAGTAAATTCTTTTTCTACATTTACAGTTACCAAAATTACAAATAATAATGACGTTAATAACTAAAAAGGCTACAATTAATAACAATGAACACATTGTTTTGTTGTGCACTAAAAACTATAATTTTAACAATAATGGTTTTTCTAAATCTGAAATTGAGTTTATAAAAAACGAACTTTCTAAAAATGACAAAAAACACATCTTTATCAATCAATACAATAGATGCGTGTTTATACAAATTATTGAAGATAAAAAAGAAAAACACCTTACCATTGATGGATTAAGAAGGGCAGCAAACACAATTCACACAAACATTGTTGAATCCAAGCTTACGTCAATTAACATCGTTGATGCTGAAAACAAATCATCTGAAACGCTTGCTTTTGCAGAAGGTTTAGCCCTGAGCAATTATCAATTTTTGAAATACAAAAAAGATAAAAAGAAAGAGGAATATTCATTAAAGGCAATTGGAATACATTCAAAAAACTGTTCTCAAAATCAAATTGATGAACTTCAAATTATTGTAAATGCAACAAGCATTTCAAGAACATTGGTAAATGAACCTGTTAACTTTTTAAATGCAACACAACTTGCAAAAGAATTCCAAAAGCTTGGAAAAGAAGCTGATTTTGGCGTTGAAGTCTTCAATAAAGCAAAGATAAAAGCTTTAAAAATGGGTGGTTTGCTATCTGTGAACTTAGGGAGTCAAGAACCACCAACATTTAGCATTATGGAGTATAAGCCTAAGAATGCTAAAAACAAACAGCCCATTGTTTTAGTTGGTAAAGGTGTTGTTTATGATACTGGAGGCTTAAGCTTAAAGCCAACACCAAATAGCATGGACATGATGAAATGTGATATGGCAGGAGCTGCAGCTGTTGGTGGAACAATGTATGCCATCGCAAAAGCAAAACTACCTGTTCATGTAATCGGAATTGTTCCTGCTACAGATAACCGTCCAGGCGAAAATGCCTATGTACCAGGGGATGTAATAAACATGTACAACGGAATGACTGTTGAAATGCTAAATGCAGATGCGGAAGGAAGAATGATTTTAGCAGATGCATTAGCGTATGCGCAAAAATACAAACCACAATTGGTAATCGACTTAGCAACATTAACTGGTGCTGCAGTTGCTGCAATTGGAACATCTGGAATTGTTGCAATGGGAACTGCAGATGAAAAAACAAAAAACAAATTAAAAGAGAGCGGTTACAATACATTCGAACGTATTGCTGAAATGCCATTTTGGGATGATTACGATGAGTTAATCAAATCAGATATTGCTGATATGAAAAATATTGGCGGCCCCTATGCCGGAAGTATTACTGCTGGTAAATTCTTACAGCGTTACATCAACTACCCTTGGATGCATTTAGACATTGCTGGTCCAGCTTTTTTAACAGCAAAAGATGCATACCGAACAAAAGGTGGCACAGGTGTTGGAGTACGTTTGTTGTTTGATTTTTTAAAGAACAATTAATCTGAATGAATTTTTTGAACTACATTTTTTCTTTTTGTTTCATTCTTTGCTTTAGCGCTTTTGGCTTTAGTCAGAAAAAAGTAGCCGTACTTCTTGCCGAGTATGACGAAAATGCTTCGTCAAACAATTTGCAACATCTTGTAAAATACAATTTCACGGATGGTGTAATGACAGGAAAAGGAAACCATCATCTCTTTACCAACAAAAAAGCTGGGACTACTGGCGACTATGTTCGTTTTGATATTGGGAAAAATGTGATTTATAAAAACAGATACGTAATAACTGGGATTGGAAATGTAATTGATATCAAAACAAAAAAATTACTAGTTGCGGAAAGAGCTGAATTAATTGCATGCTCTGGCGATAGCATTATCTTTCATACAAATGATATATTTAAAGGGAAATACTATTCCGTTTTAAATATCAAAACTGAAAAATATCAAAAAATTGAAAATGCAAACTACAATCCAGTACAACGACCAGATGTAGAAGTAGATGAAACAACCAAACCGTATACGATTACAGCCTATTACATCAATGGTAAAAAAGATGTTTTAGTAAAAGATGCTGGATATGGCCAGCCACAGCCTTTGTTAGGAGATGATGTAAAACGAAAATTTCAATTATTTTGGATTGACAAATCGTCTTTCCTTTATGCTAATTACACCAAAAACCAACAAGCTGTAAGTATCTACAAAGTATCCATCGACAAAACAGTTGAGAAAATTGCAGATATAACTGAAATTCCAGCAACCTCACCAAATGACGTATTCGTGCTTTCTGCAAACAATGAAATTTATTATTCCTGCTCAAAAGGAAAATTTTTAATTGATTCTAAAAGAAACTGCAAAAAAGTTATGTTTGAAGCAATAGGAAATAATTTTTCAGTTGAAAGTGATGAAAATTCAAAATATGGTAGATTAATCAAATTTGAAGCAACTGAATTGGGTAAAAAATGGTGCAAAGCCGACAATGCAAAATCAATTTCAGGATATACCGCATTGCAAAATGATATTGTAATAGGCACTGAACGTTATGCCCAAGGAGTTGTTGTATGGAATAATATAACTAAAAAATGGACGAGTATCGAAGCGTCCTCCTTAGAAGAAATAATTGGTTGGGTGGAAGAATAAAAAATTAAATTACTTTTGTTCTGGCTTTTTGCCTTTTAATAACATCATATATAATTTATGTCAGAAGAAAAAATAATCGTAGGAATTTCACAAGGTGATATTAATGGAATTGGATTAGAAGTAATTATTAAAACATTTCTAGAGCCGCAAATGCTTGAAATTTGTACGCCTGTTCTTTTTGGCTCTAACAAAACTGCATCTGCTCATCGAAAAGCATTAAATATTGACGATTTTAGCTTTAATCAAATAAAAGATTTTTCGGAACTAAATCACAAGCGCGCTAACCTATTATCTGTATACGAAGAAGATGTAACCATTGAACTCGGACAACAAACAGAGAATGGTGGCAAATATGCATTTAAATCGCTCGAAGCTGCTACAAATGCTTTAGCTGAAGGGAAAATAGATGTATTGGTTACGGCACCAATCAACAAAGAAAACATACAATCTGCTGAATTTAAATTTCCCGGTCATACTGAATATTTGGATGAAAAATTTGGAAAAGGAAATAGTTTAATGTTTTTGGTAAGTGATGATTTACGAGTTGCGGTAGTTACAGGGCATATTCCAGTAACACGTGTTGCACAAGAATTATCAAGCGAAAAAATTCTTAAAAAAATTCAACTTTTAAATAAATCATTAACACAAGATTTTGCTATTCGTAAACCTAAAATTGCTGTATTGGGATTAAATCCGCATGCTGGCGACAATGGCGTAATTGGAGACGAAGAAAAAAATATTATTATCCCTGCTATTGAAAAAGCGAAAGCAGAAGGAATAGTTGCTTACGGACCTTACCCTGCCGATGGCTTTTTTGGAAATGGTGCTTACAAAAATTTTGATGCTGTTCTTGCAATGTATCACGACCAAGGATTAATTCCATTTAAAACAATAGCTTTCAATAAAGGAGTTAATTATACTGCTGGCTTACCAATAGTGCGTACATCACCTGACCATGGCACTGCATACGATATAGCCGGAAAAGGAATTGCATCCGAAGAATCATTCAGAAGAGCTATCTATACTGCAATTGACATTTACAGAACACGTAAAAATCATGCAGAAATCACTTCAAATCCCTTGAAGATTAATCCAATTAAAAGAGAGCGATAAGTTTTCGATTATTCTATTTTGATATCCTTCACATTCAACTGTAAGGTTGTATTTCCATTGAATGTATTTTCATCAATTGCGTAACAAGCACTAAATATTTGCTTTCGTAATAAGGCATCAAAATGCTCTGCTTGTCCAAATGCAATTGCAGGATAACTCTCGCGAGGATTTAATGCAGATTGAATATCTAGTTTCAAATGGTTCGTTCCTACGATTCGAATGTAACCCTTATCAACTAAATGTTTGGTGATGAATACAGGCGACATGTTACCTGGACCAAATGGAGAAAATTGTTTTAAAATTCGATAAAATTTAGAGGTAATTTGACTTAGCTCTAATTCCGCATCAATTTCAATTTCTGGAACAAGCATGTGTTCTTCGATTGTTGCGCTTACAATTTCTTCAAATCGTTTTTGAAATGCGTCTACATTTTCAACTTTCAAAGTAAGGCCTGCCGCATACTTATGGCCACCAAATTGCTCTAATAAATCAGAACAAGCTTCAATAGCATCGTATACATCAAAATCTTTCACACTACGCGCAGAACCAGTTGCTTTACCATTCGATTCAGTTAAAATAATTGTAGGGCGATAATATTTTTCAGTTAAACGCGAAGCTACAATACCAACAACACCTTTGTGCCAATCGGGGTGAAACAAAACAGTAGATTTACGGTTAATCATTTCTACATTACCATCAATCATGCTTAATGCATGTTGTGTAATAGTAACATCAATCGTTCTACGTTCTGTATTTGTAATATTAATATTTTGTCCGCTCTCTTTCGCATCGGCATGATTGTCTGAAACCAGTAATGCAACTGCACTTCTTCCTGACTCTAATCGACCAGCAGCATTGATTCTTGGCCCAACGGTAAATACCAATTCATTCATGGTAACTTCCTTTTTAACATTTGCCAAGTCCAAAATTGCTTTAATCCCTTTGCGTGGATTTTTATTTAACTGCTCTAAACCAAAATAGCATAACACTCTATTTTCACCAACAATTGGAACAAGGTCCGAAGCAATTGAAATGGCAGTTAAATCTAAAAATTGCTCCAATTCTTCGAATGGAATATTATTCTTCAAAGCATAAGCCTGAACCAATTTAAACCCAACACCACAGCCACACAACTCATCAAATGGATAATTACAATCTTCACGTTTGGGATCCAAAACAGCTACAGCATTTGGAATAGAATCACCAGGACGATGGTGGTCACAAATAATAAAATCAATACCTTTTTGTGAAGCGTATTCTACTTTGTCGATTGCTTTGATCCCACAATCGAGTGCTATTATCAATGAAAAATTTTGTTCACTAGCATAATCAATTCCTTGAAAAGAAATCCCATACCCTTCGGCATAACGATCTGGAATATAATATTCTACTTGTTTGTGAAACTGGGCAATAAAGGAATAAACAAGAGCAACAGCAGTAGTTCCATCCACATCATAATCGCCATACACCAGTATTTTTTCTTGATTCTTTATTGCAGACTCTAGGCGAGCTATTGCCTTGTCCATGTCCTTCATTAAAAAAGGATCATGTAAATCTGATAATGATGGCCTAAAAAACTTTTTTGCTTCTTCAAATGTAGTTACTCCACGCTGCACTAATAAGTTAGCAAGTACTTTTTCAATCGACAGATTATTTGCCAATTGATTTACAACTTGTTCATCCCCTTCTGATTTTAGACTCCAGCGCTTTTCCATATCATTTTTTAGAGTTGTAAAATTAAACTAATTACAGTAAACTCGATTAGTTGTTAATAAGTAAAATACCCTTTTTTAGGTATTGCTATGTGCTTGTATTGTCCTGATTTTTGTTCTAGAAAGTTATGGAAAATACATTTTTTAAATATCAACAAATTACGGAACAAAATGCTTGTAGCATTTGGAGCTTTTATCCCGAAGTGATGGAGATGAAAAAAGATAAAAAAAAGAAATGTTGTAAAAACTACAAAAAAGAAAAACGCTGTAAAAAGTGCCCAATGCATTCATAAAAAAAGCTTCCAAATTGGAAGCTTTTTTATTTAGAAAACCTGACTAGCAACTCTTCGCGTAGTTTCGGAAGTACCCATTGTATAATAATGTAAACATGGGACTTTTGCTTTTACCAACTCTTTCGATTGTTGAATACACCATTCAATTCCAACTTCTTTCACCTCAGCATCTGTCTTACACTTCTCAATTTGCTCTAATAAAGGTTGAGGAATATCAATTTTAAATATTTTTGGAAGAATGGTAGCTTGTTTTTTAGTTGTTAATATTTTCAATCCTGGTATAATAGGAACATTAATTCCCATCTCCTGACATTTTTTTACATAATCAAAATATTGTGCATTATCAAAAAACATCTGTGTAACAATGTACTCCGAACCAGCTTCTATTTTTGATTTCAAGTGTTTCATATCCGAAATCATATTCGGTGCTTCAAAATGCTTTTCAGGATAACCTGCTACACCAATACAAAAATTAGTTGGTGCAACATCTGCCAAATCTTGCTCCATGTATTTTCCATTGTTCATTTGCTTGATTTGTTTAACTAAATCAATTGCATAAGCATGACCATTAGGCTCTGGAACAAATTCGGGTTCACTTTTAATAGAATCACCTCTTAAAGCCAAAACATTGTCGATACCTAAAAAGTGTAAATCAATTAATGCATTTTCGGTTTCTTCTTTACTGAAACCGCCACAAATAATATGAGGCACAGCGTCCACATGGTATTTATTCATAATTGCAGCACAAATACCAACGGTACCTGGACGTTTACGGATGCTTACTTTCTCCAAATAGCCACCATCACGCTTTTTGTACAAATATTCTTCACGATGATAGGTAACATCAACGAAAGACGGCTTAAATTCCATCAATGGATCAATTCCATCAAAAATAGATTGGATACTTTTTCCTTTTAAAGGCGGTAAAATTTCAATTGAAAACAGGGTTGATTTCGCTTGTTTAATGTGTTCGGTAACTTTCATAAATTTTAAACTTACAGGTTTAAATTGTTAAAATAAGGCTGCAAAGTAACAGCTTGTTGAACTAAAAACCAAATTATATTGCATTAAGTAGGTCTAAATCAACTGTAATTCGTAGTATTTTAGTAAATTCGCAATCCAATTAAAATTGAAGATTTACGTAGCAATGGAACAAATTAGAAATTTTTGCATTATAGCCCATATCGATCATGGTAAAAGCACCTTAGCCGATCGTTTATTGGAATATACAAACACGATTAGTAAGCGAGAAATGCAAGCACAAGTGCTTGATGATATGGATTTGGAGAAAGAGCGTGGTATTACGATTAAAAGTCATGCTATTCAAATGGATTACGAATTTGAAGGTAAAAAATATGTTTTAAACCTAATTGACACTCCAGGTCACGTAGATTTTTCTTATGAAGTATCTCGTTCTATTGCAGCATGCGAAGGAGCATTGCTAATTGTAGATGCAGCACAAGGCATTCAAGCACAAACCATCAGTAACTTATACCTTGCTTTAGAAAATGATTTAACAATCATTCCAATTTTAAATAAAATAGATTTACCTAGCGCAGAGCCAGAACTTGTAAAAGATCAGATTGTAGATTTATTAGGGTGTGAACGCGATGAAATTTTATCCGCATCAGGAAAAACAGGAATGGGTGTGCATGATATTTTAGCAGCAATTGTTAAACGCATTCCAGCTCCAAAAGGAGACCCTGCAGCACCATTACAAGCATTAATTTTCGATTCAGTATTCAATTCTTTCCGTGGTATTATTGCTTATTTCCGAATTTACAACGGAACACTGCGCAAAGGTGACAAAGTAAAATTTGTAAATACAGGGATGGAATACGGTGCCGATGAAATTGGTGTATTACGTTTAAAACAAGAACCACGCGATGTTGTTAAAACTGGTGATGTGGGTTATATTATTTCTGGTATCAAAGAAGCGCGTGAAGTAAAAGTGGGTGATACCATTACAACAGCTAGCAACCCTTGTACTGAAGCCATACAAGGATTTGAAGATGTAAAACCAATGGTCTTTGCTGGTATTTATCCTGTAGATACGGATGATTTTGAAGAATTGCGTTATTCGATGGAAAAATTGCAATTGAATGATGCATCGTTAACGTGGGAGCCTGAATCATCGGCAGCTTTGGGATTTGGATTCCGTTGTGGATTCTTAGGAATGTTGCACATGGAAATTATTCAAGAACGTTTGGAGCGTGAATTTAACATGACTGTTATTACAACGGTTCCTAACGTATCCTACATTGCATATCAAACCGATGGAACAAATGTGGTAGTAAACAATCCAAGTGATTTGCCCGATCCTGCACGTATCGATTATATTGAAGAACCTTATATTAAAGCGAACATCATTACTAAATCTGAATTTATTGGTCCGGTTATGAGTTTGTGTATTGAAAAACGCGGACAAATTGTAAATCAAAATTATTTAACGGCTGACCGTGTTGAGTTAATTTTTGAAATGCCATTGGGTGAAGTTGTATTCGACTTTTTTGATCGCCTAAAATCTATCTCAAAAGGATATGCATCGTTTGATTATCATCCAATTGGAATGAAACAAAGTGATTTGGTGAAATTGGATATTCTATTAAATGCCGAACAAGTAGATGCGCTTTCTGCTTTAATTCATAGAAGCAACGCATTTGAGTTTGGTAAAAAGATTTGTGAAAAATTAAAAGAGTTGATTCCTCGTCAGCAATTTGAGATTCCTATTCAAGCAGCTATTGGAGCAAAAATCATTGCTCGCGAAACGATTAAAGCAATTCGTAAGGATGTTACTGCAAAATGTTATGGTGGTGATATTTCCCGTAAACGTAAATTGTTGGAAAAACAAAAAGAAGGGAAGAAACGTATGCGTCAAGTAGGTAGCGTTGAAATTCCACAAAGCGCATTTATGGCAGTATTGAAATTAAATGATTAATAAAAATCCCTTTCAAAATTGAAAGGGATTTTTTGTTTAGAAATTGTAATCCTTATATGTTTTCGTAAACTCTTCGGGAGCTATCACTGGATTTACTTTTAAATCGAAATACTCATAGGTTTCAAACAATCCTCTATCATCAAATACTTTGTTATTTACAGGAAGCATGTGTTCCTTATCAACTAACAATAAAGTCATTTAGCGTAAGCATTAGGCACTTTATAACCTGCCCTTCTTTAACATCAGTATAGCTACTTAACTTAGGATTGTTCTCTAAAACCATGTATTCACTTACACGTAATTTACGAGCAATCGTTGTTAAGTTTTCGCCTTTTTTTACTGTATATGGAATCCAGGCAAAATCAGGAAAGGTAATTGCTAATTTATAACAATCTCTACCATTGTGCTTTTCATCTGGCATTACCGTAAAATATTTATTTAAATTATCTCCCGCTTTTTTGTAGCCATCTTTTAAAATGTCATACAAATATTGATAACCCATTTCATGAATGGTATGATGTTGGTCAGCTCTCATTAAAGAACCATAAGGATCTAAATTTAAATTGATATATGGAAATGAATTTGGATTTACCAATGCATTTCCATTGTTTTGTCCTTGTACCCACAATACTTCAATTCCTTTAATATATAAATACAGTTTACGAGGAGAAATTTGCAATTTCACCTTCGACTCGGTATGCTGCATTTTTCCTTTGATACGCTCATTGCATTGCAAATTGTAACGTACTGTTTTTACGTTATCCACTGCTGCAAATATTTTATCAATCAGTTCTCTATTGTTCAATCCTTTTTCATTGAAGGAGGTCAATGAAAAAATCACCACAAAAATTGCTAGATAAACTTTAGTATATTTTAAAATCAATTTCATCCGTTTTTTATATAGGAATGCAAATTTACTTGCATTTTTAAATAATTGTAAATTTTATTTTAATAATTCATTAAAAGCTGTAGGCTTTAAAACTTTTAGAGAACTCATCTTCCGCAAATTTTACATTCGTTTTCATATTGTAAAACTCGTATGCTTCAAACAACCCCTGTTCATCATATACTTTCAAATTTATTGGCAATGCCGTTTTTTTATCGATATACATGATTCCTTTATTGGAATAAGGAATTGGAATAGTTAACTTTTTACCTTCTTTAATGGTTCCAAAGTAACTCGATAAATCATTTTTATATCTAATTTTAAAATCGCTTGTATTGAGCTTTTGCGCAATACTTGTAACCGTTTCTCCTTTCCCTACAACATATTCAATGTACTTATATTCAGGATACTCAATAATTAACTGATAACATTCAATTTTATTCCAGGTAATAACACCTGCATAGGTAAAATGTTTGTCGAAATCCTTTGGTGATTTTAAAATGGTATTAGCAATAACAGAGCCAATGTAATGTGTCCCTAAATCAAAAATAGTATGGTGTTGATCTTTGCGCATAATTGAGCCGTAAGGATCTAAATCCAAATTCATCATAGGCAGTGTCTTCGAGTGCACCACTGCATTCCCTTTATTAGTACCCGTTACCCAAAGCACTTCAAACCCTTTGGGTGGACTTTTAAAATATATTTTTTTAGGATAGTAGTTGATTTTAACATGTGATTCGGCAAACAATAAACGGTCGCCCACGCGCTCTGTCGACTTTAAACTGTATGTCTGCGTTTTAATATTCTTTATTGAATCAAGCATACTCTCCACAATTTCGCGACAGGAAGGAATGGCACTTGGAGTGTGATTTCCAAGAATTGTTACTAATGCTAGAAATAAGAGGGAAAACTTTACAATTCGCATAATTGCAAACTTACTAAAAAGGCATGTATGCTATTGCTTAAAATGTGTATTTTCGTAGAAAGAATTCAAAAATAAAATGAATATAGTTGGAATAATTCCTGCACGATTTGCATCTACTCGTTTTCCTGGAAAACCCTTAATTGATATTGCTGGCAAAACAATGATTCAGCGTGTATACGAGCAGGCAAAAAAAGCCAATAGCATATCTGAAGTAGTCGTAGCAACGGATGATGAACGCATTGCTCAGCATGTTCAGTCGTTTGGTGGAAATGTAGTAATGACAAGTGAAAATCATCAAAGTGGAACAGACCGATGCTTTGAAGCAATCGAAAAATTCGAAATAAATGCGGATGCAGTCATCAACATTCAAGGCGATGAGCCATTTATACAACCCGAACAAATCGATTTGGTAGCCTCTTGTTTTTCCTTAAAAGAAACCGAATTAGCTACGCTTGTAAAAAAAATTAGTACAAACGAAGAGTTATTCAACCCTAACACCCCTAAAGTGTTGTTAAACAGCAACAAAGAAGCTATTTATTTCAGTCGCCAAACCATTCCACACATCCGTGGAAAGGAACAAAACGAGTGGCTAAAGCAACATACCTTTTACAAACACATTGGCATATACGGCTATCGTACCGATGTGTTGGCTACAATTACACAACTAAAACAATCTAGCTTGGAGCTGGCAGAAGCATTGGAGCAGCTTCGTTGGCTTGAAAATGGATACAAAATTAAAGTTGAAATAACTGATTTTGAAAGCGTTGCAATTGACACCCCTGATGACCTCCAAAAATTGACAATTTTTTTGTAATTTCACCGTCCGAGAGGAAGAATTCTTGAGAAGGACTGCGTGTAATCTCAAAACTTTGCTCGGGTTTTAAAAATGCAAAAAATAGAAAAACATATAAGTACCTTGTTGTATGAGCACGATTGTGTTATCGTGCCCAACTTGGGTGGATTTGTAGCCAACTATGCTGCTGCAAAAATTCATCCAACACAACATACTTTTATGCCACCATCTAAGCATCTTGTTTTTAATAAAAATTTAAAAAATAATGATGGCCTTTTAGCGAACCACATTGCTACTAAAGATAAAACGAACTATCCCGAAGCACTTAAATACATTGATCATTTCGTTAGTGATATAAATTCCGAATTAAAAAGAGGAAGTAAAGTAAAGATTGATGATGTAGGAACACTTTTTCTAGATGTTGAACGTAATATTCAGTTTGAACCTTCAACAACTAATTTTTTAATTGACTCTTTTGGACTGAGCGATTTCCATTCACCAGCTATCAAACGCGATACAATTTCTAAACGAATAGAGAAAGAGTTTAAAGATAGAGCTGCAATACCTGCAGAAAAGAAGAAAGTAAATGTAAAACGTATTGTTGCGCTAACCGTTGCAATTCCTATGCTTGTTGCACTTATTTGGATTCCTTTGAAAACAGATTTACTAAAAAACGTAAATTATTCCAATCTAAATCCATTTGCTTCAAAAGAAGTTGTTAAAGCGGAATCAAATCCAAAAACAAGTACTTCAAATACAATTGTAACCGACAACAATAGCCTATCAAAATCTTCTACTCTAGAAACGAGTCAAGCAGTTGCAGAAGCACTCGTAGAGCCTGTAAAAGCAGATACTACTGCTGTTGTTACAACAACACCTATTTCTGATAGCGATTTTAAATTTCATGTTGTTGCTGGCTGTTTCAAAATCGAAGGAAATGCCATCAATTTTGTAAAACAATTACAAGCAGAAAACATATCGGCTAGCATCATTGGCCAAAACAATGAAGGATTATTTGTAGTGAGTTGCGGAAATTATGCAAATCGCAAACAAGCAAATGAATCTTTGCAAACAATTCGCCAATCACAACCCAATGCTTGGTTGTACAAAAATTAATAGGTATTCTTATTTTAATAGTAGTTCATACTCCGAAAGGTGCTGCTTTTTAGTCGCTTTTCTGCTTTGTCAATCACGTAATTATGCTTAAATTCGGACTTTAAAACCGAAAACGAATGTGGGCAGCAATAGCGCGATTTATCTTACGTAACCGATTAGCAATTATTATTGCTCTAACTATTGGTACTGCCGTAATGGGTTTTTATGCTAAAAAAGCTGAGATCAGTTACGAATCTCCTAAATTATTACCCGACCACGATACAACATCCATCGAATACAAAGAATTTAAAAAACGATTTGGACAAGATGGTAGTGTTATGGTAATTGGAATTTCGGATCAAGGACTGTATCAGCTCAAAAATTTCAATTTATGGTTCGATTTAGGAAATCGAATCAAAGATGTAGATGGCGTAAAAGCAGTAGTTTCCGTTGCTCGTTTACATTCGATATACAAAAATGACAGCTTAAACAAATTCGAAAACCGACCAATTGTTTCGCAACGCCCCACAACACAAACAGAAGTAGATAGTATCAAAGAGGTCGTTTTAAGTTTGCCATTTTATAAAGGGTTCATTTATAATGATACTGCTCACTCTACGTTAATGGCAATTACGTTCGATAACAAACAATTGAATACAAAAAATCGTTTAGCAATTACTGACAATATTCGAAAGGAAATTGACAAGTATGTTGCTGAATCCAACACAGAAGTTCATTATTCTGGAATGCCCTATATCCGAACTACTGTGGCAAGGAAAATTCAAAAAGAAATGACCCTGTTTATGGTTCTTGCGTTTATTGTAACTGCAATTATCCTTTTTTTGTTTTTTAGATCAATACTCCCTGTTTTGTTCTCGCTAGTAGTTGTATTTGTTGGCGTTATTTGGTCGGTAGGAATATTGGTTTTATTTGGTTATCAAATTTCTGTATTAACAGGATTAATTCCTCCATTACTTATTGTAATTGGTGTGCCTAATTGCATCATGCTTCTCAATAAATACCATACAGAATTTAAAAAGCATGGAAATAAAATGCGTTCATTGGCTGCATCCATTCGCTCTGTTGGCATTTCACTTTTTATGGCAAATGTAACTACAGCTATTGGCTTCGCTGTATTCTGTTCAACTGATAGTCAGATGCTTTTTGAATTTGGTTTAATTTCCTCTATTAGTGTGATGTTAACCTATGCATTATCAATGATGTTGGTTCCTATTGTTTTTAGTTATTTACCAAACCCATCTGTAAAACATATTAAACATCTAACCAATAAAACACTAAACAAAGTACTAGATAAAATTGACTACTGGGTGCATCATTATCGCAAACGTATTTACGCAGCTGTAATTATTATAACTGCAATTTCAATTTACGGAATCACTTTAATGAAACCATTGGGATATGTAGTAGACGATTTACCTGAAAAAGACCCCGTGTTGGTTGATTTAAAATATTTTGAAAAAAATTACCACGGAGTACTTCCATTCGAAATTAGTATTGATACAAAAAAACCGAATGGCGTTTTTGCAGATGGAGGCAAAACACTTTACAAGATTAACAAAATGCAGAAACTGTTTAAGCAGTACCCTGAATTTTCGAATGCGTTATCGGTTGTAGAAGGAATTAAATTTTTCAACCAAGCATACAATGATGGCGAAACAAAAAGCTATCGTTTGCCAGGAGCAATGGATTTGCAAAAATTAGCAGATTATGCAAACATTGAATCGAATTCAAAAGACAAACAAAATCAATTTTCAGCTTTCATTGATTCAACCAAACGATACACTCGTGTTAGTATTCAAATGGCCGATATTGGATCAATCCGTATGAAAGAATTGGTAGACGAATTACGTCCTCGCATTGATAGCGTATTTAACTTTGATTACGAAACGAACACATGGGTTAGTTTGGAAAACAAATACAATGTGGTATTAACTGGCAACAGTTTAATGTTCCTTACTGGAAATAGGTTTCTTGTTCAAAATTTATTGGAAAGCGTTTTACTTGCAGTTATTCTTATTGCAATAGTTTTGTATACGCTATTCATGTCGCCTCGAATGATTTTCATTTCTGTTATTCCTAGTTTAATTCCATTACTTATCACTGCAGGTTTGATGGGATTTTTTCACATCTATTTAAAACCAAGTACCATTCTTATTTTTAGTATCGCATTTGGAATTGCCTCAGATGGCACCTTGTATTTCCTTACTAAATACCGCCAAGAATTAAAACATCACAAAGGCAGTATTTCTAAAACGGTTTCATTAACTATTAAAGAAACAGGTGTAAGCATGATTTACACTGCTATTATTTTGTTTTGTGGCTTTGGAATATTTACAGCATCCAGCTTTGGTGGAACAGCCGCATTAGGAATCTTAATTTCAGTAACACTATTAATTGCTTATTGCTCCAACTTAATTTTATTACCCTGTTTCTTGTTATCACTCGAAAAACGATTAACCAATAAAGCATTCTTACAAGAGCCATTGATTGACGTATACGATGAAGACAATGATCTTAATTTAGATGAATTAGAAATACAAAAAAAAGAAAACGATAACTAAAAAATTAATAGTATGAAAGGAATCATTCTAGCAGGTGGGAGCGGAACACGTTTACACCCATTGACATTAGCAGTAAGTAAACAATTAATGCCGATTTATGATAAACCAATGATTTATTATCCATTGTCGGTTTTGATGATGGCAGGCGTTTCGGAAATATTAATTATTTCAACACCACACGATTTACCAAACTTTGAACGCTTATTGGGTGACGGAAAAAGTTTAGGATGTAAATTTTCATACGCTGTTCAGGAAATTCCAAACGGACTTGCTCAAGCTTTTGTAATTGGAGAAAAATTTATTGGAAACGATAAAGTTGCATTAGTACTAGGTGATAACATTTTCTATGGTGCGGGCTTAGGTCGATTGTTGCAGCAACACCAAGATCCAGAAGGGGGAGTTGTATTTGCATACCATGTTTCGGACCCTGAACGTTATGGAGTAGTTGATTTTGATGAAGCTGGAAAAGTGCTTTCAATAGAAGAAAAACCCAAACAACCAAAATCTAATTATGCAGTACCAGGCTTATACTTTTACGATAACAATGTTGTAAAAATTGCCAAAGAATTAAAACCTAGTCCGCGTGGCGAATACGAAATTACAGATGTAAACAAAGAATATTTACGTCAAGGGAAGTTAAAAGTAGGTATTCTTGATCGTGGAACAGCGTGGTTAGATACTGGCACATTCCCATCATTAATGCAGGCCGGACAGTTTGTTCAAGTAATTGAAGAACGTCAAGGACTACGCATTGGCTGCATCGAAGAAGTTGCCTACCGCATGAAATACATCAACAAAGAGCAATTGAAAAAATTAGCAGAGCCATTAATGAAAAGCGGCTATGGCGATTATTTAATGAAATTAGCAGATCAATAATTTTTTATCATGACAAAAATTTTAGTAACAGGTGGAGCTGGATTTATTCCTAGTTGTATTGCAGAAAAGCTTGCAGAAAAAAAAGAAAATTACATTGTAGTAGTAGATAATTTTCTAACGGGGCATCCAAGCAAAATTCCAACATCTTCACACGATAATGTAAAGTTTATAAAGGGAGATGTAAACAACTTTCAAGATATTTCAGGCGTATTTTATGCTTATCAGTTTGATTATGTTTTCCATTATGCAGCAATGGTGGGTGTAAAACGCACACAAGAAAATCCAGTGAGTGTATTGGAAGATATTACAGGAATTAAAAATGTTTTGACTTTGTGTAAAAACACAGGTGTTAAACGTGTTTATTTCTCCTCATCATCAGAAGTTTATGGCGAACCAGTTGAGTTTCCTCAAAACGAACATACTACTCCATTAAACTCACGTTTACCTTATGCCATTGTAAAAAACATTGGAGAGGCATATTTAAAATCATTCAAACAAGAATATGATTTAGATTATACCATCTTTCGTTTCTTTAACACCTTTGGGCCCAAACAAAGTAAAGACTTTGTTATCTCTAAATTCATTTCTGCGGCCTTAAAGGGTGAAGACATAACCATTTATGGCGATGGTTCACAAACACGCACCTTCTGTTTTATTGATGATAATATTACAGCAACAACAAATGCATTTTACCAAAACAAGTTTGTAAATGATGTTGTGAATATTGGTGGTGATACAGAAATGCCAATTTTAGAAGTTGCTAAATTGATTATTAAATTAACCCATTCAAGTTCTAAAATAGTTCATTTACCTGCATTAAAAGATGGTGACATGACACGTAGACGTCCAGACACAACAAAAATGCGTCAACTATTGGACAAAGAGCCATTAACATTGGAGCAAGGATTAGAAAAATTATTAAAAAATACTTCATACATTCTTTAAATTGGATTCGATTAAAAAATACCATCAGCAATTAGAGCTTGCTATAAAAGAAATTAAGTACGGTTCGAATCCCAAAGAGTTATACGAGCCAATTGATTATATCATGTCGCTTGGCGGCAAGCGCATGCGTCCAATTTTAGTATTAATGTCTTGCGATTTATTTGATGGTGATACTGCAAAAGCAATTCACCCAGCGTTAGCAATTGAAATATTTCACAATTTCACCTTGGTCCATGACGACATTATGGACAATGCGCCTTTGCGTAGAAATCAAGAAACGGTGCATGTAAAATGGAATAACAACATTGCTATTTTGAGTGGTGATGCCATGATGGTAAAAGCATACCAAGAAATTTGCAAAGCAGACGCAACCGAATTACCAGAGCTATTAGCAATTTTTAATGATACTGCATTAAAAGTATGTGAAGGGCAGCAAATGGATATGAATTACGAAACCCAACTAAAGGTGAGTATTCCGCAATATCTAAAAATGATTGAATTAAAAACAGCAGTATTATTAGCTGGTGCATTAAAAATTGGAGCCTTGGTTGGTGGCGCAAGAGAAGAAGATGCACAGTATTTATATGACTTTGGTAAACACATTGGGATTGCATTTCAATTACAGGATGATATTTTAGATGTGTATGCCAATGCCGACAAATTTGGAAAACAAAAAGGGGGTGATATCATTGCCAACAAAAAGACATTCCTATTGTTGAAAGCAATGGAAATGGCCGAAAGCAATAGATACATCAAAGAAGAATTGCAACAATGGATTGCTGCACCAGAATTTAATGCATCCGAAAAAGTTGAAGCAGTTACTAATATTTATAATTTTTTAAATGTAAAAGAATTGGCTCGTAATGAAATGCAAAAACAATACGAATTAGCAATGAATGCATTGAAAAAAATTCCAGCGAATGAAGAAAAGAAAAATGCGTTAATTGCTTTTTCTGATAGTTTAATGGTGAGGGAAGTTTAAAACACAAACTATTTAATATAAAAAAAGCCTCATCAACAGATGAGGCTTTTTTATTTGCATAAAACTTATAATCCCAATACTATCTCGCTTGGATCTTTGCCACCAAACAACATTTTTGTAGGATTTTCTAACATCTCTTTTACTTTAACAAGGAATCCAACTGACTCACGTCCATCAATAATTCTATGATCGTATGACAATGCAACATACATCATCGGACGAATTACTACTTGTCCGTTTACAGCTACTGGGCGCTCCACTACATTGTGCATCCCAAGAATAGCACTTTGCGGAGGATTGATAATTGGAGTACTCATCATTGAACCAAATACACCACCATTGGTAATTGTAAATGTTCCACCACTCATATCTTCCAACGTAATTTTATTATCGCGTGCTTTGATTGCTAAATTTTTAATTGCCGTTTCAATTTCTGCTAAGCTCATTTGCTCTGCATTACGAACTACCGGAACAACCAATCCTTTAGGTGCACTCACTGCAATACCGATATCAGCATATTTATGATATACAATTTCTTCACCATCAATCATTGCATTTACTGCAGGATAAAGATTCAATGCTTCGGTTACTGCTTTTGTAAAGAAACTCATGAATCCTAAATTAGTTCCATGAACCTCTTTGAATTTATCTTTATACTTAGCACGCATTGCATAAATAGCGCTCATGTCTACTTCATTGAAAGTAGTCAACATAGCAGTTTCATTTTTACAGAAACTAAACGTTGAGCTAATTTTTTACGCAAAGGTGTCATTTTTGTACGATCTGTATCTCTACTACCTCCCCAACCAGATGTTGCAGAAGAATCAAAGCCAGCAGACAATGCATGTAACACATCACCTTTTGTAATGCGACCATCTTTACCAGATGCAGCTACTTTATTTGCAGGAACTTTATTTTCGTCCATCATTTTTTTAGCAGCAGGTGAAGGAGTTCCACTTGCATACGAATCAGTTTTCACTGTTTCTTTAACAACTTCTTTTTTTGCTTCAACTTTCGCTTCAACTTTAGGCGCAACAACTTCAACCTTCTTCTCACCTTTAACGCTAGTATCAATTGAACAAACAACTTGTCCAACTTTTACAGTATCACCTTCGGCAGCTAACAATTTAATTGCACCCGACTCTTCAGCATTGATTGTTAAAGTAGCTTTATCTGAATCTACTTCAGCTACTTCTTCGTCTTTCTCCACATACTCACCATCTTTTTTTAACCAACGAGCAATCACTACTTCTGTAATTGATTCTCCTGGGCTAGGAACTTTCATTTCAATTGTTGCCATAATTTTTAGTCTTTTGTATTTAGTACTGTGTATTTAGTTTGTTTGAATACTCAGCCTAATGCTTTTTTGCAAACCAACCAGCATCTTTTGAATTTCTTCAATTGATTTAATTATTTTATTTACTGTATCTTCTTCAATATATTTTAATCTGCTTGCAATTAATAATTGTGTTTCTAATTCACAAGTGGAACCTAATGCTATTCCTAAAAAATTATTAAACTCTTTTTCCGAGTTTCTTCCAGCACCCTCTGCAATATTCGAAACTATTGAAACTGCACATCTATTAATCTGATTTGTCAATCCAAACTTTTCTTTATCCGGAAATTTCTCTGTATGAGCATAAATTTCCACAACTAAATCCATTCCTTTCTTCCAAACAAGCAAATTTTTGAACTGGTTCATTGACTCTTCCGACTAAAGACTAACGACTCTGTACCAATGCCTGAGTAAACAGCGCATCTAAAATTGCTTGTTGTTGAGCATTGTGAGATTTGCTAAATCCTGTTGCAGGACTTGCGCCTTCGTTTCGTCCAACATAATTCAACTGAATACCTTTGGTCTCATCATGTTTCATAAACATACGAATGATGTGTGCCCAAGCTCCCATGTTTTCTGGTTCTTCTTGTGCCCAATAAAAGGCTGTTGCATTTGTATATTTACTTAATATCGCTTTCACTTGTTTTGCCGGGAAAGGATACAATTGCTCTAAACGAATTACAGCAACATCATCTGTTCCTGTTTTTTCTTTTGCTTCAATTAAATCATAAAACACTTTACCAGAACAGAATACAATTCGTTTTACCGATTTTGCATTTGCTGTAGTATCATCAATTACTTCTTGAAATGATCCAGAAGTAAAATCATTTACTGAAGAAACACAAGATGGATAACGCAATAATTTTTTTGGTGTAAAACAAATTAATGGTTTACGGAAATCGCGCTTCACTTGTCTGCGCAATGCGTGAAACTGATTGGCAGGTGTTGTACAATTTAAAATTTGCATGTTGTTTCCAGCACATTGTTGCAAGAAACGCTCCATACGAGCACTTGAATGCTCTGGACCTTGTCCTTCATAACCGTGTGGCAATAACATTACCAAACCATTCATTCTTCTCCATTTTGCTTCAGCAGAAGTAATAAATTGATCGATGATAATTTGTGCCCCATTAAAGAAATCACCAAACTGTGCTTCCCAAATAGTTAATGCACTTGGTGTAGCCATTGCATAGCCAAATTCAAATCCTAAAACTCCATACTCAGAAAGGAGTGAGTTGTATATATCTAATTTTCCTTTTGTATTTAAATTATTCAATGGAGTGTATTCCTCCTCTGAATCTTCAACACGAACCACAGCATGACGATGAGAGAATGTTCCACGCTCTACATCTTGTCCGCTAAAACGCACATTATGCCCTTCGTTCATCAATGATGCATAAGCCATCAATTCACCCATTGCCCAATCGTAATTATCATTTGCAATCATTGCAATACGATCAGCAAATAATTTTTCCGTTTTATTAAAAAACTTTTTGTCTTTTGGTAATTCAACAGTTTTTTTCGCTAATTCTAAAAAGGCTTTTTTATCTACTGAAGTATCTGGAGATTTATCAAATGCCCCATTTTCAGCCATTTTTAATCCTTTCCATTGCCCTTCCAAGAAAGAAGTAATTTTTGCTTTTTCAGTTTGTTTTGCTTCATCCAATTTTTCCTGAAGAAGATTTTTAAAATTTTTCTCCATCTCTTTTGCAAGATCAGCAGAAACAGATCCTTCAGCAGTTAATTGCTGCATGTAAATCTCTCTTGGGTTTGGATGCTTCGCAATTGCTTTGTACAACAATGGTTGAGTGAAACGAGGCTCATCACCTTCGTTGTGACCATATTTACGGTAACACAATACATCAATGAACACATCGCATTTAAATTTCTGACGGAATTCCATTGCTAAACGTGCAGTAAACACCAATGCCTCTACATCATCTCCATTTACATGGAATACTGGTGATAAAACAACTTTTGCAACATCTGTACAGTAAGTACTTGAACGAGCATCTAAATAGTTGGTAGTAAATCCAACTTGGTTATTGATAACAATATGAACAGTTCCCCCTGTTTTATACCCATCCAACTGACTCATTTGTAAAACCTCGTATACAATTCCTTGTCCTGCCAATGCAGCATCACCATGAATTAAAATTGGGCAAACTTTTGAGTGATCTCCTTTGTGTAGATTATCAATTTTAGCACGAGCAATTCCCTGAACAACTGGATCAACCGCTTCTAAATGTGATGGATTAGGTGTTAAACTCAAATGCACTTGTTTTCCACTGTTCGATTTTTGATCACTAGAATAACCCATGTGGTATTTCACATCTCCATCAAACAACGAATCTTCAGAAGGGCGACCTTCAAACTCTGTAAAAATATCTTTGTATGTTTTGTTTAGGATGTTTGCAAGTACATTTAATCGTCCACGATGTGCCATTCCAATTACAAAATCCTCAATTCCCATATCGGCACCTTTTTCGCAAACAGCATCCAATGCAGGAATTGTTGCTTCAGCACCTTCTAATGAAAAACGTTTTTGCCCAACAAATTTTGTATGTAAGAAATTTTCGAAAACAACAGCTTGATTTAATTTGTTAAGGATAACTTTTTTCTCATCCGTAGAAAATTTAGGAGTGTTTTTAGAACCTTCCATTTTTTCCTGAAGCCATTTGATTATCTCTGGATTACGAATGTACATATACTCTGCACCAATCGATTGACAGTAGGTTTGTTGTAAATGAGAAATAATGTCTTTTAATTTTGCTGCACCAATTCCAATTTGAGAACCTGCTTGAAAAACAGTTTCTAAGTCGGCTTGTGATAAACCAAAATTTTCAATATCTAACGTTGGAGCATATTTTCTACGTTCACGTACAGGGTTTGTTTTTGTAAACAAATGTCCGCGCGAACGGTAAGCATTAATCAAGCTAACAACATCAAACTCTTTTTTAACGTTCGAAGGAATCTCTCCTCCATTTTCATAATTTTCACGAGAAAATTCAAAGCCAGCAAAAAACATTCGCCAATCTGGCTCAACTGAATTTACATCTTTTAAATATTGTTGAAATAGTTCTTCTATTGCAACAACATCTGCATTACCCAAATAAGAATATTTATCCATAACAGTGTACTTCTCAAGTTAAGGACACAAATTTAAGGTTTTTAGTGGAAAAAGGAAAGAAAAATACCGTTTTCTGAAAAAGGCTACAATTCAATAATACAAAGGTATTCAGCGCCCTTTCAGCTGCAATTTTACTCAATTCTGTTTTTACCCTTTGATTTTGACTCTTTTGCAGGAGATTTATAGTGCTGGCGGATTACAACCTTTTGCAACTCCCTTTTTATAATTAAATCGGTTATAATTTGTGAAAAGGGTTCTGAAGAATTTTGTTGAAGTGCATTTTTAACTTGCTCATCACTCACATCTATTCGGTATAAAATGCCCATAAACTTCGACTGATTGGTATCAATCAATTTTTTTATATGTGGCTCAATCTGTTCAAATAATTCTTCATATGCATTGTAAGCATTCCCTGAAAACTTTACTTCCATACCAAACATATCAAAATCCTTGATGATTTGATTGGCTGTATCTTTAATTAGATCTAGCTTATTGAAATATTGTGAAATGTTGGATAAATCCATTTATTATTGTGTTCGAGCCGCTCTTACATTTTCTAACTTTAAACGCTCCACTATTCTATTATTAACGATGTGTTCCTCAATAATTTCATCCACATCATTCAAACTAACTCCCACATAAAAAATACCCTCTGGGTATACGACCAATGTTTGTCTAAAATCACAAATATCAAGGCATCCCGACTTTTGTGCACGAAGTTTTATTGACAATTTTTTTTCTTTTAATTTTTTCTTGAAGGCTTCCACAATCTCCATTCCATGGGCTTCGCCACAACTTTTTCGTGGTGCACCTTCTGCACGTTGATTCACGCAAATAAAAATATGTTTATCGTATATCATTGTTTTATTATTTGATACAAATATAGCTGAAAGAATTTGTAATATTGTACAATGATTTTAACTGATACACATACACATCTGTATTCCAAAGATTTCGAAAGCGAATCATCAACCCTGATTCAGAATGCTATCGACAAAGGCATTACACGCTTATTTATGCCGAATGTAGACAGCGAATCAATTGGTGCGATGTTGCAAATTGAAAAACAATTTCCTATTAATTGTTTCCCAATGATGGGATTACACCCTTGTTCCGTTGGGCCCAAATACCAGCAAGATATAAGTGTTGTAGAGTATTGGTTAAACAAACGAAAATTTATTGCTGTTGGTGAAATTGGAATTGATTTGTATTGGGATAAAACATTTTTTGAACAACAACAAGATGCTTTCAGACGACAAATTGAATTGGCAAAAAAATACAACATTCCCTATATTATCCATTCACGCAATTCATTTAACGAAGTAATGGAAATTGTTGCTGAGTTTAAAGACGACAATATTAAAGCCATATTTCATTGTTTTAGTGGAAATGTAGAACAAGCAGAACAAGTAATTGCTGCTGGAAATTTCAAACTTGGCATTGGCGGTGTCGTTACTTTCAAAAATTCGGGCTTGGACAAAGTAGTTGAAGCCATTGATTTAAAACACTTAGTTTTAGAAACGGATGCACCTTACCTTGCACCAACTCCTCATCGAGGAAAAAGAAATGACCCAGAATATTTAGTGCTAATTGCACAACGAATTGCTGAAATAAAAAACATCTCCATAGAAGAAGTTGCAGCAATCACCACACAAAATTCAATAGACGTTTTTGGAATTTAACTATCAATTTATGCAATCAAAAGTTTTACTAATTTATACAGGTGGCACCATCGGAATGATGCAAGATGCTAAAACAGGTCAACTAAAACCTTTTGACTTTAAACATTTAACGGAACAAATTCCTGAGTTGAATAAATTTGATGTGGAGCTATCGGCTGTTTCATTTGACAAACCAATTGATTCAAGTGACATGCAACCTCAAGTATGGATTGACATTGCAAAATTGATTGAAAAAAATTATTCAAAAGTAGATGGTTTTGTTATCCTTCATGGTAGCGACACCATGTCATTTACAGCATCTGCATTAAGTTTCATGCTCGAAAACTTAAATAAACCTGTAATCTTAACAGGATCACAATTACCAATTGGCACCATACGTACAGATGGAAAAGAAAACTTGATTACCGCAATAGAAATTGCAGCAGCAAAAGAAAATGGAAAACCAATTGTAACGGAAGTATGTATTTATTTTGAATATCAACTATACAGAGGAAACCGAACTCATAAATACAATGCAGAACACTTTCAAGCTTTTCAATCGGCTAACTACCCTGTACTTGCCGAAGCGGGTGTACATATTAAATACAATACTGCTGCGCTATCAAAACCCAGCACTAAAAAATTGAAAATACATTCTTCCTTAAATCCAAACATTGCTATTCTAAAAATATTTCCAGGTATTACACCACAAGTTGTTGATGCTATTTTAAATGCAAAAAACACCACCGCAATTATTTTAGAAACATTTGGATCAGGAAATGCAAGCACACAAAAATGGTTTGTAGAAGCTCTAAAAAAAGCAATCGACAAAGGGAAAATTATTTACAATGTTACTCAATGTAATGCAGGAGCTGTAGAACAAGGAAAATACGCAACCAGTGCAGCATTTTAAAAAATTGGAGTAATTGGAGGCTCAGACATTACAACGGAAGCTGCTGTTGCTAAGTTGATGTTTGTATTGGGTAACACTAAAACAAAAAGAAGCAGAAAAACTATTAAAAAATAATTTGAGAGGTGAGATTTCCGCCTAGTTGAACGTGCTCCTTTTTATATTCTAAAACACCTAACGTTATTAACAAAAGCCCTATTTATAGGGCTTTTGTATTGTTTAAAACCTATGTGAAATTCGCTGCATACCTCCTACTTTTATACCTAATATTGTACTAACAAATATAAAAGGAAAGAAAATGAAAAAGTCAATGAATTATTTTGTTGTAATCGTTTTAACTGGTGCACTATTTTCATGTGTACCACAACGTAAATTAGAAGAAGAACAAGCTAAGCGCGAAAGCTGTGAAAAAGAACTAGCCGATCTAAAAACAAAAAGTCAGGATTGCGAAACAAAACTTACTGAAGCAAATAAACAACTTGCTGATAATCAAAAAATGATTGTTGGCTTAGAAAAAGACACTGCTGTTATTGGAAATAGCTATCGAATATTAACAAACAAATACGACAAGCTAAATTCTATTAATGAGCAATTGTTGGATAAATACAACCGCTTATTGGAAGGGAATTTAGCAGATACAAAAAAACTTTCTGGTGAGTTACAATTAACACAAGAGCAGTTACTAAAAAAACAGGATGAGTTAAAAGCACTGGCTGCAGAATTAGAAGCTAAGAAAAAGAGTTTAGATGAATTAAATGCAGAATTAAAAAAACGCGAAGCACGTGTTGCAGAGCTCGAAAATGTTCTTAAAAATAAAGATGCTGCTGTAAATGATTTAAAGAAAAAGTTGTCGGATGCATTACTTGGTTTTGAAGGAAAAGGATTGACAATTACTCAAAAAAATGGCAAAGTGTATGTTTCTATGGATGAGAGTTTATTATTTGCATCAGGAAGCACTACTGTAGAATCTAAAGGAGTTGAAGCATTAAAAAAAGTTGCAAAAGTATTGGAACAAAATGCGGATATCAATGTAGTAATCGAAGGGCATACAGATGATGTTCCAATGGCTGGAAAAGGTGAAATAAAAGACAATTGGGATTTAAGTGTTATGCGTGCTACATCTATTGTAAAAATCATTACAAAAAACAGCAGCACTGACCCTCGTAGATTAACTGCTGCTGGACGTGCGGAATACTTCCCGATTGACCCAGCAAAAGTGCGGATGCTAGAAAGAAAAATCGTAGAACGGAAATTATCTTAACTCCTAAGTTGGATGAATTATTCAAAGTACTAGAAACGAATTAATGCTTGAACAATAAGTAAATCAAAGAGCTGAAGCATTTAACACTTCGGCTCTTTTTTTAATTTTAAATGTAACATTTACTCTTTTTTACGTTATACAATTATTGCTAACTATCATTTCCAATGAAAAAAATAATTCAAATTTTAATTTTTGCCCTAATTGCAAACCTTTCATATGCGCAAGTTGTAACAGAATATTGGGACAACCTACAAACAAAGAAAAAAAGCGAACAACAAATGAAGGATGGCATGCAGCATGGAAAGTTTATCTTATGGTAGGAAAATGGAAATGTAGCAAAAGAAGGCATTTTTTTGAAGGAAAAGAAGGTGGAAAATTTACAATCTACTACACCAATAAAAAAGTTAAAGCAGAAGAAAATTATATCAAAGGAAAAAAAGATGGTTCTTGGAAATACTGGTACTCCAATGGGAACAAAGCACAAGAAACTTTCTTCAAATTTGACAAACCAGATAGTGTATGGACAGGTTGGTACGAAAGTGGAAAATTAAAAAACACCGAAGTATACGCAAATGGTAAAAAAGAAGGCACTTGGATTTATTATCATGAAAATGGACAAAAAGAAAGTGAAGGATTGTTTAAAAATAATTTAGCAGAAGGGACTTACACTGGATGGTATAACAATGGAACCAAACAAAAAGAAGGTCAGTACAAACTAGGCGAACAAATTGGATTGTGGAAAGAGTGGTTTAAAAATGGGAAACAAAAACAAGAACTCCTTTTTGAAAACAAAGAAATATTATTAATGAACCTTTGGCTTGATAGCGGTGAACAAAAGATAAAAAATGGTAATGGAAAGTTCACAATGGTTTATGACAATGGAACAAAAAAAGGAGAAGGCAATTACAAAGATGGACGAATGGATGGAGAATGGATCTTTTACCTTCAAACAGGAGAAAAAGATTTTTCTGTAATGTATGAAAAAGGTAAAAAGAATGGCGCTTGTATCAATTGGTTTAAAAATGGTGTAGTAAAAAGTGAGGGTCCATTTGTAAATGATCAAAAAAATGGATATTGGAAATGGTATTCTGCTGAAGGGAAACTAGAAATGGAAGGAACATTAACAAACAATGAGCGTTCAGAAAAATGGATGTATTGGTTTGTGAATGGCAAAAAAGAATCGGAAGGTTTTTATAAAAAAGATTTACAAGACAGCACTTGGACCTATTGGTATCGCGATGGATCTAAATGGAAACAAGGCAACTACAAAGAAGGCAAAAAAGAAGGCGTCTGGACAGTTTGGTTTGAGAATGGACAAAAACTACAAGAAGGTAATTACATAGCAGGAAAAGAAGAAGGAACGTGGTTATCATGGTTCGACAATGGCATATTAAAGGATGAAGGAAACTTCAAAACTGGTTTAATGAATGGAAGTTGGAAAGGATGGCTTCCAAACAAAAACCCAAATTATGAAGGTTTCTATAAAAATGGACTGAAAGATGGTGCTTGGAAATTTTATTTTGATAATGGAAAAATAAAAGAAGAAGGTTCTTTTAAAGATGGTAAAAAAGATGGGCATTGGGTATTTTGGACAACCAAAGCCATGAAGGAACGTGAAGGTGATTACAAAGAAGAAAAACCAGATGGATTGTGGACTTACTACTATTATTTTGGAGTAAAGTCGATGGAACAAAACTATAAAGAAGGTAAATTAAATGGCGACTGTAAAGCATGGCATGAAAACGGGGCTTTAAAAAGCACAACATCTTATACCTTAATAAAAGGGAAAAATGGGATCATCGAAAGTAAACCAAATGGCAAATGGACGTATTATGATGATAAAGGAAAAATAATGATGGAGCAGAATTATAAAAAAGGTGTTAAGGTTGATTAAATTATAATCCCCAGTAGAAATGAAAAGATTACCACATAGAAATACCTTTTTAAGAAAACTAATAAAGAATATTGCTTTATCTGTTAGCTTTTTATTTTTTTCACTTTCTATTGGCGTAATTGGATATCACCACTTTTTCTACCTAACATGGGTAGATAGTTTATACAATGCAAGCTTAATTTTAACAGGTATGGGACCTGTTAATTCTGCTCCTACTGATGCAGCAAAAATTTTCGCATCATTCTATTCAATTTACAGTGGTGTTGCCTTTTTAACTTCTGTTGCAGTAATATTTAGTCCAGTCATACACCGCTTTTTACATAAGTTTCGTCTTGACATGGAAGATTAAGTTATTGATTGGATGCAATTATACACTTAGGAATTCCCCATTTGCCCTTCCATTCATCCAACAAAATTGAATGATTATCACATGTCAAATAATTTTTGTTTGCATCTTTTTTGATCATGTACAATTTTCCTTCAACTAGTTCTTGAAGTGTTCTATCTATTAACTCTGCTTTAAAATGAATATGCCTGCAATTTTTATAAATCCGAATTCCTGCTAGATTATTTTTCATATCCATTTCTGAGCTCACAGAATCTGGCAGAATAGAATCCTCTAACATTTTTTTTCTTCCATTGACGATAATTACCTTTTTTCATAGGCCTTACCAAGTTTCAATGCTCTTCTACTTCCAATTTTAAAACTTAAATACACCATCCAATAAGCATGTTTAAAGGCGTCCAACTTTCCACCATTATTATCGTTTCCTATAATTCCGAGCTTGGCAATTGAATCAGTAACCACTAATGCTTGTCTGGAAGCCAACATTGCTTTTTTTGCAACAAAGGGATGAGCTAGCACCCAAATTTTTTCGGGACGAGAAAGCTTTGAAAATTTGGATTGAGAAAAAATGGATAAGGAGAATAAAAGAAAGAAAAAGAAAACAAGTTTTTTCATTAGCGCATTAAATACATTTTACCCCAGCCCTTTTTAAAATATTGATCGGCTTCGGTTTCACGCTTTTCAATATCTACACCACTAATTTTTGTTATAACACGATACAAATAAACACCATTCGCTAATTGATCACCAAACTCATCTTTACCATCCCAAGCAAATTGTGTAATGTTTCTACCGACATGTATTGGACCAAGCTCATCTTGAAATATTTCACGTACCACTTTACCAGAAATCGTCATGATTTGAATTTTAAAATTAGAAGGCACTTCCGATCCTGTTAATGTAAACACAAAGCGTGTTGATGTTGAAAACGGATTTGGGTAATTCATTACTTCGGTTATTGTAGCCTTTGTAATTACTTCAAAATTAATTTTATAATCTATTGCACCCGATTGATTATCTGACTTGTCTTTTGCCTGAACTATTAATTGATAAGTTCCATCTTGTATTAAGCTAGGAGTAAAATTTATCTTACAACTATTATTAGGCAATACAGCAGGAGTAAATGTCATGATGGAACCAAAATATACACGAGTTGCTACTGGCGAACCTGACGACTGAATAAAGACTTTAAAATCAGAAGTATCATTTAAAGCTAAAAATTGATTTTCATCCTTTAATTGAACAATAATATTCGGTTTAGCAGAAACAATATCATTGTTCAAAATATGCATCCCATCAAACGTTACATCCAGCAATGGATTGACTCTATCTACACTTGTTGCAAATGGAATCCGAACAATATTATTAAAATGGTATTGCTCCAATTGTGATTTTGGTTTATTAATTGGATTTACTTCAACCCACAATGCATTGCTTCCTTGAAAATTTTCAGTGCTTATTGAAATTGTATCAATAATTACTTCATTGGGTGCAAATAAATTCTTCTTTAATTTATCGGGTAATGGATGAATAACTTTATTTCCATCTTCAATCCAATAGGTAATCAAAAGGCTATCATTAAAACTAACATTACTAATATTTTGAATTGGTAATTGTATTTTTACAAAATCACCTTCTTGTAAAATTGTATCATTAATTGAATATCCTAGAATTGGATTTATAGCAGCTTCGGGAACTGGCGCATAAATAACCTGCCAACGATCTAATTGAGGTGGCGTATGCAAACTATCATCTTTCATAAACGCCATTAAACGAACATTCGGATAAATTGTAGCATCAACATAACTACTCAAATTCAAAACATCAATACTGTCTTTCGGAAAATTTGCTAAAATAGATTCAGTACCATCCGATTTTATTCCAATTAAACGAACAGCAATACTGTCCTCTGTATAGCCTACATCTGTAGTGTGTTGTCGCCAATGCAAAGAACCCCAACTACTTGCTGGACCAATAACAGGTGATGCAATATATCCTTCATTCCAATTTGCAACAATTGTTGTATCTATTTGAACAACAGCCTGCATCGAATCTCCAATTATTTCAGCTGCAGAACCGATTGCACCTCCTTTTTTGCCAAAAAGAATATACGGTCGTGATGGTGCTATTGTTCTGATATTTCCACTCCCAATGTTTTCAAATGCGGGGTACAATGAATTTTCATATACATTGTAAGGATTATGATTAAACGAATAAGCTAATACATAATAGCCCGTAGGAATAACATTATTAATGAAATTAGTGATGTAGGAACGCTGAGTGGAATCGCCATCTCGAAAATCGAACGTATTCATATCGTACGTTCTGCAATGAGCATTACCATAAATACCATTATTGCAAGAGGAACATGTTCCACCTGAAGGAACTGGACTTTTCCAATTTTCGCCCGAAACAGGATCAAATACAACAAAATTAAAACCTGAATTTAACTGAATACAAGTCCAGTATGTTTTTTGAATACCATTTAATTTCCATTGAATGTCCGTCCAAGTGAAATACGGATAAATGCCATCAATACAATATATATCTTTTACATCATTCACAAAATCGAATCTTCTATTTAATCGATTGTGTTTTACGTATTGTGTATTATCATTTTTAAATTGAAAAAAGTGAGCTTGCTCCCAACCTTTTTTACCATTAATGTATTGAAAAGAACTCTCTCTCCAAAAATAACTGGTTGTTGGAGAAATCGAATCTGGGCTTACTCTCCAATAGTAAACGGTACTATCTGTAAATACAAAAGGCAACTTCCATGAAAGCACTCCACCAACCGAATTGATGATGGTATCTCTCATAAAGGAACTATTAAATGTATCAGTCGTATCAATCTGAAAAACATAGTTGCTAAGATTAGAAAATAAATTTGCGTAGTTGCTTTAATTGTTATTGTGTCGGTAGGAACAATTGCAAATTGATATGGAAAAACAGAGCAATAGCACCTCCATCATTTGAAACTCCAAATCAGTAGTTGTTTCATTATTCCCTTCATTCAATTCCAGTACCTCACTATATGAATCTAGCTTAACTCTAATTTTATTTAAACCAATTGTAGTAGCTGGATCTATCCAAATTTTAAACGAAATCGTATCTTTAAAGTTAGGCATGATATCACGTTTAAAATAGAAACAGTATCCCCATTTGGTAGGGTATGCAAGATTTCAGTAAAACAGAATCATTACCTCGCGTCCAATATTTGTTCGAGAACATAGACTGTAAAAGAATCCACCTCACTTTGTCAAGTCAACACTTACATCAGTATTTTGCGATTTTATAATCTGGAAATTTTTGTGCATTTAATTTTACTGCTGGGTCTCCATGATAAGTCATTTCATAACAAGTAGAACGCACCAATGGGTCGGCGATAGCATTTGCTTGAATTGTGGATATTGCATTCTTAATGGAACTGGCAATTCCGTTTCCATAATTAAGTGTCGAAAATTGTCGATAAAATTCCCCGGAAAAAGTATTTAATGCATATGGAACACCCAGCTTAATTGAGCCCAAAAATCCGATTACTCCTTTGTTTGGAATTAAAACATATTCTTCAGATGAAGAAATTGCCATTGCATGCAAATCGCCTGAATAACAAGCATTCGATAACATAAATGGATAACGTCCTTGTATTGGATTAAAAGATGTTATTTGATCGATGCTTTGGTCAAAACTATTTGCCGAAGCATGCCCAAAAAATGTAAGTAAGGAAACACCATTATTTATCAAATCTTCCAACGTATCCGCAATATTAATTTGAATAGGCGCAGTACTTGTTTTCCAAAATTCTTTTATAATTACACCACCATAGAGCGAATCTTGAAATGTATTTTTATAACCATCCAAATAGTTTTTTAATTGTTGTTGCTCTGAAAAACTACCTCCACCACCAAAATGAAGTCCGTATTTCATCCACTCGTCTGCAGGGCTACTTTCATAATCTTGGATTTTATCTAAATAAACAGATACATCTGTTGGAGTTCGAGCAGCCAATCTCCCAGTTGGTATCATTGGAATAAGTTGTGTCCCATTCAACCCTTCCGTCAGCAAATTATCACTTGATGGATTACCAAATGATGGAACTAGACACGCATTGTATTCTGGTGTACTCTTTCTAGAATCGACAAGGTGAATTGACTTCCCTAACAAAAATAAATTTTGAGGTGCAGTAGGATAAGTATCTATTAATAGTTCGGAAAAACCTTTAATAGATAATGGACTTTTTACAATACCAAAAGCAAACTGATCATACAGCTCATTAATATTAGCAATTAAAACATTGTGCATTCCTCCATTAACCGAACTGCGATATTGTTTATACAAATCAGCATCATTCATTAATTGTGGATGTGTAATTATAACGAATGCAGAATCCACAGAAAGTGTTGAATAATCAGTAAAAAAACCCAGATGTAGTAACTGAACTAAGAGTCGTAATATTTACAACATTACTTTCCGAACTTATAAAACATTCCTTTTCTGTGCCTGTATTAGGCACAAGTAATTGATAGTTTGCACCATTCTGAATAACACCAATTCGTTTATTGTTTTTCAAATCATAAAAAACGACACCACCACTTGCCGAGAAATTTTGAATGTTCAAATACGATTTTGCTTGTGTTGCATTATCTGGCAAAAAAGTTGAAATGTCGATTTGCCTTCCTAAATCAAATGTATGGGTATTTAATTTTGATATAAGAAACCACTGTTCGTATTAGAAGTAAAGACTGCATTCGCAACACTGAAATACAGAAAATCAGTAAAAGAAGTTCCTAATGAAGTTGCTGGGACTGAAAACAAAAACCGATTTTGCTCATAACCCATAAAGCTTGTATCAACTAACTGCTGAAAAGTTCCAGAAGAACCTCTGTAACTAATTTGAAGTTGGTGGTCTGGTAAACTTTGACTGACCAAATTAATTGACTTTGAAGCACCAAAAACAATTGTTTTAACAATTGCATTAGGTCCAGCAATGTATGCATTGGATGTATTTAAAAGAGAGATATAAGAAGCGCCACCACCATAATTAAACACTTGTGAATCAAACCAACCTTCTGATTTTGTATAGCGAGAATCTGTTCCTCCTACTGCATCTGTTTCCCCTTCATAATAAGAACTTTGAAAAGATTTTACTTCTTCTTTGTAAAAAAAATTATCGGGCAAATAAGCACTAAATGCGGTGTCGTTTTCAACTTGTAAACGATTGTTTGTGATGGAACTATTCCACGTTAAGTAATAAATAGCTGTATCATTTACCAAACTATAATAAGGATTTGGAATCTCTGGAGAATTTACATACAAAGAAGAATCGGCTTGCCCATCATTTTTTTTTGCATAAAACTCAATGTAGTCAGCTGCATTTAAAACACCATCAGCTTCTCCTTTAACATAAATGTACTGCTGCTTTCCATTATTAAAAAGTTGAAAATTGCGAGCATCAATCGTTGTTAAATCAATACCAGAAGCAGAAAGAGTGATGGAATCTAAACGGTAAATACCGTTTTGAGCAATTTTTATTTTATAATATTTTTGAGAATAATTTATCCATTCATTACCATAGGGTTGAGCCTCTAAAGAAATGAAAACAAAAAAGAAAAAACATAACGCGAGTAGCCGTTTTATCATTTCATTTTTTTATTGATATCAATTTTCAACGAAAACACGTTGGAGTATAATGCAACGGATTGATCACCAATATCAGTTAATGCATAATCGATGGTTACTGATTTAATTTTTACACCCACACCAATATTCGGTTGAAATGTTTTTACCTTTTTACCAAGTGCATCCGTATACGATTGATAATTACCAATACCTGCTCTTAAAAAAACGATATTCATATACGATGCCTCCAATCCCAGATGTGGATCAAAACTGACAGCTTTACTTTTAATCAATACATTTCGTTTTCCATCAAATGTTGCATCTAAATTAAGCTCTGCTAACAATGAAAATTTTTGATTAAAATCAAATTTACGCGCAGCACCTAACAACAATTTAGGCAATGTAATTTCAACAGAGTTTTCAGGAATTTCATTTCCCGTAGCGATAAATGTTTGCTTCATTTCATCGGTTAAATTATAACTCCAAGCATTGAATGTACTTGTGATATCACGAGCCATTGCAGCAAATTTCCATTTTTATAATCGTACTGAGCACCTAAGTCAAGACCAAATCCCCAAGCGCCTGCAAAATCTCCTATTTTACGTCTAATAATTTTTGCATTTGCTCCTACTCTTAATCCTGGTATTTTCATGGCTTTAGCATAGGACACAATAAACGCCCAATCTACTGCCGAAAACGTAGTTATTCTACTGTAATCCACATTTCCATTTGCATCGATAAGCTCTGTTGTATTTGGAATATCATCTACACCAAATCTTAAAACACTTACACCCAATACACTCGAACTATCCAATCGTGTTGCATAAGCACCATAATCGTATTTTGCTATTCCAGCAAAATATTCGCTGTGCATCAATGCTACCTGATGTTGATTTCCTAAACCTAACAATCCTGCTGGATTCCAATAACCCGCTGTAACATCATTTGCTGATACAACATATGAATTTGACATGCCCAATGCTCTAGCACCAACACCCAAATTCAAAAATTCGTTACTATACTTTGGTGCTTGCGCATGCACAATGGATGTCAAGCCCAAAATTGATATTAAAAGAAAAACAAATGACTTATTCATAATTGGTTATAAAATTAAGCTAATTTGGTTGGAATTACAAACCTTTTGCAAACGAACAAATAGTGCGATTATTGTATAAAAACCTAAGCCTTTTTTGAAAATAATCGTTGCAAAAAACCTTTTAACTTATGCTCACTGAACAAAAGAACAATTATAACACCTAAAAATGGTGCTGTTGGCACTTTATAACGAACAATTGCACCCAAGACAGGGGTTGTAAATCCTGTAATAAAATACAAACTGGCCGTAAAACAGACACAAAATAACAGAATCGGCAAGTGCTCTTTTTTAAAATCACTATAAATAAGTGCAAAAAACAATGCTAAAATCATTAGCAAGTAATTTTCCAATATCGACAAACAAATTAAAAAGCCCTTATGTTTAAAAAAATCCGTTAAAAAGAACATTTTAACGATTTTTTTCGGAGCAAATGCAAGCAGTTGCCAAATACTACCATTCAATGCCTTTGTTTGATGATAGCTTCCTGCTGGCGGTGAATCATATGCTATTTTATAGAGATAGGAATAATCTTCGCTTTTAATGGATGTACTATCCGGTTGATTTAAACGAAACTTCTTAAATACTACATTCGTCTTCAAGCGACATGTAGAATCGCTTAAATAAACTAGTTTATCATTTCGCTCATTGTATTCAACGAAAATATAATAATCATTAGCTGTTAAATACACTCCACCTCGAGCCGATTTGTTGAAAATTTCCTGTTTATCTTTCAACTTTTTAACTAAATCATACTGCGGAAATAATGAATGAATTCCTATTACTAAAAAAAATAAAAAAGAGAATAAAATTAAATAAACTAGTATAATTCGTGGATTATTCAATCGAATGAAAATGGCATTAGCAAAAAGTGCTGGGAGCACACAAAATAGCAAGTACGGTTTTATAAGGAACATTAACAAAAGCCCAAGCAGCAAGTAAAAAACAGAAGATAAAGAATATGATTTTTGGAGACCAATGCGTGAGTGATACAAAACTAAACCTAGTCCTAAAAAGACTAAACTTTCTTTAAAAACCATTGAACTCCAGAACAGAACAGAAGGAAGTAAAAAATGACTACAAACAATAATTTATTTTTTTCTTTTATAAAAAATAGTAGTGATTTATAAATAAATGTTAAGCCAACAAACGACAAAAAACAAGATACAATTGTATGAACATGATACGCTCCAAAAGAAAAAAACTGAAGAATCGTATTGTATCGAATAATGGTTCTGGAATCATTTACAAACAAGGTTAAATATCCATCCTCCCATCCTGTTAATTGCACTAAATAGGGTTTTAAAGAATCATCTTCTTGTCCAAAAAATAGTTTAAAAAAGTGTTCCTGATTTTGAAAAAACAAATCATATAATACTTTACTACTATTATAAAATCCAATAGCATCATTGATAGGATAAATAGCAATGTAAAACTGCCATAAAACAATTCCAACAATTATTTTCAGAAAAAATACACCTAGGAAATACGACTTGGGAACTCCATCTGCAGAAAAAAAAGCACTCTTCCATACTATGTATGTAAACAGAAAAATATATATTGTACAGATTAAGGCGTCTAAAATCATAATGAAATAACAATTTAAATGTAATTAAAAATAACTTTGCAATTACATTGAAACTTTAACAAAAACATTTTGAAGCAATCAAGTATTTCCTATTTTAAAAATTTAGATGTTCTTCGCCTCATCTGCTTCATCATTATTTTTTGTCGACATGGCTTTTTTACCAACAACCAACAAATTGAAACAAGCTATTTAGAACCTTGGCGAAAGCAATATTTCAGCTTTTCTTCAGTAGGATTGGACTTTTTTTCTGTTTTATCAAGCTTTTTAATCACTTGGCTAATCCTTAATGAATACAATACATTCAAAGAATTCAATCTAAAAATTTTTATGTAAGACGCATTTTGCGTATTTGGCCACTCTACTTTTTAATTATTGCAATTGCCTATATTGGAATTCCTTTAATCAGTTCATTGCTTAACACCGAATCACCATCATTACCTCCAATTGGTTGGTTTTTATCATTTACATCCAATTATTATGCTGGTTATATCAATGAGAATTTTTTATTTTTTCTCTTATTCCTTTGGTTCATAGCTGTTGAGGAACAATTTTATTTAGTATGGGGATTCCTATTGAAATATTTCAATAATTATTTTGAACACCTCTGCATTCTTCTTTTAACAATCTATTTTGTAATTACATCCTTTTTCTCAACGCCTACTTTCCCTTCATTTTATGATACAATTAATTACATTCCTAATTTTGTAATCGGTGCTTATTTGGCAAAAATTAGTCTAACAAAAACCGATCTATTTGCTAAGATAAAAGGCCTTAAACCAAGCTACTGGATAATCCTCTACTTGTTTACGCTAGGGTTCTTGTTTTTACAACCGTATTTTTAGTCTTCCCTATTTAGAACACCTTAAACACCTCATTTTATCTGTGCTATTTGCGCTTATCATTTTTGAAAACAGTTTCCGAGCAAAATCCATGTTCGCATTTGGGCAAAATAAAATTTTGAGTTATTTAGGGAAAATAAGTTTTGGACTGTATTGCTGGCATGGGCTTGTAATTACAATGATTAAAAAGGGGATGGAAAAAATAGGACATGTCGATACCGAAGTGGATGTGTTTTTATTCTACCCAATCATCACTTTTATTCACAATAGGTATTTCAATTCTAAGTTTTGAACTATTCGAAAAACGATTTTTAAAATTAAAGCAGTATTTTAGCGCTTTCAAATAAATGAACATAAAAAAACATATTCCGAATGCCATCACTTGTGGCAACTTATTCTGCGGCTGCATAGCCATTGTAAGTGCTTTTAATGGCTTTTTAGTATTAAGTGCATTTTGGGTTGGAATGGCTGCAATTCTCGACTTTTTTGATGGCTTTGCCGCTCGTTTATTAAAAGTGAGTGGGGAAATGGGCAAACAGTTGGACTCCTTGGCTGATATGGTATCATTTGGAGTAGTTCCTGGAGTTATAATGTATCAAATGATTAATCGTGTTTCGCCTATTCTTTTTGAATCCTACTCAACACAACTATCAGTTTCAATACTTGTTTTATTGCCTTTTATAGCATTTATAATTACCATTTTTTCGGCAGTTCGTTTGGCAAAATTTAATATTGATACGCGTCAAACCAGTTCTTTTATTGGTGTTCCAACACCTGCAAACAGTATACTCATCTGTTCTTTGCCGTTAATTCAGCATTTTCAGCCTGAAATTGCAGGTGTAAATTTGAATGTTGTAATTAACAATGTTTATTTCTTGATTGGGCTAAGTCTGCTAATGTCCTACTTATTGGTAGCCGAACTTCCTTTATTTGCCTTAAAATTCAAAAATTTTGGCTGGCCCGACAATAAAATTCGTTATTCATTTTTAATAATTTCAGTGATATTGTTAATACTATTTCAGTTCATTGCAATCCCATTTATTATATTTTTGTACATCGTTTTATCGGTAATTAATAATATTTACAATCGAAATAATCAACAACATGAAATTTAGAGCAGAAATTGATGTAATGCCATTGAAAGCATTACTTGACCCTCAAGGAAAAGCAGTTACAGGAAGTATGAAAAACTTAGGTTTACCTGAAATTGAAAATGTACGTATTGGCAAACACATTACATTGGAAATTGAAGCTGCATCTAAAGATGCTGCATCTGCAAAAGTGGATGAGGCTTGCAAAAAATTATTAGCAAACCAAATCATGGAATTTTACGAATTCGAACTTTTCGAAAATTAAGTTTTTTGAACAAACATCCTTATTGTTTGTTTCATATAAAATCCCAACCCCATAATTAGCCCAATAGTATGACTTTGCAAGAAAAAATAAAGGCCAATACTGTTGGGCTTTTAAATTCGCTTAATGGATTAACGGATGTTCAAGCCAACGTAAAACCAGAAGCTAGCGTTTGGAGTGTGTTAGAATGTTTAGAACATATCTTTTTAGTGGATGTGGGTATATCAAAAGCATTACTTGTTGAAACAACAGAAAACAATACAAATGACAAATCGGAACTAATTGGATATGATAAATTAAATCATATTTTAGTAAATAAGCGCAAAGAGTTTAAAGTTCCTGCACCCGATTTTGTGAGTCCCACTGGACGATTCAATACCATTGAACAAGGCAAACAAAGCATTAATATTGTAATTGATAAAATGCTGTTGCACTTAAATCAAAATGACATCTCAACAGAAACACATACCATCAAACATCCACGTTTGGGGGAAATGACTAAACTAGACTGGATTTACTTTTTGATTACCCACACGAACAGACACATCGAGCAGATAGAAGAATTAAAAAAATTACTCTAAGGTAAACTTAAAGGTATAAGTTCCTCTTTGTTCAGTTGCACCGCTTGGACTAGCATTAAACTTTACACTCAAAGCAGCCTGACGGGCTTTTGCATATAAATTAGAGCTGGTGGTTGTAGATCCACGCATACCAGGTGTTGCTTTAATCACTTTACCTAATTCATTTACAATTATCTCAACCACTACAATTCCTTCTTCTTCCGAATCGGTCATTTTCTCAGGCTTTTTCACCAACATACGTCCTTTCAAATCATAACCACCACCACCATTATACCCGGGAGTATCATTGCCATGCCCAGTACCCGTTCCATCACCTACACCCTGTTGTGTTCCCGTTCCAGAGCCACCTGTATTCCCATCTCCTTCGCCCTTACCATCGTGTTTGTTTTTATTTTTCAAAGCTGCTAAAGCATTTAACAAATCAGTATTAGGTTTTGGCTCAACTACAGGATTAGCATCCGTTTTTGCATCATTTTTATTATTGGGATTTGTTTTTACAACTGCACTTTCCTCCGAATTATCAGTCATTAAATTTGGCGTATTATCCGAAACGGCAGGCGAAACGGCTGCTTCTTCACTTGTAGCAATATCATCATCATTTTGTCCACTACCACCAGCATCAGTATTTCCTAAACCTTCCATTCCTAAGCCAATTTCAATTTCGGGGACTGGCTTAATTTCAAAAGGAGGATTTGGAGTAATTATTTTCCAGAAAAAAATGAATAAAAATAACAATGCAAAAATCCCAACCGAGAAGATTGTTGCCTGTACTTTACTTTTATTTTCTAAGGTTGCGTCCATTCTATTTATCTGCAGATTTTGTAGCCAACACCATTTTAACACCCAATTTATAACCGATTTGCATTACATCTGCCAAATCTTGAACCGTTAAGGTATTATCCAAACGCAAAACTACTGTTGGAGATTGTGTTCGTTCTACTTCAATTTTAATTGCATTCTCTAAATCGGCAAAAGGAATTTTTGTTTTATTTACCGCGTACTCATGATCTGCGCTAATATCAACAGTTACTTGCTGCTTGTTCATTTGCTGTGCTGCTTGTGAGTTGGGCAAGGTTAACTTCAATACACTTGGATTTGCCAATGTGGATATAATTAAAAAAAACAATAGTAAAAAGAACATGATATCGTTCAACGATTCAGTACTTACTTCTGCTCCTTCTTTATGTCTGCGTTTTAGTTTCATTTTAATCGAAATTTTTCTTAGAAATTAATTCAATCAACCAGCTATTACTTGCCTGGTCCGTTAATGATATCCATAAATTCTACAGATGCAGTTTCCATTTTGTTGATGGTTTTATCCAACATTGAATTCAAAATATAATAGAAGATAAATGCTAACAATCCTATAACTAAACCAGTAGCACTCGTGATCATTTTTTGGTATAAACCTGTTGAAATAACACCAATACTAATATTGTCGGTTAATGATATATCATAGAAAATTTTGATAACCCCAGCAATTGTTCCAATAAAACCAAAGATGGGAGCAATTCTACCTATTAAACTCAAGATGCTTAAGTTCTTCTCCATTCGGTTAATCTCCAATTTACCTACACTTTCCATCGCCTCTTCAATTTCTTTAATTGGCTTGCCTAATCTCGATAATCCTTTTTCGACCATACGGGCAGCGGGTGCTGTTGCACTTTTACACAATGCTTTTGCAGCATCTAAATTTCCATTATGAATATAATCCTTGATGTTATTCATAAAATTTTTATCCATTTTCGACAATTTACTGATTACGATTAAGCGTTCGAAAAAGTAAAATAGTGTAAGCAATAACAAGATTGCCATTGGAATCATGATAAAACCACCTTTCATTACCAAATCAAAAACAGAAAGCGTGTGTTCAGGTGCTGGAGCGGGAGCAGCAAGTGGCATTTGCGTTGCAACCGTTTTAGCAGAATCAACAACTTGAGCAGCAGTATTGGCGCCACTTACAACCATTTGAATTAAAACAGAATTAAACATGTATCGTTATTTTAGTTATTTATACGAAAAAGCAATCGCAGTTGATTGCGATTGCTAAATTAAGTGCTGATGAGCTCAATTTTGTTTCAACCTTATTAACTTATAAACATTGAAGTGTTTATTTTAACTTGAATTTAATAGGTAAATTGCATTGAACACGAACAGGATTACCATGATTAATACCTGGTTTCCATTTAGGCATCATTTTTACAACACGTATTGCTTCTTGTTCACAGCCATCACCAATACCTTTTAATAGTTTCACATCTGTTATTGAACCATCTTTTTCAACTACAAAAGTTAAGTGAACGGTTCCTTGTGTTCCTGATTCCTTTGCCATTTGAGGATAATTTAAGTTTTCACTTATAAATTTTGCCATATCTGGCATGTCTGGCATTTGATCCACAAAGAACTCAACTTTATTTGTGTTTTCTGCAGGTTTAATTGTAGGCACTACAATTTCTTTTTTATAGGATGAACTATCAACACCATCAGTAGGATTTTTGCTCAAATTCAATTGATCCGTTGTTTTGTTCAAAGTTTTATCCTTATCATCGGTTGCGGTCATTTGTCCCGAATCTGTTTTCAAAGGTGCATCCACCTTTGGCTTTTCGATTTCTTTAATTTTTGTTTCAGGAGGAGTTACATCTACTAAAATATCCTTTGTTATAAGTGGGATAATGTTTTCGTCTCCACCTATAGAAATTTTATTTTCTGTATTTGAAAACCAATAAGCTCCGAATGCTATTAAAGCAAAGAATCCAAAGGATCCGAGCATCGCTAATGTTAAACTATCACTTTGTGATTTACGGATTGCATAGGCTCCGTAATTTTTATTTCTGTCTTCGAAAATTAAATCATTTAACTTTTCGGAATTGTTGAAGTTTAGGTTCATGGCTATTAAGTTTATTGGTTAAACTGTTGTTTTGATTATAAGGTGCGTTAATAAGTTAATTTCCATAACCGAAGTAAAAAAAGATTTCGGCCATAAAACCTATTAAGCAGGGGAATCAAAAAATGGTTAATCCAATTTTGTACTTAATTCCATTAATAAGTAAAGTAATTGTGTGGGATGTTGTGCGGTTTTGATAAGATAACGCAAACAACAATTGGTTTATTGTGTACAATTAATTTTTCACAAACACAGTTGTAGTTGGATAGGCAAAACTGCTACCATTTTGCTGTACAATTTCTATGATTTTATAATTAATTTCCTCGCGTACATCCAAGTAAACATCATATTCCAACGTATCTACAAAATACAAGACCATTATTTTTATAGCGCTTGAATCGAATTCATTTAAGCGAACTCGGGTTTCACCTTTTAAAATATGTGAATGACTTTCAATGTATGCTTCCACTTCGGAGATGATTTTTTTGAATTGCTCCGGCCGCGTGTCATACGTTAAACCTATATCAAATTTTGCTCTTCGTTGAATGCGAAGCGAAAGATTATCCAATTCAGAATCTACTAATCGTTTATTGGGTACTGTAACATAACTTTTTTCCAAGGTACGAATACGGGTACTTCTAAATCCAATTTTTTCAACATGTCCTTCAAGAGAACCAATACGAATTAAGTCGCCAATAATAAAAGGCTTATCCAAGAAGATGGTGAATGAACCCAATAAATTTTCGAGTGATTCTTTTGCTGCAAGTGCAATGGCTAAACCTCCAATACCTAAACCAGCAATTAAAGATGCAACATTTAATTTAAATACTGCACCTAATGTAAAAAACACCGAAAGAATAACAATGATTACTTTAATTGATTCTTTTATAAATGGTACCAATTGATCATCCGTTTTTGATTCAGTAAGTGAAGCACGGTGCATCAAAATCAAACCAAAAAAATCAACAATTCGTAAAATTATCCACGTTATTGAAATAGAAATTCCTATCTGAAAAGAACGAATAAGCACCATCCGCAAACCAAATTTGTTCTCGGCATCTAAATTCCACTCAATAGGGAAGGAAAGGCGATCGAAAGCGATATAACCTGTAATTAATAAAATTAATATCCCTAATGGTTTTTTAACTAAATCCAAAAGTTTCTCGAAACTAACTTCTTTGGAATATTTTTCTAAGAATTTATATACAAAAAGCGCTAATAGCTTTGACAACAATCGCTTAAAAACCAATCCCAGTATGATAATTCCAGCAAACCAGCAATAACTTTCGATGGTATTGCCTAAAAATGTGCGGTGTAAAATAGTTTGTATCATTTTATAATGATTATAAATAACAACAAAATTAGTGATTGCAAAGGTAAACATACTCTAAATTTTTTTGCAATATTTTTTTGTTTCAAATTATATTTTTGCGAGTTTTGTATATATAAACAGTATTATCATTAACCAATTAACATTTTTATTTTTGTAAAACAAATTTTCATTTAGAATGAAAAAGCCAAGCACTGCAAAAAAGAGTCCTGCTAAAAAAGCCGACAAGTCGAAGGATTCGGGGGAATTAAGAAAACCAACAAAGCTTAAACCTTTAAAAGAAAAAGAAAAAAAGAATTGGAAAAACAATTTAGATGAAGAGGAGGAGGATTTTAATTTGGATGATGATGATTTAGGATTGGACAATACTTTTGATGACGATGATGATGAAGTATTCTATGATGATGAATTCTAGCAATATTATACTTAAACAGCCCTTTCAACAAATTTGAAAGGGCTGTTTGCTTTATATATCTCAGCTTTAACAATAGTAAATTGCACCACCCGAACTATCCTGTCGAGCACCTGTTACACTTTTCAAACAATTTACTTCATTACGAACGCGCAAAACACCAAGGAACGCAAATATCAATGCTTCCTTGAAATTGATTGTTTTTGCATCCATTATTTCAATATCCAATTTGGTCAATGCTTTAATTCGTTCCATTAAAAATTCATTGTGTACTCCTCCACCTGTTATTAAAACACGTCCTCTATTTTTTACATTTAGTACACGTGAAATTTGAAATGCAATGTGCTCTGTGTATGTTCTCAAAAAATCAATTTCATCCAATTCGTATTTATCAATGAGTGGATTTACATTGTTTATCACCCACTCTTTACCCAATGATTTTGGTGTATTGGGAAGTATTCGATAATACGATAGGTTATCAAATTCATTTAATAAATAGCTGCTGATTAGTCCTGATCGAGCTAAACCTCCTCTATCATCATAGCTTTTCCCAATTCGTTCGCACAGTGCATTTAACACAATATTTACGGGACAAACATCAAATGCTATGCGTTTTCCAAAATGTTCGTACGATATATTTGCAAAACCGCCCAAATTCAGACAAAAATCGTATTCCGAAAACAATAACTTATCACCAATAGGAACCAATGGTGCACCTTGACCTCCAAATGCAACATCTGTTGTCCTGAAATCGCAAACAACAGGAAGCAAACAATTTGCTGAAATAGCAGCTCCAGCTCCTACCTGAACCGTCAATTTTTTATCGGGTTGATGGAAAATAGTATGTCCGTGAGAAGCTACAAAATCGGGTTTTATGCTGTTTTTTATTATAAAATCAGAAGTTAAACGGCCTAAATACTGCCCATATTCAACATGTATTTTTTGAAAATTGAGTGCATCTGTTGTTTCTAAAGAAAGCAGCTTTTCTTTCCAAATAGCTGAATATTCTATCGTTTCGGCACAAACAATTTCATAGTTCCATTGTTTATTATCAAGAATGAATCGACAAAATGCAATATCCAGCCCATCAAGTGAGGTGCCTGACATTAATCCAATTACATCATATTTTTGTTGGCTGATATTTGTCATAAACATTAGCAAAATTTAATTTTAAAAGTTACATTTGCGTTCATTCAAAAGTAAAGTAAAAATTAACACATAAATTTATTCGTACGATGTTTTTTGATTTAACAGAAGAGCACTTAATGATTCAAAAGGCTGCTCGTGATTTTGCAAACGATGTATTAAAGCCAGGCGTTATTGAACGTGATGAACATCAAAAATTTCCAACCAATGAAATAAAACAATTGGGTGAACTAGGTTTCTTGGGAATGATGGTTGATCCAAAATACGGTGGAGGCGGAATGGATGCTATATCATACGTGTTAGCAATGGAAGAAATTTCAAAGGTAGATGCATCTTGCTCGGTAGTAATGTCGGTAAACAATTCATTGGTTTGTTGGGGATTAGAAAAATTCGGAACAGAAGAACAAAAACAAAAATATTTAGTGCCTTTAGCAAAAGGTGAAATCATTGGTGCATTTTGTTTATCAGAGCCAGAAGCTGGTTCAGATGCAACTTCCCAAAAAACAACTGCAATCGACAAAGGAGACCATTATTTGTTGAATGGAACAAAAAACTGGATTACCAATGGAAATTCAGCATCTGTTTACCTAGTAATTGCTCAAACAGATGTTGCAAAAGGACATAAAGGAATCAATGCACTAATTGTTGAAAAAGGAATGCCAGGATTTGTGGTTGGACCAAAAGAAAACAAAATGGGTATTCGTGCATCGGATACACACTCATTGATGTTTACCGATGTAAAAGTTCCAAAAGAAAACAGAATTGGTGAAGATGGATTTGGATTTAAATTCGCTATGCAAGTACTTTCAGGTGGCAGAATTGGTATTGCAGCACAAGCATTAGGAATAGCATCAGGAGCCTATGAATTAGCATTGGCTTATTCAAAAGAGCGTAAAGCATTCGGAAAAACGATTAACCAACACCAAGCTATTGCTTTTAAATTGGCAGATATGGCAACTCGTATTGAGGCAGCACGTTTATTATGTTTAAAAGCTGCTTGGTTAAAAGACCAACACTTAAACTTTGATAAAGAAAGTGCAATGGCAAAAGTATTTGCATCAGAAACAGCTATGTGGACAACAGTAGAAGCTGTTCAAGTTCACGGTGGATATGGTTTTGTGAAAGAATACCATGTAGAGCGTTTGATGCGTGATGCGAAGATCACTCAAATTTATGAAGGTACATCTGAAGTACAACGTATCGTTATTTCAAGATCGGTATTGGCATAATAATCTCTTATTACAAAAAAAGGCTCCAACATTTTGGAGCCTTTTTTATGTTTTAATAGTTACGCATATTTCAGATAAACAATAAATAATGTTCAGGTAAATAATTTCCTAAACAAGCAAAAAAGCACTATTTTTAATGCATAAAATGTTCTTTGAATGATTTATCATAACTGACATTGGAGCCAATTGCCGTTACAGTACATTCGGTGCGGTAATGCCAGGCAGACAATACACTGGTGCAACTGGCTATAGGTTTGGATTTAATGGAAAAGAAAGCGATGATGAGGTTAAAGGAAGTGATAATAGTTATGATTTTGGTGCAAGAGTTTATGACCCACGTTTAGGGAAGTTTTTTAGCATAGACCCATTATTCAAGATTTATCCCAATGAAAGTAGTTATGGTTTTGCTGGTAATAGTCCAATTTACCTTGTGGATAAAGATGGTGAACTTAAAATTGTTTATTGGACAATAATAGATAAATCTGGGCACTCACAAACATTTAAAGTTTTTCAAAGTGATGAAGTTCTTACAATACGATATGATGCCACTGGCGAACATGATGTAACTTCAATTCAGTATGATGTTATTGTTCATACAAAAATTGATTATAGCAGCCTAAATGTTGATGGTACTCCAAAAATTTCAACAACATCAGTTTTGAATGAAAAAGGAAAGAGAGAGGATTTCAGCATTTCCAAGTAGCAGTGTAAAAGGTGGAGTAATAGAAGCGGATTTGGGCGAAGGTCGGGCTATTGATATTTCAGGAATTGTGGGTAGTTTAGGTGGAATTAGTGGAGGCCCTGGCTATACAGGTGGTAAATTAGATTTCGCTAGAGTATTTAAAGCTCTAAATGATTTATATGGATCGGTTGAAAGGGCAGCTAAGGCTGCGTTTGGTGATAAAATTGATTTAAAAAGCATAGATTTACCTGAAGAAAAAACAACGAAAGACGCAACTGGTTTTGTAAAACTACCAAACAAAACTTGGGCTAAGACTTTAAATGAAGGTTCTGTTTTTAAAGATAAAAAGGGTGATACTAGTGTTGTATGGGACCCAAAGAGAGGAGAACGTGACTATAAAAATTAGATAATGAAAATAAAAAAAGTAAAATCATGGACAGAAATTCAAAAATAACCTTTTTAATACTTTTATATTCTTTCTTTAGTTGCAATAGCCTTATCCAAAATGATAAAATTATTTTGACAGAGGAGTCTCTATATATAAATAGCTACATCATGGAACAACAGACAAAAGTTAATTACAATTACATTGTAACAAATCAAATAGCTGATAGTTCAAATGATAGTATAATTTCCAAGGAAATTATTTTATTAAAAGATTTAATTAAGATAGAAGCTACCGTCAAAAAAATTGTATCAAAATATAGGTCGCAGTTATTTGCTTCAATATTTGAAAATAAAAATATTTACCCAGATACTGTAATGTTAAAAAATATTAAGGGAATTAAATATGATTTACAATCTGACGAGATAGTAACAAAATTCTTTAATAATGATTTTCCAATAATCCAATTGGAATATGCTAAAATGCTTAAGATTTGTGGTTCTGAGTATGGATTAATTGGAGATGTTAAGGAGATTTGGGAAACAGAACCCAAAAGTGCAGTCGATTTTGTTGCAAACTTAACTTTAACACAAAATTTATTTACAAGTCACATAAACTACGTATCACTTAGAATCATACAAAATCACCAAATTCAATAATTTTCTTAACGCTTCTCGCTCTGGAAGTTGTATCTAGATAATTTAAATGCGGCTTCTAAAACAATGAGTTTTTGGGTGGGAAGTTACAACGACTTTTAGCCCAAAACCTGAATACTTTTTAATAAATTTTAACAGGGGAATGAAACTGAAATTATCAATTTTAATCGTATAGACAGAAACCTACTATACAAAATAACCTTCGGTAGTTCGAAGGTTTGCTCTCAGAAAAAGCGGAAAAGGTTCTTTGAGTTTTTAATCATTTACTTTATAGCCGAGCAAAATAACATAAATCTGGCTTTCTGTTCTTTTTCTTTACATATTGGAAAAGGACATTAGTAAGTTAAAGATTGAAATAACCAAACGGTTATATAAGCTTCATCAAGCTAAGTTTGGTGGTAATAACGTCCATCTAGCTAAAGCTTCTGGGTGTAGTGAATCGACCATTAGAAATATTTTCGCAAAACTTAATGATAAAGACAAGGGACAAGATATTACGCTGGGGATGGCATTCCGTTTATGCCATGCGTTGGGTGTTAAGCTAAGCGACTTGGTTGATGGGCTTGAGGTGAAGTGAAAACACCAGCCCAAGCCAGTGTTCTTAATCATTTTAACTATTCCGAATTCGAATGGTTCTTCAGGAAAACGTTTGGAAGCTACTTTGGTTTACATATCAACAAAAGTAAATTCTAATTTCATAATAGAATTAGATTCCAAATCATATGTGACTTTATATTCATGGGCAGTGCTTTGTGAAGAATTAATTGCGGGATTAATAAAATCCAAATTGAGAGTTATAATATTTCCGTCCTTTTTATATTTCCCTTCAATAAACTCACCAATGTATAATAGTTTTTTGTTTTCTATATTTCTATAGTAGATAGAATCCAACGAAACTTCTTTTTGATAAATTTTCAACTTGACATTGAAGCAGTAGGCAAGGCTATCAAATTTGTAAGGAGAAGATGTCCCCCTTTTCAAAAAATAAATGTTTGAATCGCAATTAAAAGTTTGTTTGACGCATTCACATGCATCTACTTTATTTTCACTACACAACTTTTCACTTAATACAACTTTACTTATTTGCACCTTGTCTTTTATTGGCTGTGGAGAAGAGCAACAAATAAGCAATATTATAGAGAGTATTGAAGAAAAGCTATACATGATAACAGTTTTGTTTAAATTTTTCATAAGAGATTTTTAGTTTTTTTGGGCACCTTGTATTTCATCTGTTACAGGTGGAGGATTTTCAGGAGCAGGAGGTTTAGGTTTTAGCTCTTTTGTATTCATGTTGTAAAAGTTGTGAACGCCACCATTTTCTTTGAGCGTTTCAACATTATCTTCTCCATACTGTTTTACAGCCCACTTATAATTTCCATTTCCGCCTCCCCAATTTGTTGCGCCTCTTGTTGGGTCTTCAGTCTCTCCAATTTCCGCTTTTAAAATTGCACTTCCATTTGCTTTCATATCAGCATCCCACTTCTTGAAATCCCCTTTTTTAGCAAAAACATTTTTATATGACTGATAATTTTTTGTTTTTGATTCATTCGGTAGGCCAGCCAAAAAGTTATCACTTTCATATTTATTATCTTTCAAAAGCACTTTATATAATTTTTCCTCTGTAAATCCCTCACCGTGGTAACCAAATGCTTTAGCATTTTTAATTGTATGAGCATAATAAGTAGCAACCCTACCGCCTGACGCTCCTTCGCCTCTTAGCCAATAAACTCGATTCTGAAAACTTTCTACAGTTAAAGTGGTTTTAATTTCTTTTGACCCTGTAACTACAATTATTGGGGCAGTTTTACTTTTATCAACTCCCCACTTAACAAATTCACCACTATTATTAAAATAGGCTTCTAATCCGTCTATATCAATTGCCTGAATTGGTCGATTAGAAGCAAATTGATAAGGAGTTAATTCTGGGTATTTTCGTGTTATTGGGTCAACACTTAAGAACTTACCAATACGAGGGTCATAAATTCTCATACCATAATCTTGCTGATTACCTTGTCCCTTAACTTCATCATCTTTTTCCTACCCAGTAAACCCATACCTGTAGCCAGTTGCACCAGTATATTGTCTTCCTGGCATTACCGCAACCGAATGGGGAGTAATCTTTTCTAAGAACTAGTGTAAATATAAAATAAAAACCTTTGATTTTTATCAAAGGTTCTGTTCAAGTTTTATTAAAAATAAATTCATTTTCAAAAAAATTCATCATAAATAATACCTGAAAATTCTTAGCAATTTCGATGATGCTTCTTTTATCTTTTCATTGCATCAGAGTAGAATCGAAATGCTACCCCTATTACTGTTGAATACTTGTAACCATAACCATTCTACCAAGATAAGATGCTGAAAGAGACGAAATAATTAAGGAATCTTCAGTTAATTTAATTATCCTGTATTCATAACCCTGAATTTTAATTATTGAATCTGATTCATATTCCCATGTGTCTGGTACTATATAATCAGAAAAATCTTTTGTAAAGGGAATCGTTCGTTTCCTTCTGCCTTTATTAATAGGATACACCATTGAACTAAAATTTCCCTTAATATCGAAATAATAACAATAAATAGGGAATCGTTTGGATTTATTTTTATAATAATAATTACCAGGATGCTCAACTATATCCCAATATTTGAATGAGTTATTTGTTAAATTATAAATAATATTTTCTTTCAAAGTTTTTTTACACCCTGAAGTTATTATTATAAAAATAAAACAAATGAGATAGCCTATTTTAAATCTATTTTTCATTATTTTTTTTTAGTTTTTGGGGCTTCATAAATTTCAATACTATATTTACCAAAATCAGGGCTTGCTAAGTCACCATTCCTTACGGGATTGAGGATTAAACCAGTTTTATCACTTAACTTATTGAATCTGTCAACTATGTTTTGAGCTTCATCTGAGTTCCCAAGTTCATTAACCTCTTCCGAAATAAACCCTGCCGCAGCTGCTACCTGGCCTAAAACAGCATCTTTTCTAACAGGGTCATTCCCAACAGCTTTGAAAGATTCTTCTTCTAATGCTAATAAATATACTTTTGCATGCTCCAAGCCATAATTTCCATATCCAGTTTCTTTATGTTTTTTTTCATGCTCAAATACACTTATTAAATTTTCATAATCATCAAAATCAGGTGCTATTCCTCCTCCATTTGTATTTAATGCAGCCCAGTCATTCTTTTTACTATAATACGCTAAAATATTTCCATCCTTTCCTCCTTTATTGGGCTTGCGGTGATCAACACCAAGAGCAGCATTCATCCCAACTTTACTTGCATAATATTGGGCTATTGATTGTACAGCTTTACGGTTTTCTGTACTATGGAGAGTAGCGAATGTTGTATAAGATTTGCCTTCGGGTGCATCTTTTGTTATTACTAATATTTTTGTACCTTTTTTTGTGCTATGAGAAAAGGTGCCATCACTATTAAAGTAATCATCATCACCATTAGGATCAATTTTCCAAATCGGGTTATTATCAAAAGCATCATATGAACTTCTCCATGGCTTTATAACAGGGTCTCTATTCCATCTCCTACCTAGCCTAGTATCATACTGCCAAAACTCAGCTGTATAAGAATTTCCTACACCTTTAATTTCATCATCTTTTTCTTGACCTCCAAATCCATATCTGTAGCCAGTTGCACCAGTATATTGTCTGCCTGGCATTACCGCACCGAATGTACTGTAACGGCAATTGGCTCCAATGTGAGTTATGATAGATTATTCAAAGAACATTTTACTAATCAAAACTACTGAAATAATTACAAAAAATGCAATTATTTCAGTAGCGTTTTTTTATTCATAACTCATTTTTTTGAGCTTTTCATGCATTGCATCTAAAACCTCATCCATAAATGAATCGGCAACATATACATATCTATAAAACGATTTACTATTAGGTTTATGTCCAGAAATCAACCGAACATTGGTTTCATGCATTCCTAGCCTAAGCATGGTTGTAATAGCAGTTCGTCTCATTAAATGAGAAGAAACAAGATCACAAAAACGATATGATTTTTGAGAATCATTTATAGGTAATATTTCGCTTGGAATACCTCGCTTGTTTCTTTTTTTCATCACTTCGTGTGTCCATCCTGCTTTCAAACAAATTTGTTTTAAAGCAATATTAAAATTCACTTTCGAAATGGGTGGAAATATGGAAACTTTTCTTCGTTTGTCCCTATTTATAATATCACATATAAAGGATGGCAAAAGTACCCTGCTAGGTATCCCTGTTTTAATAGAACTAATTACTAAGTACGTATTTTTATTTATTTGCTCTAAGTTTTTTCGCTTTACACATGTTAAATCAGAAAAACGAAGAGCAGTAAAACAGCCAAATACAAACATGTCTTTAATAATTCGCAAGCGCTTGGATAAAGCATTCTCAAACTCTTTGTTAAATATTAAAAAATTAAGTTGCTCTGGTGCTAAGGCAACAACGGGAATGTCTTCGGAAACAACATAAAAAAATTCGATGTAATGCCCTAAAGTTAAAATTTGCTCACTTGCCAAATAATTAAAAAAAGCCCTCAATAATTTAATTTGTGTTCCCACATAATTATCGAATCCATTTTTTTTGACATATAAAAACTCGGTAAATTCAAAATAAAATTTATTCCAGTATTTATTTTCTGCTTTTTTCTCGCGCTGCGTTTTCAAACAATCATAATCGCGGATAAAATAAATTTTCTGAGCATATTCCTGAAAATCATTTATATTTTTTAGAAGGTTCTTATAGCCCGCAACGGAGGTTTTGCGAATCACTCTGCCATTTTTTTGTTTGTGCTCTCCTGTTTCCATACTACGAATAAATAATTCAAGTAGCGGCTTTAACTCGTGTCGTTTTTTGCATGATTTTTAAATTTAAATTATAAAAAAAGCCCCTTAAAATAAGGGGCTTTTTTAAAATTAGTTAAACAGTAATTGTTAATTACCGAATTCACTCATAAATCTGATACGCATCAAACGCATTTCCTCTTCGGTATACTCATCTTCACCAAGCTCTTTTAAAGCTTCATGAATTGAATCGCTTTCCGATTCTTTGAAATATTCCAATGCTTCTTCTTGTTTATCATCGTCCATGATATCGCCTAAATAGTAGCTAATATTCACTTTGGTTCCTGAATGAACAATACTTTCAATTTCACCAATTAAATCGCCTAAACTCAATCCTTTTGCTTTTGCAACGTCTTCTAAAGGCAACTTTCTATCAATACTTTGAATGATGTATACTTTTAAGCCCGATTTATTAACGATTGATTTTACAACCATGTCCAATGGACGCTCAATCTCGTTTTCTTCAACATATTTTGAAATTAAATCAAGGAAGGGTTTACCAAATTTTTGTGCTTTCCCTTGACCAACTCCTGTAATGTTTACCAATTCATCCATTTTAATTGGATACTGAATGGCCATTTCTTCCAAGGATACTTCTTGGAAAATTACGTATGGAGGTAATTTTAATTTATGTGCTGTTTGTTTTAATAAATCTTTTAATGCTGAAAACAAAATTTCATCTGCACCAGAACCACCTTTTCCACCATTTCCTGATGGACCATCCTCATCATCATCTGATTCAGACCCTTCATAATCATGATCTTTTGTAACCATCATTGAATAAGGTTCATCAACGAACTTATTACCATCTTTGGTTACTTTTAATAAACCATAATTTTCAATGTCCTTTGATAATAATCCAGAAACCAATGCTTGACGGATAACCGCATTCCAATATTTTTCTGTTTTATCATCTTCAGCACCTTTACCAAAACATTCTAACTCGTTGTGCTTGTATGTTTTTACGGTTGATGTAACATTCCCCAACAACACATTGATTACATCTTTTGTTTTGAATTTTTCTTTCACATCCAATACTGCTTCAATTGCTAAAGCAATATCATCCATACCTTCAAATTTCTGTTTTGGGTTACGACAATTATCGCACATGCCACCACAACCACTTTCGTCAAACTCCTCACCAAAATAGTGTAACAAGAATTTTCTACGGCAGCTCGATGTTTCGGCATACGAAACTGTTTCTAACAATAATTGTTTTCCAATTTCTTGTTCAGCAACAGGCTTGCCTTTCATGAATTTTTCCAATTTCACGATGTCATCGTGGCTATAGAATGTAACACAATTCCCTTCGCCACCATCGCGACCAGCACGACCAGTTTCTTGGTAATATCCTTCTAATGATTTAGGAATATCGTGGTGGATAACAAAACGAACATCTGGCTTATCGATTCCCATTCCGAATGCAATTGTTGCTACAATTACATCAATATCTTCCATCAAAAATGCATCTTGTGTTTTAGCACGTTCTTTTGCTTCTAATCCAGCGTGGTAAGGCAATGCTTTCACACCATTTACACGCAAGGTTTCTGCTAACTCTTCTACTTTTTTTCTACTTAAGCAATATACAATTCCCGATTTCCCTTGTTGTGATTTAATGTATTTAATTACTTCTTTAATTACATTTTGTTTCGGGCGTATTTCATAATATAAATTAGAACGATTAAAAGAAGATTTGTAAACATCTGCTTTTGTCATTCCTAAATTCTTTTGAATATCCTGTTGAACTTTTGGCGTTGCTGTTGCTGTTAAAGCAATGATAGGCACTTTACCAATTTGCTCGATGATAGGACGTAATCTGCGGTATTCTGGACGGAAATCATGTCCCCATTCTGAAATACAATGCGCTTCATCAATTGCAAAAAATGAAATTTTTATTTCATGAAAAAAAGCAACATTGTCTTCCTTTGTTAAACTTTCTGGTGCAACATATAAAAGTTTTGTTTTACCATCTTTTATATCTTGTTTCACTTTTGTTATTTCAGCCTTCGTTAAAGATGAATTTAAAAAATGTGCAATACCATCTTCATTACCAAAATTACGTAATGCATCCACCTGATTTTTCATCAAAGCGATTAATGGAGAGATAATAATTGCAGTTCCTTCACTTACCAGAGCAGGTAATTGATAACACAATGATTTACCACCACCAGTTGGCATGATTACAAACGTATCTTTCCCGTCTAATAAACTAGTGATAATAGCTTCTTGTTGTCCCTTAAAGCTATCAAATCCGAAAAATTTTTGTAAACAATCGTGAAGTGTTGTTTCGACCTCGAGCATTTTTATTCTTTTTTTAGTTTTTTGATTAATTATATTATTTCAATTGAAAAAACTAATTTTACCCCTAAATATTACTTTTTATCAATCGTAATGTAAATATATAATAAAAAATTGTTACAAATTCAAACAATTCTATACTTTAAATTAAAAATTCTACGAAGTGAATAAATCTATCGATAAAATAATTGAACTAGCGAAAACTACCATCAGTATTGAGGCAGATTCGATTAACAATTTGAAAAATTATATCAATGCAGATTTTGCAGCATGTGTTAAGTTGATTCATGAATCAAATGGCCGTGTTGTAATAACGGGTATTGGCAAAAGTGCAATCATTGCTCAAAAAATTGTTGCAACAATGAATTCAACAGGAACGCCTGCTATTTTTATGCATGCTGCTGATGCTATTCATGGTGATTTAGGAACGATACAAAAAGAGGATACTGTTATTTGTATTTCAAAAAGTGGAAATACTCCCGAAATAAAAGTGTTGGTGCCATTATTAAAAAATGGTGGCAACAAATTAATTGCTATTGTTGGAAATGTTGATTCATACTTAGCACAACAAGCTGATTATATTTTAAACTCTACTGTTGAGAAAGAAGCTTGTCCGAACAACCTAGCACCTACATCGAGTACCACTGCTCAATTGGCTATGGGTGATGCATTGGCTGTTTGTTTATTGGATGTAAAAGAATTTACGAGTGCCGACTTTGCAAAATATCATCCAGGTGGCGCTTTGGGTAAAAAATTATATTTAAAGGTTGGTGACATTTCGGTTCAAAATCAAAAACCACAAGTAAAATTAGATGATTCTATCAAAACAGTAATTGTAGAAATTTCATCGAAGCGATTAGGTGCAACTGCAGTTGTTGATGGAACTAAACTCGTTGGAGTAATTACCGATGGAGATATTCGTAGAATGTTAGAAAAAAATGATTCGATAAATTCTATTAAAGCATCTGACATTATGAATACAACACCCAAACAAATTGATGCAGGTGAACTTGCAGTAAATGCAATGCAATTATTAGAAAAGCACAATATCTCTCAATTAATTGTAACGGATAATGGAAGCTATCATGGCTTTATTCATTTGCATGATTTAATTAAAGAAGGATTGCTGTAGTTGGTTGCTAGTTATTAGTTGTTGGTTGTTGGCGAATAAATTGGAACGCAGATTTTCAGGATTGAGTAGATAAAAAATGATTGAAGGAGATGAGGATTGAAGAAGCTGAGTAGAAGATTGGATGGGCAGATTTAGATTGAGTGGATAAAAAAGATTGAAGGAGATTGGAGGATTGATTCGAGGAAGAGCTGATTGGAACGCAGATTTTCAGGATTGAGTGGATAAAAAATGATTGAAGGAGATTGGTGATGAGGATTGAAATGTCAGTTCGAGTGGCGAGGAACGAGCTGTATCGAGAACGCTTAAGAAAAAAAGATTTACAAACAGGAATGTTGAACGCAGATTTTCAGGATTGAGTGGATAAAAATGATTGAAGAAATTGCAAAAATAGAGGGTGATTCTAACAGCGTATTATGAGTAGTAAATAAATAAAAAGATAATTAGAAACAGCCCCCTCTCCTTTGGAGAGGGCTGGGGAGAGGTGAAAATGAAACGAATTGCAGCAATAGTTCCAGCATACAACGAAGAGAAAGCAATTGCTGCTGTTGTTGCTGATATTAATTCGGCAGCACTTCCTGCAGGATATTCCATCACTGCAGTTGTAGTAAATGATTGTTCGAAAGATACTACCTCCGAAGTTATTTCAAAATTAAATTGTATTGCACTCAACCTCCCTATCAATTTAGGAATTGGTGGTGCCGTGCAAACCGGTTTCAAATATGCTTTTGAAAACAACTATGATTTTGCCATTCAGATTGATGGTGATGGACAGCACCCTGCATCCGAAATTCAAAAATTAATTGAATTTCAAATTCAAAATACTGTTGATGTAGTTATTGGTTCACGATTCATTTCCAAAGAAGGATTTCAATCTTCAGCAATTAGACGCTTTGGAATAAATTATTTTAAATGGTTGAACAATTTGCTTGTTGGAATAAAAGTAAACGATAGTACATCGGGTTTTCGACTTATAAATAAAAAAGTGTTGGAAGTAGTGAGTGATTATTATCCCGATGAATATCCGGAGCCAGAAGCCATTATCCTATATTCTTTGAATGGATTTAAAATTGGTGAAGTTCAAGTTCAAATGAAAGAGCGACAAGGCGGTGTATCCTCCATTGGTGCTTTCTCTTCCATCTACTATATGTTCAAAGTAAGCTTGGCAATTATTTATACATTTATACGAATCAAATTCAAAAAATAAAAATGGCAAAAATTCAAATCATTGCAATTGCAATTAGTTTATTGTTTTTACTGTACATTATTCGTTTAATCATCAAAGGAAAATTACGCGAAGAATATTCTATTGTTTGGATTGTTTGCACGATCGTGTTAATCGTATTTTCATTTTGGAGAAACGGCCTTGAAGTGATGGCGAACTTATTAGGTGTTTACGAAGCGCCTAATTTAATTTTCACAGGTGCAATTTTTGCAATTTTAATCTACTTGCTACATTTATCAGTTGTGATTTCTAAACTACAATCACAAAACAAGCAGTTAGCACAAGATATTGCAATGCTGAAAGAAAAGATGGAGAAGAAGAATTAAACCAATCCTCCATTCAAATCGATACAAGAGCCTGTTAAATAAGGTGTATCACGAATGTATTGAATGGTATTAAATATATTCAGAGGGTTACCGAATTCTTTATACGCAATTTTATCTTTTATCTTATCTTGCATTTCAACAGGAACAGTATTGATCATCCCTACATTAAAATAACCCAGATTGATATTATTAATCGTAACTCCTTTTTGAGCATTTTCCAATGCAATGCTTTTGATCATTCCATTCAAACCCGCCTTGGAAGCAGCATAAGCACTTGTACCCATTACACCCGTTTGACCAACAATAGAAGAAAGGTTGATGATACGACCATAATTTTGTTCGCGCATAATTGGCAATACCGAACGAATCATATTAAACGGTCCATTTAAATTCACATTAATAACATGATTCCAATCTTCCACATTTGTTTTATGTGCAAAAGAGCTGTGTGTTACTCCAGCACAATTAATAAGTGTTAAATTCACAAAAGAAGATTTGTGATGCTGAATAAATTTTTCTACCTCTTGATAATTGGTAACATCCAAGGCATGACACTCTTCATAACCTTTTTCGGCAGGAATATTTTGATGGAATGTCCCCAACACATGTTCACCTGCTTCTTTAAAAGCATGAAACAAATAATTACCAATACCGCCTGTTATACCTGTTATGATTATCATTGTAAAGAAATTTATTAGTACAAAAACTTATTATACGGATAACGCTTTTCGTGTTGTTCCTTAATATTCTCATAAAGAACTTTTTTAAACTCTTCGATGTTTTGTTTGCCAGCAGCTGAGATAAAAACACAAGGAGAATTCAAGGTATTCATCCAGGATTTTTTCAATTGCTCTAAACTCAAATTCTTTTTTGTGATAGGAGTTAAATCGTCTTCTTCCTTTTCTTCGAAAGTAAATGCATCAATTTTGTTAAATACCAAAATGGTTGTTTTATCGCCAGCACCAATATCCGATAAAGTTTGATTCACCACATTTATTTGATCTTCGAATCCTACATGCGAAATATCCACAACATGTACTAAAATATCGGCTTCACGAACTTCATCCAATGTAGATTTAAATGATTCCACCAATGTTGTAGGTAATTTTCGAATAAACCCAACGGTATCGGATAGTAAAAATGGAAGGTTTTCGATTACCACCTTACGAACAGTGGTATCCAGTGTTGCAAATAATTTATTTTCAGCAAACACTTCACTCTTGCTCAACATATTCATGATGGTAGATTTACCAACATTGGTATAACCCACCAATGCAACGCGAATAAGCTCTCCTCTGCTTTTTCGTTGCGTTTCCATTTGTTTGTCAATAATGGTCAAGCGCTCTTTTAGCAAAGCTATACGATCACGAACAATACGTCTGTCGGTTTCAATCTCTTTTTCACCAGCACCTTTCATCCCAATCCCTCCTTTAATCCTATCGTGGTGACTCCACATTTTGGTTAATCGGGGAAGTAAGTATTGGTATTGCGCCAACTCCACTTGTGTTTTTGCATGAGCTGTTCGAGCACGTGCAGCAAAAATATCAAGAATTAATGTAGTACGATCCAAAACCTTTACTTTTTGATCTTTATCGGTTTTGATTTCTTTCTCTAAATTTCGTTGTTGGGCTGGAGATAACTCATCGTCAAATATCACAATATCTACCGCATTTTCTTTTACAAAAACACGGATATCATTCAATTTACCAGAACCAACAAATGTTCTAGAATCGGGATGTTCTAAGCGTTGTTTAAAGCGTTTTAGAATTTTAGCTCCAGCAGTGTCCGCCAAAAAATCCAATTCATCAAGATATTCATTGACTTTTTCATCGTCCTGACTCTTGTTGATTAATCCAACCAGTACTGCGGTTTCTTGTTTTTTGGAGGTATCAAACATCTTATTTCTTCAAACTTTCAATGTATGCAGTAACTGCATCTATTTCTTTTTCATTCAATACATCTTTAAATCCAGGCATTGAACTTGCGCCATTTTTAATGCGCTCTAATTTTGCTGCATGATCTGTTTGACTAACTGTTAAATCCAAACCACCAGCACCATTTGCTCCACCAACACCGTGGCAGCTTACGCAATAAGCCGTGTAAACAGATTCACCGTGTTTCTTGATATCATAATTTGCATCCTCCGTATTCGAAACAGAAGTATCAACTGTTTGCTTATCGATTTTCTTTTTGTTCATTTCCGCCAATCCATAAGCAGCAATGATCATTACCAACGAAAGTATTGCCAATGCTTTATTCGATTTTTTGAAACCAATGATGGCAACAGGAATAGAAACAAAAACAATTGCGATTTTAATGATTAAAAATTTGGTTGTTCCAATTTGTGTCAATAAATAAATACCAGACACTAAGAACAAAGTGCTAATAATCATTTCTGGAACTTTATTGATTTTATTGAATTTTGCTAGTGCTTCGTTTTTATTGGCAACCAATAAAATTGTTTTTACCAAGTAAATCAATAAAAATAAATTTACCGATACCAAGTGTGTGTAAAATATTGCTTTGTACATAGTTTTGGGTTTAAAGTTAATCAGCGTAAAAGTAATAAAAATACTCCTATTCAACCGTTCATCAAGTTTTAATAATTTATTGATTTAAAATGCTATTTTTGTTATACCCCAATAAAACAGAAAACAGAATGAAAAAATACATTTTACTAGTTGCAACAGTTCTAATCTCCTTTTTTTCAATTGCTCAGGAAACATTTCCTACAAATGGCACCTCTAATCCGAATCATAGCACCTATGCATTTGTAAATGCAAAGATTATTGTAGATGCGGATGTTAGCTACGATAATGGCACCATGATTATTCAAGACGGCCTTATTAAAGCTGTTGGAACAAAGATTAATATCCCAAAAGGCTCTGTAATTATTGACTTAAAAGGGAAATCAATATATCCTTCGTTGATTGATGCGTATACAAACTATGGAATGTCAGAAGTAAAAAAAGGCAATGCATGGGGTGTTCAAATGAACAGTGCTACAAAAGGAGCTTATGGCTGGAATCAAGCAATAAAAGCGGAAGCAGAAGCAGCAAAAACTTTTGTAGCTGACAGTAAATCGGCTGAAGAACTTCGAAAACTAGGATTTGGAACAGCTTTAACTTTTCAAAAAGATGGTATTGTTAGAGGTTCAGCCGCTGCAGTAACCCTAGCAGATGGAAAAGAAAACACTAGTATTTTAAAAGACAAAGCAGCTGCTATGTATTCATTTGATAAAGGAAGCTCTACACAAGATTACCCTTCATCGTTAATGGGCTCAATTGCATTGCTCCGTCAAACCTATTTAGATGCAACTTGGTACTTAAGTGATAAAACAAAAAGGAATTCAATATTTCATTAGAGTCGTTTAATAGCAATCAATCACTCCCTCAAATTTTCGAAACAACCGACAAATTAAATGCTTTGCGTGCCGACAAAATTGGGGATGAGTTCAAAGTAAATTATATCATTAAAGGAAGTGGAAATGAATACCAACGTATTGATGAAATAAAAGCAACCAATTGTAAATTTATTATCCCTTTAAACTATCCATTGGCGTATGATGTAGATGATGCGTACGATGCAAACAATGTAAGTTTAACTGAATTGAAGCATTGGGAAATGGCTCCCGTAAATGCTTTTGCACTTGAAAAATACATGATTCCATTTGCAATAACAACTGCTGATTTAAAAGAGAAAAAAGATTTCTGGAAAAATGTACGCAAAGCAATCAATTTTGGATTATCCGAAAAACAAGCACTTAAATCATTAACAAGCACACCTGCTGAAATACTAAATATTGCTGACAAAGTAGGTTCATTAAAAGCAGGTATGCTAGCCAACTTTATTATTACCTCCGGAAATTTATTTGATGAAAAAACAATCATTTATGAAAACTGGATTCAAGGAACGAATTATAAAATTAATGATTACAACACCATCGATATTCGTGGTACATACGATTTCACTTATGGTACCAGTCGTATTTTATATCAGCTAAAAGTTGAAGGCGAATTAGATAAATTAAAAGCTACAATACTTGCAGATACTGCTAAAACACCTGCAACAATAAGTTATTCAGGAAACAATGTTTCTATTTCATTTAGTCAAAAAGATATTGCAGGAACAATTCGTTTAAGTGGAAACATTGCAAATGAACCACTAAAAATGAGTGGAAAAGGACAACTACCAGATGGAGAATGGATTGATTGGAATGCGAATTTCAAATCTACAACTACTACTGAACTTGCTAAACCTGAAGTGAAGGCAACTGCTAAAGACACTGCAAAAAATGTTGAACCAAAATTTGGTGCCGTTATTTACCCTTTCTGTGCATACGGAGAACAAATAGAAGGGAAAACTGGTTTTGATAAATATTGGACAGAATTTAAAACACGTTACGATGCCATTCTTATCAAACATGTTACCGTATGGACAAATGAGAAAGAAGGCATTTTAAAAAATCAGGATGTATACATTACCGAAGGAAGAATTGTTCGCATTGCTGATGACATTGGTGTTCCAAAACTTGCATTTGCAAAAACAATTGATGGAACCGGTAAACATTTAACTGCCGGAATTATTGATGAACATTCGCACATTGCAGTTGGCGGTGCTGTAAACGAAGGAACACAAGCATCGAGTGCTGAAGTTAGAATTGGTGATGTAATTAATTCCGAAGATATTAACATCTATCGTCAACTTTCAGGTGGTGTAACTTCTGCTCAATTATTACATGGATCAGCAAATCCAATTGGAGGGCAATCTGCAATCATTAAACTTCGCTGGGGCAAATCACCCGAAGAAATGAAATTTGATAAAGCAGATGGTTTTATCAAATTTGCTTTGGGTGAAAATGTAAAACAAAGTAATTGGGGAGATATGAATACGGTTCGTTTCCCACAATCACGAATGGGTGTTGAGCAAGTGTACTACGATTATTTTACAAGGGCAAAAGAATACGATGCAAAACAAAAAGCATTTGCAGCTCAATCTACAAAAACAAAAGCACTATCTACTCCATTCAGACGAGATTTGGAATTAGAAGCCATTGCTGAAATTGCAAACAGCAAACGATTTATTACTTGCCACTCTTATGTACAATCCGAAATAAATATGTTGATGCATGTTGCCGATTCAATGGGTTTTAAAGTAAACACATTCACACATATTTTGGAGGGTTATAAAGTAGCCGACAAAATGAAAGCACATGGTGTAGGTGCATCTACGTTTAGTGATTGGTGGGCGTATAAAGCGGAAGTAAAAGATGCTATCCCATACAATGCAGCATTGTTAACACAAATGGGAATTACCACAGCAATTAATTCCGATGATGCCGAAATGGGCAGACGCTTAAATCAAGAAGCAGCAAAAGCAATAAAATATGGTGGATTAACAGAAGAAGAAGCTTTAAAATTAGTAACACTCAATCCTGCTAAACTTTTACACATCGACAATAAAGTAGGGAGTATAAAAGTAGGAAAGGATGCCGATTTGGTTCTTTGGTCGGATAACCCATTGTCTATTTATGCAAAAGCAGAAAAGACAATCATTGATGGTCAGATTTATTTTGACTTAGAAGAGGATTTAAAATTAAGAGCGAATATCCAAAAAGAAAGAGCACGTATCATTCAAAAAATGATCGAAGAAAAAAAAGGTGGTGCACCAACTCAAAAGCCTTCAATGAAAAAACGCAATCTTTATGAATGTGATTCGATGGAAGAAAATTATTTAGAAACAGAATAGAAGATTGGAACGCTGATTTTCATGATTTAATGGATTAAAACAGATAAACATGAAGGCGGATTGGAGATAGGTTAGAAATAAAAGAATGGAATGCTGATTTTCATGATTTAATAAATTAAAACAGATAAACATGAAGGCGGATTGGAGAATGATAAGAAATAAAAGATTGGAACGATGATTTTCATGATCTAATGGATTTAAATAGATAAACATAAAGATTATTATAAATCTAATGCACTGAAAAGATAAGTGATTTTGTTAAAATGAAATAGGAACATAGAATTTCATAATTACAATGGATAAAAATGATAAATATCTTCATTCTGCTTTAACTGGCACTATTATAAAAGCCTATTATAATGTTTATAATAGTTTAGGATATGGATTTTTAGAAAAAGTTTACGAAAATGCGCTTATGATTGAATTGAAAAAATTTGATTTAAAATGTGATAAGCAAGTTTCAGTCACTGTTTTTTACGATTCTGAGAAAGTTGGCGAGTACTATGCTGATATAGTTGTAAATGATTCGGTTATAATTGAATTAAAAGCATGTGAATATTTGCTTGAAGAACATGAAGCTCAGTTATTAAATTATTTAAGAGCCACGAATATTGAAGTTGGTCTGCTTCTAAACTTCGGGAAGGAAGCTGAATTCAAACGCAAAGCGTTTAGCAATATCTACAAAAATCATAACAAACAAACGTTTCATCCTACTTTATCATAAAAATCAGCTTAATCAGCGTTCCTAAATAAACATAGAATGAAATTCAAACGCACAGCGTTTAGTAATAATTACAAGAAATCAATACAAACAAATGGCACATCCTGATTTACCTTAGCAATCGTCTAAATCAGCGTTCCAATAAACATATATAAAGAATGAAAAAAATATTATTAATACTATCAATCGTTACAAGCATTGTTTGCGATGCTCAAAACAAAAGTATTGTAATTACAAATGGCACATTGCACATAGGCAATGACAGCGTTATTCAAAATGCAACTATTGGAATACGAAACGGAAAAATCACTGAAGTGATAGATGCCTCTAAATCTAACGTAGAGCTAGGGAATTACGATGAGAAAATTGATGCTACAGGCAAACATATTTACCCTGCATTTATTGCACCTAATTCAACACTAGGATTAACGGAGATTGAAGCTGTTAGAGCAACGAATGATTTCAGAGAAACGGGTATCGCACTTCCTAATGTTCGTTCGTTAATTGCCTACAATACCGACTCCAAAATAATCCCTACAGTTAGAACGAACGGTGTTTTATTAGCACAAATAACTCCACGTGGAGGTTTAATATCAGGCACGTCAAGTGTACTAATGTTGGACGGATGGAACTGGGAAGATGCAGCCTACAAAATAGATGAAGGAATTCATATTAATTGGCCGAGAATGCAAACTCGAAACTGGAACGACAATGAATTAAGTTTTGGAGCAGCAGAAAAAAACAAAGAATACACGAAACAAGTAGATGAATTGAAAAAGATTTTTGCTGAAGCAAAAGCATACAATGATTTGGATACAAAAGAAGAAAAAAACCTTCGTTTCGAATCGATGGCTGGACTATTTAACGGAAATCAAAATCTATACATCCATGCAAATAATGTAAAAGAAATTATTGAGGCTGTTAATTTTTCGAAACTTTTAGCAATTAAAAATACGATTATTGTAGGAGGAAAAGACAGCTGGATGATTACTGATTTATTGAAAGAAAACAACATCTCTGTGATTGTAAACCGTGTACACGACTTACCAGAAAAAGCAGAAGAAGATGTTGATTTACCATTCAAATTACCATATCTTTTACAAAAAGCTGGAATTTTATTTTGCTTAAACAATGAAGGGAATATGGATGCTATGGGAACACGCAACTTGCCATTCATGGCAGGAACAGCAGCTGCCTATGGATTAACAAAAGAACAAGCATTAAAGGCAATCACCTCAAATACATCTAAAATATTAGGAATTGATAAAACAACTGGAACTATTGAAGTAGGAAAAGATGCAAACTTATTTATTTCAACTGGTGATGCATTGGACATGCGTGGAAACAATTTAACAGATGCTTTCGTAAAAGGAAATAGAATTGATTTGAATAATGAACAAAAAGAATTGTACGAAAAGTATAAGAAGAAATACGACTTAAAATAATTTTAATTCAATTGAAATGAAAAAATTATTCATACTCATTATTCTTGTCAACATTGTTTTTTCTTCCTGCAAGAAAGAAGAAAAAACCTATTCGGTTATTTATAAAATAATTGAAAAAAGTTCGCGCACCCCAACCTACATTGCAAGATACTCTTTGCCTGATGGCTCTACTCAATCAGTTGGCTCAATAACAAAAGAATTTTGGGTTACCGACAAAATCATTAATTACAAAGCCAACTCCTACCTTTCTCTTTCTGTTGAAGGAAGTGGAGGCGGTGAATATGATTTATACATATACATTAACGGAACGCTTGCTAAAACTCGTCCAGCAAACGATGGTTTTGGCCCACAAAAATTAGAAATGGAAATTTCTAATTGATTATTTTCATAAACTCATCTGCACGATATAATTCTTTAATTTTTGAGCTAAATATGATAGTATCTATAGAATAGTCGTAACAATGAAATGTAGACACCGGCTGGTTAAAATTTGAAACCGAACCTACTTCATTGAATAAAGCAGCACTCCAAACAAAAACGTTATTTTTATCAGGTTTTACGAAGTCGAAATTTATAGACTTTTTCTCAATTTCTCGTTCAACTTTAATGAAAAATATTTGAGTAATATTCTTTTCATTAACAGATCTAACAGCAGATGCCAAGCCATTTAAACAACTGAAACAATCATTAGGATTGACACGATACAAAATGATTTCTTTTTTATTTTTAATATTAAGGCTATCAATAATTTCATGAATTCTTGACAATTCAGAACTCTCATTATTCCCACAAGATATAAGGGAAAACAATAATACAATAACACATAAGCTATTTCTTACCATAATTTATTAAATTAATATAGTAGCTTTCTGCATCTTTACTAAAAAAAATAATTTTCGACTCTGTTACAATAGGTGAAAATGAACTTGGCGATAAATTATCTTTCAGTAATATTTTTTTTGAAACTCTATCTATAATTTTAATCTGCTTATTAATTGTACTGTCAATTTCATAGTTTTTTTCAAAATCAGTAGGATGTTTTTTGGATGTTGTAAATCCATTAAACATTACTATTGTATTTTCATCAAACATAAAAAATGTCTCAATCCATTCGTTCTTTTCTAAATCGTTCCTAGTTAGCAACTTTTCTTGGTTAGAAATATTTACAATTTCTTTAGAATTAGAACAATAACTTTTACCTTCTATGCTAGAAAGTAGCAATGGACTCGAATAAATTTTTTGAACCCCAAAACTAGAATAATCCAGATTTATATTGTTTTCAGAAATAACAATATTTTCAGTATTTAAGAGATCTCCTGAAGCTAAACTAATCTTATAATTTCGATCTTTAATAACTTCTTGATAGCTAGATTTTGAAACGGCAAACTGTAATTTATTATCACTTCCAAAAAAATATTTACTATATGCAGGGCTAACTCCTTGTTCTTCCATAAAATCAGAATAGTAGAGAGGCACTATACTAAGGACCTGAAGCTGTTCATTGGTTACGCATAAAAATTCTAAAAAATTTGATTCAACCAATTTTATTGACCCATAATTTTCTACTAAAGATTTCAATTGCTCATTCTCATTAATAATATGTTGGCTTGCAGAATCTTCTTGATGGAAAATATCACAAAGTACACTAAATTGAATGTAGAATTTTTTATCACTATATGAAAATGCCTTGATTTGAGTCTTTTTACCGAAAGGCTCTACATTATCATCTTCAATTGTTTTATAGATCGCTTTTTTTTCAAATTTTTTAGCATATGAATTTAATATCAAAGAGTCTTTATTAAAGTTCTGTTTTGAAATGTCGAAAACATCAATATTTTCTCCCGTTATTATATCATAAATTGCAATTACCTGAGATGAATTTAAAGTTGCAATACGATCACCATCCAAACTAATTACTCTAGTTGGAAATTGTGTCCAAACAAATTTTTTTTCATCAACTTTTATTGCTTTTTTTTCATCAAAAAAATAGCTTTGTGGGCTATTACAAGATATTCCCCACAAAGCTAAAAAACTATAAACAAATATACTTTTAAACATTTTATTCTGCGTAATTGATTAAAATATTACCATCTGTGGTATTTGTTGTTCTTACCGAACTAATTTTTCTAGAAAAAGGCGCAACAATCTCATTTAAAAATACATGCGCTTCTTCATTTTCAGCAAAGACATCATTAATGGCAGTTACTTCTTGAGGTAAACCATTTCCACCAGAAATAACCATTTTTGGAAAAATCACTTCTACCATACAAATCGTTTTAATATCCTGATCGCAGGACATTGTTCCACCAGAAGAACCGTTCCAAATAAAAAGACCAGGAACATACCTTACGATTGGTTCAACTGGTAATTTTTGCTCATAAATCCTATGAAATAACTCTGAATCAGCTTTTTCAATAATTTGCGCGATTTCAATCTCTGTAGTAGGCGTTTGAATTAAAGTAGTTGCTTGCTCTTCTTTCTTACAACCTACAAAAGCAATTGTAACAAAAGTAAATAAAATGACTTTTTTCATCTCTTAAATTTTTAAGTTACTGTCTTATGACATTGAAACAAAAATATTCCTATTTAGATGACAATGCTTTCTAAAGTTAGACTATTTTATGTACTTTTGAGACACAATTAAACCATAATGTCAATGAATGAAGAAAAAGTCAATACAAACCTCGGCTTAAAAATAAAAAAAGTAAGAGAACTAAAGGGGTATTCACAAGAATATATTTCAACTCAAATGGGAATTACTCAGAATAGCTATAGCAAAATAGAAAGAGGAGAAACCAACCTAAGTGTAAACAAATTGATAGAGATTTGTCGGATTTTAAATATTGATATAAGCACGTTAATGAATTTTGACGAAAAAATGGTTTTTAATAATTGTACACAATCTGGTAATTTTGGGGAAAATAACACCTTTGTATATAACACAATCGATAAAATACAGGAATTGTATGAAAAAATAATTAAGAGCAAAGATCAAGAGATTGAAAGATTAACTTCCCTTTTTACTAAGTAAAAAAAATTAGGCATTATCAACCTTAAATCCTAATTTTTCTCTTACTCTTCGTAAAGTTGCTGTTGCTATTTTACGTGCTTTATCCGCACCAATTTGCAGTTTCGCTTCAAGCTCAGTGCGATTATTCATATAGTAGTTGTAGGACTCACGTTGTGTTTTAAATTTCTCTAAAATCAATTCGTATAAAGTTGTTTTAGCACGCCCATAGCCGTAACCACCTTTTAAATAGTTCTCGCGCATTACAGCTACTTCAGCTGGTCCAGCGAGTAATTTATACAAAGCAAATACATTACAAGTATCAGGATTTTTAGGATCTTCCAAAGGTGTAGCATCAGTAACAATGCTCATCACAACTTTTTTCAACTCCTTTTCAGGCAAGAATATATTAATGAAATTATTGTACGATTTACTCATCTTTTGTCCATCAATCCCTGGAACAATCATCACTTGTTCGTCCACTTTTACTTCAGGAATAACAAATGTTTCACCAAAACGATTGTTAAATTTTTCGGCAATATCGCGTGTCATTTCCAAATGCTGAACTTGGTCTTTTCCAACAGGAACAAAATTAGCATCGTATAGAATAATATCTGCAGCCATTAATACTGGATAGGTGAACAAACCCGCATTTACATCAGCCAATCGTTCCGATTTATCTTTAAACGAATGTGCATTAGCTAGCATAGGAAAAGGGGTTAAACAGTTCAAATACCATGTTAATTCACACACTTCGGGCACATCACTTTGGCGATAAAAAATATTTTTATCAGTATCAAAACCAAATGCCAACCAAGTTGCAGCAACGGAATCTGTACTTTCTTTCAGCATTTCAATATCCTTAACCGAAGTAAGGGTATGTAAATTTGCAATAAAAAAAAGCGAATCATTTCCTGCCTGTTTCGACAATTCGATTGCAGGCATAATTGCCCCTAAAATGTTACCTAAATGTGGAATATTTGTACTTTGTATTCCTGTTAAAATTCTTGCCATTAATGCTATTTTTATTAAACGATAGCAAAGATACTGTTTATTTAAAACGATGAGAATATTGTAGCGCATTAAAAAAATGTACCTTTGCCATTCACAATGAACTTTATACTAATCATACCTCGAGCACTTTGGAAAACACTGTTTCTCCTAAACTTCATTTTAGGTTTGGTTATACTTTACCCTTTGTTTTATATATTTCTCTCAAGGAAGGATTGGTTTCCTTATGCATTTAAATTAAAACGCTTTTGGGCTTATTGGATTTATACTGTTCCCGGGCTATTTGCTAAAACAACATGGAAAATTCCAACAGCAAAGCTCCCTCAACCATGTGTATATGCAGCAAACCATGTTTCTTACCTCGATATAATTGCTAGCTATATTGTTGTTCCAAATTACTTTGTTTTTATGGGCAAACAGGAATTGGATAAGGCCCCACTTTTTCGAATATTTTTTAAAAAAATGAATATTTTGGTCGACCGAAAAAGCAATGTTGGCTCACACAAAGCATTTTTACGCGCTGGAAGAGATATTGAAGAAGGTAGCAGTGTATTTTTATTCCCAGAAGGAACTATTTCTAGTAATGGTGATTTAAGGGGATTCAAAAATGGGGCTTTTAAACTTGCTATTGATAAACAAGTGCCTGTTGTCCCTGTTACCTTTCTTAACAATTGGAAACTATTGCAAAATGGAGGTTTTTTCAAAACCTTTGGCAAACCTGGGATAAGTAGAATTGTTGTTCATGAACCAATACAAACTACTGGCATGACTGAAAATGATTTATTATCTTTGAAAGCGAAAGTTCATGAGGTAATTTCAAGTGAATTAAAAAATTACAATAAAAACAATTAGTTGATGAAAATAGATACAGAAACAGTTGATAAGATAGCGCATTTAGCGCGTTTAGAATTCGAAAATGAATCGAAAGCGCAAATCATAAATGATATGAATAATATGTTATCATTTATAGAGAAACTAAATGAACTTGACACTACCAACGTAGAACCATTAATCTATATGAGTAATGAAGTGAATGTATTGCGTGAAGACGATGTACGTCACGATATTTCACAACAAGAAGCCTTAAAAAACGCTCCTAAAAAGGATTCCGACTATTTTAAAGTACCGAAAGTAATCGAAAAATAGGATTATCTTCTTGGTTTGTGGTGGTGGTTATGGGCTCTATCACCGTGCAATTTTTCCATAATTTTTTGCTTTAATTCTGCGTCTTTTTTGGCTTTTTTACGAGCCAAAATTGTAGTGAACCAAGCAATTCCAACTACAATTGCAAAACCTATCGAAATATAGATGATTTCTTTAATAAGCTGCTCCTGAGCCATTTTCTCCTGCTCTTCCTTAATTGCAGCTGCATTTCTCTTGATATGTTCCAAAGAAGGGCCCGCATCTTGAGCAATTACGTCTATAATAGAGAAGAAAGAAACTACCAAAAACATTACCTTTTTACCAATAAAACTTATTAAAGCCTCTTTGGCATTAACTATTAACGTTTTCATAATGTGTAAATTTTGATTCGAATATAAAAGCCGAAAATACGATTTTATACTTTGAAATATATCTTTTAGACGATAAAACTACAACAATAGTTGCCTAAAATAAATTTGGTAGATAAAAAAGATAGGTGTATATTTGCACTCAGAATTAGCGAAAAAAGATAAAAAGAGGGGACAGCAGTCCCCTCTTTTATTTAACAAATACTAGTGATTACAAAGGAAAACATATTAAAACACGTATCGGCAAAACTAGCTGAAGGCACCAATTTTATTGTAGATGTTACAGTAAAACCAGGAAACAAGATTTTTATCTTGTTAGACAATATAAACAGCCTCCCTATTAGTGATTGCGTGGAAATGAGTAAATACGTTGAATCCAATTTGGATAGAGAAGTAGAAGACTACGAATTAAATGTGTCTTCGCCAGGTTTGGATCAATCGTTTAAAGTGCTGATGCAATACATTAAAAATATTGGGAAGCAAGTAAATGTTGTAACGAAAGAAAACAAGAAACTATCGGGTAAATTAATTTCAGCTACAGAAGACGGTATTGTTTTAGAAGTTAAAAGCACCGAACGTGTAGAGGGTAAAAAAGGAAAACAATTATTAATAAATAACATCAATTTAACATTTAATCAAATCAAAGAAACTAAAGTTGTAATATCATTTTAATACTAAAAACAATGGAAAGCATCAATTTAATTGAATCGTTCTCTGAATTCAAAGAGATTAAAAACATCGACAGACCAACATTAATGAGCATCATCGAAGACGTATTTCGTAGTATGTTGATTAAAAAATATGGTTCAGAAGACAATTTCGATATTATCGTAAATCCAGATCGTGGAGACATAGAAATTTGGCACAACAGAGAAGTAGTAGATGATGAGTTTGCTGAAGATAGCTTTGATTTTGATGAAGCAAAACATATTGGTTTAAGTCAAGCATTAAAAATTGATGCTGATTTAGAAATTGGTGAAGAAATTACTACACCAGTAAAATTAGATGACTTTGGAAGACGTGCTGTATTAGCTGTTCGTCAGAACTTAGTTTCTAAAATTTTAGAATTAGAAAAAGATGGTATCTACAAAAAATACAAAGAGCGTGTAGGAGAAATTATTACAGGTGAAGTATACCAAATCTGGAAAAAAGAATTACTTATTTTGGATGAAGATGGAAATGAGTTATTGTTGCCAAAAACAGAACAAATTCCTTCTGACTTTTACAAAAAAGGAGATTCAATTCGTGCAGTTGTTCAACGTGTAGAGATGAAAAATAACTCACCAGTTATTATTCTTTCCCGTACTTCTCCATTGTTCTTAGAGCGCTTATTCGAATTGGAAGTTCCAGAAGTATTTGATGGCTTAATTACTATCAAGAAAATTGTTCGTGAACCAGGTGAAAGAGCAAAAGTTGCTGTTGAATCATATGATGACAGAATTGACCCAGTTGGTGCTTGTGTTGGTATGAAAGGATCACGTATTCATGGTATTGTTCGTGAATTACGCAATGAAAACATCGATGTAATTAACTTTACAAGCAATGCACAATTATTTATTACACGTGCATTAAGTCCTGCAAAAATCACATCTGTAAAAGTAGATGACGATACAAAACGTGCTGAAGTATTCTTAAAACCAGATCAAGTATCATTGGCAATTGGTAAAGGTGGTCATAACATTAAATTAGCTGGGAAATTAACTGGTTACGAAATTGATGTATACCGCGATACGGATGTGGATGTGGAAGATGTGGATTTAGAAGAATTTGCAGATGAAATCGAAAGCTGGATTTTGGATGAATTAAAAGCAGTTGGATGTGATACAGCAAAATCGGTTTTAGAATTATCAATTGATGAATTAGTTAAACGTACCGATTTAGAAGAAGAAACAATTAAAGAGGTTCGTAATATATTACAAGCAGAGTTTGAATAATCAAATTCAATGCTTAACAAAATAGCAGCTACAAAGTAATTTTGTAACTGCTATAAACAAACGATTTATACCATAATATGTCAGAAAACAAAGTACAACGTTTAAGTAAAGTTGCTAAGGAATTCAATGTGAGTGTTGGCACCATATTGGATTTTTTAAAAAGCAAAAACATTGCTATTGAAAATAGCCCTATGGCTAAAGTTTCAGAGGATGTTTATGTGGTTTTATTAAAAGAATACCAGTCCGAAAAAGCGGCAAGAGAAGAAGCTGAAAAAGTTTCGACAATTACACGCACAAAGAAGGAACCTATTTCTCTTGATGAAGATGTGCGTAAAGCAGAAACTCCTAAAAAAGAGGAAGAAGAAATCATCATCAAAAACATACAAGCTGTTGAAACTCCTGTAGAAAAAACAGAAGCGAAAACAGAAGAAAAGCCCGCAAAAGCGACAAAAAAAACCACGAAAAAAGAAGAAGAACCTGTTGCTGATTTTATTGAAACGAAAGTTGAAAGCGATGTAAAGCTAAAGGTTGTTTCAAAAATTGATTTAGATGCTTTAAATTCTAAAACAAAACCAAGTAAAAAGTCGAAAGAAGAAAAAGAAGAAGAGAAAAAAAGTAAAACAACAACAAAAGGGAAGGCAAAAGCAAAAGAAGTAGTTGTTGAAGAAGTTCCTGAAAAAGTAGAAGAAAAAATTAGTGCTCCTGAAGTAGTTGCCGAAGAAAAAGCAGCAGAAACAACTACTCCTAAAGAAGATTTTTACGAAACAAAAGTAGAAAAGCTTGAAGGACCAAAAATTATGGGTAAAATTGATTTACCTGTAAGAGATGATAAAAAGAAACCAGTTGCTTCTTCTAACGCAAATGCATTTGACGATAAGAAGAAGAAACGTAAACGTATCAAGAAAACATTTGGTGCTACAACAATTGGCGATACTGTAAATCCAAGCACACCTGGAACAGACCAAAGAGACAGACCTAGAACAGAAAGAAATGTTCAGAAGCCTGGTAATAAATTTCAACGTCCACAAAAAGTTGAATTAACTCCTGATCAAATTCAAGCTCAGATTAAAGAAACACTTGCTCGCTTAAGCGGTAGTGGAAAATCAAAAGCTTCAAAACACAGAAGAACAAAACGTGATGCTGTAAGTGAAAGAATTCAGGAAGAAGCGGATTTACAAGAAGCAGAAAAAAAGATCATCAAAGTAACAGAATTTGTGTCGGCTAATCAGTTAGCTCAAATGATGAACATTTCTGTAAATGAAATCATCTCTACATGTATGAGTTTGGGAATGTTTGTTTCCATCAATCAACGTTTAGATGCTGAAACAATTGCTATTGTTGCTGAAGAGTTTGGTTACAAATTAGAATTTGTAAGTGTTGAAGTTCAAGAAGCAATTAAAGAAGAAGAAGATAAACCAGAAGATTTAGTATCACGTTCGCCAATCGTAACCGTAATGGGTCACGTAGATCATGGTAAAACATCTTTATTGGATTATATCCGTAAAGCGAATGTAATTGCTGGTGAGGCTGGTGGTATCACACAACATATTGGAGCTTACAACGTAAAATTAGAAAACGGAAAAACAATTACTTTCCTTGATACACCGGGACATGAGGCCTTTACGGCAATGCGTGCTCGTGGTGCTCAAGTAACGGATATTGCAATCATTGTGGTTGCTGCCGATGATAGTGTAATGCCTCAAACAATTGAGGCAATCAACCATGCACAAGCTGCTGGTGTTCCTATCGTAATTGCAATCAATAAAATTGATAAGCCAGGTGCTAATCCGGATAAAATTCGTGAAGCATTGGCACAAATGAACATCCTTGTTGAAGAATGGGGTGGTAAATATCAGTGTCAAGAAATATCCGCTAAAATGGGTAAGAACATTGATAACTTATTAGACAAAGTTTTATTAGAAGCAGAGATGTTGGATTTGAAAGCAAATCCAAACAAAAATGCAAGTGGTACTGTAATTGAATCCGAGTTAGATAAAGGAAGAGGATATGTAAGTACAATTCTAGTAGAAGCAGGAACATTAAATGTTGGAGATATTGTGTTGGCAGGATGTTTCAGTGGTAAAGTAAAAGCATTACACAACGAGCGTGGACAAGTAGTGAAAGAAGCTGGTCCAGCTATGCCTGTAATTTTATTAGGTTTAAGCGGTGCACCTCAAGCAGGTGATAAATTCCACGTTATGTCGGATGAGCGCGAAGCACGTGAAATTGCTGCAAAACGTTTACAATTACAACGTGAGCAAGGTATCCGTACTCAAAAACACATTACACTTGATGAGATTGGAAGACGTTTAGCAATAGGCGATTTCAAAGAATTAAATGTAATTGTTAAAGGTGACGTGGATGGTTCAGTAGAAGCATTATCAGATTCATTGCAAAAACTTTCTACCGATAAAGTACAAGTTAAAATTGTACATAAAGCGGTAGGTGCTATCAGTGAATCGGATGTATTGTTAGCATCTGCATCAAATGCAATCATTATTGGTTTCCAAGTTCGTCCTTCACAAAGTGCACGTAAAATTGCAGAAACTGAACAAATTGATATTCGTTTATATTCTATTATCTACAAAGCAATTGAAGAAATCAAAGCTGCAATGGAAGGTATGCTTGCTCCAGAGTTTGAGGAGAAAGTGGTTTGTAACATTGAAATTCGTGAAGTGTTTAACATCACGAAAGTGGGAACAATTGCAGGATGTTATGTATTAGACGGAAAAGTTACTCGTAACACCAAAGTTCGTATTATCCGCGATGGCATTGTTGTTCACGATGGCTCATTAGGTTCATTAAAACGTTTCAAGGACGATGTTAAAGAAGTAAACAAAGGATTTGAGTGCGGATTAAACATTGATGGATTCAACAACATTCAAGTTGGTGATATTATCGAAGGTTATGAGATGGTAGAAATAAAAGCTAAATTATAATTAGCATTCTAATAAAAAAGCCCCATCAAATTGATGGGGCTTTTTTTATTTCTTTAACTCTCCTTTTTTAAATATTTCTGTATTAATTACCTTGCCTTCTTCATCGTATTCTTTCCAAGGGCCTTCTTTTTTTCCTTTAATGTATTTACCCATTAATTTCAATTTCCCTTTTTCGTGGTATTCTTTATAGTCTCCCTCTTCTAAATTATTTACAAACTTTACTTCAGAATTTACATTTCCATTTTTATAAAATGTTTTCTGAACACCTTCCAAATTACCATTTACGTAATTATACAATACACTCACCGAACCTTCTTGGTAATACCATTTTGTGATTCCATCGCGTAGATCGTTCTTAAAATAACCTTCCTCCTGCAATGTTCCTTCGGTATAATATATTTTTTTAGCTCCATTAACTTTTCCCATTTTATAGTCGATTTTACTTTTTAATCTACCACCCGAGCTATAAGTCGTACTTGTACCATTTAACGTATCATTAGTATAGTTATCCGACTGATAATAAAAACCAGTTTTATCAATCAATACTGAAATCCCGTTCTTTTTTCCATTCTTATACTCTTCTATATTGCTGATAATACCATTTGAATAATAACCCATCCAAGTGCCAGTTTTTAGGCCTTTTTCATAATTGCCATACCAATCTGTTTGAGGTGTTTTTTCTTTCCAAAAACCTGTTTTGGCACCAGTAGCATCCACCTTATTTGTATCAGCAATAGTATTTACAGCATAAAAACTAATTGTAGAGAAACAAAACATTACAAGTAAAATAATTTTTTTCATAGCTCATTTATCAGTTTAAGTAAAACATAATTTTATTTGTAAACACAAAATTACAACCATTTTTTATTTCTAAAATAAATGAGTAAAGAAATTATCACCGTAATCATTACACCCCAGGTGAGCGGATAACCCCAATGAGAATGCAATTCAGGCATAAAATCAAAGTTCATTCCATACACCCCAGCAATAAATGTAACAGGGACAAAAATGGTGGTGATGATTGTTAGCACTTTCATCACTTCATTCATTTTGTTGCTAACACTCGACAAATAAATATCCATCATACCGGATAATAAATCACGATAAGTTTCAACAGTATCAATTACACGAATAGAATGATCGTGAACATCACGCAAATAAATATCTGTGGTAGGCTTTATTAATTCTGTTTCACTACGTTCCATGTTATTTACTAATTCACGCATTGGCCAAACTGCTTTACGGATATAAATCATCTCGCGTTTTAAATGATGTAGCTTTTGAAGTGTGGCACGTGATGGTTCATTCATCAATTCTTCTTCCAACAACTCAATTCGATCGCCTATTTTTTCGAGAATTGTAAAATAAAAATCGACAACAGCATCCATTAAAGCATAAGATAAATAATCGGCACCCATCTTACGGATACGGCCTTTACCTTGTCTCAAACGATTTCTGATATAATCAAATGCATCTCCTCCTTCTACTTCCTGAAATGAAATTACCAATCCATCCATCAACACTACTGCTAATTGCTCTGAATGAATCACGTCATCCTTATGTGTAATCATTTTCATGATGGACACAACATAATTATCATAATCCTCAAACTTAGCTCGCTGATTAGGATTTACAATATCTTCTAATGTAAGAGGATGAATATTAAAACGTTTTCCAATCGCTTCAATTAATTCTACATTGTGAATCCCATCCACATTAATCCATTTTACCATGCCTGTTTCAACATGGTTCATGCATTCGGATAAATCATAGAAATCTTTCTCTATAAATTCAGTTTCATTGTATTCAATTAGTGAAATTCGAACTTTTTGAGTGCGTTGTTCGCCTGAATAAACAATGGTTCCAGGAGGGGCTCCTACTTTATGATTCTTTTTTTTTGTCATGGTACAAAATCTAATTAATCTTCTTCAGTATCCTCTTCTTGATTTTTCTTTACTTGTTTGTGTCCTTCAACAACAATTACAATTTCACCTTTTATTGTTTTTGATTTAAAATAATCGGCAAGTTCCTTCAAGGTTCCTCGTTTATTTTCTTCAAACATTTTTGTTAATTCACGAGATACAGATGCTCTTCTATCTGCACCCCAAAATTCAATAAATTGCTCCAAGGCTTTTACCAGTCGATGAGGCGATTCGTAAAAAACCATGGTGCGATGCTCGTTAATTAATGATTTAATTTTTGTTTGACGACCTTTCTTTTGAGGCAAAAAACCTTCAAAACAAAAAGTATCGCAAGGCAAGCCTGAATTTACCAATGCAGGAACAAAGGCTGTCGGTCCTGGCAAACACTCTACTTCTATTCCATTAGCAATGCACTCACGCACCAATAAAAAGCCAGGATCAGAAATCCCTGGTGTACCAGCATCCGTTATTAATGCTATTTTTTCACCATTAGCAATTCGTTCTGCAATCATTGCTACTGTTTTATGTTCATTGTGCTGATGATGTGCATACAAGCGTTTTTCTATTCCTAAATGTTTCATTAGGTTTCCACTTGTACGTGTATCTTCTGCTAAAATAACATCTACTTCTTTAAGAATACGTATTGCTCGAAGCGTAATGTCTTCAAGATTTCCAATAGGTGTAGGGACAATAAATAGTTTCAAGTTTTTATAGTTTAATTTTTTAGTATTTCCCGTTTTAAAAGGGATTGGGTAGATTCGTTTTTTTTCAATCAATACTTAATAAAATATCTATTGACTTTTATATTCAATTATTACATTAATCAACTCCCCCTTTTAAAGGGGGTAAGGGGGATTCGTTCACTCTTCATTCAATTCTCTAAGAAAATATACATTGCCATTAATATTCAATTATTAGGTTTATCAACTCCCCCTTTTAAAGGGGGTTAGGGGGATTCGTTTTTTCTTCAATCCAAATTTGCAAAGCCCTAATTACATTATTCATATCTTTTTTTACTTGTAAATCTGCGAAATGCAAAACAGATAACCCCATTTGTTCTAACTCTGAATCTCTTTTTTTATCGTATTCATGTTTATTGTCATGACTTCTTCCATCAACTTCAATTACCAAATTTAATGGTTTGCAATAAAAATCAACAATATAATTCCCTAAAGGTTTCTGACGATTAAATTTATATCCCATCATTTTCCCTGCTCTTAACTCTTGCCACAATAACACTTCTGATAACGTTGAACTATTTCTTAATGAGCGAGCGTTTTGTTTAAGGTTTTTATTATATTCTATATAAGGTTTCATTTTTTAATCCCCCCGCCCCCCTTTAAAAGGGGGAGTTTGATAAATTTATTATTAAAATTTGCTTCCACAATTAAAATCAACTTCCTTTAAAAGGAGGAGTTTGATAAATCTATTATTAAAATTTACTTCCACAATTAAAATCAACATCCTTTAAACAGGGAGTTTAATAAAACTATCATTAAAAATTGTTATTCTTTAAAAAAGCGAAATTCGTGTTTCTACTCTTGTAAGTAGTTTCCAAATTGAGTAATCAATTTAAACAGATTTTCAAATTCATTCAAAGGTAATGTTTCTGGTCGGTCGTAAATATCGTGATACGCTTTAATTCCACCCATGGTATAAATAAAAAATGCCTTTACTCCTTTCTCTGAAAAATGATAGTGGTCGCTATTGGCTGCCTTCCCTCTGCTTTTAACATCTTTGATGTATTTATTATCCAAATTAATCTGTTTTAATTTATCGAATTCTGTTTTAAAAACAGAGCCATTTACAACAGTGATTCCTTCCTCCCCTGTTCCCATAATGTCCATATTAAAAACAAATTTTATTTTAGTTAAAGGAAATAATGGATTTTTTGTAAAATAATCTGAACCAAGCAATCCTACTTCCTCTCCAGCAAAAGCAATAAATGCAATGGAATACTTGGGCTTATTCTCTGGCAAGGAATAGTACTTAGCTAAATTCAACAACATTGCACAACCACTTGCATTATCATTTGCACCAGGAAAATAGACTTTTGAGCCCATTTGTCCGAGGTGATCATAATGCGCAGAAAAAACAATAAATGAATCGGGATAAACAGCACCAGGTATATAACCAATTACATTTTGCGATTCGTAGTTTGGAATAAATTTATTTGTTAAGTGCAAATCGGCATAACTCTTTTTGAATACCTTTTGAATATTTATACTATCGGGAACCAACAATTGAACAGAAGGAAATCCGTCCACTTTTTGAGAGCAGGTATGTGTTAATTTTGTTCTCTTCAAAAAAATCAATCCTCTAAAGTTCTTTTTTCTATTGGTAAACAAGGTAACGATTTCGGCATCCGAAACTTTTTTTAAATCAACTGCCACAAAACAATAAACACTTACTTTTTTTAAGAATGATTGTAATTTTTTAGGGTTAAAAAAAATAGCGCTATCCAACAATAGAACTTTACTCATTGGTGCTCGAAGCTCCGAAGAGCAAGACGAAGAGGAAACAATGTAATCTTTTCCAAGAATTAATTCTCTTTTAAAAGCAGTACAATTGAAAGAAAAAACAAATGGAATTGTATTTATCGGAAAAGCAAATTTCTGATAATAATCTTCCTGAAAGGATTTTAACCCGATTTTTGGGAATTCGGTTTTCAAATAATTTGCGGCTATTTTATCGCCATCATTCACATAACCACGACCATGCATACTTTCGGAGGCCATTGTATCAACAATTTGACGGGCATATTGAAAGACAGAGCCTTGTGAAAAAGCAAAAGCAGATAAATAAAAAAAGGATAGAACTAAAAATTGTCTTTTACACATCGTACTTTTTTATAAGCCAAAAAATTAGGAATATCTTCGCTCCACCAATTCCAACAATCGTTTTACCGTATCGTTTTCTAAATCCCAAGTATAAAGTTTTTGAAGGCTATGAAAATAAATCATTGCCGAATCAATATTTTCAGAAGAATTTAATTGTTGAATCCCAATTTCATACTCCTGCATATTCCCTTGAAATAAATCGTTTGCAAATTGAAAACGATCATTTATCCCTATCGCTGCTTTGATATCCGAAATGGCAGGCTTTTGAATATTTAAAACCGGTTTTGGTTTTTCTACAACTGGAGGCACAGCCACAGGCGTTTTTTCTGCAACTAGTGGTGTTTCTATGACAGGAAGAACTTCCGCAATTTTTTCCGGAACAATTTCTTGAGCTTTCTCTTCTATTATTTCTGGTACAATCACTTTCTCTTCCACTTTCGGCTCTTCCTTAACCTTATCCTTAGCTTTTGAAATTTCCGATATAATTCGCTCCTCAATGTTTATTTTGGGTTCAATCAATTTAGCAATTTCAATTTCAATTGATTTTTGAGAATTTAAATAATTAAAAACAATTGATTTCTCATACAAAGAAGCAATCTTTTTAAGGATTAATTCAAGCTCCAACTGCGGAATATGCTTTTTATCTCCAATATCATCGGAGTGTTCTTTAATGCTGTTTATTAGCTCTGCAATTTCTTTTCGAATCTGATTCTTATCCATTTAAATTTTATTTAGTCAAATTGAACTAAAACAACGCTTTTTTCTTAGTTTTGTTATTCTATAAAGCACGTATAAAAATACATTAATTTTTTCAGTTTATAAAAAATGTTTCTCGAAAACACCATACATCCCCATAAACGCAAAGGCTCCATTGAAGTTGTTTGTGGCTCGATGTTTTCGGGGAAAACCGAAGAATTAATCAGAAGGATGAAAAGGGCTCAGTTTGCAAAGCAAACGGTTGAAATTTTCAAACCTGCTGTGGATACACGTTATGATGATGTAAAAGTGGTTTCCCACGATAGCAATTCCATCCATTCAACGCCTGTTCCATCTTCTTCCAATATTTTACTTTTAGCAGCCGGAGTAGATGTGGTAGGCATTGATGAAGCACAATTTTTCGATATGGGCTTGATTGATGTTTGCAACCAATTGGCAAACAGCGGAACACGCGTAATTGTTGCCGGCCTAGACATGGATTATTTAGGAAAGCCTTTTGGGCCCATGCCTGCATTACTAGCGATAGCAGAATATGTTACCAAAGTACATGCTATCTGCATGCGTTGTGGTAACTTAGCCAATCATTCGCACCGTATGACTGCCGAAGAACAATTAGTTTTACTGGGCGAAACAAACAATTATGAGCCTTTGTGCAGAGATTGTTTTGTAGAAGCAAAAAAATAAACATGAACTATACCATCTCCAACATAGCTTCCATTACTGCAGGAAAAATTCATGGCACTGGTGATGCTTCTAACATCATAAAAAATTTATTAATTGATAGTCGTAAACTTTCGAATGCAGAAACATCCTTGTTTTTTGCGATTAAAGGCGACCGACACGATGGACATTCCTATATTCAAGAACTTTTCGAAAAAGGAGTTCATCATTTTGTAGTATCCAAATTACCCGAAAATAGTCAACATTACACTGGCGCAAATTTTATTCTTGTTGCCGATACCTTGATTGCATTACAAGTGTTATGTGCAAATCACCGCAAACAATTTCATGTTCCTGTAATTGGAATAACTGGAAGCAATGGCAAAACCATCGTAAAAGAATGGTTGTACCAATTGATGCGTGAGGATAAAAACATTGTTCGCAGTCCAAAAAGTTTTAATTCGCAAGTGGGTGTACCGCTTTCGGTTTGGCAACTTACCGAAGAACATACTATTGGAATATTTGAAGCAGGAATTTCCATGCCCAACGAAATGAAAGCCCTGGAAGCAATCATTCAGCCAACAATTGGACTTATTACCAATATTGGTCAGGCACACGATGAAAATTTCGAAAATCAGAATCAGAAGGTAAAGGAAAAATTAAAATTGTTTTCGAATGCCGAAGCGCTCATCTATTGCAAAGATTACCTTTCTGTTCACAATCATATCATTGAAGATAAATCATTCCAAGAAGTAAAACTCTTTACGTGGTCGAAAAAGACACGAGCAGATTTATTGATTGGCCGCATTACCAAAAATGATAATGATTGTGAAATACAAGGCATTTTCAAAAATGATTTTATTCGTATCAACATTCCACTTACCGATGAAGCAAGCATAGAAAATGCTATTCATTGTTGGGCAATGATGTTGTATTTGGGCTACGAAAATGCGGTGATTGCGGAACGCATGAAGTTTTTGAGTCCTGTGGCTATGCGACTTGAACTAAAGGAAGGAATCAATAATTGCTCCATCATTAATGATAGTTACAATTCTGATTTAGGGTCATTGGGAATTGCATTGGATTTTTTAAATCAGCAAAAACAGCATCCAAAGAAAACATTGGTGCTTTCAGATATTTTACAAAGTGGACGGAATGAAGAAACACTCTACAAGGAAGTAGCAGAGCTCATTCACAAAAAAGGAATTTCACGATTGATAGGCATTGGCGAAGCTATTTCTAGTCAAGCGCACCAATTCAACATTGAAAAAGTATTTTATAAATCCACCAACGATTTTTTACAAAACTATACCAATTCTTTTTTCAGAGATGAAACCATACTTCTGAAAGGTGCGCGTGCATTTGGTTTTGAGGCTATTAGTAAAGTTATTCAGCAAAAAGCACATGAAACGGTTTTAGAAATAAACTTAAATTCAATCGTTCACAATCTAAATTATTTTCGCTCCAAAATAAAAGCCGACACCAAAATTATGGCAATGGTGAAAGCATTTTCGTATGGAAGTGGAAGTTTTGAAATTGCGAATATTTTACAATTTCACCGCGTTGATTATTTGGCGGTTGCTTATGCCGATGAAGGAATAGAGCTTCGCAAAGCGGGAATTACCATGCCGATTATGGTGATGAACCCCGAAGAGCAAAGCTATGATGCCATGATTCAATACAATTTAGAGCCTGAAATTTATAGCTTTAGAGTATTGAATTTATTTGAAGAAACATTAAAGCGTAGCGATAGAACCAACCATCAACCCATTGCAATCCATATTAAATTAGATACTGGAATGCATCGTTTGGGTTTTGAAGAAGCGGATATCAATGAGTTAATTGTTCGTATTCAAAACAATAAACACCTAACTATAAAATCAATTTTTTCGCATTTAGCAGCAAGTGATGAATCGGAGCATGATGATTTTACTTGGTTACAGATAAAAAAATTCAATGCCATGAGTGAGCAAATAAAATCACATTTTGCTTACCCAATTATTAAACACATATTAAACTCTGCAGGCATTTCACGTTTCCCCGATGCACAATTTGAAATGGTACGTTTAGGAATTGGCTTGTATGGCATTGGTGCAAATGCAACTGAGCAGGCACAATTGCAAAACGTGAGCACCTTAAAAACAAGCATTTCCCAAATAAAAAACATTACAGCCAACGAGACCATTGGCTACAGCAGAAAAGGACTTGCCAAGCGCGATATGCAAATTGCAACCGTACCCATTGGTTATGCCGATGGCTTGAGCAGAAAGCTAAGCAATGGAAAAGGGAAAATGATGGTGAAAGGCCAAGCAGCACCAATCGTTGGAAATGTATGTATGGATATGTGCATGATTGACATTACAGATATCAAAGCAAATGAAAACGATGAAGTAATTGTGTTTGGGGATGCGCTGCCAATTACAGCTGTTGCAAACGATGTAGGAACCATTGCTTACGAAGTACTGACTAATGTATCTAGAAGAGTAAAAAGAGTTTATTATCAGGAATAAAAAGATTGCTGGATGCTATAAATTATTCTACCTATAATCAGTTTTATTATACCTGTTTCCTAAAGTAAAACCAAAATACCACCAAAAATCAGGCGCCCAAGTGTTTTCATTAATTTTATACAATCGATAATAATCTGATATTATTGTCGACTCCGAATTCATAATGTTTTTCTTGCAGTAAACGCCCAAACGATGCCCCATAACAACACGTTTTTTTTTATCCAAAAAATATTGATAACCAACCACAGGTGCTAAACCAAAAATAAAAACAGTAAATTTTGAATTAACGGGCTCTTTGTATGGTATTTGTCCATTATATATTATACCCTCATACTGAAAAGACTGCTGAACTTCACCAACAGCAAAACCGCCTAACAATGAAACACCTAAAAAGAACCCTCGTGGATAAAACTTTTTTTTGTTTAAATACCACTTAAAATCTCCGACAAAATTAATTTCATTTGAATATGCATCAGCAGTAGTTGAAAATCCTGTTGTAGATGAAAATATTCTACTATTAATATTTATAAGGTTTAAACTTGAATTAAATGTGATTCTTTTAGAGTAAATATACTCTGCTGAAAATGTTAAAATTTTTGAATTCTTAATTTTAAAAGTAGCGATATTAAAAACAGGAGCTAAAATCCTACTAGAAAACACCATTTTTTTGGGCACAAACAAACTATCTGAAACATTTGAAACCAATGAACAGTGGATGAAAATAAAAAATATGGCAATTAATTTTTTCAATTTAATCTAATATTTTGGATATACTTTTTTTGAAATCTTGGTCATTGTTGTTTCAGTAATCTTAAAAGTATCCAATGGATAATCAATTTTTGTATCATAAACACTCATTTCTATCAAAAAATAAAATTGATTTAATGGTATAACAGCATAGCTGAGTTCATTCGTATCAATTGTAAAGCCAGATGATGAACCAAAATTCCATATTCCATGACTATATAGTGGTGTATTGGTTCCATATCCAGTATATATTTCGTATCGTATTTCATCAGCGTATATAGTCGGATGTTGAATTATAGTATTTTGAGAAACAGATAATGAGTCCAAAGCCAAGTAGGAATAGTCAATATATGGTATGCGCATATTCTTTTTTTGAAAAGCAGGCAATGTGGCAGAACCTTTACAATCCCATGCTAAAGAATCAAGCACATTAACTGGCGAACTAGAAGGATTATAGAAAGAAAATGACCTAAAAGGATAGCTAGTAGAGGAGCTAAGATAATTTAAAAAAATATTGTTCATGAAAATTGAATCAGGAGGGTTATAATACCACCCTGTATTATTGGTAAAGTGACATCTCCCAGAAACAAAACCAATTGTTTGATTAGTATCATAATTGATTGCTGTCGACAAATAACATTTCAATGTATCCTTAACAGTAATAATATTGGGTTGAGGATACACTTTATCATCTTCTTTTTTGCAAGAAAAGAGTAAAATTAGAATGACACTAAAAAGAAAATAACTACTTTTCATCATCTACATTAAAATTAAATATTTTTCAATATTGATTAACCCAATTTAAATTATAAGGAAAAGGCAATCCCATTTATTCAATGATAGTGCTTTTTAAATTAACAAATTTTTTTATTTAGCATCCACAGCTGTATGTGTTTTCATATACTCACAAGCTAAATCCACCATGTCGGCCGAGCCTAAAAACAATGGTGTACGTTGATGAAGCTCTGTTAATTGCAATTCCATAATTCTACCAAATCCGTCTGTAGCTTTTCCGCCAGCTTGTTCAATTATAAATGCCAATGGATTACATTCGTATAACAAACGCAATTTCCCTTTTGGAGATTTAGCAGTTGTTGGATAGATATAAATTCCACCGGTAATTAAATTGCGATGAATATCAGCAACGCCTGAACCAATGTAACGTGAAGAATAAGGACGATCAGTTGCTTTGTCTTCTTCCTGACAATATTTGATGTATTTTTTTACTCCATCTGGGAAATGAACATAGTTCCCTTCGTTGATAGAGTATGTTTTAGCCGATTTTGGTGTTTGCATGTTTGGATGCGACAAACAAAATTCACCAATAGAAGGATCCAATGTAAATCCGTTTACCCCTTTACCAGTAGTATATACCAACATACAAGAAGAACCATAAATTACATATCCAGCAGCTACTTGTTCTGTTCCATGTTGTAAAAAATCTTCCAATGTTCCTGGTCCTGATAAAGATGTTCTGCGGTAGATTGAGAAAATTGTTCCAACCGAAACGTTCACATCAATATTGGATGAACCATCCAATGGATCCATTGCCACAACATATTTTGCATTTTTTGATTGTTCGTTATCGATGATGATAATGTCTTCGTTTTCTTCGGAAGCAATTGCACAACACTCACCACCCACACGCAGAGCAGCAATAAACTGCTCGTTTGCAAAAACATCTAATTTTTTTACATTTTCGCCTTGAATATTGATTTCGCCAGCATCCCCTAAAATATCTGCCAAACCTGCTTTACTTACCTCACGGTTTACAATTTTTGCAGCAATTCCAATATCACGCAACAAACGGGATAACTCCCCTTTTGCATAAGGAAAATCCGATTGTTTTTCAATAATAAACTGTCCTAAGGTTTTAACTCTACTCATGGTTTTAGATGTTATAATTTAGACAAATATCGTAATATTTTTGAATGCGAAAAATGATTATTTAAAAGCGGCTAAATCCGATAAATAAATACCTTTGTATCCATGAACATTGCAATAAGAAAAGGAACAAAAACAGACCTTCCAGCGGTATTAAACTTAGTAAAGGAGCTTGCCATTTATGAGAAAGCACCCAATGAGGTTACTGTAACGCTCAGTGATATGGAACGAGATGGCTTTGGTGAAAACCCTATTTTTTCGTTCTTTGTAGCTGAAAAAGATGGAAATATAGTTGGAATTGCGCTGTATTACATCAAATACTCTACCTGGAAAGGAAAATGTGTGTTTTTAGAAGATATTATTGTAACAGAGGAATATCGTCAATATGGTATTGGAAAGAAGCTATTTGATGAGGTTGTAAAGGTGGCAAAAGCAATGCATGTAAAACGCTTGGAATGGCAAGTGTTGGAATGGAATGAGCCAGCAATAAAGTTTTACAAAAAGCTAAATGCGCATTTTGATGAAGAGTGGATTAATTGCAAATTGACGGATAAAGAGATTCAGACTTATTCGCTTGATTAATTAGACTTTCAGCAAAGATTGAAGAGGATAAAACATATAAATTAAAACTAGTTGTATTTTAATATCGAGCTGTGCGCTGTCATTTCGAGCATGTCGAGAAAGCGCCTGGAATTAGAAAATGAATTATTATGTGTACATATTAAAATGTTCGGATAACACTTATTATACAGGCATAACCAACAATTTAGAAAGAAGATTAAATGAGCATATGAACGGAATCAATAAGGAGTGCTTCACTTATAATAGAAGGCCTCTTGAATTGGTTTACAAAATAAATTTTACTGATCCTACAGAAGCAATCAAATGGGAGAAAAAAATTAAAGATTGGAGTCGAAAAAAGAAAGAAGCGTTAATTAACGAGCAGTGGGAAGATTTAGTCCTTTTATCGAAAGGGAAAAACTACGATGCTTACACACTTTCTCGACAGGCTCGAAATGACAGCGCTAGTTAGATTCTAAGGAAAAGATATAATTAAAGATAAACATTTATATAAAAATGAAAGTTTTCAAATTTGGAGGTGCGTCAGTAAAAGATGCAAATGCAGTAAAAAATGTAGCAACCATCCTCAATCGTTTTCCGAACGAAAACATCATTGTAGTTATTTCCGCAATGGGAAAAATCACCAATGCGCTTGAACAATTAACAGATGCCTACTTTTTCAAAAAGGGAGATGCAACAAGTGTACTTTCAGAAATAAAAAATTACCATTTTGATATTTTAAATCAACTTTTCGAAAATAAAAATCATCCTATCTATGATGAGCTAAACAACACGTTTGTTGAATTAGAATGGGCTATTGAAGATGAACCAACTCATGAATACAATCACGAATACGATCAAATTGTGAGTATGGGCGAAATCATTTCTACTAAAATTGTGAGCGCTTATTTGAATGAAAAAAACATAAAAAATGAATGGTTGGATGTGCGTGGAATTATTCAAACCGACAATACCTATAGAGAAGGCCGTGTAGATTGGCAGCTTACTCAGCAGTTATCTTCAAAGCTTTCGCAAAGTAAAGGCGTTTTTATTACACAAGGATTTATTGAGGGAACATCGGAAATTTCACTCACTACTTTAGGAAGAGAAGGAAGCGACTACACAGCAGACATACTTGCATTTACGTGTAATGCGGAAAGTGTAACTATCTGGAAAGATGTAACAGGCGTATTGAATGCCGATCCAAAATGGTTTGATGAAACAAAAAAGCTAGAACAAATATCGTATCAGGATGCGATTGAATTAGCTTACTACGGTGCAACGGTTATTCACCCAAAAACAATCAAACCTTTACAGAATAAAAAAATTCCTTTGTATGTAAAATCCTTTATTCATCCTGAAGAAAAGGGAACTGTTATTAATGAATTACAATCACCATTGCCAATTCCTTGTTTTATTTTTAAAGTAAATCAGGTTTTAATTTCTATTTCTCCAAAAGATTTTTCATTCATCATTGAAGAAAACTTGAGTGATATTTTTAATCTATTTGCCGAAAAACAAGTGAAAGTGAATGTGATGCAAAACTCTGCAATCAGCTTCTCTATTAGTGTTGACAATGATGAGCGTAAGCTGCCTGATTTAATTCAAACACTTCAAAAGCAGTATCGCGTTTTATACAATGATAATTTAGAATTGATTACCATTCGTTATTACGATCAAGCTACGATTGAGCGTGTAACAATTGATAAAAAAGTTTTATTAGAAGTAAAAAGCAGAAATACCGTTCAATTGGTAGTAAAGAATGCTTAATGAATTTGAAGTATTTTTTCTGCTAATACTTTCGCAATTTTTTCATTGCTTTCATGTGTCCAACCAGCAATATGTGACGACAATATCACTTTATCGCTTTCAATCAATTGTTTAAAAGCCTCTGGAGTACTTGTAGCATCAATATTTTCGAATGATACGGCTTCAAACTCCAACACATCGATGCAAGCACCAAGAACTTTTCCTGAGTTTAAATTTCTAACTAAGTCGGAAGTATTCAAACATTTTCCTCTAGCCGTATTGATGATGTAGATGTTTTTTTTGAAATGATTAATAAAAGCATCATTAATCAAATACTTTGTTTCATCCGTCAATGGAGTGTGCAAGCTTACTACATCCGCTTCTTGAAACAATTGTTCCAAAGATGTTTCGATAATTATATCTGTCCCAAAATTCTTTTTGTATTTATCATACACCAACACGTTTACGCCAAACCCTTTTAATCGTTCAGCAAAAGCGGCTCCCATATTTCCATAACCGATAATACCAACTGTTTTACCCATTAACTCTACACCTCGGTTTCCTTCACGAATCCATTTTCCTTCGCGAATCTGAATATTTGCTCTGCATAAATTATTGAATAAAGAAAGCAACATTCCTATTGCATGTTCAGCAACAGCATCTTTGTTTCCTTCTGGAGCATGAATACAAGCTATTCCTTTGCTTTCTGCATATGGAACGTCAATATTCTCCATTCCTGCACCTGCACGTGCTATAAACTTAAGTTTAGTGGCTTTATCAATTAGTTCTTTGGTAAGTTTTATTCGGCTGCGAATAACAATTCCATCATACAAATGAATGTTGGCTGTTATTTCGTCTTTAGACCAATGATAATGCAGGTCACATGTATGACCTGCATTTATTAATGTTTCATGAAGTATGGGGTGATTGGAATCAATAAAAAGAATTCTCATTGCAATTGATTACTTCCATTTATCTTGAATAACACCTTCTTTAATAGGACGGAAAGCCGTTCTACGATTCTTTTGGTGTTCCTCTTCTGTAGATGCATTTGGAACAAGTAATTTCGTTTCGCCATAACCTTGAGCCACCAAACGATCTTTGTTAATTCCTTTTTCAATTAAATAATCTACAACGGATTTTGCACGATCTTGAGATAAACGAAGGTTGTATGAATCTACCACGCGCATCTGTATGAGAACTGATCTCAACACTTAAGTTATTGTTCAAGTTTAAGAATTCAACCAAGTCGTCCAATATTTTTTTAGATGCAGGACGTAATGTTGCTTTATCATAATCGTACTCAATACCAGGAATTACGATATCTCCTTGAGGAATTGGTGACAAGAAGAAATCTTTTTCGAAATGCTGTGATTCAGTTAATCCAAATGTAGAAACGTTACCTGCGTAGCAAAGTATTTGTTCTTTTGAGCTTTGATATACAAATCCCATCCTTCTTCCAAAGGTGTAAAATATTTTCCTTCTGCATCTGTAATAATGTAGAATGGTTCTTTTTCACCTCTAATATCTTTGAACGTTAACAATGCATTTGCGATTACTTCGTTTGTTTCAGCATTGTAAACAACCCCTTTTAAATCATAAACATTTGGTTCTTTATCAATTGCATAAATTTTAAAACAAGCACCGCCAGTACAATCAGCACAATCATGTCTATCAGAAGTTACGAATCCTTGACGTTGGCTACGCTCCAAAACAAAATAAGCATCGTCTTTACTTGAGTTTACAGGCGAACCCATATTTTTTGGATTACTCCACAATGAATCTGAATTAAAAGATGATTTGAATACATCCAATCCACCATATCCAGGATGTCCGTCAGAACTGAAATACAAAGTAGAAGTATAATAATGGAAGAATGGTGTCACCTCATCTTCAGAAGTGTTAAACATTTTTCCCATATTGATTGGAGAACCAGTAGGACGCCCTTCCTCATCAATATTCACATACCACAAATCCATTTTACCATATCCACCTGGTCGGTTAGATGAGAAATACAAAATACTTCCATCTGGTGATAATGCAGGATGCATGGTTTTATAACCTGCTAGGTTAACATTATCGTTCAATTTTTCAGCATTTAACCATTTATCATTTCTTTCTTTAGAAAGATAAATATTGCATTCGTTTTTATTGATTGTTGACCAACGCGTAAAATAGAAACTAGTTCTATCCAATGTTAAAAAACCTGCACCTTCGTGTATATCTGTATCAACAGGGCCTTCAATTTTTTTCAAATCGGTCCAACCATTTTGTGTTTTCTTTAAAGTATAGATGTCACAAATAAATTTTGCATTTTGTTTTTTGGGATCGGTAACCGTATTGGTTTCTCGTGCAGTGGTAAATTGAATTGTATTTGCATCCCCATAATAATTTACGGCAAAACTGGAAGTCCCCGCATTGAAAAGAGAATCAAGTTGTTTTATAATAACACCTTTTTTAATATTGTTTGTATCAATAGCTAAATAGCAACCAGCAATTTTCAATTTTGCTTGTAAAAACACAATTGAATCTTTGCCTTCAGAAATGGTCATCACTTCATCAAATTGAAGATTCGCTGCAGGATATTTTTGATTTTTCATCAATGCTTCACCATACCATAATGCTTCGTAAGGATATTGATCAGAATTGTTTTCTTTTGATTTTTTATACCATACCTCTGCATTTTTATAATCACGAATCAACCGATAACATTCCGCTACTTGATGTGTAACATAAGCTTCACGTGGATCAACTACTACTTTTTTTACAGAAGAAGTATCTTTTGCTTTTTTAGGTTGAGGAGAGTATGGCTTAACTGCATAGGGGCGAATTAAGTCTGTTGAAGTTGATTTATCCAATACTTTTAAATAAAAATTCAATGCAGTATTATAATCTTCATTTTTATACGCAGCATCTCCATACTCCACCCATTCTCTTTTGGTTTGAGCAAATGAGGGAGCAATTAGTGATAATAAAAATAAAAATAAAAATACACGTTTCATAAGTAATATTAAAGTCTTGGACAGTTAGCGTAAGGGTTTGGTTTGTTTTTTCTAGCTATATAAGTCAATGAAATTTCGAACCCTCCACGATAATTTGAAGTATTCTTTAAAGAAGAAGTATTAACATCATAACTAACACGCGCAGTATAACTTCCCTTTTTTATTCCTGCTTCTATGATAGCGGCATCTTTATTTCTGTATGTAGGACCAAAAATTAAATAGGTGTCATCTTTTAGGAAATAATGCAACAATAAGGTAGCTGTTATTTCTTGTGCATTCACCTGTTTCATATAAATAAATTTAGGTAACAATTGCACCTTCTCACTTACATTAATTTTTGTTCCAGCATGCACATAATAACGAATCGGTAATTTATTATTATTACCATAAAACGATTCATTCGGTTGTGTTAAATGAAAAGCTGAAAAACCAATAAATGGATTTAATCGCACATTTTCTTTTGCATAATAATACAAAGCACCTGCGTTAAAATCGGTAATCAAATAACTTTGTCCTGAATAACTTTCACCAGTAGGAATACTCGTATCAAATGTTCCACCACCAGAAGTTGTATATTGGTTCCCAAATGTTAGTTGATTAAAATTAACGCTTTTTTGAACAATCCCGCCTTGAACACCTAATGCTAAATGATGATTTTGAGCTTTATCGAATACGACATCGTATCCAACAGAAAGCAAAGCGCTGAATGCATTATAACTTCCTATTCCAGCTCGATAATTAAACACTTGCAAGCCTATACCAAATTTTTTAATTGGCATATCAAAAGATAAACCAGCCGTAGTAAAGGGTTTTGAAGCAACTGCTGCCCATTGTGTTCTGTAGTGTCCGTGCAATCTGAATTGTCCATCAAACATTCCTGTCATTGCTGGATTTAAAAACATTGGAGGTGCATCGTATTGCGACAAGTGAAAATCTTGCGCGCTGATAGTTTGTGCTTGAAAAACACAAAACAATGCAATTACAATTTTTGCAAATGTTAATCTAAAAGCTATAATGAATTTACTACTCATAAAATTCTCCATTACCTATTATCGTAATAAGGTTACATCACCCGATAATTTATGTTCTAAATTATCTTCAGTTACACCTTCTACCGTATATACATAAACTCCAACTGGCTGATCAACTCCATCTCTTCTTCCATCCCAACCTTTAGCTTGGCTATCCGATTCAAATATTAATTCACCCCAGTTATTATAAATTTTAAACTTCAATGTTCTAAATGGACCACCGTAAACATAAAAAATATCATTTTGACCATCACCATTTGGTGAAAAACCAGTAGGTACATCAGGAGGCATTGTAACAATTTCTGTTCTGCAAATTGTGTCTGTACAACCATTGGTATCAGTTACAATTAAACATACATCATAAAATCCACCTGCAGTATAAACATGTGAAGGATTTTGAAGTGTAGAAGTAGAATCAGAAGCAGAATCACCAAAATCCCAGAACCAATTTACAGCACCATTTGTTGATAAATCTGTAAAGTTCACAACTTGATTTACATCTGCAATATCATCATCAACACTATAATTTGCTGCCGGTCCAGCTAAAACACCTATTGTTTGAGAAATCGTATCAGAACACCCTTGAGCAGATTGAACAGTTAATGTAACATTGTAATTTCCACTGGTAGGATAATTATGATTTGGGTTTTGGATGGTTGCACTTGTTGCATCTCCAAAATTCCAATTCCAAGTTGTAATAGTTGAATTCACAACGGATGATGTATCCGTAAAAATGGTTCCATCACTTACACAGATTCCATTCGCATCAAATGCTGCATTTGGTTGATAATAAACATTTATTACTTGTGTTAATGTATCAACGCATCCATTTGTAGAAGTAACAGCTAATGATACAGAATATGGACCACCAGCATTGTATGGATGATTTGGGTTTTGTGTTGTGCTTATTGGGCTGCCATCACCAAAATTCCAATTCCAATTTGTTACACTTCCAACGGTAGAAGTACTTGCTTCTGTAAATGTAATTGGTACAAACGGACAAGCTAATGTACTTGAGAATATTGCAGTAGGAGAAGGAATTAATGTTAAATCCAATGTATCGTATGTGGCTCTACAACCACCATTATTAGTTGATGTAAATAACAAGGTAACATTGCCTGCAGCATCGTCAGCAGCACTAGGAAGGTATACCGCATTTAAAGTTGTATCATTAGGAGCAAATGTTCCTGTACCACTTGAAGTCCATACACCTGCACCAGTTGTAATATTAACCCCTAACAACAAAGGATTACTTTGACACGCAGTGTCATTCGAAGTAATTGTTGCAACAGGAGTTGGGGTAAAAATAATCGTAACAGAATCTCGAGAAGCAAGACAATTTCCATTTCCTGTTGAAGTTAAATAGACAGTAACAGAGCCTGCCGCTGTATCTGCAGGTGAAGGAGTGTAATTGGTACACAATACGTTTGGATTGGCAAAAACACCAGTACCAGTTGTTTGCCATGCTCCGCCCGATGCAACTGTAACAGTAGCACAAACAGGCACATAGGCTGTGTCTCTACAAACATAAATATCAGCACCTGCACTAACTGAAGGACCTGCATAAAAACTAATTACCACCTGATCCGTATCTGCTGGACACAATGCATTCGTTGTTGAAATTAAAAACAATGTATCGGCACCATTTAAAATAGCCTGAGCAGAAGGTGTATAGGTTGCATTTAAAGTAGAATCATTCGGACTAAAAACACCTCCACCACTCCAAATACCACCACCAGCATTTAAAATAGTACCGCCTAATCCAATGGTAGCATTGTTTGTACAGCTAATGGTATCATTCCCTGCATTTGCAATTGGCAATCCTTGAATTCCAACAGGGAAGAAAATAGTGTCTTTACATCCTGCAGCAGAAGTAACAACCAATGATACATTGTAATTTCCACCAGCATTAAAAGGATGTACTGGGTTTTCTAATGTTGAAGTATTTCCGTCACCAAAATTCCAATCCCAACCTACAATCGTAGTGCTCGGGTCGACATTGGATGTATCTGTAAAATTAACTGGAACGCCTTTACAAGCGGGGCCGTCATTAATAAAGTTTGCTTGAATAAAAGAAACATTTACAGGCAATATTGCTGTATCAACACAAGGAGTTCCTTTATTGATAATAAGCATTGCCGTATAGTTTCCTAATGCAGGATAGTTATAATTAGGGCTTAATAAATTTGAAGTATCTGCTAATGTAGATCCATCACCAAAATCCCAGAAATATGAATTTGCAGCTGGTGTTGTAGTATTAGAAAATGTGATTGAAGTTCCGTTACATGCTCCCAAGGAATTGAAACTAGCAACAGCTAAAGGAGGACAGTTAACAACATTGAATTGAAAATCGCGTAAAATTTCACCAATCTTAACTCCATTTCTCCATTCCTCGCAACGAATACCTGCCACAAACTGGCCCAGAGAAGGAGGAACACCATTGATAATCCCTGTCGGACTTATTGTTAAAGAGTTTGGAGTAGCTGGATCCAATGGATTATTGGCACCATAAGTACTTGTCCATGTAACAGTAGGAGTTGTAAAAACGTTACCTGGATAAGTTATTGCTTGATCGGTATAAGGGGTATAAAGTGAATATGCTAACGAATCTCCGTCTGCATCGGTAGCACTATGATTAACACTCATATTATTCCCTTGACAAACGAAAACTGGAGGAGGATTAACCCATTTTGGACTGCTATTAGAGATAACAGATGCATTTTCAGGAATGTGTGCATACCATGTTTCACCTGCAGCTAACGGATTAACAATGTTTTGTAAAGTTGAATTTCTACAGCAATATTGATAATACATATGATAACCACCATTTCCAGGAGGCAATCCAGTTACAATTGTTGTGTAAATAGCCTCTTCCAAACAAATACCAGGATTAACCGCACACGTATCGATATTAGGTGGAACGATAGAAGAAGTAGTAAATGGTATATTAACAGATGTTTGAGCCGTTCCATTATTTTTTCGAATAGTGATGGTAACCGGATTAGGGAAAGCAGCACTTCCGGGCTTACAATCGCGATATAGCTTTAATGTAACCCTATAAGTTGAACCACTTAATTGCTCATATGTTAACGACCCTCCAACAATATGCGTAGCAAATGTTGAAAATGGTATTAATACAAACAGAAAATAGAGAAGTAAAAACCGTTGCTTCATCAATTATAACTCTTTTTTATTCAAGGGTAAATGTAGTAAATTTTTTCATTACACAAATTTTTATCTAAAAAATTGAGATTCTTGTGATAAAAAACAGTAGTTTTGACTAAACAATTCGAACATTCAGCATGAAGAACATTTTCCTAATTTTTATCTTTTTTATAGCATTTTCTATACAGTCTATTGCTCAAGTTAATATTCAATGGCAAACAAGGTATACTAGTGCTGGAAACAATATCGATAGAGCCGAAGACATGGTTATTGATGCTACGGGGAACATTTATGTTACTGGCTTAGGTCAAGGGACTAGCGGAAACTTTGATTTTGTTACTATTAAATACGATAACAATGGTGTCCAACAATGGATTGCTCAATACAATGGACCAGGAAATGGGTTAGATGAGGCGCATGCAATTGCAGTTGATGCTAGCGGAAATGTTTATGTTACAGGATGGAGTTATGGAAATGCCACAACGGGATTTGATTATGCTACTGTAAAATACGATGCAGCTGGAACTCAACAATGGGCATCTCGATACAACAATACAACAAATGGAACTGATGAGGCATGGGATATTGGCGTAGATAATTCTGGAAATGTATATGTAACCGGAACAAGTGACGGAAGTGGAGCTAACAGTGCGGCTACAACAATCAAGTACAATTCTGCTGGTGCTCAACAATGGGCAATTAGATATGATGGTGCTGGTTCAAACATCGATGCTACCTACGCATTATACGTTAATCAAACTAATGGTGACGTATATGTTACAGGATATTCATACATAAGTGCTGCGATTGGTTTTAACTACATAACCATCATGTATAATACTGCAGGAACTCAACAATGGGCAACTCAATACAATGGACCTGATACAAAATACGATGAAGCTAGAGCGATTACTGTTGATGCATCTGGAAATGTTTATGTAACGGGCTATAGCCAAACAACTGTTTTAACGAACTATGATTATGCAACAGTAAAATACAATTCAACAGGAGTTCAACAATGGGCTCAACGATACAATGGAACAGGAAACGACCTTGACCGTGCAAACGCAATCGCCTTGGATGCGACTGGAAATGTTATTGTTACAGGAAAAAGCGTAGGCGCATCCACAGCTGCAGAAGACATTGTTACTGTTAAATACGACAATTCTGGAGCACAACAATGGCTAAATCGATACAATGGCCCGTCTAATGGATACGATGAAGGAAAAGGGATTGCTTCTGATCCAACTGGTGCAATCTATATCAGTGGATATAGCTTTACCGCTGGATCCAATAACGATTATACAACCATAAAATATGATGCAAGTGGTGTTCAAGAGTGGATTACGAAATACAATGGAACAGGTAACAATGCCGACCAAGCCGCTGCAATAGCAATCGACAACATTGGAAACATCTATGTATCAGGACTAAGCAAAGGTTCGGGGACCAATGAAGATTATGAAACAATTAAATATTGTCAGCTCACATCGAATGCTGGAGCAGACACAACAATATGCTTAGGCGCTACTGCCCAACTAAACTCATCTGCGATTGGTGCCGTAAGCTATGCTTGGCTGCCAAATGATGGAACTTTGAGTAATTTAACAATTCCAAATCCAATTGCTACACCAACAACTACAACAACCTATTATGTAGCAATAACAAACACTAACGGATGTACGGATGTAGATACGGTTATTATCACTGTTGTACCACTTCCATCTCCTGTAATTACAGCAAATGGACCAACATCTTTTTGTATAGGTGGGAATGTAACACTTACTTCAAACATTGAAAATCAATATCAATGGAGTACTGGAATAAATGACACTTTGCAAGCAATCACAGTAAATACAAGCGGCACTTACACAGTAACCATTACAAACATTTATGGCTGTTCAAGCACAGCTACCCAAACCGTAACGGTTTATAACCTTCCTCCTATTGACGCAGGATTAAATGACAGCACTTGCTTAAGCACAAACATCAATTTGCAAGCGAGTGGAGGAGTTAGCTACGTATGGCATCCAGGAAATTCTTTGAGTGATTCTACCATTGTAAATCCAATAGCAGGACCTGTATTAACAACTACGTACACTGTTGTTGGAACGGATGCAGGAGGGTGCCAAAGCACGGACTCTGTTACTATAACTGTTTTAGGAAACCCTAGTTTGCCTTCTATTGTAAAAGGAAACGACACTTTATATTGCACACCTGCTACCTATGCTTCTTACCAATGGTATTTAGATGGATCACCAATTGGAGGTGCAACGAACCCTATTCATGTATATACCATAAATGGTAGTTACTATGTGGAGGTTACAAATACTCTAGGCTGCTCTTCTGTTTCAGCAGCAATGGCAATTACAGATGTTGGGATTAACGAAATTTCAAGCGATTTAATGGCGACTGTTTACCCAAATCCTGCTTCAGAAAATTTATTTATAGATTTCCAGAGCAAAAAAGAAAATGTGGTGCAAGTAACAATTATAGATCTTACTGGTCGTAATGTATACAGCGAATCCATCGTATTATACACAGGAATGAGCAGAAAACGAATTGGCATTGATGCATTCAACAAAGGAATTTATTTAGTTCAGTTTGCAACAGAAAATGGAATTAAAACTGAGAAGTTAATTATTCAATAAAAATTCAAAGCAAAATAAAAAAGACCGTTGTTTGAACAACGGTCTTTTTTATTTTATGACTTCTTTGGTGTTTCCGGAGTGACGAACATGCCGCTTTTCCGATGAATAAGTAACAATAAAATACAATAGGATTAATGCAACACCAACGCTTACAAGAATCTGATACCGCTCTTTAGTTTCATTCTTTTGAGGTTTAACTTCTGTATCCGGATTATTGGCATGTGCTGCTTGCTTCTGCTGTCGCTTTTTATACTGTGCTTGTTGCTGAGCATATTGATAAGCATTTCCCGTATATGCTGTATAATGCGATTGACTAGCAGATTGGCGATACGGTTGTCCTCCTGTTGAAAATGACAAATCGTACTTTTTACGTTTTACTGGATTTGATAAAACAGCATACGCTTCTTGTACTTCCTTAAATTTTTCCTCTGCGATTTTATTCCCTGGATTTTTATCGGGATGATACTTTTTAGCAAGTGCACGATAAGCCACTTTTATTTCATTAGAAGTTGCAGTAGAATGTATTCCAAGTAAAATGTAGTAATTCTTAAATGCCATGACACAAAAAAGCCCTGTCTGGAAGAGACAGGGCTTTAAAAATCTATTTAATTAGTGTTTTTCTTCTTCCTTTTGTTCGCCTTCTTTAGCCGCAGGTGCAACTGATTTTAAATAAACAGCAGAATAATCTCTAAATCGCATTGCATTTGAATACAATCCATGAACTGTTGATTTAACTAGACGGTAGCTTTCTTCATACCATAACATTAAAACTGGAGCATCGTTCATCATCAATTGTTCTGCTTTTAAAAATGCTGCATAACTCTCTTCTTGTGTTTTTGCAGATTTTCCTTCTTCAAACAATTTATCAAATTCTGCATTCTTATAACGTGGAGTATTAGGGAAAGATGGTTGTGTTGCATCAGCAGGAACACCCGCACCATACAATGTCCACAAGAAATTTTCTGGACTAGGGAAATCGGCAATCCACGCAGCACGGAAGATTTCTGCACGACCATATTTAGCATCTTCCAATTTTTGTTTTTGTGGAACAACCTCAAAGTCAACATTAACATTTAATACTTCCATTAATTGTTTCTGAATTTCTAAAACAACATTTGCATTTTTAGAACCACCGCTATTTAATTCAATTTTAACTTTCGGAAAACCTTTACCGTTAGGATATCCTGCTTCTGCTAACAATTTTTTAGCTTTTTCGGCATCAAAATCGTACCCTGAAATTTTAGTGATGTCATATCCTTTAAAAGAAGGAGGGCAAATACCATTAATACCTGGTCCGTATGCTTCTCCCTTTAATACGTCTTCAATAATTTTATTTCTATCAATTGCATAGCTAAATGCCTGACGAACTTTAGGATTATTAAATGGTTCTTTTGTTAGGTTAAATTCATAATACTGACTTGCCATTTCAGGAGAGCGCTCTAAAATGAACTTAGGTGGTTTGTTTTGAAAATTAGAAATTTGACTTTCTACCATGTCTTTGATAGACTCTGAAGGAAGACCTATAACCATTGCTAAATCACCTTTTTCAAAACTTTCTAACTCTTGCTTTTTTGTTGGTAAAAAAGAAACGACAATTGAATCTAAGAATGGTAATTTATTCCCTAAAGAATCAGTACCGTGATAGTTATCATTACGTTTTAAGATAATTTTATCTGTTGCTTCTGTTTGTACAAACATAAAAGGACCTGTTCCTACTTTCATATCGATACCATACTTTTCAACTGCTTCTTTAGCAACAACGCTAGCTGCAGGAGATGCTAAAATCGATAAAAAAGAAGAACTTGGAGATGTAAGTGTGATAGTAATTGTATAATCATCAACAACCTTAACTCCTTCGATTGTACCATTTGGCTTGCCTTTGCTAGCTTCAAAGAATTTATTAGCACCAACAACTCTATCTTTAAAAGTTGCTCCAAAATTTGAATTGTCTTTAGAATCTGTACATAATAACTCGAATGAATATTTAAAGTCTGCAGCTTTTACTTCACGACCTTTACCACCTTCAAAACATTCATTGTCTTGAAAAACAACACCTTTTTTAAGATTAAAAGTATAAGTAGTACCAGCAGCATCTACAGTCCACTTTTCTGCTAATGAAGGGATGATAGACAAGTCTTTAGGATTAAACTTCACCAATCCTTCATAAATTTGGTTTGCAATATGCGCAGAACCGATATCTGTAATTGCTGTAGGATATAATGTTTGGACCTGCTCTGTTTCATTAATTTTCAATGTTCCACCATAAACTTTGTCGCCTTTAGCAACTCTATCGCCCGATGCGCTATCGGTAGATGAGTTTGAACATGAATATAAAAACACTCCTAATGATAGGATAAACAATAAGGATTTTTTCATAATGTGATATAATAAACGTTTAAATAAGCTAAAATCAATTGCAAGATTACTCCAACTTTCGCAAAATTCCAAGTTAAATATACAAAATATGCCCAAAATAGAAAAAAATGATTTTTTGGCTTGAATAAAGTTTTATGTTAGACAAATTTGTTTATTTTTGCGTCTAATTAAAAAAAAAGGCGATTTTATTTTGAAATTGATAAATAACATTATAATATTGCCTTCGAAAATGAGTAACCCGCAATCAAGTTCTTGTTTTTAACATAAAAATGAAAATGAAAAAGATATTTTTTGCTATTATTAGTTTGTTTGTTTCAACCTCAGGTTTTTCTACCGGAGTAATTGTGTTGGAAGGAAACTACCAAGGAAAAAACCTATATATACAAAACCCATTTGCTGGATCAGGTGTTGGTTTCTGTGTTCAGGAAGTACGTGTAAACGGAAATGTTACTACCGATGAGATTGCATCGAGTGCATTTGAAATCGACTTTAGAAACTTACAACTAAAAGTTGGAGATAAAGTAGAAGTAAAAATTACTCACAAAGATGATTGCAAACCAAAAGTGTTAAATCCTGAGGTATTAAAACCGAAGAGTACTTTTGAAGTTGTATCAATGAGTGTTGATAAAGACTTAACTTTTAAATGGACAACAAAAGGCGAAACTGGTAAATTAGCATTTACAATTGAACAATTCCGTTGGAACAAATGGGTAAAGGTTGGAGAAGTTGAAGGAAACGGTACTTCTACAGAAAACAATTACTCATTCAAAGTAGCACCTCATTCAGGAAAAAATCAATTCCGTGTAAAACAAGTGGATTACACAGGGCAACCAAAATTATCTAAAACAGTAGATTTTCAATCAACAGCAGCTGAAGTTACCTTCTCTCCTGCAAAAGTTTCTAAAGAAATCGGTTTCTTTTCTGGAACAACTCCAGTAGAAACGATGTTCGAAATCTATGACCAATTTGGTAACATCGTTAAAAAAGGATTCGCTAGCACAGTAGATGCTTCAAACCTTGCAAAAGGTGCTTATTACTTGAATTATGACAACAAAATGGGTGAATTCATTAAAAAATAATTTTCCTTTTCTATAATAAAAATAATCCCGATCATAAGTCGGGATTATTTTTTTGTACTAACCAACCATTTTCAAAATGCTTAAAATAGAACACATAGGTATTGCCGTAAAAAACATCGGACAATCGAATGAATTGTTTACAAAGTTATTTAACAAAACACCCTACAAGCTAGAAAAGGTAGAGAGCGAAGGGGTTTCAACCTCTTTCTTTATGCTTGGCGAAAGCAAAATCGAATTGTTAGAAGCTACTAATCCCGAAAGTGCAATTGCCAAATTCATTGATAAAAAAGGAGAAGGGATTCACCATATCGCATTTGAAGTACAAGATATTTATGCTGAAATGGAACGATTAAAAAATGAAGGATTTACTTTATTGAATGAACAACCAAAGAAGGGAGCTGATAATAAATTAATTTGTTTTTTACATCCAAAATCTTCGAATGGCGTATTAGTAGAACTTTGTCAGGAAATCAAATAGTCTATTTTTTATTCATTATATCCGTTTGTCTACGAATGGATTCATCGTGTATTAACTGATACAAACCTTTAATAAAATCTTTTGGCAAACCTAATTTAGTTGCGGTATCTAAGCTTTTATCAAATAAGCTTTTCCAATGATTTAATTGAAGTATTGTAATATTATTATCACGTTTGTACTCTCCTATTTTTTCGGATACCGCCATTCTTTTAGCAAGTAATTCCAATAGCTCATCATCTAATTTTCGAATCAAAGATCGAAGTTCATCTAACTGTGTTTTTAAATCCAAACTCTCAATTGATGATTTTCGAATTTGAAGACCGCACACGACTTCTTTTTAATTGTAGAGGAGTAATTTGTTGTTGCGCATCGCTTAATGCAACAGAAGGATTAATATGCGTTTCTATCATCAAGCCATCCATATCCATATCCATGGCCTTTTGAGCAATGTATGGAATCAATTCTGGATTACCTCCAATATGAGAGGGATCGCAAATAACAGGTAACTGCGGACAAGCAGCTTTTAAGTCGATTGCTAATTCCCATTTAGGAGAATTGCGAAATGGACCATTATCATAAGAATGAAAACCACGATGTATAGCAGCAATTTTTTTTATTCCTGCATTATTAATTCGTTCCAATGCTCCTGCCCAAAGTTGTGCATCGGGATAAATTGGGTTTTTTACAAAAACAGGAATATCAACGCCTTTAAGAACATCAGCAATATCTTGAACAGAAAATGGATTAACTGTTGTACGTGCACCAATCCACAATATATCAACTCCCGCTTTCAAACACTTTTCGACATGCTCAGAAGTTGCCACTTCCGTTGCTATTAACATTCCAGTATCTTGTTTTACTTTTTTCAACCATTCCAATCCTATATCACCAATACCTTCAAATGTATTAGGGCGTGTACGAGGTTTCCAGATACCTGCTCGAAAAATGGCATTTGGAAAATTTTGTGCAATTAATCTTCCGGTGCTCAGCATTTGCTCTTCGCTTTCGGCACTACATGGCCCTGCAATTAGCAAGGGTTTTGAGTAAGTTGGAAGCCAATCTTTAATCGGTAGTATGTCGAGGTCTAATTTCAAAATTTTATGAATAAAAAACTCCCGCAAAGTTACGGGAGTTTTTTGTTTTAAGTACTTTAATTTAAAAATATTACCATCCTAAAATCCATGCAAACATTAATGGTGCAACAATTGTTGCATCACTTTCTACAATAAATTTAGGTGTATGAATATCTAATTTTCCCCAGGTAATTTTTTCGTTAGGAACTGCTCCTGAATAAGAACCATAGCTGGTTGTAGAATCAGAAATTTGACAGAAATAACTCCAAAAAGGAATGTCTTGCATTTCCATATCTTGGTAAAGCATTGGCACAACACAAATAGGAAAATCACCTGCAATCCCTCCACCAATTTGAAAGAACCCAACTCCTTTTCCACCTGAATTTTTTGGGTACCAATCAGCCAACCAAGCCATGTATTCAATACCCGACTTCATGGTAGATGCTTTGATTTCTTTTTTAATTACATAAGAAGCAAAGATATTTCCCATTGTTGAATCTTCCCAACCAGGAACGACCATCGGTAAATTACGCTCAGCTGCTGCAAGCATCCAAGAATCTTTTGGATCAATTTCATAATATTGTTGTAACTCGCCACTCAATAATATTTTGTACATAAACTCATGCGGAAAAAAACGTTCTCCTTTATCATCAGCATCTTTCCAAATCTTGTGAATGTGTTTTTGTAATCTACGGAATGCTTCTTCCTCAGGAATACACGTATCTGTAACACGGTTATAGTGATTTTCTAATAAATCCCACTCTTCTTGTGGAGATAAATCACGGTAATTTGGAACACGCTTGTAATGTGAATGCGCTACCAAGTTCATAATGTCTTCTTCTAAGTTTGCACCAGTACAAGAAATGATGTCCACCTTACCCTGACGAATCATTTCTGCTAATGATTTACCTAACTCAGCTGTACTCATTGCTCCAGCAAGTGTAATCATCATTTTACCACCTTCAGTAAGGTGTGCTTCGTATCCTTTTGCAGCATCAACAAGCGCTGCAGCATTAAAATGCTTATAATGTTTTTCAACAAATTGAGAAATCGGTCCTTTATTCATAATTCAATATTTTTTTTAATTGGATTGCAAAAGTACATTATATAAGTAATTTTAAAAAATAAAAAAGCAGATTGTCTGAAATGATTATAAATAGGGGCGTTTACTATTTATTAATGTGTGCTTAACCTTATTTTTTCATACCAAATTTACCTTTGTGAAACAAAACTAAACAAAGACAAATGTTTTTGAAAAAGAAGAAAGTATTGCTCGTTTATGAAAATGCAGCTGAAATAAATGCAGCTGAAGCGTATTTATGCAGCAAAGGTTACGATACAAACAAAGCCAGTGATTTAAACGATGCGTTTCAATTGGCGCTTAATTTTCAGCCTGATGTAATTGTAATAAACACACAAAATATATTTCCGGAAATTGAACGTTTTAACAAACGAATTGAACAAGAAAGAAAAAAGAAGATAGAACTCTTAAATCTTGTTGATATTGATTCGTATTTAAAAATCTCGGTGAACGAACATGTTGCCATAAAGCCTGTACAACCTAGCTTATTGCATCATTTGATTCGTTTAATGATTAAAAATTAAAGACGACACAATTGTTCATAATTGTTTAATTATTTTCTAACACACTTCCCCTTTTTTTACTATATATTTGTACTATGAAAGTTGATTATTTACTTTCATAAAGTGATCACCCTACAAGAGGTTTGTTCTTTATAAAACAAACTACTCCGAAACCACTTTGTATGTTTTTATAACTATAAGTGATTACCCTATAAGAAATCTTCTAATTGAAGATTATTCCGAAACCACTTACACAATTTAATTTTTAATTAAAATGGACAAAGTAATTGGAGCTAGTAAAAAAGTTATGCTGTTATGCATTTTTACATGCATTCTCTTAAGTTCTAAAAATAGCATAGGACAAGTTAACATTATACCTATACGAACAGATGTTGCTGGTTTTGGGACTTGGACAGATGCCTCCATTACAGGGACCACTTATTTACAGCTAATTGCAGCTGCAGGTGCATCAAAGACATTTACTCCAACAATGGATTTCACTCCATATACAACCATTACATTAGATTTTAAAGCAAGAACATTTGGAGGGGTCAATGCCACTAAAAACACGATAACCGTTTCTATATCAACTGATGGGGCAACATGGACAACAATTGGCACTAGAACTCCCGCAAATACTACACTTACTGCTATGACGCAATTCAGTCTTAGTGCCTACAACATATCTTCAACAGTTAGAATACGTTTTGAAACGCTAAATGCTGACGGATCTGTTGGTGCCGGCATTGACGATATTGATATTAAAGGAACAGCACCAGCGGGGCCAACAATTACCCTTTCTACAACAACACTCTCAGGATTTACGTACCCTTTTGGAAGTGGGCCATCGGCAGAACAAACCTTTACATGTGCAGGAACAAATTTAACAACCGACATTACTCTTACTCCACCTACAGATTATGAAATTTCTTTATCCAGTGGCAGTGGATTTGTTGCTAGTCCTAGCACATTAACATTAACACAAAGTGCTGGAACAGTTGCAGCAACAACCATTTTTGTTCGTTTAAAAGCAGGACTAGCAGTAGCAAATTACAATGCCGAACTAATAACAGCATCCAGTACTGGAGCAACAAATAAAACAGTTTCTTGCAGTGGAAATGTAAGTGGGCCAGTAATTACAGTAACTCCAACAACATTAACAACGTTCAATTATGTAGTTGGAAATGGTCCATCAAGTGAATTAACATTCACCGTTTCTGGTGTTGGATTATCAGCAGATATTATTTTAACTCCACCTACAAATTATGAAATTTCATTAAGCAGCGGAAGTGGATTTATTACAAGTCCAAGCACAATTGCACTAACTCCATCGGCAACAAATACAGTAGCAACAACAACAATATATATGTGCGTTTAAAAGCAGGACTTGCAATTGGAAATTACAATGCAGAACAGATAACAGCATCAAGTACAGGAGCCACAAATAAAACGGTTTCATGTAGTGGAACTGTTACAGTTTCTTCGGCATCCGATGTTATTCCCGTTGCCAGTTCTGAAGCAGCGTCTGTACCCTCAAACATAAATACTGCTGGTCCATTATTATCTAGCCAAGGAACACAAGTATGGCAATTTACAATTCGTGATGGTGGCGGAAGTGCAGACTTAGATAACCTACCAACGATTGTAACGGGGATTACAATTGCTAATTTAAATTCAGCAGGATTAGATTGGAGCACAGCAATTAATTCCATCGACTTATTTAATGGAACAACCAATGTTGGCTCCTTACAATTTGGATCAGCAAATTTAACTGCTAGTCAAGCCCAATTCACTGGCATTACAGGTATTAGTGTGCCGGACAACTCCTCTTTAACAATTAGTGTACGACTAACACTTCGTTGTACATTAGGTACAGGAAATGTTGAAGCCGATTACTTCCGTTTGAGTATTAGTAATGGAAATTTCACTACTGCATCTTCGGCTACTAGTAGTCAAAAAAATAGCTCGTTCCCTGCTGCACAATCCACAGCAACATCAACTTTCAATGATATAGATGTAATTGCAACACAACTTAATTTTAGTACACAACCATCTTCTACAGGTGTAGGGATTGGCATGTCGCCTTCGGTTACAGTTAGTGCAACCGATGCATGTGGGAATATTGATTTAAACTTCAACTCAGCTATAACAATAAGTTCAACAGGAAGTATGTCGGGTGCGCCCATAACTGTTACTGCAAGTTCGGGCGTTGCAACATTTACATCTGTTGTCCACACAGCTATAGGAACAGGCTTAACATTAACAGCAAGTGCTGGTGGCTTTTCAAACATAATTAGTAATTTATTTAATATTAGCTTAGCAACAGCTTTCAAACCTGGTGAATTAGTATATGTTGCATTTGATGCCAGTAACACTGGTGCAAATGATGATATCTATATCATGAATATGGTTGACATGGTTCCTGGAACATCTTTTTCGCACGTAAATTCTAGATTTGAAGCAGGCGCTGCTGCTTGCACAAGAACGTTAAGATGGGCTGGACCAGGTGATTTACCAAATGAGGATCCTGCCATAATTACAATCGTATACAATGGTGGCTCTAATATTAGTGCGGGAAGTGTGATTATGTTTAATACAGGTATATCTGGTGCAAATAGCTCCATCTCACTTTTTACAATTAATGGAGTGGATAGAACAAGTGATTTTAGCTATACAGCTTCTGGTGTTGCAAATATATCCACCAGTGATCCTGATCAATTATGGTTAATTCAAGGCTCTTTTACAGGATTAGGAACAACAAATGTTCAACTTATCGGTCAAGTTTTGTATGGCCTTACAAATGGAGTTAGCTGGATTCCTTTTAGTACAGCCGTTTCCGCTGGAACTTCGGGAGGAAGTACAAGACAAGCTCGATTGCATCCCGATTTAGAATGTTTTAATTACGAATCAGCAACACGTAGAGAAGCTGCTTACTATCCAGTTGCATCAGTTCATACAGGAAGTAAACGTACGCTATTAGGAAACATAGCAAATTCTTCGGGATGGACAACAGGTACTACCGTTGCAGCAGCAATTGCCACAACTACATTCACTGTTAGTTCAAGCAATCCAAATGGAACATGGGTTGGTGATGCCGCTAGCAACTCGAACGATTGGTTTACATGTGGTAACTGGGAAGGCTTAACAGTTCCTGATAGAGACATGGATGTTGTTATTCCGAATGTAACAAATTTTGCTCGAATTGATGTTGATGGATATGCAGTGGGTAGCTGTGCAGGAACATACACGTCTGATAAATACAAGGTAAATGGTGTGCGATTAGCTGAATGTAAAACATTAACAATTGATGGTGAAACATTAGAATTCGGAAACGGTTCTAGTAATTCTGGCGATGTAAATGATCGATTGGATATATATGGAACTCTTACCATTAACAATACTACTGGAAGTAATTTGGATATGGATGCTGGTACAGCGATTCAAGATGGAACAATTAATTTACAAGGGGACTGGATAAACAACATGAGTAGCGCTGCTTTTGCAGAAGGAAATGGAACTATAAATTTTGTAGAAACAATAAATCAATTTGTAACTACAGCTAGTTTTACAGAAGAATTTTCGAACATTGGGATTAATAAAACCGGAGGAAGTGTAACATTAAACAATCCAGCTGATGTGGTTACCAATGCTGCTTTCACTCAAGGATTAATAAATACAACAGCGACCAATTTGCTAACTTTCAAAAATAATGCAACAACAACTGGCGCAAATAATTTAAGTTTTGTAAATGGACCAACACGCAAAACTGGTGATGATGCATTTACATTTCCAGTAGGAAAGAATAGCAATTATGCTCCTGCAAGCATCACTGCTCCATCATTAACTACAGATCATTTTACAGCCGAATATTTTGGAACAGATCCACAACCGAGCTATGACCGATCATTAAAGGATGCTACACTAACAAATATCAGTACTTGTGAATATTGGATAATTGATAGAACAAATGGCACATCGAATGTAACAGTAGACTTAAGTTGGAATACACCTCGCAGTTGTGGTGTAGGAAGTTTAACAGATTTAATGGTTGCACGTTGGAATGGATTAATGTGGAAAGATCATGGAAATGGTGGAACAACAGGAAATACAACAGCAGGAACAATTTTAACTTCTGCAGCTGTAAGTTCTTTCAGTCCATTCACTTTAGCTTCTGTTTCATTAATAAATCCGCTTCCAATTGAATTATTAAGCTTTACTGCTAAGCCAAAAAACAAACAAGTTGAACTAAACTGGCAAACAGCAACAGAAATCAACAATGATTATTTTACAATTGAAAGAAGTGCAACAGGTGAAAACTTTTCTCCAATTGCAATAGTTGATGGCGCAGGCAATTCAAACAACATTTTAAATTACATCGATTTCGATAATGCCCCTTTGTTTGGAATTTCCTATTACCGATTAAAACAAACCGATTTTGATGGCAACTACTCCTACTCTGCTGTTGTTTCTGTGAATTTCATCACTAATGATTTTATAGTGGAAAGCATCTACCCAAATCCAAGTCACAATGATTTAAATATTCAATTTAATATGACCCCAAATGCTGCTGTAATAAACATTTACAATACATTGGGTGAATGTGTACTGAATGAAACATCCAATTCTATTTCTGTTAAAATAAACACGAGCAGCTTTGCAAATGGTGTTTATTTTATTTCAATACGCAATGGAGAAACTGTTTTTCAAGAGAAGTTTATTAAACAATAATACAAATCTGAACAATTTCGCTTCAAATTTGTATTATTGGTATGGAAAACAGAACGAATGCTTTATCCTCAATACGACCAACGATCGCTATTACAACAGAAAACTCGAATCCAATTGAAGTTTTTCAAAGCAATAGCTTACGCCCTATTCTAAAGTTTCAAAACGAGCTCCTTTTAACCATTTTCAATAACTATATTCTAGACAACAAGATTCATTTTTCTGAATTAAAAGAAGAGAAGAAAAAAGAATTTATTTTCAATCATTTTAAAAACAACCAAACTTCAAAGCTCTTTTATTTGGGAATTATAATAGGAATGTTTACAAAGGAAGAATACACGTTTTATACAACTAATAAACAAGAAATAAATAAACGCATTACATCAATGCTCATAGAAAGACTAAGCAGTCAACTAGAAAAAATAATTTAGATTTCGATGTTTAACTTTTTGTAAACTGCATCTCTTTTGAGTTCCCGAACTTCTGCAGGTTGCATTGTTTCGAGTCGGATTCCTTCAATAGCAATACGAATTAAACGCAAGCAAGGAAAACCAACTCCAGCAGTCATTTTACGAACCTGATGAAATTTACCTTCTGTTAATGTTAATTCAATCCAAGAAGTGGGTAAACGATCACTGATTGGATGTCCGCGTGGAGGCAGTTTCTCTGGGGCAGGCACTACTTTTACCTTGCATGGTCGTGTTAGGTAAGGACCTGCATCTAATGCAATTGTTACACCCGCTTCTAATTGTTTTAAAGCATCGGAAGTAATTATTCCTTGCAGTTGAACCAAGTATATTCGCTTGTGCTCGAATGCGGGATTTAACAATTTAAAATTTAATTTTTTATCGTTTGTTAGAATTAACAACCCTTCGCTGTTTTCATCTAATCGACCAACAGGATAAACATCTTTCGGAAACGGGAAACCCAATTCGCCCAAACACTTTTTCTTTTTGTGCGAAGAGGTAAATTGAGAAATAATTTTATAGGGCTTATAAATGATATAGTAATTCATAACAAAGCAAAAGTAGAAAATTAATTCTAATTACTTTTTAAATACTGTATCAGGTATACCTTTATTTATTTGGTAGTTGGTGAGTTTGATAAATATCTTTCCCTTCTTGTTGTCTTTCTTTTTATCGTCAACACTTGTTTTTGTATTGTTAATATCAGCAGTAACACCTTTTGGAATTTTAAACTTTTTTACATCAACAGTAAACACCATCATATCCGGTAATCCGAATGCTAACTGACTCCCATAGGTATATTCCGTTAAAATTGTTCCATTCGATTTTGTTGTCAACTGCGACTTTAAAACAACATTCTTTTTTACATCTATCCACAATTTACCTAAAATCAAATCACTTGTATCGCTTTGGGGAATAACGTTAATAATAGTGGCCTGACTTCCTGCAATTAATTCTTCGCCTGAAATTAAAGCATCGAAACTGGATGTATCGTTCAGCATTTTTGTAATTTGATCAAAACCCTGACGAGGAACAATGGCAATACTTTTAGACTCTACCTTAAATTTATCTTTTTGCTTAAAATATATTTTTGCATCAATTGGTAGCATTTTTACAAAAGGTAAATCCACTTTTATATTTGCCTGAACGGAATAATCTTTTGCTATCATCATTTTTGAATAAACAGCATTCAATAATTGATTCGCAGTTTTTGTTTGAGCGGATAAGCTATTTGAAAAACTTATCAAAACAAAAAAGATGATAATGTGAACCTTATTCTTCATGACAAAATATCTTTTTTATTGAATTTATAAATTGCTATTCCTAAAAGACTAACAATGTGAACAAGCAAAACAACGACTGATTGTGTTATTTGTTCAACAGGAAGCGGATCTTCGAAAAAGCTACGCCAAGCAGCCATGTGAGTGGTAAATAAATAGGGACGAATATGATCGAACATCGGGACATCAAGTGTTCCAATAATTGTAAATAAAATAATAATTCCCATTGTTGATACAATTGGTCCAATTGAATTTTCGGAAAAACAAGATAATGTGAGTGACAGTGTTGCTATCATAACCAATGCTAAGTAAGCAACTACAAAACCATAAAGAAATCGCCAAGAAATATCACTTTCTTGCAAAATGATTAATCCATCACTTTTTAAAACCATTAAATCACCTGCTCCAAAAAGCAACTTCCCAATAAAAATGGCGAGGAATCCCATCCATAACAACACAACCAAGGTGTAGGCACAACCTGCTAGGTATTTCGACAATAAAATACTTGTTCGCGAAATAGGTTTCGTAAGCAACAAACGAATAGTACCCATTGCTCCTTCACCAGAAATTAAATCCCCTGTAACAAATGCAATTAATAAGGGGATATGAATAATCAGCATTTGAAGAATAATGAAAGCCATTAAATTACCATTTAAGATGTTTCCTTCGAATGAAAGCGATTGCTCAAATGGAGCGGTAATGAATGAAATGTACATCATACCATCCAAACGCATGGCAAATAATATAATTCCGACTATTAATGTAATAGCAGCAATACCAATATAACTGCGAGGCTTAGCCGCAATTTTTATAAACTCATTATAGGTGCTTTTCCAGAACATTAATGATTGATTAGTTTTAAGAAGTAATCTTCAAGCTTACGTTTTGTTTCAATTGAAAAAACATTCACATTATTATCACAAAATAATTTATTTATAACTGGAATATTTTCTTGAGCAATGTGTAACAATAAATTAGTGCCTTGAATAGAATCTTTATCAATTGTTACATTATTTCCATTAAGTAATTGAATTGCTTTCTCAACATTATCAACACTAAAAGAAACAATTAGTTCTTGTCCATTCAATAGGTCCGATACACTTCCTTGAACAATTGTTCTGCCTTTATTAATAATTACCATTCGGTTTGCAATCAATTCTATTTCCGATAAAATATGAGATGATAACAAAACTGTTTTGTTTCGCTCATTTTTTAACTGTAGTATCAAATTACGAATATCGATGATTCCCTGAGGATCCAATCCAGTGGTTGGTTCATCCAAAATAATTAACTCGGGATCATGAATCAATGTTTGTGCAATACCCAATCGTTGTTTCATACCATGAGAAAAACCACTCACTTTGTCTTTTTCACGACCTTTTAATCCAACAAATTCCAGTATTTCATCTACTTTCTTTTTGTCGGCTGTAACACCAGATAAACGAGCAAATATTTCTAAATTTTTTTGGGCAGATAAATATTTATAAAAATCAGGTTTTTCAACAATGCAACCAATTTTACTTAAAATGTAATTTCTGTCAGTAAGTAAGTTTTTGCCAAATAATTTCAACTCCCCACTTGTGGGTGAAATAAGCGAAAGCATTGTTCTAATGGTTGTACTTTTACCTGCACCATTTGGTCCAAGGAAACCAAATACATCACCACGGTAAACATCAAAGCTAACATCCTCTACAGCATGGAATTTTCCATAGTGTTTTACAAGATTTTTTACTTCGATAATTTTTTCTGAGCTGGACATTAATAAGTAATCAGGAATTGATAAAACAAAGTTACGTCTAAATACTATTCTTCGGTGTTGCCTAAGGCTTTTTTATAAAACATTAACACTCTTTCACGTGCAAATTTATGTTCAACAATTGGTTGAGGATAAGTCAACTCTTCGAACTCAGGAACCCATTTACGGATATACTGAAGTTTTGCGTCAAATCGCTTGGTTTGCTCGTAAGGATTAAATACTCTAAAATAAGGAGCTGCATCGCAACCACTACTTGCTGCCCATTGCCATCCACCATTGTTTGCCGACAAGTCAAAATCCATTAATTTTTCGGCAAAATAGGCTTCGCCCCAACGCCAATCAATCAACAGATGTTTTACTAAAAAACTTGCAACAATCATTCGTACACGATTATGCATAAAACCTGTTTCATTTAATTCGCGCATACCTGCATCTACAATTGGATAACCTGTTTCGCCTTTACACCAAGCATCAAACTCTTTTTCATTGTTTCGCCATTGAATACGATTATATTGTTTTTTGAAAGCACCATTTACAACATGAGGAAAGTGAAACAAAATCATCATGTAAAATTCTCTCCAAATTAATTCATTCAACCATTGATCGTTGAGTGTTTTTGCTCGGGCTACTAATTCACGAATACTCACTGTTCCAAAGCGCAAATGTAGACTTAATCGGCTAGTGCCATCAATTGCTGGAAAATTTCGCAATTGATCATAGTTTGAAATTTGTTTCTCGTTTAATGTTGGAATAAAAAATTTGTATCCAGAAGACTCAAATCCAATTTGTGTTAAACTAGGAAATTCGAATGAATCTGTTTTTAAAAAATTGGATTCATACTTTTTGTTGGGGTACGATTTGATATAAAAATCTGTCAACTTCGCTTTCCACTTTCGCATGTAAGGAGTAAATACTGTGTAGGGCAAACCATCGTCTTTGGTTACTTCGGCCTTTTCAAAAATTACTTGATCCTTAAAGGTGTGAAATGTACACTTGTTTTTTGCTAATAGATCCTGTATTTCTTTGTCGCGTTTTATTGCATATGGTTCGTAATCATGATTTGTATAAACAGCTTTTACGTTATAATCGGTAATTAATTGTTTGTAAATTTCTAAAGGCTTTCCATGCAACACCAACAATGAAGTACCAACACCTTCCAATTCCTCCTTAATACTCGCCAATGCCGAATGAATAAACTCAACTCGTTTATCTTTTTTATTATCTAAATTTTCAAGTATTTCTGAATCAAAAATAAAAATTGGTAAAACAGGATTACCACTTTTTAATGCGTGATATAAACCTGCATTGTCGTTTAATCGTAAATCTCTACGAAACCAAAATATTGAAACGTCTTTCATTTTATCTATATTCATAGTTCTTGAGGTAATGAATTTGGTTTTGCATAAGTCAATCTTGCAATCCGTTTAACAGTATGATAGGTATCCAATCCATTTACCGTAATTGTATTTACATCTTCAATTGAAAGATGTCCATCTGAACCAATAATATTTTCTGGAACAATCACTTCTACAATTTTACCAATAATTAGGCAAGTTCCATTAATAGAAATATCAACTTTTTCTACAAATTGTAATCCTAATTTTATAGTTGATTCTTGCACATAAGGCGCTTTAAGGGTCTCAGAATATTCAGGTATTAAGCCCACCGCATCAAACTCAGAAGTATTTTTAGAATAGCGAGCAGCAGTTTGGTGTGCTTTTTTAAAAATAGCTTCGTTAATAAAGTTAATGGTGTACTCTTTTGTTTCTAAAATATTCTCGAGTGTATGGCGCTCAACCGAATCTGGTCTTACAACAAAACCAAGCAAAGGAGGATGTGCTCCAATATGAACAATTGAACTGAATATTGCTAAATTCAATTGTTTATTTAAATCGGTTGTACCAATTAAAGCGACACTTTTAAAACCGCTTATTGAATTAATGAAATTTGTTCGGAAGCGTTGTTCCATCGCATCTATATCAAACTGCGAAAATTGTTTCGTATTCATTTATAGTTTGAGTGTTGACAAACCACCATCTACATGTAATAGTTGTCCGGTTATCCAAGATGATTTTTTTGAAAGCAAAAACGTTACAATATTTGCAACATCCTTAGTTGTTCCTATTCTCTTTAATGGATGACGATTACCAACAGCATCTTTTTTTTCATTTGTATTTATTAGTTTTTCCGACAAAGGCGTTTCTGTAATTGAAGGAGCAATACAGTTCACTCTTATTTTAGGAGCATATTCTGCAGCCAATGATTTTGCTAATCCTTCTACAGCACCTTTAGCCATTGAAATAGATGCGTGAAAAGGCATTCCAACCTGAACGGCAATGGTGCTAAAAAAAACAACAGAAGCTTCAGGCGATGCTTTTAAATTTGGCAATAGTTGCTGCATCACCAATGCTGCCGAAATTGCATTTATTTGTAAATCATTCGAAAAATCAGTTGCTGTATAACGGGTAAACGGTTTTAAATTAATAGAACCTGGACAATAAACCAAACCATCTACAGCTTCTTCAATGATTGGAAAAGAGGTACTATCATTTGCATCGAAATAATAATGCGTTACATTATTAAGAGTAGACAGAAATTCATTTGTACGCGACAAAACAATTACTTCATTCTCTTCCTCCGACAATTGCTTTACAACCTCCAAACCAATGCCATAGCTTCCCCCTACTATAACTATTCGAGCCATTTAACAGTTTTTTATGTGTTGTAAGAATTCATTACGTGTTTGTTCGTTCAAAAACTTACCTCCATAAGAAGATGTAATAGTTGAACTGTTTATATCTTGAACACCACGTGAAGAAACGCATAAATGATGTGCATCAATTAATACAGCAACATCCTCTGTTTGCATAATTTCTTTTATTTCGTTCGCAATTTGAATGGTTAATCGTTCTTGCACTTGTGGGCGTCTTGCAAAATGCTGGACGATACGATTCAATTTTGATAATCCGATTACTTTTCCATTAGAAATGTAAGCAACATGCGCCTTCCCAATAATTGGAACAAAATGATGTTCACAGTTAGAATAAAACGTGATGTTTTTCTCAACCAACATTTCGCTGTATTTGTACTTGTTCTCGAACAAGGCAATTTTCGGTTTATTCTCGGGATTGAGACCACTGAAAATTTCTTTCACATACATTTTTGCAACACGGTGCGGAGTGCCAGATAAACTATCATCGTTTAAATCCAGACCAAGAATATTCATGATATCTCTGAACTTTTCTTCTATCAATTCAATTTTTAGATCATCGTCCAATTTGAACGCATCTTCTCTTAAAGGCGTATCAATTGAAGTCATGACATGATTATCACCTATTTCATCAATTGCAATTTTTATTTTAGTTGGAGTCATCGTTCTTTTTGTTTAATAATTTACACTTTTTGTTAAACATTAGTTTTGAGCCGAAAAATCTTTTAAATCTTCCATTAAGCGTTTACGTGCTAAAAATATTCTGCTTTTTACAGTACCAATTGGCAAGTTTAATTCGTCTGCTATTTCTTTGTATTTAAATCCATCATTGTATCTAGTAAATGGAATTTTATAATCTTCGTCCAATGCATCAATTGCTTTTGTAATTTGTTTTTGATTCATTTGCGATTCGGCACTTGGACCATTTGCACCCGAGATTGGTTTTACAATACTCAAATCCTCTGTTTGTTGTATTATCTGACGCGTTTTGATTGATCTTCTGTAAGAATTTATAAATGTATTTTTCATGATAGTGTACAACCATGCTTTCAGATTACTTGCGTCAGCAAATTTATCTCTATACGTTAATGCTTTTAGGTAAGTATCTTGAACTAAGTCTTGCGCTTCTTCACTGTTAAGTGTTAGGCTGTATGCAAAATTTTTCAACGGTGTACGCTGATTGATTAGCTGTTGGTTAAATTCGATTGCTGTCATAGTTGGTAGTTTTAATTTTGTGGAACAAATGTAACAACAAGTTAAACAGAAAACCAAATTTTTGTTTAACTATTTTGTATTTTTATTAAACAAAACAAAAGCGCCACGATTACAAATCCATACAATTGCCTCATTTACAACAACTTAAACTTAAATTAGTTTTAAGAAATCGTCTGGTGTTTTAAAAAGCTGAATATTAGCTGGAAGTTTTTGGGTAATACTAGCTAATTGGGTCCCTGAAAGTAGAATTTTCAACTTGGGAAAAGCTTTTGATAGTTCACTAATATAATTCTCTGGGTCAACCATATTGTGCGTAAATACAGATACCAAGTATTGTGGCTTACGGATTTCTATTACTTTTTCGAGATCCAAAAATGGAACAGATTGACCTAAGTATGTCACCTGGTGACCTCTGGATTTCAATAGATAAGTAAAGTACAGGAGGCTTAATTCATGCAATTCCATATCAGGTAAAAACAAAACAAATGCTTTTGAATCCTTTGTTTCTGGAGCAATGACACCATCAATTGCAACAATTAATTTCTGACGAATTAAATTAGAAATAAAATGCTCTTGTGCTGGATTAACACTACCCGTCATCCACATTACTCCTATTTTATGAAGAAAAGGGTAAACTACCTTTTCAATGGTATGGGAAAACCCATGATGAAGAATGTTATTTGAAATTATTTTCTCGAATCGTTTTTCATCTATTTCAACCATTGCAATAATCAAGCTATCAATTTGATCGCAAGGAGAAATTTGAGCATCAATAATTTTATTTACTTCCGAAACAATGGATTTATTATCTAAGGATGCAATTTTGGAAATTTTAAACCCGTGATTATATAACAAGGTGATATTAAGTAATTGCTTTAACTCATTGTTACAATAATAACGAATATTACTCTCGGTACGCTCAGGCTTCAGAATACCATAGCGCTGTTCCCAAATGCGAAGCGTGTGTGCTTTTATACCCGAAAGTGTTTCTAAATCTTTTATTGAAAATTTGGCAATCATTGTTTTTGTTTTGTTAGGAGTATACCAACAACAATAAAATTAACTGTTTGTTTAAACAATCGTACAATTAAATAAATCGGCAAAATGTCTTTCTAATTTTTTCTTTACCTCTTGTTCATCCACTTTTTGTCCTAATTCCTTATCCATAGAAGTTACTGCCTTATCAACAATACCACAAGGAATAATGTTACCGAAATAATTCAGATCTGCATTTACGTTTAATGCAAACCCATGCATCGTCACCCATCTGCTTGCTCTTACCCCCATTGCGCATATTTTTCGAGCTTTGAGAGGATGCTCTGCATCTATCCATACACCTGTTTCACCAACACTTCTTCCTGCATCAATGCCATATTCTGCAAGTGTTAGAATAACCATCTCTTCTAAATAGCGTAAATATTTATGTATATCTGTAAAAAAATTATCTAAATCTAGAATTGGGTAACCAACAACTTGGCCAGGGCCGTGATACGTTATATCTCCACCTCTATTTATCTTGTAATATGTAGCATTCTTCTCCTTTAGTTCTTGCTCATTCACCAGCAAATTGGATTCATGTCCACTTTTACCCAATGTATATACATGAGGATGCTCACAAAAAATCAAAAAGTTGTTTGTAGGAATTTGCTCGAAAACGGAAGAGTACGATTATTTACTTTTGTTTGAACAATACCATCAAAGATTTTTTCTTGATAATCCCAAGCTTCCTTGTAGTCTATCAAGCCTAAATCAATTGATTTTACCTCTTGTTTCATTGTTTAATCGCTAAACGGTTTGTTATCGATTGGATAACGGAATGGCATAATCAAAAAAGATTATATCTCGGAAAGTTTTGATTTTAAATGATTGATTACATTCACTTCAACAGCATCAACACCTCTTAATTCAGCCAAAGCAACAGAAATCCAATCTCCTAAATGAATAAAGTAAATTGCTTTCTCAATAATTGAATTTCCTTTCGAATAAATCTCAGTAATAGAAGAAGTATACTTTTTGATTACTTCTTTATTAATATCTACACGAGCTAAATTTCTGGAGTAATCATCTTTATCTAAAAATATGAGTACGCTTAAATTTTCATTCTTTTCTGTCCAACCAACAAGTTCATTGTGATTCATTTCAGGAATGATATGATGCCAACAAAGTACTTTTGAATTTTCATTTAGTTGTTGACGAAAACGAATAGCAATTCCCTCATTGTAAGTGGTTGCATAAATAACAGGTAATTTACCTAGTAATTTTTGAGCTATACTATTCGATTCAGCAATAATAGATTGTTCCTCGGAGTCAATTAATTTTATTGCATTTTCTAAATCAGCAACATAATTATTATTAATAATTTTATGAAAACCTAAAATAAAAAACAATTGAGTTAAAGAGTAACCTAAGCAAGAACGTGGAGGCATTCCACCAGGTACAACAATGGCATCAAAATTATTTATTTTACAACTTTCTAAAACTTTTCCACCTGATGTTACCGCAACAATTTTTGCTTTTTTCCCATTGCCAACTCCATGCAATTAATTGTTTCTTCGGTATTACCAGAATAGGACGAAACAATCACCAAGGTGTTTTCATTAACATAAGCAGGAATAAAATATCCTTTTGTTACGTTTATTGGAACATTCGCATTTGCAACAACTAATTCAGCAACAATACTTCCTCCAATTCCAGAACCTCCTAAACCACAAATTAAAACATTTGAAATTTTATTATTTGCGGATGTAAGTTGTGCATTTGAACCAATAGAAATTGCCTCACTCAACTGCTTCGAAAAATTTGCTACTAATGTCTTCATTGTCTCTTAAAATGATGGATTGTAAAAATACATAATTTGTTGAAATTCCCAGCTATTTTTTATTTATTTATAAGCTGTTTGAGTGTATATTTGCCAAAATTTTACAAAACTAAAAATGAACAACGAGTTAAGCGAACAAGAGTTATTAAGACGCACAAAACTAGAAGAAATCACTAAAATGGGCATTGATGCCTATCCTGCTGCACTTTTTGAAATTAGTGCTACAGCAAAAGATATCTTAGAAAACTACAGTGAAGAGAAAGATGCTAGCTATAAAAATATAAGTATTGCGGGACGTATCATGAGTAATCGCGATATGGGAAAAGCCTGTTTTGTGAGCTTACAAGATGCAACTGGCAGAATACAAGTGTATATCCGCAGAGATGATATTTGCCCTGGTGATGATAAAAGTGCTTTTGACCTTTTATTTAAAAAACATACAGATTTAGGAGATATTATTGGAATCACGGGATATGTATTTATTACAAAAGTGGGTGAAATTTCAATTCATGCAACCTCATTCAAAATGTTGAGCAAATCACTTCGTCCTCTTCCTACTGTAAAACGCGATGATGAAGGAAATGTATTTGATGAAGTAACTGATCCCGAATTTCGTTACCGTCAGCGTTATGTTGATTTAATTGTAAATCCAAACATTAAGGAAACATTTATCAAACGCACGAAAATGGTAAATACAATACGCGATTTTTACAATGAGAAAGGATATTTAGAAGTGGATACGCCTGTACTACAAGCAATTCCTGGAGGTGCAGCTGCTCGTCCATTTATTACGCATCACAACTCATTAAATATACCAATGTATCTGCGTATCGCTAATGAGTTGTATTTAAAAAGACTTATTGTTGGTGGATTTGATGGGGTATATGAGTTTTCAAGAAATTTCCGTAACGAAGGAATGGATCGCACACACAATCCTGAATTTACTGTTATGGAGCTCTACGTAGCCTATAAAGACTACAACTGGATGATGGACATTACGGAAGAATTACTTGAAAAAATTGCAATAAATGTAAACGGAACAACTGTAGTCCCTGTTGGCGATAAAATGATTGATTTTAAACGTCCTTTCAAACGAATTACAATGTTTGATTCTATTAAAGAGTTTACAGGAATTGATATCAGTGCAATGGATGAAAATCAATTGCGTGATGTATGTAAACAATTAAACATTGATGTTCCAGGCAATATTGGGAAAGGTAAATTAATTGATGAAATTTTTGGAGCAAAATGCGAAGGAAATTACATTCAACCCACATTCATTACCGATTATCCAGTAGAAATGAGTCCGCTTACTAAAAAGCATCGCAGCAAACCTGGATTAGTTGAACGATTTGAATTAATGGTTAATGGAAAAGAATTAGCAAATGCCTATTCTGAATTAAATGACCCAATTGATCAACGTGAACGATTTGAAGAGCAAATAAAACTAATGGAACGTGGGGATGATGAGGCAATGTTTATTGATCATGATTTTTTACGTGCATTAGAATATGGAATGCCACCAACATCAGGAATTGGAATTGGAATTGATCGATTAGCAATGATTATGACTAATAACGTTTCTATTCAAGATGTTTTATTCTTCCCTCAAATGCGACCTGAAGAAGTTAAAAAAGCTGCAGTAGAACTTAAGCCAGAAGAAACAAAAATTATTGAAGAAGTAAAAAAATTAAATCAAGCAACAATTGCCATATTGAGTGAAAATATTGGCATTTCAAAAATCAATTGCAAAAAATTATTAAATTCATTGGAAGAACGAAATTTAATAAAACGAGAAGGTCCAATTTATAGCGTTAGTAATTAGTTATTTTATAACACAATAAGCTGTAATGAATAGTAGTTTACTAAAGGTAAAAGATAAAACTGGTTTTACATATCGCTACTATTCATTATAGCAGTTATTGCTTACTGGCAAATAGCTTTCCTAAAATACTCTGTAACACACGACATGATTAACTGCTGGATTCCCTGGCGTTATTACATTTCAAACTGCATTGAAAATCACACCTTCCCTTTTTGGAATCCTTACCAACAGCTAGGATACCCTATTCATGCTGACTTACAAGGGCCAACATGGTATTTAGAGTCGTTACTTTAAGTATCACTGTTGGTCAAAATAATTATACGGTTCAACTTTTATTTATTTTCTATGTTTTTTTAGCAGGAACAGGAATGTATTTATTGTCTCTTTGTTTTCAGAGCAAAAAAAATATAGCCTTTATAATTGCTGTAAGTTATATGCTTTGTGGTTTTTTTGTAGCCCACGTACAACATTTCTATGCAATTATTGGAGCAGCATGGTTACCATTTATTATTCTAAATTATTACAAGATGCACAAACAAAAAAGCTATATACATGGCTTGTATGCATCAATCTTTATGTTTTTTAATCTAACAGGTGGCAATCACACGTTCTCTATTATTCTGGTTTACTTATGTTTATTTATTCTTTGGAATTTTATTTATCAAGCTATCAAAGAAGGAAAAAAATCAGAAATAATAAGCTATATAAAACTTAATAGCATTTTTGCCATTTCTACAATTATACTCGCAACGGTTGTTATTGTAGCTTTTGCTCAAACGGCTCCTTATGTAGCTCGATTAAGCGGAATGACCTATTCCAATGCAGCAGTTTGTCCTTTATCACCTCAATCGCTATTATCTGTATTTATACCATTTGCTACTGTAAACAGTCAGGACTTTTTAATACCGACCTCTATGTCGAATATTTACTTCGGCATTATTACACTTGTATTTATTTTTTTGTCGGCAATTGCCAAAAAGACTGTTTTAGAAAAAATACTTTTTGTTTTCGGCTTAATTTGTCTTTTGCTTCGTTTGGAAACTATACACCTATTCATAAATTTATTTTTGATTATGTGCCACTGATGAATTTATTTAGATTTCCAAGCTATTTTAGTCTATTTAGTGTTCTCCTCTTTTTGTTATTAGGAGGAAAACAATTGGCTGTAATTAGCGACAATTTTGCTCTTTACAAAAAACGCATATTAATTGTTTGTTCCATTTTTATTGGTTTCCTAGCAATTTTGCTCACATACTCCTCGATAAAGAATAAGCATATTGATTTATATTTTCTAAAAAGTTATGCGACAATTTTTGATTTTATGAATGCTTCTTCTTTTTATCAAAACATACTTTTGCAAGGAAGTATACAAGTACTGTTTTTAATTGCCTTTATCCTAGCGATTACAACCCGATTAAAGAAACATTGGTTAGCAATAACCAGCATTTTAGTTATTCTTAATTTATTAATAGCGGTCCAGTTAAACATTGCATCTGTTGGATTTTCAGCCGCTTCACCAAAAGAGCTGAAAGAGTATCTAACAACGCTTCCAAAAGCATTTCCAATTCCCGATACAGCAAAAATAATTAATAACACAGAAGCATTGGGTCAAAAACATGGGTTATATAGGAACACAAGTGGTTTCCACAAACGGGTATCGGCCGATGTATTTAACTCTTACTCGTTTAAAAATTATTCAATTCTTATCGACTCGTTTCCTGTTCTCTACAAAGCGATGCTTACAAATGAACTTTTTTATTTTTCTGACTGTATTTATCCGAATGCATTTGTAAGCAAATTAGATTCTAGCAATATTACAAACCAAACAATTGTTTTATCTGATAGTGATTATTTAAAAACACGAAAATTCATCTCAACAGCTAAAAATCTGGAGAACAAAAGTAGTTACGTCATCCAATCCTTTAATCCGAACGAAATAACATTAACTTGTAATACTTCTAAAACAGAATTATTGACACTTCTTCAAAGCAACTATACAGGTTGGAATGCAACTATTGATAATATTGATACAGAAATTTATCTGTCAAATTACCTAACCATGTCTATTCTTGTCCCGTTAGGAAAACATTCCATTACGTTTAAATATACTAATACTACAATCGTGATTGCAGCAGCAGTATCATATATTTATTTTATTGTTTTACTCGTATTTTTGTCAATCTATTGGATAAAAAGATACAATCAAAAACGTCTAGTAGCCTCTATTTGGATTTTCTTATTTAGTTGCATCACTTATTATTTCATTTAAATAAAGTTAAATTTGTATTTTCATACTATAATTCAATAAGAGATATGAGTCATTCGAAAAAGATAGCAGTAATTGGTGGAGGAAGTTGGGCAACAGCCATTGTTAAGATGCTTAGTAATAATATGCCTGAAGTATATTGGTGGGTACGAAGCACTGAAACTGTAGAGCATATCAAAAAATACAAGCATAATCCCAATTATTTAACATCCGTAGAATTTGATACTGAGAAATTAATTTTAGATACCGACATAAAAAAAATTATCAAAGAGGTGGATATCCTTATTATGGCTGTTCCCTCTGCATTTTTAAAACAAGCTTTATCGAATACCACCTCTGAAGATTTTAAAGGCAAACAAGTTTTTAGCGCCATAAAAGGAATTGTGCCCGAAGACTTATTAATTGTAGGTGAATTTTTTAATAAAAAATTTGAGGTTGCAACCGATAATATAGGAGTAATAACTGGTCCGTGCCATGCCGAAGAAGTTGCAATGGAAAAATTGTCGTACTTAACAATTGCTTCTCAAAATAAAGAAATTGCCAGCTATGTAGCTTCTAAATTAAATTGCAGGTACATCAAAACAACTGTTTCTGATGATATTTATGGAACTGAATACTCTGCAGTATTAAAAAATGTTTTTGCAATTGCAAATGGAATTTGCCACGGCTTAGGGTATGGCGATAATTTTCAAGCAGTCTTAATTTCAAATGCAATTCAGGAAATAAAACGATTTGTTGATGCTGTTCACCCGATTGATCGTGATATAAAGAGTTCCGCTTACTTAGGAGATTTATTAGTAACGGCCTATTCACAATTTAGTCGGAATAGAACATTTGGAAATATGATTGGGAAAGGTTACTCGGTAAAATCTGCACAAATGGAAATGAATATGGTTGCTGAAGGATATTATGGTGTAAAATGTATTCATGAAATAAACAAACAATTCAATATTGAGATGCCAATTACTACGGCAGTATATCATATACTTTATGAAAAAATATCTCCAGCAATTGAAATGAAATTACTTACGGACCAACTCTCTTAGAAACCAATCCCAATTTGGTTAAGTAAAAAACTATAAGGAAGTGGTGGCATTGGAATTAGTGCATCTGCACTCATAAAATATTGCAAAAACATAAAATTGGCTATTGTCAGCAGCAAAAATAACCTAGTAAAACGCTGTGGTTCATAATAACTTTTCATTTTCTCCGCGCTAATTAGTAAAACTGGAAACGCCAAGCAAATTACACGTGTTATATCAAAAGCAATAATTAATTGCGAAAAAACACAAACCGTTAGTACAAGTATTAAGAATACAAACTGTCTGTCTTTTCGGAACTTATATAGCATATACATTGGGAAAAACCAAAACAATTTAAATGCAAAAAGCCTCCTACTGAAAATAGGGTAATACTTTTTTAAAGTGAAAGAAATATTGCTTTTTAAAAGTAAAATTCAAATCGTATTCAACCTTTACATTACTCGAAATCCAAACGCGATAAGCAAGAAAAGGAAGAAGTGCAATAAGCAGAATTGTAAATTTAATGACTTGTTTGCTGTTTTGTTCATTTACATAGCTTGAATACAGAACTAATCCTGGAAGCAAAAAGATACAACTTTCATGTGTCAACATTCCCAAACCAAAATAGATTGCACTCCAAACAGGCTTCCTTAATTTTCAAAAAAGACAAAAACATAAAATAATAGAAAACGACATCCGTATATCCTGGTGCTTGCAGTTGAATATAAACGGTGGATGAAAATGCCAATAAGCCAGTAAATAAAAGTGAATCGATAGGACTAAACAACTTTTTGCGGTAGGTATAGTAAATCGTAGAAATCAATAAAAAAGCAAAAATTAATGGAACAATGAAAAATAGATGTCCTCTCAATCCAGTTACATAGCCAATAAAAGGGGGCAAAATGCGATAGCGTAATGCATTCGGTTCGGAAAATTGAATGGATTGTTCGATAAAATAGAATATTGTAATCCATGATAGGCCGCTTCAAAACTAGGAGTTATATAAAGCATATCGAAACAAAGGATTACAACTCCAATAATTGCACTTGTCAATAGAAGATTAAATCTATTCTCAAGCCTTAAACAGAAAATGTTCGTCTTTTGAATGAAAGTACTTATCATTTATTATTCTATTTTTACAGCACAATAAGCTGGATACAAAAGTAAAAATATCAATTTTATTAGTTGTAACCATTATTTTTTACTAAATGCTCACAAATAGAAAAGAAAACATAAACTCCATCAGCTTATTAATCATGGTATTAATAGGCTTGAGCTATTTTCTATACCATGATACAATCCAGCTTTTTCCTGCATTTGTACATTCTTGGACGCAAAGCGAACGTTATGCACTTTCACTAGGATTCTTAAATAACAATTTTGATTTTTTTCATCCATGTACCTACAATCTTCAAACAGTAGATGGCATTACACGAGTTGATTTCCCAATAAATGAATACATCGTAGCGATTTTTATGAAGATTCTGGGAACTACTTCTCCAATGATTTTCAGAATCTATACCCTTTCCATTAGCATTATTGGCTGTATTTTTCTTTTTCTGTTAACCAGAAAAATTACCCATTCCGAACTAAAAGCGTGGGCTATAAGCTTACTCGTGTTTTTATCACCTTTGTACGTTTATTATCAAGCTGGATTCATTCCAAGTGTTCCCGCCATATCCTTTACAATTATTGGTTATTATTTTTATTTCTCCTATCAACAATCTAAAAAATCAAATCATTATTTATTTGCCATTTGTTTCTTTCTTTTGGCTGCTCTCATTCGAATCCCTTTTCTAATTTATATCATCGCTATCCTCCTTCACCAAACATGGATTGCACTAAAAAACAAAAAAGTACAATTTCAAGAATTCATTATTTTGATTTTCGCATTTATCGCTTTTTCAATCTATTATCGCTACAATGTATATTTAGGAAGAATGTATGGAAATATTTTCTTAGATAATTTTTTACCTGCCCGCAATTGGGAAGAGTTTAAAATAATCTTAAAACAAATGACAGAAGTATGGATGTACCACTATTTTAACAAGGCGCATTACTTCCTTTTAATTTTAAGTATTTCTATCTGTACGATTACTTTTATAAAACGCAAAAGGCTTCAAGCATCATTCAAGTTTTATTGGTTTCATTTTTTTATTATTCTATGCGGAACTGTATTATACTTTTTATTAATGATGCGTCAATACTACGACCATGATTATTACTTTTTAGATTCATTATTTGTACCAACAATGTTGCTCCTTTTGTTTTCAATTGAAGCAATTGCAATAAAAACAAAGCAACAAAAAATTATTACAGCAATTATTATTACAGCAATTAACTGCTCGGCATTTATTGATACGAATAAAATTCAAAAAGAGCGTTACACTACTCAAGAATGGGATCGTGTAGAAATTAGCAGACAAAATTTTATAGGTTCGGATGTGTACTTAGATTCAATTGGAATAGATAGAAACGCGAAAATACTTGTGATAGAATCCTATTCAACCAATATTCCATTAATACTAATGAATAGAAAAGGGTATACGGTATATCAAACAAATAGAGATGATGCTTTTTTGCCTTTGATAAAATTCAAGTGGGATTATGTTGTGATACAAGATCAGTTTTTAGTTTCGGATGTATTAAACTATTACCCAGTTATTGCTTCGATGCTTGAAAAAATAAATGGGAATGGTAAAATATCTGTATACAAAAGAAAAGACAAATTAAAGTTTCAATCCCTAAAAACATTTTTAAATATTAATTCATCAAATATACTTTATGAGCAAAAGATAAATTTTGACACCCCACTCAATACAGAATATATTACTGGACAAACGAACACAAATGCAGAATATGCATATTCAAAACCGAACTCAGGGATACTGAATTCACAGCTAGAATACGGAACAAGTTTAGTTATTAAAGGAAATCGATTTGAAGAAAAAGAAATTAAAACGTATGTAACTTTTCAATTGTTTGCAACTGATAAATTAAAAGGATTACAGCTTGTTTCGGCAATAACAAAAAATGATTCCATCATCAACTATCAAAGTGTGGATGTAGCTAAATTCATTAAGGATCAACAAAAATGGAGAAAAATGGAAATGCAATTTGCAACGCCTCCTCTCGGGAAAGACGAAAAATTAAGCATTTATTTATGGAACAAAGACAAAGAAATAGTCTATTATGATGATTTAGAGTTTATTGTTTATCAATAGCTATTTATTATAATAATTATGTACCAATTCTCCCTTTGCATTTCCAAGTACTTTAACTAATTCCTCTAAGGTTGCTTCCTTTACCTTTTTAACAGATTTAAAATGACTAAGCAATTTTTGTGCGGTAGTATAACGAACACCTTTTATATCTGTTAACTCTGTTTTAAGTGTTCCTTTATCGCGTTTGCTTCGATGATGTGTAATTCCAAAACGATGGGCTTCGTCACGTATCTGTTGAATTATTTTCAACGTCTCGCTTCGCTTATCCAAATACAAAGGAATTGAATCACCAGGAAAATATATTTCTTCCAATTTCTTCGCAATGCCAATTATTCCAACTTTACCTCTTAATCCTAATTTTTCTAAACTTTCAAGAGCCGAGGACAACTGTCCTTTACCACCATCAATTACAATCAGCTGAGGCATTTCCAGATTTTCTTCTAATACACGTTTATAGCGTCTATAAATAATTTCCTCCATAGAAGCAAAATCATCGGGACCTACAACCGTTTTAATATTAAAATGGCGATAATCCTTTTTACTAGGTTTGGCATTTTTAAAAACAGTCATTGCTGCAACTGGGTAATCACCTTGAAAATTTGAATTGTCAAAACACTCGATATGTTTAGGCTCCTCCGTCAAACGCAAATCCTTTTTCATTTGTTCCATGATACGATTCGTATGTCGTTCGGGATCAACTAAACTTTCTTGTTTTATTTTTTCGCGTCTGTAATATTCTACATTGCGTTCCGACAATTCTAACAAATGTTTTTATCTCCACGTTGAGGTACTGTAAATTCAATTCCCGGAAATTCCGTTTCTATTTCAAAAGGAACAATTATCTCTTTCGAATCACTACTAAATCGTTCTCTTAATTCCGCTATCGCCAACAACAAAAGCTCTTCTGGAGATTCATCCAATTTTTTTCAACTCAATGGTATGTGATTGAATGATTGCACCATTTACAATTTTGAAAAATTGACATACCCATATTTTTCATCAGTTACAATTGAAAATACATCTACATTATTAATAGATGGATTAACAACCGTTGATTTGCTTTGAAATTTTTCCAGCAAATCTAATTTCTCTTTGATGTGTTGCGCTTTTTCAAACTCTAATTTTTCGACATGTTGCTGCAACAAATCTTTTAAATGTCGAGCAACGGAATGCACATTCCCTTTTACAATTTCTTTAATGCTTGTAATCGTTTTGTTATAGTCGTCTTCACTTTCTTTGCCAATACAAGGAGCTTTACAATTTCCAATATGGTACTCTAAACACACTTTAAATTTTTCTGCTTTTATATTTTCATTCGATAAATTCAAATTACAATTTCGAAGTGTATACAATTGCTTAATTAAATCCAAAACCGTATGCATTACTTTCGCGTTTGCATAAGGACCGAAATACGTGGAACCATCTTTTACTATATTACGAGTAGTAAAAACACGAGGAAAACGTTCATTTTTAATACAAATCCAAGGATACGTTTTATCATCCTTTAAAAGAACATTGTACCGAGGTTGATACTTTTTAATCAGATTATTCTCCAACAACAAGGCATCTAATTCCGTATCAACAATAATATATTTTATATCTTCAATTTTACGAACAAGAACTTGTGTTTTTCCATTTTCGTGTTGATCTTTATTAAAATAGGAAGAAACGCGTTTTTTTAAATTCTTTGCCTTACCAACATAAATAATCTTTCCCTCTGCATCAAAATACTGATACACTCCAGGATTATCCGGGAGTGTCCGAAGGATTGAATTTATATGTTCGGTATGTTCCATTGTTTACACAAATATAAAAACAAAAACGCCCAACAAATAATGTTGGGCGTTTTAAAGAATATTCTTTTGTATTATTTAGTTACAATTACCTTTTTTGTAATTGTTTCTTTATCTGTTTTGATTGTTACAAAATAGCTTCCATTAGCTTCATTTGTTAAATCTACTGTTTGAGATGGATCAGTAGCTTGTTTAACGCTTACTACTTTTCCAATGATATTATAAACTGTAATCAATGCAGTTGTTGAATGATTAACGTTAACTGTAAATAAACCATTTGATGGATTTGGAGCTATTACAACAGTTGTTGCAGCAACAACATCATTGATGCTAGTTACCGTGAATGAATATGGAGCAGATGTAGCAGAACAACCTTCGACATTTGTAACAACAACTGTATAAGCACCAGAAGCAGCTGCTGTTTGAGCAGAATCAGTTCCTAACATCGTAGTTCCGTCTAAATACCATTGGTAAGAATCGTATGACGTTGTGCTTAATGTATCTGCTTCTTGAGATACAATTGGAGTTGTAGGAAGTGCGTTAACTGTTACTGTTAAAGAATTGCTAGTTACTAATGTTGGACTAGCACAAGCAGCGTTACTGGTTAGCTCACAATAAACAGTTAAGTTCCCCGCTGGTAAAAATCCAGGTATAACATTTAAAGTTGATCCAGTACCTACTGAACCAAATCCAATTAGGAACCATTCATATGTTGGAGCTGTTCCTTCGTTAGTTGCTGTTGCTGTAATTGTAGTAGCGTCACCAGCACAAAAAGGACCCATAGAAATTTTCTTGCCATTGGTAGGTATAAGTTCCTGGGGTAAATGTTGCAAATTGTACAGTAGCACCAGCACAAACATTTGCATTTACTGGTTGGAAAACAATTTGCGGAGCCGCTTGAGTTGCTGTTGCTGTAATCATTAAATCATCAATACGGAAATTAACTGTTCCCGGAGTTGGACTACCAACACCTGCGTAACCGTAAATTCTTACTGTTACTGGTGTCCCAGCAGTTCCATTAATTGCAAGTGTTTGTGTTCTCAATCCCCATGAAGAAGCAGCTGTATTGATTGTATCTCCTGCTTGTTCCGTCATATACGAATCTAAGCTAGTACGAATACTGTATCTTCTTGGACCAGTTCCTGTAGAACGAGAACCAAACGAAATGTTTGTAATGTTTAAGGTATAACCAGCGTCTGGTGTTAAGGTAACTTCAAAATAAGCACTTCCCGTAGTTCCATTTACGGTATAATCCAATGCGCCAATACGAGCAACTACACCAGCATTTCCTCCTGCAGAAAAACCAGGATATGTACTAGAAACAGAAGTGGTAGATAACAAAGCAGAGGTTCCTAAATTATTTCCTTTTGTTAAAGAATCAATGGTAACATTAGCAGGAACACCAGCACTTGGATAAGCGCTTAAATTTCCTGTAACTCCAAAATTCCAAGTAATTTGAGCAAAACTTGATCCTGTAAGGACAAGTGCAATACCCAAAGCTATTTTTTTCATGTTTGTAAAGGTTTGTTTCATCTTGTTTGTATTTGTTATAGTAAATATAGTTATTTATTGTTGAAATTTGTCATCGTTAATTGTAAACCTATTGTAGCAAAACCTTTAATCATATCCGTTGCTACTTTAATGCGTTCTTCTAATTTTTGTTCTTCTTCATTCGACCATTTTCCAAGTACATAATCCACTTGTTTCCCTTTATTAAATTCGCTTCCAACGCCAAAACGCAAACGCGCATACTCCACCGAATTTAATGTTTCCTGAATGTTTTTCAAGCCATTGTGCCCACCATCACTGCCTTTACCTTTCATCCGTAATGTGCCAAAAGGTAGCGCTATATCGTCTGTAATTATCAATAAATTTTCTTTCGAAATTTTATGTGCTTGCATCCAATAATTTACTGCTTTCCCACTCAAATTCATATACGTGGTTGGCTTGATAAGTACCAGCGTTCTCCCTTTGAATCGCAGTTCAGCAACAGCAGCCAAACGGTCAGAAGAAAATTTCAAGTCATTCTCTTTTGCCAAAGCATCAAGCACTTTAAATCCAATGTTGTGACGAGTATTTTCATACTCCTCACCAATGTTTCCCAAACCAGCAATTAAATATTTACTCATGGTTTATAACAAAAATAAAAAAAGTTGATAGAAGGAATGTTCTATCAACTTTAATTTATGGTTACTAAATTTATTATTTTTTAGCAGGAGCACCTTTTAGCACCTGTTGCAGCAGCAGCAGTTGCTTCAGCAGCAGCAGCACGAGTTGTTTGAACTCCTACTACAGTAATGTTTGCAGCGTTTAACATTGTTAAACCATCAAGTTTGATGTCAGCAACACGAACACCTTGACCAATTTCTAAAGAATCGATAGCAAGATCAATAGTATCAGGCATTTTTTCTACTAAACCTCTAACTTTTAATGTTTTTAGTTTTTTAACTAATTTACCACCTGCTCTAACTCCTGGAGATGTTCCAGTTGTTTTTACAGGAATATTCATTGTTACTGGTTTACCAGCAGTAATTTCTAAAAAATCAACATGTAACAAGCTATCATTCACTTTGTGAAATTGAGCTTCTTGCATAATTGCATTGAATTTTTTACCAGCAACGTCAATCTCCACTGTATGAACATGTGGTGTATAGATTAAGTCCTTAAAATCTGCTGCTAATACAGCAAAATGAACTTGTTCTTTACCACCGTAAAGTACACATGGAACTTGCTTTGCATTTCTCAATGCTGTTGCATCTTTCTTCCCTACGTTCGCACGTGGCGAACCGCTAATAGATACTGATTTCATTTTTATTTTGTTTTATTTGTTTTTTGACTGCTGCGCTATCAGCCAAGTTTATAATTAATTTTTGCGCAATATTTTTTTACGAAACAATAAAGTTTGAACTAATCGACTCGTAATTATGTACACTGTGTAATACTTTAGCAAATAAGTCGGCAACAGACAATACTTTAATTTTGCTTGATTCCTGCTTTAAAGGAATTGTATCTGTTACTACTAATTCAGTAATTTTTGACTTTTCAATGTTCTCGTATGCTTTTCCTGAAAGTACAGCATGTGAACAAAATGCACGAACACTTTTTGCGCCTTTATCCATCATCATATCAGCCGCTTTTGTAAGCGTACCGCCTGTATCAATTAAATCATCAACGATAACAATATCACGACCTTCAACATCACCAATAACGGTCATACTCTCAATCACATTTGCCTTTGCGCGTTGTTTGTAGCAAATAACCACATCCGATTTTAAGTATTTAGCATAAGCATTTGCTCGCTTAGCACCACCCATATCAGGAGCAGCCATTGTTAAATTAGGCAAGTTCAGATTTTGGATATATGGTAAAAAGATAGAAGAAGCATATAAATGATCAACAGGAAAATCGAAGAATCCTTGAATTTGATCAGCGTGTAAATCCATTGTAATGATGCGGGTTGCACCAGCAGCAGAAAGTAAATTTGCCACCATTTTAGCACCAATTGCTACACGCGGTTGGTCTTTTCTGTCCTGACGAGCAAAACCGAAATACGGCATAACAGCAATAATCCTGTTAGCAGATGCACGTTTTGCAGCATCAATCATCATTAAAAGTTCAAATAAATTATCCGTAGGTGGAAAAGTAGATTGCATGATAAACACATCCGTACCACGAACGGTTTCTTCAAAAGAAGTTTGAAACTCCCCATCGCTAAAGCGAAGCAAGGATACTTTACCTAACTCTTGCCCATATTTTTGAGCAATGTTTTCAGCTAAATAGGATGAAGCTGAACCTGAAAATATTTTTACTTTATGATGCATGGCCTTTTTATAAGGGAGGCAAATGTACTAAAAAATGTAGTTTTTGGCAAAAAAATGCTGCTTTTTAAACAATATTTTTTGCTAATCAAAAACATTTAGGTAGTTTTGCGTCCCGCTTTCCCAAATAACAAATGCCCGGGTGGCGGAATTGGTAGACGCGCTGGTCTCAAACACCTGTGGGAAACCGTACCGGTTCGACTCCGGTCCCGGGTACAGAAGCAGACTATTTTTTAATAGTCTGCTTTTTTGTTTCTAAACCCAAGTAGAATCAAGCAATTTCAAATAAAAAATCATTTCGATATTTTAGTGGTTAAATAATCCGAATTTCTAGTTGCATTGATAATGAAGCAATTGCGAGTTAGAGTCCGGTTCACCCAAACCAAACTAAAAAAGCATGAACTCAAAACCTAAAAAACGATTAAGTATTGATGAATTAAAATCATATCCCGGATTTGAAAATTTTACAGATGAAATGGCTGAAGAAACAATAGCGAGTCTTGAAGCATTATCGATTTTGTTTTATGAGCACTATCAAAAATCAATTCAGCAAAAGGAAAGATTAGAATTAGTTAGATCAAAAAATGCTAAAGAATGAAGGTTATTTATTCTGGATACAGCAATCATAGATTTAGTTATTCCAACCCGGTGCCTATCTTATTTTTTATTTTCACTATAGACAGATTTTCTATAAGCCGTTCCCCATTTTGCCAATTCATCTATAAGGGAAGAAAGCGTTTTGCCATATTCTGTTATAGAATACTCAACGGTTATTGGCTTTGTGTTCATTACTGTTCGACTAACCAAATTATTCATTTCCAAATCTTGAAGTTCCTTTGAAAGCATTTTAGTTCCAATTCCATCTATTTCCCTTAATAAATCCATAAACCCCAATGTATTGCCTTCAATGAGTGTTCCCAAGATGTGAAACTTCCATTTTCCAGACAACAAACTCATTGCATCATTAATTGCTTGCATTCTTACTTTACAGACTAATGTAGAGTTTATTTTAGCGCTTTTTCATCGACCTCAATTAATTTGTTTGAATTACAAAATTACAAATCTCTTTAGTAGTTTCCTATAGGAAACTACTTTCTAAAAGGAAACCCATAGTGATTATACATTTGATGTGTTATAATTTTGTGACAACAATAACAATTAAAATTTTTAAAAATGATACAAGAAACAACAAAAGCACTCAATGTAGTGCAAGAAATGTTAACCGCATTTGGCAAAGGTGATATGGAAGCCTTAAAAAGAACTTTATCTGATGATACAATATGGGTTTACCACGGAACAGAGGGCATTCCTTATAATGGAACATATCGAGGTAAAGAAGGAGCAGTAAAATTCATTATGAATATTATGACTAATGTAGATGTTTTAGATTTTCAAGTAACTAAAATTCTAGCTGACCAAAACACAGTTATTGTTTTAGGTAGCGAAAAACAAAAATAAAAAGTAATGGCGAGGTGCTAGAACAAAAATGGGTGCAAATCTATACCTTAGAAAACGATTTGATTACCCGATTAGATGAGTTTGCCAATACTGCATTTTCACCACAACTATTTAAAAAATGAAATTAACTCAAAAAATATTAATAGTATAATAATGCTCGGCAACTTAGGTTGCCGAGCTCAAACAAAAATAAAATGGAAGAAAATAATAATCCGCTGATGTGGGACCCTGTAGAAGGAATTTGTGGAATACCTGACAGTACAACAAATACAAAATTACTATTACAGTATAGAAAACCTGTCAAAGTCATTTATTTTACTGACCCGATTTGTTCTTCTTGTTGGGGCATTGAGCCTCAACTGCGAAAACTGAAATTGGAGTATGGTAACAATATGGAAATTGAATACCGCATGGGAGGTTTGTTGCCTGATTGGAATTACAACAGCGGTGGCATAAACAAGCCATCTGATGTAGCACAGCATTGGGACGAAGTAAGTGGATATTACGATATGCCTATTGACGGAGATGTATGGCTGGAAGATCCTTTACATTCTTCTTATCCTCCTTCAATCGCTTTTAAAGCTGCACAAATGCAGGACAACAAAAAGGCTGTTTTATTTTTAAGAGAAATCCGAGAAATGGTTTTTCTGCAAAAGAAAAATATTGCAAAATGGGAACATCTAGAGGTTGCTGCTAAGAAAGTTGGATTAGATGCTGTGCAATTGAAAAAGGATTACGAAGGCAAAGCAAAAACCTTTTGAAGAAGATTTGAAATTAGCAAGAGAATATGGTGTAAGAGGATTTCCAACGATTTTCTTTTAGACAACCAGGCAATAAGGAAATTGTGTATGGTTCAAAACCGTATGCTTTTATGAAACGTCAGTTTTAAAACTTCACCCAAAAGCAATCAAAAATGAATACAGTAAAATTGGGAAACACTTTTTGCAAAGTACAATTCTTTGACAGCTAAAGAATTTTCGAACTTTCAGGAACACCAAGAGCAGAAAGCGAAAAACAATTAAATGAGTTAGCAACAAAAGGGAATCTTGATAAATTTACTACTAAGAATGGTTCAATTTGGATAAGAAAGAATACCCGCCAGTAATCGTTGTTTGTTTAATAGAGTAATCCAAAGAAAAATATTGGCAATTCTTAAATTAAAGGAGCGATTTCCAACTACGGGAATTCATCAGAATCCTAATTCGTTGAAATCATCAATAAAGTTCGATAAATCCAACCCGTAGGGATATGAAAAGGGCGCTCAATTCATTTCATGAATTGAGCCTTTTTATTGACCTTTGGTTATAAAAGGAACTGTTTTACATTGTTTACAAAATGAAAAAAGCATTAATCGTTCAAGGAGGAGGATTTCGTACCGGATTTAGTTCTGGTGTACTAGATGCATTCATGGAAAATAATTACAATCCATTTGACTTGTACATAGCTGTTTCGGGTGGAGCGATTGCTACATCGTATTACATCGCCCATCAACCCAAACATTGTTTTAATGCAATTTGTTTCTTATCTGAAAAAAATAGATTTGTAAACTTTTCGAACATGCTACGTTGGCAGCCCATAATGGATGTTGACGTGTTTTACGATATTTCAAAAAAACACTATCCATTCAATCGTGAACATGCCGAACAAAATATAGCAGGGAAGCAATTTGCAATAGTAATGACTGATAAAACCAATGGGCTTCCATTTTATGGCAATCCAGTTGAAAGTGGATGGGAAGAAACAGTGATCGCATCCTGCTCATTACCTTTTATTACAAAAGGAAAACATACCATAAAGGGAATTGATTACATGGATGGCGCCTGGGGAGACCCACTACCAGTTGAATGGGCTGTAAAAAATGGAGCAACCGAAATTACAATTATTCGTACTGCACCAGCAAATCAAAAGATGAAAAATCTTGGATTGATTATATTGGTGAAACGTATTATAGAAAAAATGAGCCAATTAGAAAAACATTTACGGAGAATCATGTTATCTACAATAGAAGTATTGATTTTATAAACAATCCTCCAAAAGGAATTCTAATAAAACAAATAGCTCCCACAGAAGAATTAAAAGCCGGTTCTTATACCAACTCATTAGAACTACTCGAAGAAGATTATTGGAATGGATTTAACAGTGCCAATGAATACCTATCGACATTATAGCTTACTATTAATTTTGTAACTCTATCTGCCTACGAACCTTATAAGCACTCGTTGTTTTACCTTCCACTGTTCGTTCTAAAACAGTAATATTGGTACACTTAAATTTTCCTTTAAACCCCTCCTCCCCAATAAAGCTATTGATAATAGGCAATGACTCACGAGGTAATACTCTAGCAACTGTTAATTGAGGCAGATAGTTTCGTTCATTGATTTTGAAAAATTGAGTGCTAATTTTATGCAACATCACAAATGGTTTTGCATCTTCTATTTTAATGAAAAGCGTGTTGGAAATTTGACCATGCAAAAAATTCTCAAAACCATTCAAACTCACCACAAAACGAGGCACTTTAGAAAAATGCAATTGAAATTTATTCCAAAAGTCATCTTTTAGTTGTTCCTTCATCGAAAACCAATTATAGAGATGTGTGGTGTTGAACGCAAATTAAAATTACTAATTGGCACAAAAGCACATTCAGCTTCTTTTTAGCTCCAACACCTTTTCTTTATTTCATCGGATGGAGAAACAACAATCAAATATTGATACTTATTGTCTTGCCTTTTTCAAGATCAGGTTCAATAGAAAAAGTGATAATTGTGCTGTATCCTTACTTCTTTCATTCATCGAAAATACACAATTAAATAGCACAGATAAATAACTTATTGTCTCGCTTATTGTGGATAAAACAAAAGAATTGAAATTCACGTTTGCAATAATATAATTCGTTGTAGCCGATTGTATTCTTCTTCAAATTTAAAATTTCTAAATCATTCAATTGGGCTTTATCTTGAAAACGATGTACAATTTTACTAGGAAAATCGAATTCCACCTGTTTAATTCCATCCTCAATTTTAACATTATTGTTTAGCGCCTTTTCAATTTTTTATAACCATACTTATAATCATGGGTAAGTGCGAAAATATCTGGAAGTACAGCCACTTCCTGTAGGGTGGCTCCTGCACCTTTTCCTACAAATGTTTGTTCACATGAAAAAAAGCACCTTCCACTTCTACTGCATTGTATTCATACAAGACATTGCACAATTCACTCTCTTTACTTACAAATGGGGATAGCATAAACTCTGAATTTATCCCCTACCTTTGTGAAACTCCCAACATCTTAACTCTTAAGCCTCTTTGTTAGCATACAAAATATCGTCATATCTTATGTTCTGAATGCCGGTATTAAAAATATCATCGGGATTCAAAAACAATTCACAAAGGCATGAATGTAAGCCAAAAGAAGTTTTAAACTTTTGTATCAAAACCAGCATCATCCAACCAAGGGTCGCTTTCTGAAAACCCATTCAATTGCGCATCTTTAATACCTCCGTATAATCTTTGTTTTCTAACTCCATGCGGGTAAGAACTTAATTACACGTACCATTTGTTCTTTCACTACTCAACAACTCGTTATCATAATACTCTTCTAAATTTCGGATAATAGGAATACTTCCACCTGCGGAACCTTCATATAGTAATGCAACATTGTTTTTTATTTGCAAATTGTATAACTCTGTAAAATTCTCCGCCAGCATTTTTTTGTTTGCGGTAACCACATTCACACCATTCCTTAATGCTTCTTTAACAATTGCCGAATGCATCGTTTGCATTATCAATCAACTCAA